>CAVVCE010000044.1:0-53425 GCA_963746235.1 uncultured Alphaproteobacteria bacterium
CGCATCTTTGCGAAGATCAACGCAGCGATCGCAACCGCGGTCCCTATGACCCACCGGTGGTGCTCGCGCAAATAATCCACGACGTTGTGAGCCCAGCGCGCGGTCCAGTGAAGTGTGGATCCGACGAAAAACACCCGGGTGCCAGGCGCGTTTTTGTAGGGCGTGCCGCGCCACCATTCATGCAGGCGATCCCTTTCACGACGCAATACCTCTCTCGAATCGCAGGTGGGCGCCGAATTTTTCCGAATGTTGCCACCCGTGTTGCCACACCGACTTTTCGCCAACCGTCAACACCCAAATAATCCAGGTAACATTTTGATATCATTGGTGGGCCCGGCAGGACTCGAACCTGCAACCAAGCGGTTATGAGCCGCTAGCTCTGACCATTGAGCTACGGGCCCCACCGCGTTCTTAGCAACCGGGGAGGCTCCGGGGCAATCATTTGCTCTGCCGGCTCCTGCCGGGGCGGGGGGTGCGTCGCCGGCGCGATCCTTCGGCGCTTGAATTCTCAACCCGAATTCTCAACCCGAATTCTCGGCTCGAATTCTCGGCTCGTTCCCCAAATCGGGCGACTCTGTTATCTTCGCGAATCAGCGCCGTGCGTCGTGTCGTCGGCAGTCTCACAACACGTGTCGCACCCATGCTGCCTAATTTCACCATCGTGGTCTGCGGGGCGATTCTCACCGTGATGATGCTCGCGGTGGCGGGATCGGGCCTCATCACGCCCGAAACCCGCACCCGGATCGGCGAGATGCCGGAGGTCGGCCGGCCGATGATGCAGCACATGATCTCGGAACAGGCCGGACAGGCGCAGTTCGCGGCACTGGACGTGTCGCGCCGGGCCGAGGAGATCGGCCGCCTGCGCGACCTCGCGCCATCCACGCTCGTTTACGCACCGGCGCCCGCCGCCCCGGACGGCGAGCCGGTCGCAAGGGCCGGTGCGGAGAGCCGGTGCAAGACGCCAGCCAAGGAGCCGACGCCATCGGTCACGGCCGAACATCCGGACGAACCCACGGCACCCGTCGTGCCCGGGCGGCCCGCCGTCGCGGCGGTGACGGTCCGAAGCGGTCGTCGCGGCAGTGGCCGCCGCGCCGCCGCCTGCCGTGCCGCCGCCCGCCCTGCAGGCAGAGGGCAGCGGCAAAGCCGTCGCAGACCGGCTACCGGCCGATTCAGGCGATACCCCGGGGGGTCGACGCCATCGAAGCAACGATCCCGAGGCCCGGCGCAACCGGCTCCCAGGCGACGGCCGCGCTGGCGGATACCGAGGAGGTAGTGCCCAGGTGGCGCCCCAAGTGGCGCCCACCGTCCGCCTCGGCGCGCGCCTGAACATCCGGTTGCCGCGGGCGGCGCGGGCGCGGGTGGGTGCCAAGGCAGCCGCTTTGGCGAGAAGGCCGGTGCGCCACGCCATTCGCCGTCCACACCGGCACCTGCGCCGCTCCTATGCGCTCTATCGCGGCTCTTCCTACCCGTTCGGACAGCCCGGGATGCCGTACAGATAGGCCTTGGGTTTAGGCTCGGGTTCCACGGCCTCGCCGCCCCTTTGCGCATGAGTTCCGAAAAATCGCAGACCTTTCGGACTGGGTCATGCAGCGCAAGTTGCAGACTTCGCGCAAGAGCATCGGACAAGACCATATTCAATCAAATAAAAGCGCTAATCGATTCAACTTCAGGCGATTGCGCGGCGGCCCGCCCCGAACGCAATCCAGCCCTGCGGGACAGGCGATTGCGGGAACGACGTTTTAGTAGCACATCGAGAACAGGGTTCGGTCAGGTGGCCGATCATGCGGTTCCATGATCGATGGCGCATGTGTGTGGGGGCGAAAGGGTCAGCCGCCGGGGGTCCGGCGAGGAGAGTGCCATGGTTCGACAGGCCAGTCATTCCGACGGATTCGACGCCATCCTCCGCGCCAACCGGACCGTGCTGTTGGGTTTGCTGTGGGGGGCGCTGTTCGCCTGCGTCACGGCGGCGTCGGTCTACGATGTCGGCCGCTGGGTTAACCTGTGGTGAGCGCCCGGCCGACCGGCGTTGTTCCGGCCTGACTTTGGTTCCAGCCTGACTTTGCTCCACTCCAGCTTGATATGGCTCCGCCGGGGCATGGAAATCCGCTTCAAAGGTGAAGCACCCGCTTCGCATTGGTGCTGAGGATTTTCACCTTGTCCTCGTCGCACAGCGGCACTGTGTCCATCCATTGGGTTGCCGGACCGGTTTTCTACGAACGGCCAGTCGACAGCGAACAGCACGCGGTCGATCCCCATTTCCATCACCGAGCACAGCAGCGCCGGATTGGAAAAATTGCCGCTCGTGGTGATGTAGAAATTGCTGCAGAACACGTCGCGGAAGCTGAGCGGCTTCTGTCCCGGCCGCGCCAGGGCGTGGTCGATGCGCCACACCAGGAACGGCAGCGTTTCGCCGAGGTGGCCGAGAATGACCTTCAACCGCGGATGGGCGTCGAACACGCCTGACAGCACCATCCGGATCGCCGTCGTCGCGGTCTCGACCGTGTAGCCCCAGGCCGGCCGCACCACCATGGGGAATTCCGCGATGTAGTCGGCGTAATAGGCCTCCGTCACCGCCGCGTGCGGCAGCGACGGGTGCAGGTAGATCGGCACGTCGAGCTTCTCGGCGCGCGCGTAGATCGGCCAGAAGCGCTTGTCGTCGAGGAACTTCCCGTGGGCGATGCCGTGCAACATCGCGCCCTTGAAGCCGAGCGTGGTGACGCAGCGTTCGAGTTCGTCGGCCGCCGCGGCGGGGTCGTCGGTCGGCAGCGACGCGAAGGCAGCGAGGCGCGCGGGATAGGCGGCGATCGCCGCATGCAGGCGGTCGTTGACCCGCCGCGTCAGCGGCACCGCGATATCGGCCGGGATTTTCTGCGCCGCCGGCGCGCCATGGGACAGCACCTGGATGTCGATGCCGGCGTCGTCCATTTCCTGGATGCGCAGCGCGCCGAGATCGAGCAGGCGCCGGTGCGTCGCGCCCGGCCGTGCCGCCTCGACGCCGGTGAAATGGGCCGCCATTTCCGGATCCCAATAATGCTCCTCGATCGCGATGACCGGACATTTCGGCTTTTTCAACATGCGCGTTCCCGCCTCCCTGGTGCCGCTCTCCTATCGATGGCGCGACGGCCGCCGTCAAGCGCGACCGGCCGCGGCGATTTGCTATGATCCGGCCCCGGAGGGCGCCATGACCACGATCTACAAGATCTGCGAGCACAAGCAGTGGAGCGATGCCGAGCGCGACGGCGTGTTCCGCGGCAGCGCGGTCGACTTTGCCGACGGCTACATCCATTTCTCCACCGCCGCGCAGGCGGCGGCCACCGCCGGCAAGCACTTCGCCGGCATGACCGGCCTCGTCATCGTCGCGGTCGATGCGCAGGCTCTCGGGCCCGCGCTGAAATGGGAACCCTCCCGCGGCGGGGCGGTGTTTCCGCATCTCTATGGGGCGATGCCGCTCACCGCGGTGCGCTGGGTCAAGCCGATCCGGCTCGACGACGACGGCCGGCACATGCTGCCGCTGCTGGAGGGGTGACACCGCAGCGTCCGAAGCGGACTCCGCCAAGGCTCCTTCCGAACCGCGCCGCGTGTGTATCCCCTTGTTCCTACTCCGCCGCGGCCCGCGTCAGCTCGCCGGCTGCTTCCATCTCGCGGCGCAGCCACTCCGGCGCAATGTCGAAGCCGTTCGGCCAGGTCGGCGCACCAAATTCGAGAAACACGCGCGCAAAATACCCTTCGTCTCGCAGCGGTTCGAGCGCAGAACCCGGTTCTTGCACCATCGCGGCAAAGTCGTGTACGCCCTCGCTGCCGGCGCTGAACCGAACGCGCAGCCGAAAGCCACCAAGCTTTTCAAGGCGGGTTACTTTAGTCAGCATCGAGGCCTGCGATCCTCTCCGGTGGTTCGCCCGCACGGGCGAGACGCCAATTCTCGCGCAATTGGTTCCGCCGTGCCAGCGCCCATTCCTTGACCAGCAGGCCGGCCGCTTTCGGCAACGCTCCCCGGTCCACCGCGCCTCATATGTGGAGAACTTCCAGCCGCCTGGCATTTGAATTTGTCGACGGCCTTCATCAGGTCGATATTGCCTTCCCGGATGAGGTCGAGGAACTGCAGCCCGCGAATGATGTACGACCAAGACGACAGGGCGCCGATGACCTCCATTTTCCTTTGCCCTTGCGGTCGCCCTTTTTGGGCGCACGTGAATTTGTCAAACATCGACCTTGACAGGGCGAGGAAAATGTTCTTGTTTTGTTCTAATAAAAGTCGAGCAAACAATGTCAATTGAACACCAGTTTGACACAGGCTTGGTCGCCGCGATGGCGCTCAAGGAAAAGCAAATCCAGCAGAACTACCGACCCATCATCGCGGTGCATAAGTGGTTTGCACGTCGGCCGGGTACATTGTTCCGGGGACTGATCCTTTCCGAGTTTGGTGACCGACCGCTCGCCGAGAGCTTCTTCAAGGCAAACGACTTCCCTGGCCGAGTGGTCGCAGACCCCTTTATGGGCGGTGGCACACCGTTGCTTGAAGCCAACCGAGTCGGTTGTGATGTTCCAAGGTTTTGACATCAATCCCATGGCCGCGTGGATCGTTCGCGAAGAGATTGAACGCTTAGATTTGGAGGCCTATCGCACAGCCTCGCGTTCGCTAATAAAAGCACTGACTGCTGAGATTGGCGCCGCCTATACAACCGACTGCCCTCTCTTCGGTGACCGCAATGTTCCAGTGAAATATTTCCTTTGGATCAAGACCGCAGACTGCGACCGATGCGGATCTGCGATAGACTTATTTCCCGGCTACCTCATTGCTGATGACACGCGCCACCCTAAGCACGTTCTGGTTTGCCCCGGTTGCGGCGAACTCAATGATGTCAACGACAAGAAGCGCCCTGGAAAATGCCACGAGTGTAACACTGACTTAAAGGAACACGGACCAGCGAGGCGGAACCGGTGCGAATGCCAGAACTGCCGACATGTCAACACATATCCGAGACCCCGTGCCGGTCCGCCCCGGCATCGCATGTTCGCTATCGAATATCACAATCCGCACCGCCGCCACGAACATCGAGGAAGATTTTTCAAGAAGCCGGACTCTCAAGACCTCTCTAAGTATCACGCTATGACTGAACGGTGGGCGGCCCTCGTTCCGCGTTTTGTGCCCGATCAGGAAATTCTCAGTGGCGATGAGACAGATCGGCTCCACCGGTGGGGCTATCGGTATTATAAGGAGATGTTCAACGAGCGCCAGTTGCTTGGATTAGAACTTAGTTGTCGACGAGTTGCGGCTATCAATGACAGTCGCGTGCACCATGCTCTTGCGACCAATCTTTCTGACCTGTTACGTTACCAGAACATGCTGTGCCGCTACGACACTATGGCGCTCAAATCGCTAGATATCTTTTCCGTCCACGGATTTCCCGTTGGTTTGGTTCAATGTGAATCCAATCTATTGGGCATCAGCAATGGCAAAGGCTCGAATGTTGGTTCTGGCGGCTGGTCGAACATCATCGACAAGTACGATAAGGCAAAACAATATTGTGACGACCCTTTCGAAGTCCGTTCAGAGAATGGCAAGAAAGTTTTTGTTCCCATAAAAGGCGAGTGGATTGGCGAGCGTTTCAACGGTGCCCGTCCCCGTAGCGTTTCCATCCATTGTGCCAGCGCGACCACGGTAACATTGCCGGCGGAAAGTCTGGATGCTGTCTTCACCGATCCGCCGTATTTCGGAAATGTGCAGTATGGCGAGCTAATGGATTTCTGTTATGTGTGGCTCCGGCGTTTTGTTGGAACGGAAGCCGAGGGATTTGACCGCGATTTTACTCGGTCGCTAAACGAGCTGACGGGAAATTTAACCCAGGCACGCGGCCTCAATCACTTTGCCGAGGGCCTATCGATAGTTTACCAAAGAATGGCGCGTGCGTTAAAACCTGGCGCGCCGATGGCATTCACCTTTCATCACAATCGCTTCGAAGTTTATCATGCGGTAGGCGTCGCATTGCTCGATTCCGGGCTAGTGTGTTCGACAACCCTGCCCTGCCCTGCTGAAATGGGCGGATCAATACACATACACGGGACGCGCCCGTCAATTGTGGACACTGTCTTCGTCTGCCGGGCCACCGGAAGCACGAAAAAACGGCTACTTTTCGAAAGCGGCGACCAATTGCGAGAAATCATCGAAAAAGATGTAAAGCATCTTTATGCTGCTGGAATGAATCCAACGATAGGTGACATCCGCTGCATCACGTTCGGCCACTTGACCCGGATGACCGTATGGCGGCTCCGGCAAACCTGGGATGTCAGCGCAGCCGTTGACGAACGCATGAGGCGGTTTGCGAAAGAGGCTGCGTTGTTAGTCGACCTTGATTTCATCATTCAGAAGATCGGCACGAATTCGGCTCAGCGTCGTATCGGACTTTCCGAACGAGAGCAGGTATTCGAATTGGATATTGAAGATGCCGTTTCCTTTTGAGGTTCCATTCACAGAAGTCGAGGCGAAGCTCGATGTTTTTGTTGATGAGGTATTCTGCACTCTTCAATCAGAGTTCCTCAATCTTCCGAAGGGTGAAGGCTTCATTGATTATTCAATTTTCTCTAAAGGCTATGAAGAGATCAAAGCGACCACCAAAGATTTTCGGGACTTCTCACCAGAACCAATAATCGCGACCATCTGCAGGACACCGATCAGCTTTATTGTGCTGCGCACGATTTTAGGCTTTACGCCGCCGGAATGGGCCTACATCACGACACAACGTAGCGATGTCGCCGTGACCCAAAGCGCAGCTCGCACTCTTGATCGTGCAATAAGAATGGCACCACTCATTCCGCTTCGACCTAACAATGGCGTGAGCAATAAAAGATTGGAAGCTATGGTCGCAACGGCATGCGATCTTTTGACCAAGCCTCCGCCGGATATTCCGGATAATAAACTATACCGTCTTGACAAAGCGGATACCAGAAACGGCCTTGCCAGCCTGCAACCGCTGGCCGATCTCGGCGTTCCATACGCTATGCTGCTCTATGAGCGCTTTCTCGGCCGCCCTTTCGCCGGTCACCGCGATAGTGTCTCCGAACTGGTCGGCGATGTCCTGGAATTGGCTATCGAAGTCCAACTGGCGGAAGCCAAAATCAGCTTTCGCAAGACCAAGCGTGCAGAACGAATTAAGTAACTTCGATCAAGCACCCGATTTTATAATCCCGGACGAATTCAATCCCGCGGTCGTCATCGAAGCCAAGATTACGGAGGATGACGGCACAGCGCGCGACAAGGTCACACGCGTGCAGCATCTCGGCAGCCTTTCAATGCAAGGTCGGACTCCGACCGATCCGCCGCGCTTCGAAGTAATCGCCTGCATAGCAGGTCGTGGATTCTGGTCAGCGCCGTGAAGATATGAGGAAACTTTTACTTGCAACGAGAGGCAAGGTATTTACGCTCCAGAACATACCGCGCCTGGTCGACTGCACGCGGCTCGCAGATTTCCGGACGCGATAATCCTCAATTATCCAAGAAGCTCCGCAGCTTCCTCGACCGCGACGGGTGCTTGAGCTTGCGCAGCGCCTTCGCCTCGATCTGCCGGATGCGTTCGCGGGTCACCGAGAACTGCTGGCCGACCTCTTCCAGCGTGTGGTCGGTGTTCATGCCGATGCCGAAGCGCATGCGCAGCACGCGCTCCTCGCGCGGCGTCAGCGAGGCGAGCACGCGGGTCGTGGTCTCGCGCAGGTTCGACTGGATCGCGGCGTCGATCGGCAGGATCGCGTTCTTGTCCTCGATGAAGTCGCCGAGATGGCTGTCCTCCTCGTCGCCGATCGGGGTCTCCAGCGAGATCGGCTCCTTGGCGATCTTGAGCACCTTGCGGACCTTCTCGAGCGGCATGCCGAGCTTCTCGGCGAGTTCCTCCGGGGTCGGCTCGCGGCCGATCTCGTGGAGCATCTGCCGGCTGGTGCGCACGATCTTGTTGATGGTCTCGATCATGTGCACGGGAATGCGGATGGTGCGCGCCTGGTCGGCGATCGAGCGGGTGATCGCCTGCCGGATCCACCATGTCGCATAGGTCGAGAACTTGTAGCCGCGGCGGTATTCGAATTTGTCGACCGCCTTCATCAGGCCGATATTGCCTTCCTGGATCAGGTCGAGGAACTGCAGGCCGCGATTGGTGTATTTCTTGGCGATGGAGATGACGAGGCGCAGGTTGGCCTCCACCATCTCCTTCTTGGCCTGGCGCGCCTCGCGTTCGCCCTTCTGCACCATCTGGACGATCTTGCGGTATTCCTGGATCTCGAGGCCGGTCTCTTCGGCGAGCGAGTGGATCTGGGAGCGCAGGTCCTTGATGCGGTCCTTGTCGCGGGCGACGAGGTTCTTCCAGCCGCGCGGCGGAGAGCTTCGAGACCCGGTTGAGCCAGCGCGGATCGAGCTCGGAGCCGATGTAGTTCTTGAGGAAGTCCTCGCGCGAGACGCCGTGGCTTTCGGCGAGCCGCATCATGCGGCCTTCGAAGCCGACCAGGCGCTTGTTGATGTCGTAGAGCTGCTCGACCAGGGAATCGATGCGCGCCTGGTTCAGCCGCAGCGACTTCACCTCGGCGATGATCTCTTCCTTGAGCTTCTTGTATTTGCGCTCCTGGGCCGGCGACAGCGTCGTGCTCTTGAGCTTGAACTGGATGTCCTGGTCCTGCAGGCGGCGCAGGCGCTTGTAGGAATCCGCGACGTTGTCGAAGGTTTCCAGCACCTTGGGCTTGAGCTCGGCCTCGATGGCGGCGAGCGACATCGAGCCTTCGAGGTCGTCCTCGTCGAGTTCGCCCTCCGGCGGCTCTCCCGACTCCTCTCCACTGGGCATGGCGTCGGGCTTGGACCGGAACGGGGTTGCGGCCGCAGGCGCGGTCGCGGGCGCGACCGTCTGCGGCTGACCCACGGCGCCGACCACCACGCCGCCGGCGCCGTTATCGGCACCTTCGGCGGGGGCCAATGCGGCGACGTTCTTGGCGTCGGGGCCGGCATAGGTCGCCTCGAGGTCGATGATGTCGCGCAGGAACACCTTGCCGTCGTTGAGCTCGTCGCGCCAGATGATGATGGCCTGGAAGGTCAGCGGGCTCTCGCACAGGCCCGCGATCATCGCCTCGCGGCCGGCCTCGATGCGCTTGGCAATGGCGATTTCGCCCTCGCGCGAAAGCAGCTCGACCGAACCCATTTCGCGCAGATACATGCGCACGGGGTCGTCGGTGCGCTCGCCCGGCTCGGATTTCTTGGTCTCGGCCGGCGTGGTGCGCGCGACCTCGACGAGTTCGCCCTCGCTCTCTTCCTCTTCGGGTTCCTCGCGCGCCTCCTCGGAGGTTTCCTCGGTCTCGGCCTCCTCGGTCTCGATGACGTTGATGCCCATCTCGTTGAGCATCGCGAACACGTCCTCGATCTGGTCGGAGGTCACCTCCTCGGAGGGCAGCACCGCATTGATCTGTTCATGGGTGACATAGCCCCGCTTCTTGGCGGCCTTGATCATCTTGCGGACCGCGGCATCGGAGAGGTCTAGCAACGGCAGCGGAGCGTCGGGCGTGTCCGGGGCGTCCTTTTCCGGCGCCGCGTCGTCCTTCTTTTCTTTCAGCGCCGCCTTGACTCTGCTTGCCATGGATAATTCTCCAGCGGGGCCGCGCCCTCGCCTTGATTTGACCTGATGGTCTGACCCCAACATTTGGTTCCGGAAGCGGCCGCCGCCGTCCGAATCGCGCCGAAGTATCGCCGAGGCCGCTTAAGCCCCGCTTAACCCTGTCCGCAATGCCCCAAACTCGCGGCCTGCCCTAAACGCCTGAAAAGGCCGGCGTTTCCGCCTCGCGGAAGCATCCGGCCGGTTGGCCTCGCCATCCTTATAGCCCGCGCCCCGGCCTTCCGGAAGACGCCCCGAACCCTTCTATCGACGCTTCCGTGCCGTCGACGGCCGAAAGACGCCCCTGGACATCCTGAAGCCGCGCGAAGTTCTGCTCGCTCGGCTCGTCGCCTAATGCCCGCTCGGCTTCTTTCAGCTCTTTATTTAACGTTCGGTTCTTCCGATGCAAGGTAAGAACGTGGGTCTTTACACGGCCGAAACGACTACACCCTGGCGTCGAAGGTTGTCGGCTGTCGGTAAAAGCTGCTTACGCAACTCATGCGCGAGGCTCGCCAGTTCTTGGTCGCGTTGCGCTGCCTTGCCCCTCATGTCCATCAATTCACGGGCAAGCAGTGTCACGTGCTCCAACTCCTTGTCATCGTTAATTCGCACGGCATCGGACGCGATCTCTGCAATCTCCCGCTCTAGCTGTCTCACTTCCAGCAAATTGAAGAATAATTCGACGCATTGGGCCACAAAGTCCGGAGGCGGCAAAAGTTTAAGCAGCGGGAACCGCTTAAATAGACTGCTCGCGATTGAAATCCGGCGGTTCCTATCTACTTCGCCATGGACATCGGAAAGCACTTTCTGGAAATCATCGTGAATTTGTTCATAGAACGTCACCACATCACGATCATTGAATTCTTCGCATATTCTGTAGATCTCACCTTTGAACTGCTCCAAAATTGAAGACAACTGAACGTTCATCAGGCGGTCGAGATGAATGTCCATGAGGTCGGGATATTCAATGAGAGTTCCGAGAAGCACCTTTTCGATCCCCAGAAGAGGTTCGATCGGCTCCAACCGAAGCTCACCGCCGACAAGGCTACGCTTTTTTTTTGGTTTAATTGCTGCCTCCCAATCAAGCGATTTAAAAAGCGCTACAAGTTGAGCTCTTGCCCGGTTTCTGTAGCTGTCTCGCAGTAATTTATCGCCCATCAATGATAGCAATTGCATCAGGTTCTTCTCGAACACTGCCTTTTGATCAGGAGTTCGGATCGCGCCCATTTTCTGAAATTCTCGCTCCCAAAGCATGTCCCAAAACGGAATCGCATCAGTTACAACTGCCTGAAAGCGCTCGCGCCCTTGTTCGCGTATCAACTCATCTGGATCAACCCCAGGGGGTAGGAATGCGTAGCGAAAGGTAAAGCCGGTACGAAGTAGCGGCAGGATTTATCCAAAGACCGTTCCGCAGCCGCCACCCCTGCTTTGTCGCCGTCGAAGCAAATCACAGGTTCTGGAGCCAAGCGCCACAACGACTGAATTTGATCCTCCGTGAATGCCGTTCCCATCAGTGCGACGACATTCTGAATGCCGGATTGATATAACGAAATCGCGTCGAGATATCCCTCGACCGCGATTAAGAGCGATTCCTTTTGGGCAGTTGCTCGCGCTCTATGGAAATTAAATACGGTTTGGCTTTTGTGAAAAAGGGGCGTATCTGGCGAGTTAAGATACTTGGGCTGCACATCGCTCTTTAGAGTACGACCGCCAAATGCTATTATCCGTCCTCGTTGATCTTGGATAGGAATGATGATTCGGTCACGAAAACGATCGTACGGGACTGGAATCTCGTCACCGCTAATCAGAAGTCCGGATTCGATCATATCCGCGATAGAGACGCCTTTAGAACCAAGGAATTCCTTAAGGGCGAACCGCTCTGGCGGGGCATACCCGATCCGAAATTCTCTCTGCGTGTTAGGCAGGACCCCTCGATCATTAAGGTACCCGCGGGCCGCTGCCCCCATCCTCGAGGCAAGAACAGTTTCAAAAAATTCCGTGGCCAGTTGAAGAACATCGTAGAGGCTCTTACGCTTTTCCAGGAAAGCCTCGGTCTCTTTCGAAACACTGGGCAATTGCACGCCGGCAATGTCTGCAATCTTCTCCACGGCCTCTGGAAACGTAAGTCCCTCAGTCTCCATCAGAAAGGTGAATATGTCGCCGTGCTTCCCGGAAGAGAAGTCGTGGTAGAAACCTTTATGGTCATTCACAAAGAATGACGGTGTCCGCTCCTTGTTGAAAGGCGACAGCCCCCTCCACTCGCGACCCTGCTTTTTGAGCTTCACCTTGCGGCCGACGACATCCGAAACCGGTATCCGGCTCCGCAATTCATCAAGAAATGTCGCGGAGAAGCTCATTCAGCCACCTGTTACGTCTTACGCAAACCCGCTCAAGTACCCAAGTAAAGGTAAAATAGGAAGCAGGAACAGACGTCTTTCGTTCCTTTTCTGTTCCGCTCTCTGTTGAAGTAGCGAAGATTCTCTAAGAAATCCATCCCCGCTTTCCACAGCACACGACGTTGTGTGTGCCTTTTCGCCGCTCCTCTGACACCTCGGCCGGCACGCCTCGACCCACTCGCCCGCCTCAATAGATCGGACGAGGTGCTCACTCGTCATGGACGAAGCCCATGACGATCCCGGCGAAGTGCCGTAGAACCCCCGGCATCGACACCTCCAATCCCTGAAAGCCCGCCCCCATGACGAACTCCGCATGCCCCATGTAGACGCGATCCTGGCGCGGCTCTTGGCGCTCCACCCCAAGCGGATCGACCTGTCGCTCGACCGCATGTGGCGCCTGCTCGAAGCGCTCGGCCATCCCGAGCGCAAGCTGCCGCCGGTCATCCATGTCGCCGGCACCAACGGCAAGGGCTCGACCATCGCGTTCATGCGCGCCATGCTGGAGGCGGCGGGCGCGCGCGTGCATGTCTACACCTCGCCCAATCTGGTGCGGCTCAACGAGCGCTTCCGCCTCGGCCAAGAAAGCGGCCAAGAAGCGGCGGCGCTGCTGGTCGGCGACGCCGAACTCGTCGAGGCGCTGGAGGCCTGCGAGAAGCGCCAACGGCAATGCGCCGATCACCGTATTCGAAATGGAGACCGCGGCGGGCTTCCTGCTGTTCTCGCGCCATCCGGCCGATGCGCTGCTGCTCGAGGTCGGGCTCGGCGGCCGGCTCGACGCCACCAATGTCGTCGCCCAGCCGCTGGCGAGCGTCATCACGCCGGTATCCATCGACCACGTCGAATTCCTCGGCGACACCCTGGAGAAGATCGCGAGCGAGAAGGCCGCCATCTTCAAGCGCGGGATTCCCGCGGTGGTCGGCCGCCAGACCGAAGGGCCGCTGTCGGTGATCGTGCAGCGTGCCGGCGAGATCGGTGCGCCGCTCCATGTCGCGGGGCAGGACTGGGTGGCGAGCGAGGAACGCGGCCGCCTCGTCTACCAGGACGAGCAGGGCCTCCTCGACCTGCCGAGCCCGCGCCTGTTCGGCCGCCACCAGATCGACAATGCCGGCACCGCCATCGCGGCGCTGCGTGCGGCCGGATTCAAGCTGCGCCGGCCGCCTACGACAAGGGCTGTGCGGGCGGAATGGCCGGCGCGCATGCAGCGCCTGACCGCCGGCAACCTCCTCGCCCACGCACCGGCCGGCAGCGAAGTCTGGCTCGACGGCGCCCATAATCCCGATGGCGGACGCATCGTCGCCGCCGCGCTCGCCGATCTGGAAGAGCGGGTGTCGCGTCCGGTCGTGCTGATCGTCGGCATGCTGGCGACGAAGGAGCGCGAAGGCTTCCTGCGCAATTTCACCGGGCTGGCGCGGCGGCTCATCGCGGTGCCGATCAGCCAGGACAAGGGCGTGCCGGCCGAGGAGCTGGCGCAGACCGCGCGCGCCATCGGCATTCCCGCCGATGCCTGCGCCGACGTCGCCGCGGCGCTGTCCCACATCGGCGACCTCGACCTCGACCCGCCGCCGCGGATTCTCATCACCGGCTCGCTCTACCTCGCCGGCGAGGTGCTGGCCGCCAACGGCACGCCGCCGACGTGAGCGGCGGAAGACTTTCCCTCCCCGATTTCGGGGAGGGTGGCCGAGCGAAGCTCGGTCGGGTGGGGAACGGCGGTCCAGCCTATCGAAGAAAAGCAAGGACCCCACCCTGGCCCTCCCCGAAGACGGGGAGGGAAAAGAGAGCGCGCGGCTCTCACGCAACGGTATCAACGCAAACGGCCGGCGAAATGCCGGCCGCTGCAACAGATTCTCTGTGGGGCGCCGTTCAGACGGCGGCCGTGATCCACTGCTCGAGCTTGGCCTTCGGCGCTGCGCCGACCTGGCGGGAGGCCAGTTCGCCCTTCTTGAACAGCATCAGGGTCGGGATCGACATGATGTTGTACTTCTGGGCGGTCTGCGGGTTCTCATCGACATTGAGCTTGACGATCTTGACCTTGTCGCCGAGCCGGCCTGCGATCTCTTCCAGCGCCGGAGCGATCATGCGGCACGGGCCGCACCATTCGGCCCAGAAATCGACCACGACCGGCTCCGCCGACTTGAGCACCTGGGCTTCGAAATCCGCGTCGGAAACCTTGGTTACCCCCATGGGACACCTTTATTGCGCTATTGCGCGAGGAACGGGCATTGCGCGTGAAACTGGGCGCGGCCGGCGCCCCCGGGTTGTTGAAGTCGAAACGTAGGGAGGCGGCCCGGAAGCGTCAAGGCGCGCTCACGCGGAGGTGACGCGGGCGAGCGCCGCATCGAGGGCGGCTCCCGAAAATTCCATCAATGCCGGGCGTTCGGTCCACACCAGGGCGGCCCGCACGGTCCGGCCGGGGTAGATGCTGCCGAGCACGGCGCGGTAGAGCGCAAGCTGTTCCACATAGGCTTGCGGGGCCGCCTGCGGGGCGTCCGGGACGACCTGATTCGTTTTGTAGTCGGCGATCAGCACGGCGTCCGCGGTTACCACCAGCCGGTCGATCTGGCCGGACACCAGGACATCGGGACGGCCGGCACGATGCAGCCGGCCGACGATCGGCACCTCGGCGCGGCTGCCTGTGGCGAACAGCGGGGCAAAACGCGCATCCGCGAGCAGGCCGAGCACCCGCGCCACCAGGCGATCCCGCTCAGTCGGATTCGAATGCCGTTCCCGCCCGCGCGATGTAGCGCTGCGCCGCCGCGGCCCGCTCGCCCGCGGGAATCTCGGGAAGCGATTGCATCAGCCGATGCACCAGCCGTCCGCGTTCCAGCGCACGCCGGGCATCCGCCCGCCGGAGGCGTATCGGCGCGGCGCGGCGGTCTCCTCATAGGCGGTCGAGGGGTTGAGCGTCACCACCCCTGCGGCCTCGCCGGCGGCCGGAGCCGTCAGCCAGGCCGGCCGTCGTCGCTGGCACGTCGCAGGCCGGGCCGATGCGTCGCCCAAGTCCAGCGAACGCAGGTCCGGCGAACCCAGTGCGGCGAACTCAAGTCCGGCGCGACGCGGTAGCGCCACACCCTTGCGTCGCCCTCGCCGATTTCCTCGAAGCCCGGCATGCCGGCGAGCCCCTCGACGATCAGGTCGTACCAGCAGCCCGCCGGCCGGTGCATTACGCCTTGGCAGCCGCACACGATCAGCCGCTCGGCGGCCCGGGTCATGGCGACGTAGAGCAGGCGGCGATGCTCGTCTTCGGCGTCGGCCTCGCCGCGTCCGCGCGCCGTGGCGACGGCCGCGACGTCGTCCTTCTTGCGGCCGGGCCAGACGAGGCAGGGCGGCGTCTCCGGCGCGGTCCGCGGCCGCGGCACCGCGAGCAGGCCCGGCGCGTGGGCGCCCGCGGGCGGGGTCGTCGTGTCGGCCAGGATCACCACCGGCGCCTCGAGGCCCTTGGCGCCGTGCACGGTCATCACCCGGACCTCGTCGCGGCCGATTTCCATGTCGCGCTTGACGACGGCCTCGGCCGACCGCAGCCACGCCAGGAAGCCCTGCAACGATGGCGGCTCCTGCCGCTCATAGTCGAGCGCGAGCTCGAGGAACTCCTCGAGCGCATCCGCCGCCTCGACGCCGAGCCGCGCGAACATCCGCCGGCGTCCCAGTTCCGGACCGAGCAGCCAGGCGAAGAAGGCAAACGGCGTCGCCCGCCGCGCCATCTCCGCGCACCGGTTCAGCAGCGCATCGGCGGCGGCGAAGAAGAGATTATCCGCCGGCGCGCGCCGCAAGGGTCTCGCGCAAGCCAGCCCGGCGGTTCCAGGCGAGGTCGAACAGGAGATCGTCATCGAAGCCCGAACAACGGGCTCTTGAGCGCGACCGCGAGCGCGAGATCGTCCTGCGGCAGCAGCAGGGCGTCCGCGAGCGCCATCAGGTCGACGATCGCGATGTGCTCGGTGAGCACGAGGCGGTCGGCGCCCGGCGACCGCCACCCCGGCATTCTTCAAAGCGCGGATGATCGCCTCGAACAGCGGGCCGCGCTGGCGCACGAGAACGAGCACGTCGCCTGCGGTGAGCGGGCGGCGCGCGGCCCCGACCGGCGGCGCCGCTCGCGATCCAGCCGCGCACGGCGGCGGCGATCTTCGCCGCAAGCTTGGCCCGCGGGCTCGATTCCGACACCGCGTCGAACGGCGCGTCCCAAGCCTCGATCTCCGGCGGTCGGCTCGGCCTCGATCAGCGGCCAGATCTCGACGAGGCCCGGCACCGCTGCCGGCAGCGCCAGATGTCTCGGGCATGCCGGCGTCGTCGGTGGTGATGCTGCGATAGATCGTCAGCCGCGCGCGAACACCTCGTCGACCGCGCCGAGCACATTGGGCCCCGAGCGGAACGAGTGGTCGAACCGCACATGCCGCCAGGCGGTCTCGGAGCGCTCGAACAGCGCGCGCGAAATGCTGTCGCATCTCCTCGTATTTGCGCGGCGCCGCGCCCTGGAACGAGAAGATCGACTGCTTCTCGTCGCCGACCGCGAACAAGGTGCGGGTGAGGAGGCCGCGCGCGCCGGCGCCGGCCGCGAATTCCGCCACCAGCTGGCGCACGATCCGCCATTGCTTCTCGCTGGTATCCTGCGCCTCGTCGATCAGGACGTGGTCGAGCCCGAGATCGAGCTTGTAGTGCACCCAGCTCGGATTGACCGCGTCCAGCATGGCGCCGGCCTTGTCGATGAGGTCGTCGTAGTCGAGAAGGCCGCGGCGGTCCTTCTCGGCGCCGTAGAACGCGATCACCTCGCGCGCCGATGGCGATCGAGCGCCGCGCGTGCGGTCGCGGCAGACGATCCCCTTGCGGCGCTCGACCAGGGTTTCGAGGCGCGCCTTCTCGGCCGCAAGCCGGTCCGCCAGGGCGGGATACTCGCGGGCGAGCGCCTTGGTGATCGACCGACTGGCGCGGTCCGTTTCTTGTCGGTGAAGAACACCGAAAGATATTTATCCGGCCGCAGGCCGCGGGCGCGGCCAGCGCCTCCATGAGGCGCGCCGACTGTGCTTGGTCGTTCGCGACTGCCCTGCTTGAACGCCGCGGCGACCGCGGCCCATTCCGCCGACCGGCAGATGGGGGCCGTCGACGATCTCCTTTTCGACCGCGGCGAGATCGTCATCGGGCGTCGATGCCGAGCGCCGCCGAGAGCTGCGCCATCGCGCGCTCGACGCTGCCGGCGGCATCGAGCCACCGGGTCGAGCTTCTCGCGCTGCTTGATCGGCTTCGCGCAGCCGCTGCAGCAAGGTCGTGTCGGCGGCGCCCGCGACGGCGCGCTCGCAGCGCGCGGCCGAGCGGGCTCGCCGGTGCGGCCGCCGCCCGGAGCAGCACCGGCGTAGGTGGCGCGCTCGAACATTTCGGCCTGGGAGCGGTCGTCCAGCACGGTGAAGCGCGCCGCCACATTCGCCTCGAACGGAAACTGCTGGAGCAGCCGGGTGCAGAAGGCGTGGATGGTCTGGACCTTGAGGCCGCCCGGCGTCTCCAGCGCGGCGGCGAACAAGCGCCCGCGCCCGCGCGCGCTTGGCGGCATCGATGGCGGTGACGCCGATCTCGCGCATCGCGGCGTCGAGCGCGGCGTCGTCGAGCGCGATCCAGCCGCGCAGCCGGTCATAGACCCGCGCCGCCATGTTGGCGGCCGCCGCCTTGGTGAAGGTGATGCACAGAATGCGCGAGGGATCGACCCCGCCGGGGCCGCCGTCGAGCATGAGCCGGATCACCCGCTGGGCCAGCACATGGGTCTTGCCGGAGCCCGCATTGGCCGCGACGAAGGCCGAGCAGGACGGGTCGGACGCCTCCGCCTGCTTGCGCCGCACCGCGTCGGGAATGTGGCGCGCGCTCATGGCTCGCTCTCGTCCACGCCGCCGGCGAGCGACCATTCCTTGACGCGGGCGAGGTCGTCATAGGTGCCGTAGCGATGCTTCCACATCGACAGGACCAGCGAACGGTACGGCGTGTCTTCGTCCTCAAAGCGCGTCACCAGCGTCGGTGAGCCGCGCCAGCGCCGCGTCGGCCGCTGCATCCGGATGCCGACGCCCTCGAAAACGACGGATGCTCGTCGCCGGCGGCTCGCCGCCCTTGAGCCTGACATAGACCAGCTCGGCGATCGATCGGGCGCGGCCGGTAATGGCGCGAAATCCGCCGCCCCGCAGCATCGCCGCCTCCAGCGTCAGCTGCGGCGCGACGCCGATCTGGACCTGCCGGTCGGAGGGCGGGGCGCCGGTCTTGAAGTCCAGGATCGCATAGCCGCCGTCGCTGAGCCGCTCGATGCGGTCGGCGCGGCCGGTCAGGCGGAAGATGCGGTCGCCGATCGGTATAGCCAGCTCGCCGGGGACCTCGACCTGCGCCGACGCGACCCGGGTGCGGCGCTGCCGCTCGAAGTCGGCGAACCAGGCGGCGATGCGCTCGTAGCGCGGCCACCAGAAGGCGCGCGCCTCGGGATAATCGTCGAGCGGGGCGAAATGGATGCGGCCGATGCCGCAGCAGCTCCGCAAGGGGTCGTCGGGCAGCCGGTCGGCGTAAGTCTTGGCGAATTCGCCGATTGCGGCATGGATCGCGACTGCCGCGATCGGCGGCGCCGGGCGGCTCGTCGACCCGGTCGAGCTGCGGCAGCTTGAGGATGTGCTTGGCGTAGATGGTGTAGGGATCGCGCAGCCAGTGCTCGATCTCGGTGACCGAGAGGCGCGTCGGGCGCGCTCGCGCGGGGCGGGCGCGGCTGCGGGCGCGACGACCGGCCGCGGCGGCGCCCGCGGGTGGTCGAGGCTGCGGCCGAGATGCGGTAGCGCTCGCCGCGGGCGACCGCGGCCCGCCACGGCGCATCCGCCCGCCACCGCGGCGAGCCGCTGCAGAAATCGCGAGGCGACCGTCGGCGCGCCGGCGAGCTTGGCCGAGCGGGTGAGAAACACCTCCGCGGTGCCGAGGAGCTGGGCGAAATCATGGGCGGACAGGCCGATGCGCCGTTCCGGCAGATCGAGCCCGAGGGCGTGGCGCATCGGCCGGTTGAGCCAGGGATCGATGCGCGGATCGGGCGGCCACACGCCCTCGACCAGCCCGCCGATGACGACCCGGTCGACGCCGGTGAGGCGCGCTTCGAGCGGGCCATAGATGCGGATGCGGCTCTGCCGGCGCGCCGGGCCGGCGCACGACGCGATCGCCGATGGCGAGGCCGAGCAGTTCGGCATAGTCGCCGGGCTCGACCATGAAAGGCTCGGCATTCTCGGCGATGTCGGAGAATGCCGTTTCCAGCGCCGTGCCGTCGCTGCCGGCAAAGGCGGCGGGCGTGCCGTCGCCATCCAGGCTCATCTGCATCACGGCATCGCGGTGGCGCGCCGCCAGGCCGGCGAAATCCTGCTCGCCCGCGGTCGGCGCCTTCTCCAGCGGCGCCAACGCCGCCGCGATGCGGTCGATGAGCGCGCTTGCCCGCGCGAGGGCGTCGTCGTGGAGCTTGGCCCGGGGCTCGGCGTGGTGAATCTGCGACGCCTCGCCATTGCGCAGCTTGGCGAGCTCGGCGCGAAAGGTCGCCAACGCATGGGCGAGACCGGCCGCGCCGGGGCGCGGGCGCGGTCCCCGCAGGATCGCCCGCTCCAGGGTGGCGATCGCGCCGCGATGGGCGCCCTCCTCGCGGCCGAGCCGGGCCAGCGGATGCTTCAGCAGCGCCAGCAGCGGCACCGGCGCCAGCCGCTCGAGCGCCGCGGCGGCGACCAGGCGCGCGAACACGCCGGCCGCGGTTTCGGCGAGCGGATCGCCGCCGGAGTCGTCGGCATCGACGTTCCAGCGCCGCAGCGTCACCGCGACCCGGCGCGCCAGCGCGCGGTCCGGCGTCACCAGCGCCGCGGTGCGCGTCGGCGAGGTCAGCGCCTCGCGCAGCACGACCGCGATGGCGAGCGCCTCCTCTTCCACATTGGCGGCTTCGATGACGGTGATGGTGGCCATCGCCCGGTCGAGCGCGAAACCGGCATTGGCCGCGGCCAGGCTGGTGCGCCATCGATCGGTCGCCGCCGCCGGGCGGAGCGCCTCGCTGAGCAGGATCTCGCGCCCATCGGCAGCCGGCGGAGCGAGCGCGACCACCTCGTCCGCGGCTGATGCCGAGGCGCGCCAACAGCCCATGCATGGCGAATTGCGGGTGGCCGGCGATCGGCGGAGCCGCCACCGGCCTCGGTGCCGCCGATGACGATCCATGCGGCCGCGTCGAGCGCGGTGTCGAGGCCCGGCAGCACCACCGCGCCGCGGGGATGCCCGGCGATGGTCGCGAGCAGGCGCGCGGTCGCCGGCATCGAGCCGGTCGAGCCCGCCGCGATGACCGGCGCGCCGGGCGCCGCGGCGAGACGGCGCGCTTCGGCGGCGATCAGGCGGTCGCGCCGCTCCGCCGGCTCGATGGCGCCGCGCTCGGCAAGGATCGCCGGCCACCATCTCGCGTGGCGATCCGCAGGAACCGCAGGGTGAGCTGCCAGTATTCGTCGAGATGGTCCGGCACCAGGGCGTCGAGGCGCTCCCACGGCACCTCGCGGGTGGTCATGTCGTCCATCAGCCGCGCGAGATCGTCGGCGAGCGCGAGCGCCGCGGCCGGGTGGCGTACGATCAGCGGCGGCTCGCCCGGGCGCGGCTCCATGCGCTCGGCCCATGCGTAGACGAGACGCGGCAAGCAAGAAGCGCCGCTCCAACCCGCCCAGCGCCGGCGGCAGGTCGAGGGCATCGCGGGCGGCGGCCCCGGTCGCCATGTCGGCAAACACCAGCTCGTCCTCGTCGATGTCGCCGATCGGCACGATGCGCGGCAGCACCGCAGCGTCGACCCCGGGCACGTCGAGGAAGGCATCGCGCGCAAGCCTGCAGGCCCGCCGCGTCGGCAGGAAGATGGTGGCTCCGGCCAAAGCGAACGGGTCGGACGCCGACAGGCCCTCGACCAGGCGGCCGTCCCTGAGCGCGCCGATGAGCGCCGGCAGGAACGGCACCGACGGCGGAATGGTGAACACGCGCGGGTTCATGGGAACGGTCGCAACGACGGGATCGCCCGACTGGGGCACTCCGATCGAAGGCTTTCGAGCTGATTGCAAATCAAGTCAGTCTATCACGCCGCGCTGGCGGGGATCGCGGCTTGCGCGGCGGCGGTGACGCGGTGGGGCGTAGCCGAATGAGACTCAGCGTCCGAATGGCAAGCGTCCGTCGCCTCGGTGTCCGTCGGAGCTGCTCGCTCCTACTGGACCAGGCTTCAATCTCGACCGTGGCACTTACGGAAGCCCGTCTGTGAGCAACTAAGTGCAGGTCTTTGTTGGATTTTCCACCCAGCGGCCGCCTGACCGCGGCTCCAGTGGAAAACCTCGTCCTCACAAAGGAGCGGGGGCGCAAGAAGGCGACGAAGATTATTTGGCTCAATAACTTGAATTTATTGTCTTTTCCACTACATCAATCAAGAGACTGGTTGAAAGTGGAAAACGCATGTATATCAACGAACTAAGAGGAGAGCAGCGCCGCCAGTTGATCGACACCCAACAGGTGTTCGATACGTGGCGGCAGGCGCACCACGAAGCAAACCATCGCTTTGCTGGAAGCATGAGGTGGGGCGAGCGGAACGGTGCGGAGTATCTTCTCCGAAAGACGAGGCAAACCGAAAAGTCTCTTGGGCGACGTGGCGTTGAGACAGAACGCATTTACGAAGCGTTTGTGAGCGGCCGTGCCGAAAATCGGGACCGTCTTGCAGGTCTTGCCAATCGCCTGGACGAACTGGCTCCGGTCAACCGGGCGCTGGGTCTTGGCCGGGTGCCGGTCATCGCAGCACGCATCCTCAGGGAATGTGACGAAGCAGGGTTGCTCGGGGAGCACCTGACGATAGTCGGCACAAATGCCTTGTATGCATATGAGGCTGAAGCAGGTGTGCAGACGCAAAGCGATCTCGTTGCGTCACTCGACATCGACCTTCTCTACGATGCGCGTCGCCGCCTCAGCCTGGCATTTACCGGCATCCACGCTGCAGGTCTGATCGGCCTGCTCCGCGCTGTGGATACGTCCTTCGCTCCTGTACGTCCGCGAAGCTTCCGCGCCGCAAATCGCGATGGCTACCTCGTTGATTTAATCCGGCCTGAAGCGAGAGAACCGATACGTGACAAATCGAAACCGGCACTGACAGACCTTCCTGAAGATTTGGAAGGCGCGGCAATTTTCGGTCTCGCATGGCTGGTCAATTCGCCCAAAATGGATGTTGTCGCAATCGACGAGCGCGGCTATC
Source organism: uncultured Alphaproteobacteria bacterium (assembly GCA_963746235.1). Lineage (GTDB taxonomy): Bacteria > Pseudomonadota > Alphaproteobacteria > Rhizobiales > Xanthobacteraceae > JAJPKK01. Next base: position 22,230 of record CAVVCE010000044.1, read on the forward strand.
CGGTCCGGATGGTCGTGATCGATCCGCGCGCTTTTGCCCTTCACAAGGCCTGGGTCTCCTCGCGCGAGGACCGCGAGCCCGTGAAAGCGAGGCGCGATTTCCAGCAAGCCCAAGCCGCCGCACTCATGGCGACGCGATATCTTCGGCGACCCTTTGAGAGTACGGAATTAGACGCACTTCCAAAGGAGCTGAGGGAACTCGCTCCGAAGATCGCACCTGCGAACGATGATGGCCCAAAGCGTCTCACAGAGCCGAATTGGTAGGAACAAGTGCGGCGATTTGATCACGCCGCACTGGCGAGGATCGCGGCTTCCGCGGCGGCGATCGCCTCCGGCGTTCCCACATGCATCCACACGCCTTCGAGCCGCAAGCCGTAGAACCGGCCGGCCTCGATGGCGCGATCGAACAGGACGTTGAGCGAGAACGAACCGCCGGGCGCACCGGCGAACAGGGCCGGGGAGAGGATCGCGACGCCGGCATAGACGAACGGGGCGACCTCGCGCTCGGAGCGGCGCCGCAGCCGGCCGTCCGGGGCCATGGCGAAGTCGCCGCGGCCGCTGTAGCCGACGCTGCTGGAGGTCGCCGCGAGCAGGAGCAGCGCATCCATCCGCGCGGGATCGAAGCCCTCGGCGAGGCGGACCAGGTTGGACTTCACGCCGTCGATCCAGATGGTGTCGGAGTTGAGATGATAGAACGGTGCCGCGCCGAGGCTGGGCAGCGCCTTGACCACGCCGCCGCCGGTATCGAGCAGGTTTTCGCGCTCGTCGGAAATGACGATGCGCGGCGCCCGGCGGCCGGCGACATGGCGCTCGATCTGGTCGGCGAGATAATGGACGTTGACGACGGCGGTCTCGACACCGGTCGCGGCCAGGCGATCGAGCACATTGTCGAGGAGCGGCTTGCCGCCGACCGTGATCAGCGGCTTGGGCGTGCGATCGGTGAGCGGACGCATGCGCATGCCGTTGCCGGCGGCCAGGACCATGGCGGAGCGCGGGACAACGGCGGAGCGTGGGACACCGGTTCGGAAATTGCTCGTCATTTCGACCTCGAACGAATCAAACAAGTTTGTTCGGCTAACTCAACAGGAATGTGACGCGCGGCGCTGTCGTCCGGCGCGGGCCTCGCGCCTCACGGCTGTAACCACCTTTCGACCTCATCCTGAGGAGCGCCCATTGGGCGCGTCTCGAAGGATGGCCACCGGCACGAGACGCGCGATTGGGCACGTTCTCAAGCGATGCACGGCGGGGAATTGCGCATGCCGCGCTCGCTGCCATCCTTCGAGACGCGCGCAACGAAATCGGCTGTTGCCGATTTCGACACCATGAGATGCCGAAGTCGGGCAGGCCCGACTTCGGTGCGCGCTCCTCAGGATGAGGTCCGAAGACGACCTACAAGCTCCCAGCGTGTCGGTCCTCTACCAACATAACCCCATTATAGTTAACACATTATTCATTCCGGCGGCGGGACATTGCGCAGGTACCAGCCGTCGAGGGCGTCGAGGGCCGGATGCGCCAGGGCGCGCCGCAGATAATGCCACACCCGCGGCATGTGGCGCAGGTATTGCGGCTTGTGGTCGCGGCGGTCGAGCCTCGCGAAAATGCCGAGGATTTTGGTGGCGCGCTGCGCTGCGAGCGTCGCATAAAGCCGGGCGAATGCGATCGCGTCGAAACCCGGGTCGACCTGGCGCCGCGCACCGACGTAACGGCCGAACAGGGCGATCTCGGCCTGCTCGGGCACGTCGACACGGGCGTCCTGGAGGAGCGAGGCGAGGTCATAGGCGGCCGGCCCCAGCACGGCATCCTGGAAATCGAGCAGGCCGACCTTTGCGATGCCCTCGCGCTCGCCCAGCCACATCATGTTCGGGGAATGAAAATCGCGCAGCACCCAGGTCTTGGGCGCGTCGAGCACCGGCCGCAACGCATCGCGCCACAGCGACTGAAAATGCGCGCGCGCCTCCGCCGAGGCGGCACCGCCGCGATGCGGGAGATACCAGTCGACCAACAGCTCGGCCTCGATGAGAAAGGCATCGAGGTCATAGCTCGGCAGCGCGTATTCGACCTTCGGGCCGATCGGCAGCACCGGCGGCAAATCGAGCCCGTGCAGGGCGACCAGGAGGTCGGCGGCGCGCGCATAGCGTTCGAGGACCGGCTGCGGCGGGTCGCCGGCGACCACCAGCTCGGTAGCCGAGATCCTCCAGCACGACGAGGCCGGCATCGCAGTCGGCGGAGTAGATCTTCGGCGCCGAGAAGCCGCGCTCGCGCAGCCCTTGCGCCATCGCGACGAACGGCTTCACGTTCTCGGCGAGATGGGCGATCGCGCTGTAGGGCAGCCCGCGTTTCACCGGCGGCCCATCGGGCTTCGCCGGCCAGTTCATCACGACGAGGCTGCGTCCGTCCGCGGTCAGGCGCTCATAGGAGCGGCTGGACGCATCGCCGGCGATCCGTTTGCGGTCCGCCGCCTGGTAGCCTTCGTCGTGGAGGAAGCGGTAGAGCGCGGCGAGATGGGCGACACGCGCGGCGGCAGCGCCGTGGCCGGCGAACTGGGCAACGCGGCGCTCCAATTCGGGTTGCGGGCCGAGCGCCAGCGCCACGTCGATGCGGGCGGCGGGCAGCGTGTCGCCGGCGCGGTCCGGCCATTCCATCACCACCACCGCGCCGGCAAGATCGTCGATGCCGAGCTCGGCGAGTTCGTCCGGCCCGGACAACCGGTAGAGGTCGGCATGCACGAGGGCGAATTGAGGCAGGTCATAGGTCTGCACCAGGGTGAAGGTCGGGCTCGGCACCTCGATCTCCTCGTCGCCGGCGAGATGGGCGATCATGGCGCGCACCAGCGTCGTCTTGCCGGCCCCGAGATCGCCCGAAAGCGCGACGAAGTCGCCCGGCGCGAGCAGGTTCGCGAGATCGACGGCGAGCCGCCGCGTCGCTTCCTCGTTCGCCAGTGCGATCGTGAAGCTTGCCGCGCCCGGGTGGGTTCGATTGCATCGATGCCTGCGCCGTCATTCGACCTATTCGGCGGCGCTGAGCGAAGCGGCGGCCGCGACCGGAAAGATGCATACCACCGTGGTGCCCTCCCCCGGAACCGACTCGATGCGCACCTTGCCGCCATGCAGCTCGACGAAGGAGCGCACGATCGAAAGCCCGAGGCCGGCGCCGCGATGGCGGGTGCCCTGGGTGTCGGATTCGAACCAGTCGAATACCTTATCCTTGATCTCGCTGGAAATACCGGGGCCGTGGTCGCTGACCGCGAAGATCACCGCTTCGGCGGCGCGCAGCGCCGTCAGGACGACGGTCTCGCCGGGCGGCGAGAAGCCGACGGCATTGGCGAGCAGGTTGAACAGGATCTGCCGGACGCGGCTCTCGTCGGCGATGAAGCTCCCGATGTCCGGGGGCGCCTTGATGTCGAGCCTGATGTTGTTCTTGACCAGCCGGTCCTGCACGCCTTCGGCGGCCGCATGCATGGTGGCGCGGATGTCGACCGGCTCGAGATCGAGCCGTATCGCGCCGGCGCCGATCGAGGCGAGGTCGAGGATGTTGTTGATGATGGCGAGCAGCGCGTTGCTCGATGCGGTGATGTAGCCGAGATATTCCTGCTGCTTCTCGGTCAGCGGGCCGGTCACGGGATCGCCGAGGAAATGGGTGAAGCCGATGATGTTGGTGAGCGGCGAGCGCAGCTCGTAGGAGACGTGCTGGACGAAATCGATCTTGATGGCGTCGGCTGCCACCAGCGCTTCGTTGCGTTCGGTGAGGACGCGCTCGACGTTCACCGAATCGGTCACGTCGTGGAAGGTGACCAGCGTCGCCCCGTCCGGCAGCGGCACGGTGCGGCAGTCGATGACGGCGGTGTCGGTGCGCTCGATGCGCATGGTCTTCGGGTTGCGGTCCTCCAGCGCGGTGACCGCGCTGCGCAGCGTCTGCCAGGTCGATTCCTCGGCATGGAACGCCCGGCATGACGCGATCACCGCCTCGATATGAGGACGCTGCTCGAGCGCGTCCGGCGCCAGCCCCCACATCTTCGCGAACACCGGGTTGAACAGCCGCACCCTGCCGTCGCTGCCGAACACCGCGACCGCCTCGGAGAGGTTGTCGAGGGTTTCGCGCTGCACCCGGATCAGGGCATCGAAGCGCCGCTCGAGATTGAGCCGCTCGGTCACGTCGTCGAACAGGTAGGTCACCCCGCCGTCGGGGTTGGGCGTGGTGACGACGCGCAGCGTGCGCAGGTCGGGCAGATGCCACTCGAATTCCTGGGGCTCGGTGGCGCGGTAGGCCCGGTGCAACTGGGCCTTCCAGACGCCGGAAGTCCTGCTGCTCCGGCAGCCGGCGCGCCGCCCGCAGGCGATCGAGCACGGCGGAATCGGTCGGGGTTTCGTCGAGGAAGCCCGGCTCGATGTCCCACAGGGTGCGGTAGGCGGAATTGTAGAAGGCGAGCTTGTGGTCGGCGCCGAACATGGCGACCGCGGTGGTGAGCTGGTCGAGGGTGCGGCGGTGGGCGAGGACGGTGCGCGCGATCTCGGCGCGCAGCGTCTCGATCTCGGTCGCATCGAGCCCGATGCCGGCGCTGCCGCCCGCGACCGGCACGTCGATCACGTCGAAGATGCGGCGCGCGCCGCCGACGATCACCGCGGCGCGCCGCATGACGGGTGCGCCCTCGGCGCGGCCGCGCTCGAGATCGGCGCGGGTCGCGCTGTCGAGAAGCTCGCGGCCGGCGGCGCTCGCCGCGTCCGGCGCCTCCACCGCGCGGGCATAGGCGGAATTGACGAAGGCGATCCGGCCGTTGGCATCGCGCACCCAGGCCGGGGCGGGCAACGTCTCGACCACCGCGCGCAGGGCACCGGCCTCGCTCTGCAGCTGCTGGTGATGATGCGCGAGGTCGGCGAGGTCGCGCTTGACGCCGCTCACGTCGGCAAGCTTGAGCACCGCGCTGCCCCCGATCGCCCGGCCTTCGGCGGTGAGGTAGCGGCCGGACGCGGAGGTGAGCGAAATCGTGAAGCTTTCGCCGCGCCCGAGCAGCCGGTCGACATGGGATTCCAGATGCAGCGCCTGTTCGGGACGCAGCCAGGTCGCAAAGCTCAAAAGCTGGTCGGCCGCGATATCCGGCGCGACGATCGCGGGGTCGCCGATGATCTCCGGCACGGCGTTGTGGTTCCACGCCACCACCACCTGCGGCTCCGACAGGATGAGATCGTAGAGCCGGTCGATCTCGGCGGCCAGCGCCGCCGCCTCGGCATCGCTGCGGGCGCGCTGCGCGCCCAGCCGGTCATAGGTGCGCACCAGCAGGACGGCGCTGACCACCGCGAAGAACAACACGCCGATGAACAGCGCGAGCCCCGCCAATTCATGCTGGTCGAGCGACTTGAGCGCCTCCACATAAGCGAGCCCGATCGCGATCGGGTCGCCCTGCGCCGCGGCCTCGCCGGTGAGGCTGATGAATATGGCCGAGGTGCAGGGAACGTAGTAGGCAGCGCAGTAGGCAGCGAGCATCGCGCATCTGCGCCTATGCGGTGGCATCCCCATGCCGCTCGCCCGGATCAGGTCCGGCATCCGCTGCCCCTTACCCCCGTCCTGCCGTGCGGCAGGACCGCAATCTCCGATGACGGCGCGCTCCTCGCGGTGCGACCAAAACCGATGGTTCGCAACGGTTTGGGTAAGCCGCCCCGGCTTGTCCACCAGCCCGGCCAGGGCGAGCGCACCGCCGAAACGATCACCGCCGAACCGATCGCTGCCTAAACGATCAATGACACGGAAACAAAACTTGGGCGCCGGGGCCCCACCCTCAACCCCGCCCCGGCGTTCGCAGCTGGCCCCGAGGACCGAGCGACGAATCACATCAATGTAGACTCAAGTGGCAGCGCTCCATAAGAGTCCAGACCGTGAACGGCTAGGAAGAGATACGCAATCGCATCGGCGCGAGCAAAATTTCTGCAAAAATTCTGATAACATTCGGAGTGGCGATGGGTCGGGTTGCCGACGCATGGCATCCGTTCGAAATGGCGTCCGTTCGAAGAGGTGTCGCATGCTGGCTCAATCCCTCGGCTATGTCGGCCTTCGCGCCAAGGACATCGAGGACTGGTCGGGCTACGGGACGCGGCTGCTCGGCCTGCAGGCGGTCGACCGCAGCCGCGCCACCCTGGCGCTGCGCATGGACGACCGCAAGCAGCGGCTGATCGTCAATGCCGACGGCGGCGAAGGCATCGGCTTTTTCGGCTGGGAAGTGGCCGACGCCGCCGCGCTCGACCGGCTGGGGGCGCATCTGGAGTCCCACGGCATCGAGGCGGCCCACGGCGTGCGCGCGCTCGCCGAAGAACGCCGGGTCGCCGATCTCCTGGTGGTGCGCGATCCCCTGGGCAACAGGCTCGAATTCTTCCACGGCGCCGAGGCGGCGTCGGACCCGTTCGTGCCCGGACGCAACATTTCCGGGTTCCGCACCGGCGCGCTCGGCCTCGGCCATGTGGTCCTGCATGTGGAGCGGATCGAGGCGATGATGGAGTTCTACCGCGACATCCTCGGGTTCCGTCTCAGCGACTATTTCCTGCGCCCCTATGAGCTCTATTTCTTGCACGTGAACCCGCGCCACCACAGCATCGCCTTTGCCGCCACCGGCAAGAACGCCGTCCACCACATGATGCTGGAACTGTTCAGCTTCGACGATGTCGGCCAGGGCTACGACCTCGCCGCCGGGGAAGTGAATGCCGAGGCGAGCGGGCAAAAGAGCCGTCTCGCCGTCACGCTCGGACGCCATTGCGGCGATTTCGTCACGTCGTTCTACACCTGGAACCCGTCGGGATTCATGACCGAGTATGGCTGGGGAGCCCGCGACATCGACCCCAATGGCTGGCAGCCCTCGGAGCGCAAGGAAGGCCCGAGCATCTGGGGCCACGACCGCGCCTGGCTGGCCCCGGAACAGCGCGCCGAAGCCCGCGCCATGCGGCTCGCCAATGCCGAGCGCGGGCTGCGCCGCCCGGTCCAGGTGCTGCCTGGAAACCACGAGGTGATGGACGGCGTCTGCCCGTGGTTCGACGACATGAAGCGGCAGCAGAAGAGCGCATAGCGGCGCGGACGTTTCCGTCATTGACGATACGCCCCGATACGAAGCCTTAAATTGGCGTGCTCTCTCGAATACCCTTTTGCGAAAAATCGGGCGGTAAAAAAAGCGGTCGATAACAGCCGGTCGCCAACCGGACGACCAAGCGGCCGGGAGGGACTCGCATGGCTATGACGGCCACGTACGGGACGCTGTCGGCGTCTGAGCACAGCTCGCAACTGCGCAAGGCAGTCATCGCTGCAACCATCGGCACCGCCATCGAATGGTATGACTTTTTTATCTACGGCACGGCCGCCGGGCTGATCTTCGGCAAACTCTACTTTCCCAACGAAGATCCATTGACGGGCACGCTCGCGGCATTCGGCACCTATTTCATCGGGTTTGTCGGACGTCCCATCGGCGCCGCGATTTTCGGCCATTATGGCGATCGCATCGGCCGCAAGGCGACGCTGATCGCCACGCTGCTCTGCATGGGCGTCGCCACCTTTCTCGTCGCATTCGTGCCGACCTACGAGTTGATCGGGATCTGGGGGGCGGTCATCCTCACGGTGCTGCGGATGATTCAGGGCATCGGCGTCGGTGGCGAATGGGGCGGATCGGTGCTGCTGGCGATGGAGTGGTCGCGTCATCACGGACAGCGTGGCCTGGTGGCATCGTGGCCGCAATTCGGGGTTCCGTGCGGCTTGTTCCTGTCGAACCTGGCGATCCTGGCAGTCAGCACATGGTCGGGCGATGCGTTCGCCATTTGGGGCTGGCGTATTCCATTCGCGCTCTCGATCATTCTCGTGGGTGTCGGCCTGTGGATTCGCCTTGGGATCCTCGAGACGCCGGTGTTCCAGCAACTCCTGGACGAGAACAAGATCGAGCGGGCCCCGATCACCGAGGTCATCAAGAAGCAGCCGAAGGAGATCATCCTGTCGGCATTGCTGCGGATGTCCGAGCAGGCGCCCTTCTACATCTTCACCGCGTTCATCTTCGCCTATGCGGTCGGTACGCTGCATATGTCGCGAGACTTGATTTTGACCGCAGTTCTCGCAGCGTCCTGCGTCTCCTTCGTCACCATTCCTCTGTCGGGCCATATCTCCGACCTCATCGGGCGCAGGAAAATGTATCTGATCGGCGCCGCTTCGATGGGCCTGTTCGGCTTTTTGTATTTCGCCATGGTCGACACTGCGATTCCATCGGCGGTATTCATCGCCATCGTCGTGTCGCTCATCCCCCATGACATGCAATATGGGCCCCAGGCTGCACTGATCGCCGAGGCTTTCACGCCGCGATTGCGCTACAGCGGTTCTTCGTTGGGCTATCAGTTCGCCTCCGTGATCGCCGGCGGGCCCGCACCGCTCATCGCGACGGCACTGTTCGCCACATATCAATCCGGCTTCGCCATTTCCATCTACATTGCGGCTTGCGCGGTGGTGAGCCTGGTGGCGACGGCGTTCATGCCCGACTACACCGGCAAGGACATCTCAAGGGAGTATGACGCGAAGGAATATGGCGCGAGAATATGACGCGAAAGATATGATGACCGACGCACCGGCGCGGCATTCGTTCTTTTAGGGAGGAGCCCGGGTCCGCCCCGGCCCCTTTGCTTTCGTTGTCCATCTCCGCAACCGAGTCCGCTGCGGATGCACGGTCCGCCGACCCGCGCGCCGGCGTCGCTGCTTTTTGGACGCTGCTTTTTGGCTTCCGCGCGCAGTGGCGGGGTGCTAGCGTTTCACCCAGGGGCGTTGGTTCGCGATAGGAGGATTTCCTGTCATGGGCGAAACGCGAGGATGCGTGTTCAGCGAGCAACGGCGCGGGCGGACCGCAAAAGTTCTGCCCGGATTGCTGATTGCCGCAATCGCGTGGTGGGGATCGGGCGACGTTGCGGTGGGGCAGCCTGCCGACGCTGCGGGGTCGCGTCGGGCCGCGTCGAGGGCGCCGGCGATGTCTTGTCGCTGGGCACGTCGGCGACCGGAACGATAGCCGAATTGCTGGTCAATGCAGGTGCCCATGTTCGGGCCGGCCAGCATCTCGTCCGGGTCGAATGCGCCAATGTCGAGCGCGAACTCGAGGCGCGCAAGTCGGATCTCGCGGCGGCCGAAGCAGCCTTTTCGCGGACCTTGCACGGACCCCGGCCCGAAGAAATCAGCATCGGGATTGCAAACGTCAATCTTGCAGACGCCAGACTGCAGGAGGCCGAAAAGGCGTTGCAGCGGACCCAATTGCTGCGCGAAGGCTTCACCGTGACGCGGGTGCAGATCGACCAGGCCCTGCGGGATGCGCGAATTGCCGCCGCCCTGCTCGATGAAGTGCGTGCCAAGCTTGCCCTGCTCAAGGCCGGTTCCCGCGAAGAAGACGTGACCGAATCGCGCTCGCGGCGCGATGCCGCCAAGGGGCGCGTGGAAGAAGCCGCCGCGCGGCTGGGCTACTGCTCGGTGGATGCCCCGATCGGCGGCATCGTCCTGAGCACCAATGTCAGTCCCGGCCAGTTCGTGAGTTCGACGGTGCCCGTCACTTTGCTCACCATGGTCGACGACAGCACCCGGCGGATACGGGCGTTTGTCGATGAACGCGAGATTTCGAAGCTGTGTTCGCGCCAGCGTGCCCGTATCACGGCGGACGGAATGCCCGGCGTGCAGATGGATGGGGTCGTCGAAACCGTCGGCGTCGCGGTCGGCGAAAATCCATTTGCCAATAATGCGGCGCGGCAATTCCGCCAGGTGATGCTGTCGGTGCCGGACAATCAGCAGCAGATGCCGATCGGCCTGCGGGTAGCGGTTCAATTTTCGCCGTGTCCGCCGGGGCCGAGGGGGACGGTAAAGTAACTTGCCGTCACGCCCTCGCAGCGGCATTCCCCCTGCCGTCCGTCTCGGGATGGATTCCATAAGACCGATCGGATCGCACAACGTCGAATTTCATCCCACAGACCTCATCCTGAGAGCGTGTGAAACTTTTCTACGACCTCGTCCTGAGGAGCCGTGCGCAGCACGGCGTCTCGAAGGACGAGGTCGTAGAAAAGTTTCACACGCCCCTCAGGACGAGGTTGATCGAATAGCGGATCGCTGAATACGGCCGGTCAAAGTCCCTCGAACAACGGCGTCGAGAGATAGCGCTCGGCGAAATCGGGCACCACCACCACGATCATCTTGCCGTCCATCTCGGGCCGCGCGCCGAGGCGCAGCGCCACCGCCACCGCGGCGCCCGACGAGATGCCGCCGGGAATGCCCTCGTAGCGCGCCAGCGCGCGGGCGGTGTCGAACGCCGCCTGGTTGCTCGCGGTGAGCACCTCGTCGATCACCGAACGGTCGAGGATTTCCGGTATGAAATTGGCGCCGATGCCCTGGATTTTGTGCGGGCCGGCGCGGCCTTGCGAGAGCAGCGGGCTGTCCTCGGGCTCGACCGCGATGATCTTCACCGCGGGCTTGAGCCTCTTGAGCACCTGGCCGACGCCGGTAATGGTGCCGCCGGTGCCGATGCCCGCGACGAAGGCGTCGACGCCGCCGTCGGTGTCGTTCCAGATTTCCTCCGCGGTGGTGCGGCGGTGGATGTCCGGATTGGCCGGATTCTTGAATTGCTGCGGGATGACGGCGTTCTTGATCTCGCGCGCCAGTTCCTCGGCGCGCGCGACGGCGCCGGTCATGCCCGCGGCGGCCGGCGTGAGCACCAGCTCGGCGCCGAGCAGCGCCAGCATCTTGCGCCGCTCCACCGACATCGAATCCGGCATCACCAGGATGAGCCGGTAGCCGCGCGCCGCCGCCACGAAGGCGAGCGCGATGCCGGTATTGCCGGAGGTCGGCTCGATGAGGACGGTGTCGGGGCCGACGCGGCCGTCCGCCTCCATCGCCTCGATCATCGAGACGCCGATGCGGTCCTTGACGCTGGAGATCGGATTGAAGAATTCGAGCTTGGCCAGGATCTGCGCCTTTGATGCCCTGCATCTGCGGCAGCCGGTTGAGGCGCACCAGCGGCGTGTCGCCGATGGTCTCGGTGATCGAACCATAGATGCGCCCGCGGCCGGGACGCCTCGATGCTGATGGGTTTGCCATCGGCGGCTCCTCGTGGGTGCGAAATCGTGGACGTGAAACGGGACGGCTGGAGGTAAGACGCTGGGAGGTCCAAAGCTCTGGGAGGTCCAAAACTCTGGGAAGTCCAAGGCTCTAAGAGGTCTAGGGGGCGCTCGGCGACGCAAGCCCGCGGAGGACGCGGCGTCAGCCGCGTCAGCATCGCCTTCACCAGCGCGGAAACCTTGGCGAAGTCCATCTTGCCTGCGAATTTTCCCTTGAGCGCTCCGATGACCTTGCCCATGTCCTTCATGCCGGCCGCGCCGGTGTCTTTGATGGCGCCGGAGATCGCCGCCTTGACCTCGTCCTCGGACATCTGCTTGGGCAGATAGGCCGAGATGATCGCGATCTCCTCGCGCTCCTGCTGGGCGAGTTCGGGACGGCCGCCCTTGTCGTAGAGCTCGACGGATTCGTGGCGCTGCTTGATCATCTTCTGCAGCAGGCCGAGCACGTCGTCGTCGCCGAGCGGGCCTTTGCCCTGCCCGCGCACCTCGATATCGGCATTCTTGAGCGCGGCGTTGACCAGCCGCAGGGTCGAGACCCGCCGCGCGTCCCCCGCCTTCATCGCGTCCTTGAGCGCAGAATTGATGTCATCGCGAAGCATGGGATCCTCATTGGCAAGTCTTGGACTGATATAGTGGCATTCGCGAAACTGCAAAGGCTCGTTGCCGGGGACGCTCGGTCCGGTCGAACGCCCGAGGCATGCAAACAGGTAGCCGCCGACAAGAAGCGACTGATCGGGCAATGATTTGACACGAAGGAATTCGAACATATCTATAAAGGCCCGAATATATCTACAATGTGCACTGGCACAATTGTACCAGGCGGCGGATTGGAGGCTGGCGGTGCCGAACGTCCTTGAAGAAGTCACCGATGACAACATCGATCGAGCCCACGTCATTCGCCGGGTTGACGATTGGGCGAGCCGGATCGACCGTCTCTATGCGCAGGTCGAGCAATGGCTACCGGAGGGATGGACGGCCGATCGGTTCGGTACTGTTCGCATGGAAGAGCAGTTGATGAAGCAGTTCGGGGTTGAGGCGCGTAATCTCCCGAAGCTGCGCCTCTCACATGGTGGCCAAGCTGTCGCCCGCATCGAACCACGGGTCCTATGGATCGTCGGCACCAATGGCCGGCTCGACCTGTTTCGCGAGAACGAGCACTTCGTAATCATCGACACAGCCGATAACCTGGAGCCCCCGAAGTGGCATATCGCGCCCTTCGCCGAGCGTCACAAGTCGCAGCCGCTTAACCGTCAGACGTTGGCCGCGGCGCTCTGACGTGCGAGAGCTGCCTTTCATCGCGGCGGTGTATCACGAAACTGATGACTGGCTAGACGGGCAACGAACCGCTGCGGAACAGCGTGGAGACGGCGCCGCCGCCCAAAGACAGGAATCAAAGCAGAGAATCAACGATCAGGCCTTTTTTATCCTTTGCTGGGGGCAATTGGAGTCCGCGATCGACGATACCTGTCGGGATGCGATCCGCCAGCGGCGAGGCCACGGAACCTGGGCGGTGCGGAGAGGGTGGGATCTTTACAATCCCAACGATGACAGGCTTTCAGGCTTGAGATTCGAGCATCGTACCGCACTCGTACTCGATCAGCAGGCCGGTCACGGCAGCCCCTGGGCCAAGGTCATGAGCTATTACGCGATCAGGAACCAGATCGCGCATGGAAAATTGGTCCCTCAACGCATCGATATCCAAAAAGTCGTCCAGGATTTGTTTGAGATTCAAGGGGCAGTTCAAGCTTAGGCTTTCGCATCTGTCGCTCCGGTCGGGCGATGTTGCATCTGGCAATGCTTCGACCTCAATTCGGCCGCTTTGACGGCGCCCCCGCCCATCGTTATGTAATCCCCATGACCCCTAAACATGACGATTCCGCCTGGTCGGAGCCTCCGGCCACCGCCCTCCTGGTGCTCGCCGACGGCGTCGTGCTCGAAGGCTTCGGCTTCGGCGCCACCGGCCATGCGGTCGGCGAGGTCTGCTTCAACACCGCCATGACCGGTTATCAGGAGATCCTCACCGATCCTTCCTATGCCGGGCAGATCATCACCTTCACGTTTCCCCATATCGGCAATGTCGGCGCCAATGACGAGGACATCGAAACGGTGAACCTCGCGGCAACGCCGGGGGCGCGGGGCGTGATCCTCCATTCGGCCATCACCAGTCCCTCGAACTATCGCTCCCGGCGCCATCTCGATCACTGGCTCAAGGCGCGCGGCATCATCGGCCTCGCCGGGATCGACACCCGCGCCTTGACCGGCCTGATCCGCAACAAAGGCATGCCGAATGCGGTGATCGCCCACGCCGGCGACGGCAAGTTCGATCTCGACGCGCTGCGCAAGGAGGCGCGGGAATGGCCGGGCCTCGTCGGCATGGACCTCGTGCCCATGGTGACGTCCGGACAGCGTTTCACCTGGAACGAGACGCCGTGGCAGTGGAATGCCGGATACGGAAGCCGGGACGGGATGCGATCCGAGGAGCCGAAATTCAACGTGGTCGCCATCGATTACGGCATCAAGCGCAATATCCTGCGGCTGCTCGCCGGTACCGGCTGCGCCGTCACGGTGGTGCCGGCCACCACCTCGGCGCAGGACATCATGGACCTCGCTCCGGACGGCATCTTCCTCTCCAACGGCCCCGGCGATCCCGCCGCCACCGGCGCCTATGCGGTGCCGGTGATCCGCGCCCTGATCGATGCCGGCCTGCCCACTTTCGGCATCTGCCTCGGCCACCAGATGCTCGGCATCGCGGTCGGCGGCACCACCACGAAAATGCATCAGGGCCACCATGGCGCCAACCACCCGGTGAAAGACCTCACCACCGGCAAGGTCGAGATCACCTCCATGAACCACGGCTTCGCGCTCGACCGGGCGAGCCTGCCGGGGCATGTCGAGGAGACCCACGTCTCGCTGTTCGACGGCTCGAACTGCGGCATCGCCCTCAAGGACCGGCCGGTGTTCTCGGTGCAGTACCACCCGGAGGCCTCCCCCGGACCGCGCGACAGCCACTATCTGTTCGACCGCTTCGTTGCGCTGATGCGCGACAAACGGCGGGCATGATAGAAGACCGCGTCGCCGAGTGGTCTGACCCCGGCATTTGGTTCCCGAATGTCGTGACAAGTCCGCCCACAACTTTTTGAAGCAGTGGGGCGACTTACCCAAACCGATGGAACCATCTGTTCGGGTCGCCCACAGGGTTTGTCGTCACCATGAATGTCCTCGCATATCTAAAGCCGGAAAACGGGCCGGTCGGCAAAGCGTTGAGCGCATGGCTCGACAACGAGCCGAGCGGACGGGCGACACGGCTGCTGGTCTTCGTATTCGTCGCGGCCTTGACGAGCTTCCAGCTCATTTCCAATGCCCCGCTCGGGCCGCCGACGGAGCTTCTCGACACCTACGCCAAGTCCCTGCATCCGGCGCCCGGCTATTACGGTGAGGCACCGCTGGCGGCGCTGATCGCGTCGGCCTGGTTCACGCTGGCGCCGCCGATCGACTGGGCGGTCTATCTGCTGGCGGCGGTCAATGCGGGGTTCGCGCTGTTCGCAGTCGATCTCGTGGCGCGGCGCCAGGTCGCCGGCGACAAGCGCATCCTCGTGCTGCTGTTTTTGCTGCTGACGCCGTTCTATTGCGTCTACGGCCAGAACTTGGATTCCAATCGGACGCTGTCTGTGGGCCTGGCCGGTCGCGACACTGGGGTTCCTGCGCGCGTTCGAGATGAAAGGCCCGGCGCGGCAAGAAATCGCCTGGTCGGCGTTTGCCGGCGCTGCCGCAGGGCTCGCCCTGCTCGGCGGATATCAGTCCATATTCCTGTTCGCCGGATTTGTTGCCGGCGCACTCGTGGATCCCGGCGCGCTGGACCTACCTGCGTTCCCCATCGCCGTGGATTTCGGCCGCCGCCGGCGCGCTCGTCGTCGCGCCGCATGCCTATCTGGCTCTACCAGAACGGCTTTGCGCCGCTCGCGGACGTGATCGCGCAACATACCGGCGCGCCGTTCGCCGAGGTGCTGCTCGGGCTCACATCATATGCGGGCGTAGGAGTGGCCGGTGTCGCCGTGCCCATCGCCCTTTATTGGCTGGCGGTGCGGCCGGATCGGGCGACGCTGCGCGAAACGCTGTGGCCGTCGGACCCCGAAGGGCGGCTGCTCGCCGTCCTGTTCTTCGTTCCGCTGGTCCTGCGCGCGCTGCTGGCGCCGCTCGCGGGCACAGTGCTGACACCGGATGCAGCAGCGCCGGCGTGGTTTCTCCTGCCGATCCTGCTGCTGCGGCCGGCGGCCGCGCGCCCGAGCCGCACCGCCGTGATCCGCATTGCCGCTCTCGTCTTCGCGCTGGCGATCGCGGCTCTCATCGCCGCGAACTGGCTCGCCTCGCGCTATCACCAGGAGGGCACCGCGGAGGGCCGCGAATTCTACCGGCAGGTCAGCGTCGAACTCACCCGCGACTGGCACATGGCGATCGGCCGGCTGCTCAGGATCGTGATCGGCGACCCGCACCTCGCCGCGGCGATTTCGTTCTACAGCCCGGATCATCCCGATGCCGTGCCCGACTTCAACCTGAAGGGGCTCCCCTGGGTTTCCGAAGAACGGCTCGACGGCGACGGCTGGGCGGCGGTCTGCCGGGCCGAGGACACCGCCTGCGTCGAGGAGGCGCGGCGACGTGCCGCCGGCAAGACCGGCACCCAGTTCATCAATTTCCAGACCAGGAGCCTTTATCAGGGCACGCCGGGCAATCCCGGCCGGTTCTTCTTCCTCCTGGTTCCGCCCCAGCCGATCGTGCGGGTCCCGCGATGACGTCGAAGTCGAAACGGACGTCGAAGTCGAAAGATTGGATCGCCTATTACGATTCCCCCAATTCGATCTACGTGAATGCGCTCCACCGCGACGTGCATTATGCGACCATCGCGGACGAAATCGCCCGCTATGTCCCCTCCCCGTCCGCCGCCGTCCTCGATTATGGTTGCGGCGAAGCGCTCCACGCCGACCGGATCGCCGCGGCGGCGGGCCGGCTGATGCTCGCGGATGCCGCGCCCAGCGTTCGCAGCCACTTGGCCGAACGCTTCAAGGAAAATCCGAAAATCAACGTGGTGTCCGCCGAGCGCGCCGCCACCATGCCCGACCGCTCGTTCGACCTCGTGGTGCTCCATTCGGTCTCGCAATATCTCTCCGGCGACGAGTTCGACCGCGTGGGCGCGCTGTTCCGCCGCCTGCTCAACCCGAACGGCCTGTTCCTGCTCGGCGACGTGGTGCCCCATGAGGTGCCCGCAGTGTCGGACGCCGCGGCGCTGCTGCGGTTCGCCAAGGCGAACGGGTTCCTGCTCGCCGCCCTCGCCGGCCTGGTCCGCACCGTCTTTTCCGACTATTGGCGGTTGCGGACCCGGATCGGCCTGACCCGCTACGGCGAGGCCGAGATGACGGCACGGCTCGCCAGGCTCGGCTTCACCGCCACCCGCGCGCCCGCCAATATCGGGCACATCGGTTCGCGCATGACGTTTCTGGCACGGCCGGCGGCGGGGTGAGGGCTCCGCAAGACTTTGCGGGGGTCAGTGACCGCGAAGCCCGGACCAATTGCTTGCGGTCAAGTCCGGCTGGCTTGCCCGGAAATCGTCGGAGGCCCCATTCGACCAAGGGAAGTATCCGTTCGAATCGGGAAAGACCAATTGAAGACAATGAAAGTGATCTCCCCCGTAAAACCATCTGCTCCATCCGAGATGGGTTGGATATTCCTGCGCGGACACGGGAAGCAGCACGGCCGGACAGTTTTCAAAATGTTGTCCTCGGGTTTGCCGATGGCGAAGCTTTTGCCTGCCTCGAGCTCGCGATAGATGTGCCAAAACGTATCGTGCGCGACCTGTCGGCGGAGTGAGAACAGGATCAGCTCCGGAAACTCGAACTTCAGCCAAAAACCGGTGGTGTAGCCGAAGCCGGGCGCTTCGCCTTCAGCTCCCACATGCGTGCCGAACCAGCCGTATCGGCGAATTTTTTCGACGAAGTTCTGCTCGTGCCGATCGAGCCGCTCAGGATCGGCATCGAGAGCTGTACGCATATCCTTGCTGCCTCGAGAGTTCGGGTGGGTCCGTTTGCCATACCGACCATTCGGCCTCAAATGTTCCGCCCAGGTCATTCGGCGTGGCACAATACCCATGTATGGGCCACACGGCATCTGGAAGCGGACCAGGGGCCGGCTTAGGTCCCTTGGCCGGGCTCCGGGGCGCGGCTCAGGCTCCGGGCAACGGCGATTTGCCGTGTACCCTGCTCCGGTCGCGGCCGCATTGCGCAGTGCACTCTTCCCTCGCCGGGGATAATGGGCTAAGGCTCCGCGCCGCCGCGGGCGCCTCTTTGTCACGCGCGCGGAGACCTAAGGGCGGCGCTTGAGACGACGCCTTTTTTTATGCCCGATCAGGGCTTTGCCGGGAATCCATGCCGAAACGCACCGACATAAGCACGATCCTTGTCATCGGTGCCGGACCGATCGTCATCGGCCAGGCCTGCGAGTTCGACTATTCCGGCACCCAGGCCTGCAAGGCCCTCAAGGAGGAGGGCTACCGGATCGTGCTGGTCAATTCCAATCCGGCCACCATCATGACCGACCCGGACGTCGCCGACGCCACCTATATCGAGCCGATCACGCCGGAGATCGTCACCAAGATCATCGAGAAGGAGCGCCCGGACGCGCTGCTGCCGACCATGGGCGGCCAGACCGCCCTCAATTGCGCATTGTCGCTGCGGCGGCTGGGGGTGCTGGAGAAGTACGGCGTCACCATGATCGGCGCCACCGCCGAGGCGATCGACAAGGCCGAGGACCGCGAATTGTTCCGCGAGGCGATGAAGAAGATCGGCCTCGAGACCCCGAAATCCTCGCTCGCCAACGCCTCCGATCTCAAGAAGGCCGACCGCGACCTGCATCAAAGCGGGCTCCACAAGATCGCGGCAGCGGGCCTTTCGCCCGAGATGGAGCGCCATGCCATCGAGGCCTATGAGGGCGCGTGGGCGGCCGGCGAAGCCGAGCGCAAGCGCCGCTATATCGCCAAGGGCCTGATCGAGGCGCTGGAATCGCTCGACGACATCGGCATCCCCGCCATCATCCGTCCCTCCTTCACGCTCGCCGGCACCGGCGGCGGCATCGCGTTCAACAAGCAGGAGTTCCTCGAAATCGTCGAGCGCGGCCTCGACGCCTCGCCCACCACCGAGGTGCTGATCGAAGAAAGCGTGCTCGGCTGGAAGGAATTCGAGATGGAGGTGGTGCGCGACAAGGCCGACAATTGCATCATCGTCTGCTCGATCGAGAATTTCGATCCGATGGGCGTGCATACCGGCGATTCCATCACCGTGGCGCCGGCGTTGACGCTGACGGACAAGGAATTCCAGATCATGCGCGACGCCTCGATCGCGGTGCTGCGCGAGATCGGCGTCGAGACCGGCGGCTCCAACGTGCAGTTCGCGGTCAATCCGGACGACGGCCGCCTCGTCGTCATCGAGATGAACCCGCGGGTGTCGCGGTCCTCCGCGCTCGCCTCCAAGGCGACCGGCTTCCCGATCGCCAAGGTCGCCGCCAAGCTCGCGGTCGGCTACACCCTCGACGAGATCGCCAACGACATCACCGGCGGCGCGACGCCGGCCTCGTTCGAGCCGACCATCGACTATGTCGTCACCAAGGTGCCGCGCTTCGCGTTCGAGAAATTCCCCGGCGCCGAGCCGGTGCTGACGACCTCGATGAAGTCGGTCGGCGAGGCGATGGCGATCGGGCGCACCTTCCAGGAATCGCTGCAGAAGGCGCTGCGATCCCTGGAGACCGGCCTGACCGGGCTCGACGAGATCAACATCAGCGGCCTCGGCGAAGGCGACGACAAGAATGCCATCCGCGCCGCGCTCGGGGTGCCGACCCCCGACCGCATCCTGGTGATCGCGCAGGCGATGCGGCTCGGCATGTCCGACGAGACCATCAATGAAGCCTGCAGGATCGATCCGTGGTTCCTCGCGCAGATGCGCGGCATCGTCGAGATGGAAGCGGAGATCGGCGTCAAGGGCCTGCCGAACACGGCGGGCGCGCATGCGCCGGCTCAAATCCATGGGCTTCTCCGATGCGCGGCTCGCCAGGCTGACCGGGCTCGCCGCCGCGGAGGTCACCGAGCGGCGGCACCACCTCGGCGTCCGCCCGGTGTTCAAGCGCATCGATACCTGCGCGGCGGAGTTCGCCTCGCCGACCGCCTACATGTATTCGACCTATGAGCCGCCCTTCGCCGGCGCTCCCGCCGACGAGGCGGCGCCGTCGGACCGCAACAAGGTCATCATTCTCGGCGGCGGCCCCAACCGCATCGGCCAGGGCATCGAATTCGACTATTGCTGCTGCCATGCCTGCTTCGCGCTGCACGAGGCCGGCTACGAGACCATCATGGTCAATTGCAATCCGGAGACGGTGTCGACCGACTACGACACCTCGGACCGGCTCTATTTCGAGCCGCTGACCGAAGAGGACGTGCTCGAGATCATCATGACCGAGCGCACCAACGGCACCCTTCACGGCGTCATCGTGCAGTTCGGCGGCCAGACCCCGCTCAAGCTCGCGCAGGCGCTGGAAGAAGCCGAGGTGCCGATCCTGGGCACCTCGCCCGATGCCATCGATCTCGCCGAGGATCGCGACCGCTTCAAGAAGCTGCTCGACACCTTGAAGATCCGCCAGCCGCGCAGCGGCATCGCGACCAGCCCGCAGCGCGCCCGCGCCATCGCCGACGAGGTCGGCTACCCCATCATGATCCGGCCGTCCTACGTGCTGGGCGGGCGGGCCATGGAGATCATCCATGACGGCGCCCAGCTCGACCGCTATGTGGCCCGCCTCGCGACCGCCCTCGACCGGCCCTCGGAACTCGCGGTGTCGGACAAGCGGCCGCTGCTGATCGACCGCTATCTCTCCGACGCCATCGAGGTCGATGTCGACTGTATCGCCGACGGCCGCGACACCTTCATCGCCGGCATCATGGAGCACATCGAGGAGGCCGGCATCCATTCCGGCGATTCCGCCTGCGCCCTGCCGCCGCATTCGCTCACCGCGCAGACGATCGCGGAACTCGAGCGCCAGACCCGGGCGTTGGCGCTGGCGCTCAACGTCGTCGGCCTCATGAACGTGCAATACGCCATCAAGGACGGCCACATCTACGTGCTCGAGGTCAACCCGCGCGCCTCCCGCACGGTGCCGTTCGTCGCCAAGGTGATCGGCCTGCCGGTCGCCAAGATCGCGGCCCGGGTGATGGCCGGCGAGCCGCTCGCCGGCTTCGCGCCTCAAACCGCCGCGGCCTGCCCATGTGGGGGTCAAGGAGGCGGTGTTCCCGTTCGCCCGTTTCCCCGGCGTCGATACCGTGCTCGGCCCGGAGATGCGTTCCACCGGCGAGGTCATGGGCATCGACCGGACCTTCGAGATCGCCTTCGCCAAGAGCCAGATCGGCGGCGGCGCCCGGCTGCCGCGCGCCGGCACGGTGTTCGTGTCGATGCGCGACGTCGACAAGGAGCGCATTCTCCCCGCCGTCAAGCTGTTGGCCGAGCTCGGCTTCAAGGTGATCGCGACATCCGGCACCCAGCGCTACCTCTCCGAGCACGGCGTGCAGGCCACCAAGATCAACAAGCAGCTCGAAGGCCGCCCCCACATCGTCGATGCCATCAAGAACGGCGAGGTGCAGCTCGTCTTCAACACCACCGAGGGCGCCCAGGCGCTCGCCGATTCCCGCGCGCTCAGGCGCGCCGCCCTCTTGCATAAAGTCCCGTACTACACCACTCTTTCAGGGGCCATTGCGGCGGCGCTAGGTATAAAAGCCTATCTCGGAGGAGACTTCGAGGTTCGCGCCCTGCAAAGCTATTTTGTGAGCTGAGCCCGGATATGGAAAACGGGGCCAGCACGCCGTCAGGTTAGGCACAGAAGTCGAGCGGGATCGCGTTTCCGGAGTCGATCCGGACCGCGATCGGCGATTTTTTGCCGGAGGATCGAGGATCGAGGATCGATGGATAAGATACCGATGACTGCGGCGGGATATTCCGTTCTCGAAAACGAGCTCAAGCACCGCCAGCAAGTCGAGCGTCCGCGCATCATCCAGCAGATAACCGATGCGCGTTCGCACGGCGACCTGTCGGAGAATGCGGAGTATCACGCCGCCAAGGAGCAGCAGTCGCACAACGAGGGCCGGATCGCGGAACTCGAGGACAAGGTGGCGCGCGCCGAGGTGATCGACGTGTCCAAGCTGTCCGGCGACACCGTGAAATTCGGCGCGACCGTCACCCTCATCGACGAGGACACCGACAAGAAGGCGGTCTGGCAGATCGTCGGCGAGCCGGAGGCCGACGCCAAGGCGGGACGCATCTCCATCACCTCGCCCCTGGCGCGGGCGCTGGTCGGCAAGAAGAAGGGCGCCAATGTCGAGGTGGTCACCCCCGGCGGCGCCAAGGCCTACGAGGTGGTGAAGGTCGAGTGGCGCTGACGGCGCAGCCGCACAATCTGTAGGGTAGGCAACGGCGCGCTCTTCGCGCCGTGCCCATGTGGAGCGAACGTAGCCCGGATTGAGCGCTTGCGAAATCCGGGTTCGGTGGCGCCACGGGCAGAACGATCCCGGATTTCACTTCGTTCAATCCGGGCTACCGGTTGTTCGATCCGGGCTACCGGTTTTTTCGGGGAAGCGCATGTTGCGGCAAAGGCGCGGCGACGCCGCATCCGAAGTCGGCGCTGTTGAGTCGGCAACCGGTTCAACTATCATCGCACGATGCGCCTGATCCGGCATTCCATCGATCTTGCCCCGCTGCTCGCCAAGGCGGTCGAATCTCATCAGACCGGCGACCTCGAATCGGCCCAGGCCGCCTACGCTCAAATCCTCGCCGAGGTCCCCAACCATTTCGATGCGCTGCACTTGCTCGGCGTGCTGCGCCATCAGCAGGGACGCAACGAGGAGGCGCGCGCGCTGATTCTGGCGGCGATCTCGGTCAATCCGAAATCGGTGGATGCGCTGTGCAATCTCGGCATCGTCCTGCAGGAGCAGCGCCGCTATGCCGAGGCGGTCGCGGTCTATGATCGCGCGCTCGCCGTCGATCCGCGCCTTCCCGAAGCCCTCAACAACCGCGGCACGGCGCTGCGCGGGCTCAACCGGCCGGCCGCGGCGATCATGAGTTTCGATCGGGCCTTGGCGATCCAGCCGGACTACACGGAGGCACATATCAACCGGGCGGCGCTCCTGACCGCGCTCGGCCGCCACGACGAGGCAGTGGCAGGCTACGACCAGATGATCGCGGCCCGGCCGGAGAATTTCGAGGCGCACCGCGGCCGCGGGCGGGCGCTGCAGACGCAGCAGAAATTCGAGGCGGCGCTCCTGAGCTATGCCCGCGCGATGATCCTGCGGCCGGACGATGTCGAGATCCGGCATGATCGCGGCGTCTGCCTCAACGCACTCGGCCGCCACCGCGAAGCGCTCGGCGAACTCGACAGGGTGCTGGCGCAGCAGCCCGACAATGGCGCCGCGCTCGCCCAGCGCGGCATCGCGCTGGCCGAGGTCGGGCGCTACCCGGAGGCGGAGGTGGCGCTGGCGCGCGCCCTGGCGCTGCGCCCCGACGACGCCGCCGCGCTCGACAGCCGCGGTGTCGCGCTGCAGGGGCTCGACCGCCCTGCCGAAGCGCTCGGCTGCCACAACCGCGCGCTGGCGATCAGGCCCGCCAATCCCGCCGCCCTCAACAACCGCGGACACGCCCTGGTCGCGCTCGGGCGCCACGCCGAAGCACTGGAAAGCTATGACCGTGCGCTCGCATTCGCGCCGCCGGCGCGCGGGTGCTCGTCAATCGCGGCGTCGCGTTCAACGCGCTCGGTCAGCACGGGAGGCACTCACGTGCTTCGACGCCGCGCTGCTGCTGACACCCAACGATGCGACCGGGCCCATTGCCACCGCGGCGATGCGCTCATGGGGCTCGGCAACTTCACAGCCGCGTTCGAAAGCTACGAAAGGACGCTGGTGCTGCGGATGCCGCTCGCCGACGGTCCTCGACCGCCTCGCTCTATGCGTGGCGAAGCTGTGCGACTGGACGCCGGACCGCCGAGATCGCCCGCCAGATCGAGATGCATATAACGACGGCACCGCGGTCATCGCGCCGTCCACGCTGCTCCACTATGACGAGCACGCTGGCGCAGCAGCTCGCCTGCGCGCGCCATTACATCCGCACCGCGTCCCCCCGCTGTCGGCTCCCTGCGCAGTCGCGCCGGCGCGCGACCGCGCAAGCTGCGCGATCGCCTATCTGTCGGCGAACTTCAATCGGCGCGCCATCGCCTCTCTCGTCGCCGGCCTGTTCGAGCGCCACGACCGCGCGAAGTTCGAGATCACCGGCATCTCGTTCGGCACCGAGGAAAACGCCACCGCGGCGAGCCGCGTCATATCCGGCATTCGACGCGTTTCACGACCTGCATTCGCTGACCGACCGCGACAGATCGCCGAGCGCATTGCGCGACCTCGGAATCGACATCGCGGTCGACCTCATGGGTCATGGCCGCGGCGGCCGGCCCGGCATCCTCGCGTCGCGGCCGGCGCCGATCCAGGTGAACTATCTCGGCTATCCCGGCACCATGGGCGCCGATTTCATCGATTACATCATCGCCGATGCCGTCACGGTGCGGCCGGGCGAGGAGGAGTTCTACACCGAGAAGGTCGTGCGCCTGCCGGATTGCTTCCAGGTCAACGACGCCGAGCCGGGCGATCGCCGACACCGACGCCGACCCGCGCCGAGGCGGGATTGCCGGAAAAGGGATTCGTGTTCGCGAGCTTCAATGGCGGCATCATCTCCGCGCCGGTGTTCGAAACCTGGATGGGACTGCTGGCCAGGATCGAGGGCAGCGTGCTGTGGCTGTCGGAGGTCGGCGACGGCCACCAAGGTCGAATCTGCGCCAGCAGGCGGCCGCGCGCGGCGTCGATCCCGCCCGGCTGGTGTTCGCGCCGCGCATCGGACAGGCCGAGCACCTCGCACGCCACCGGCTCGCCGACCTGTTCCTCGATACGCTTCCCTGCGGCCCCGCGCCGCCGCGAGCGACGCCTTGTGGGCGGGACTGCCGGTCCTGACCTGCCGCGGCAACTCGTTCGCGGGACGGGTGGCCGCGAGCCAGCTCCAATCGCCTCGGGCTCGACCGAACTCGTGACGGCGAGCCTTGCCGAATACGCCGCGCTGGCGCAATGGCTCGCGGAAGAGCCCGACATTCTCGCCGAAATACGAAACCGGCTGGCCGAAAACAAGACGACCTGTCCGCTGTTCGACAGCGATCTCACGCGCCGCCACATCGAGGAGGCCTACACCGTCATGTGGGCGCGCCATCGAGGCCGGCGAGCCACCTGCCGGCTTCGATGTCGAGGCACGCCCGGAGCCGCCCCCGCCGCCTCCCCCGACCGCGGCCGCACCCAAGACTACGGCCGCACCCGAGACGACCGCTGCACCGGCGGATGCCGCGGCGAAGGGAACCGCGGATGCCGTTACGGATGCGGCTGCGACCCCGGCCGCGGATCATGCCGCGCCACCGGCGGATGCGGCAGCGACCACGACTGTGGCGCCACCGCCCCCGGCCGCCCAATCCTGACGCCGGCCGGCGCTTCACACCGGCAGCGCGCGCAGCAATTCCATCGGCACGATCGGCGCATCCTTGGAGTTGCGCAGCGTCAGCGTGGTCTTGACGTTGAGCACGTGGGGCACAGCGGTCAGGTCGGTCACGAAAGCCTGGAATTTGGGCAGGTTCGGCGCCACGCATTTGAGGATGAAATCGATCTCGCCCGACAGCATCCAGCATTCCCGCACCAGCGGCTGGCCGCGCACGAAGCTCTCGAACGCCTGGAGATCGGCCTCGGCCTGGCTCGACAGGTGCACCATCGCGAATGCGATGACCTCGCAACCGAGTTCCTTCTCGTTGAGGAGGGCGCGGTAGCCGCGGACGTAGCCCGCCTCCTCGAGAGCGCGGACGCGGCGCAGGCATGGCGGGGCGGAAATGCCGACCCGCCTCGCCAGTTCCACATTGGTCATGCGGCCATCCTCCTGCAACTCGCGCAAAATATGGCGATCGATGGCATCGAGGCGTCGCACCAGTGGCGTCTCCGCAATGGCCGGCAAGGCAAAGCAGCGGCGGAGGCTCCGATTAAAAAATCGGCCGGAGCGGAACGTATGGCAGCGGCCGAATCCGATTGTAGCGCGCGACGCATCGCATATCGAAAGTTTATTGCGCAAGGGCCGGTCACGGCCGCGTTACCATTCGGCGAAGCTGGTAAAAATCCGAATTCAGGGTTGCGTTTCTTGCATAGCTTTGGCAAAGCCTTACATGAACGCATGCCCGCGCTCGCACCGCCCAGGGCCGAGCGCCCCGCTCGGTTCCGCGCCGATAGGCCTGTCTAAGAGAAGCGCGCATGTCGACAAACCATCCACGCCAAGGTCGTCATCATCGGTTCCGGCCCGGCGGGCTATACCGCCGCCATCTATGCCGCGCGCGCCATGCTGGAGCCGGTCCTGATCCAGGGCATCCAGCCCGGCGGCCAACTGACGGTCACCACCGATGTCGAGAACTATCCGGGCTTTGCCGACGTCATCCAGGGCCCCTGGCTGATGGAGCAGATGGAGAAGCAGGCCGCGCATGTCGGCACCAGGCTCGTTACCGACCACGTCAATGCGGTCGACCTCGGCCGGCGGCCGTTCCGCGTCGCCTGCGATTCCGGCGACGCCTATGTGGCCGATGCCCTCGTCATCGCCACCGGCGCGCAGGCGCGCTGGCTGGGGCTCGCCTCCGAGCAGGCCTTCCGCGGCCACGGCGTTTCCGCCTGCGCCACCTGCGACGGGTTTTTCTACAAGGGCAAGAACGTCGTGGTGGTCGGCGGCGGCAACACCGCCGTCGAGGAGGCGCTGTTCCTCACCAATTTCGCCGACAAGGTGACGGTGGTCCATCGCCGCGACGCGTTCCGCGCCGAGCGCATCCTGCAGGACCGCCTGTTCAAGCATCCCAAGATCGAAGTGATCTGGGACCACGAGGTGGCGGAGATCGGCGGCCCGGAGCATCCGCGCAAGGTCGCGCAGGTCGAGCTGCGCAACGTCAAGACCGGCGCGCATTCCACCATTGCCGCCGACGGCGTGTTCATCGCCATCGGCCACACGCCGGCGACCGAACTGTTCGTCGGCCAGATCGAGATGAAGCCGTCCGGCTACATCAAGACCGCGCCGTCTCGACCGCCACCTCGGTGCCGGGCGTGTTCGCCGCCGGCGATGTCACCGACGACGTCTACCGCCAGGCCGTGACCGCGGCGGGGATGGGGTGCATGGCGGCGCTGGAGGCGGAGCGCTTTCTCGCCGCCCATGAGATCGACCGCGCCGCCGCCGAATAGGCCCCGCGGAGTGCCGGCTCCGCACGGGCGGAGCCGGATTGCAACGCCGGAATGTTCCGGGCTCGCGGCCAACGTCCCGCGCCGCCGCCATCGAGGGAATTTCGCACGCGCGAATTTGATCGATCATGGACTGGGACAAGCTGAAGGTTTTCCACGCCGCCGCCGAGGCCGGCAGCTTCACCCATGCGGGCGAGCAGCTCGGACTGTCGCAATCGGCCGTTTCGCGCCAGGTGAGCGCGCTCGAGCAGGAACTCACGGTGTCGCTGTTCCATCGCCATGCGCGCGGGCTCATCCTCACCGAGCAGGGCGAGATGCTGTATCGCACCGCCCACGACGTGTTCATGAAGCTCGAATCGGCGCGCGCCAAGCTGACCGACAGCCGCGAGCGCCCGAACGGCGACCTCAAGATCACCACCACGGTGGGGATCGGCGTGCATTGGCTCACCCCGCGGCTCGGCGAGTTCGGCGACCTCTATCCCGAAATCCGCATCACCCTGATCACCACCGACGAGGAGCTCGACCTCGCCATGCGCGAGGCGGACGTCGCGATCCGGCTGCGCCAGCCGACGCAGCCCGACCTGATCCAGCGCAAGCTGTTCTCGGTGCACTTCCACGCCTATGCCTCGCCGGAATATCTCAAGCGCCTCGGCACGCCGCGCTCCCACGACGAGCTCGACAAGCATCATCTGCTGGTGCTCGGCGGCAACGTGCCCTCGTTCCTGCAGAACACCCGCTGGCTGGTCGATGTCGGCCGCAACGGCAAGGGCCCGCGCACGCCGCATCTGGTGATCAACAACATCATCGGCATCCTGCGGGCATGCCAGGCCGGTCTCGGCATCGCCATGCTGCCGGATTACATCGTCGAGGAAGACGGCGGGCTGGTGCAGTTGTTCGGCGAAGAGGAAACCCTCGCGCTCGATGCCTATTTCGTCTACCCGGAAGAACTCAAGTCGGTCGCCCGCGTGCAGGCCTTCCGCGACTTCCTCGTCAGCAAGGCGCAGCGCTGGAGTTATTGAGCCGCGCGGATTGGTCGCGCATCCGCGAGCATGGCAGACATGCGGCTCGAAGGTTGCCGCGGCCGTGCCGAATGGCCATATGCAAAGCATCGGCGGCATCGGTTACAGCGTACAGGTTCGTAACCCGCCGCCGGTTGTTTCCCCTCTGGAAGGTGATCGCCGGTCGTCCGCGATCGGCAAACTGCGCCGGGCCTCATTTGGCCCGGCATTTTTTTTGCGCTCATCGCCTCATTCTGGGTGCGCCATGCGCGATCCCACTTGTGCTGGGCGCAGGCCGCTCCCATCATGGCTCGCCGGCCACGCGAAACACCTGCGACCTATCGAGGCGAGAGCGACATGACGGTGCGATTGGAAGCGGGCGCCGGCACGGTGCATTGGGGCTATCTCGACGCCACATTGGCGCCGGCGACGACGATCGACAGCGGCGACACCATCACGATCTCGACCGTCTCGGGGCCGCCGGAGGCGCTGCCGCCGCCGCCGGCCGCAATTCCCCAGGCGCTCCACGACATCCACAATGCCAAGACGCGGCGCATGCTGCCGGGCCACATGTGCACCGGGCCGGTGGCGGTCCGCGGTGCCCGCCCGGGCCAGGTGCTGCAGGTCGACATCGAGGACATCGCCCTCCATTACGACTGGGGCTACACCGCGATCCGTCCGCTCAGGGGCGCCCTGCCCTATGACTTTCCCGAGCCGCAGATGATCCACGTGGCGCTGGAGCGCAACCGCATGGTGGGCCGGCTGCCCTGGGGCACCGAGATTCCGCTGCGGCCGTTCTTCGGCGTGATGGCGAACGCGCCGCCGCGCGCCTGGGGCACGGTGTCCAGCATCCAGCCGCGCCAGTTCGGCGGCAACATGGACAACAAGGAACTCACCGCCGGAACCACGCTCTATCTGCCGGTGTTCACCGACAATGCGCTGTTCTCGGTCGGCGACGGCCACGCCGCCCAGGGCGACGGCGAGGTCTGCGTCAACGCCATCGAGACCGGCCTGATCGGCCGCTTCCGCCTGACCGTGCGTGACGACATGACACTCGCCTGGCCGCGGGCGGAGACGCCGACGCCACGTCATCACCATGGCGTTCGATCCCGATCTCGACGATTGCGTCGTGGTCGCGCTGCGCCAGATGCTCGATCTGATCGAGAGCCGCACCACGCTCAAGCGCCACGAGGCCTACATGCTGTGCAGCCTTGCCGCCGACCTGCGCGTCACCCAGGTGGTCAACGAATACAAGGGCATCCACGTGATGCTGGAAAAGCAGTATCTACAGCCGGCGCGGTAACGAGATGGTACCATAGGTCACATTCGTTTGCCGGAAGTGTGACTTGCCGGTGATGCCGTTCGCACGTAGCTGTTGTAACGCTGCTGTTGTACAATGGACATTCGGCGCGAAGCGAATCCTGCGAGAAGCGAATCCCTGCGAGAAGCAAGTCCTCGGAGGAGGACCCGATGCACATCATTCGCCGCCACGGCTGGGAGATACCGGAGCACCAGGCCACTCCCGAGCACCTGTTCATGGATCGCCGTGCCTTCCTGGCGGCGACGGGAGCGGCGGCTGTTGCGCTGTCGCCTGCCGCGGCGCTGGCCCAGCGGGCAGGCGAGGTTCCCGATCCGACCAAGGATCTCTATCCGGCCAAGCGCAATGAAAAGTACAAACTCGACCGTCCCGTCACCGACGAGTCGATCAACACCACCTATAACAACTTCTACGAGTTCGGTTCGTCGAAATCGATTTCCCGCGCCGCCCAGGCACTGAAGCTGCGGCCGTGGTCGGTCAAGATCGACGGCATGGTCGAAAAGCCGCAGGAGATCGCCATCGACGATCTCGTCCGCAAGGTGCCGCTGGAAGAGCGGCTGTACCGCCACCGCTGCGTCGAGGCGTGGGGCATGGCGATACCATGGACCGGCTTCCCGCTCGCCAGACTGGTCGAAATGGCGCGCCCGCTGTCGTCGGCGAAGTATTTGGAGATGCACACATTCCTCGATCCCGCGATGGCGAGCGGCCAGCGCGCGAGCTGGTATCCCTGGCCCTATACGGAGGGAGTGACCATGGCGGAGGCGAACAACGACCTCGCCTTCCTCGTCACCGGGGCCTATGGCAAGCCGGTGGCGAAGTCGCAGGGCGCGCCGCTGCGGCTGGCGCTGCCGTGGAAATACGGCTTCAAGTCGATCAAATCGATCACCCGATTCACCTTCACCGACAAACGGCCGAAGACTTACTGGGAGGCCCTCCAGGCCTCCGAATACGGCTTCTGGGCCAACGTCAATCCGGAGGTCTCTCACCCCCGCTGGAGCCAGGCCACCGAGCAGGTGATCGGCACCAGCGAGCGCCGCCCCACTTTACTGTTCAACGGCTATGGCGAGTTCGTCGCCGACCTCTACAAGGACATCAAGGGCGAACGCCTGTGGGCATGAGCTGAGCCCATGCGGGGGAGGGAGTCCAGGCTCAGCCGGTGTATTCCAGGATGTGCATGCCGGCGCCGGCACGGTCGATCAAATAGAGCCGACCGTGCTCGTCGGCGCCGATGTCGTTGGACTGGATCGCCTCCTGATCGTCCGGCAGCTCCGGCACGTAGCAGCCGATCTCGCGCGGACGCAGGGGATCGCGGACATCGACCGCCCGCAGCCCGGCATTGAAATAGGTGAGGAAGACGGTGTCGGCCCACGGTCCTTCGCTCGGGATGTTCTCCACGATGTTGTGGGCGCCGAACCGGCCGGGACGATTGAAATATTTCTCCCGCTCCGGAAAGAATGTCGCGACCGGGATCAGGTTCGTCTCCAGGCGCGCATCGATGATCCACATGAACTGGCTGTCCCAGTATTTCTGTTTGGCCCGCGCCTCGTCGGTGACGACGAGGTAGGGCCGGTTGCCGATCGGCCAGCAGGTGTGGGTCGAGCCGGGAAACGGCGGCGACCATTGCAGGTGGCCGACCAGCTTCATGTCGCGCAAATCGGTGCAGTCGATGATCGAGATGCCGCCGCCCCACCAGGCGCAATACATGCGGTCGCCGCGGATCATCGGCGGGCCGTGAAGCGTGATCGCGCTCTCCATCGGCATCGGATCGTTGCTCTCGCCGTCGCCCTCGGACCGCTGCCATGGCAGGCCCCAGATGCTGACGACCTCCGGCTTGAGCGGATCGCTGGTGTCGAGCGTCCAGATCACCCGCTTGTTCCAGCCCGGCGCGTCGTTGGGCAGGAAGGCGAGCTTCTTCTTGTTGTCGACGCCGAATCGGTGCGGCCCGCTGCCGGGCGTGTCGTAGAAGCCGACTTCGCGCGGCTGGTCGGGCTTGCTGATGTCGAAGATGAAAAGCCCGGCGCGGGCATTCTTGCCCTTGTCGCCGACCAGGCGCTCGGAATTGACATAGAGGTGCTGGTCGCCGACGACGCGGACCTTGTGGCAGTGCACGCCGGGCGGGGCGCGGAACTCGAACACCTTCTTGGGCTTGCGGGGGTCGCGCACGTCATGGGCGGTGAAGCCCTCCGGCCCGTTATAGCTCGCGCCGCCGACCGCCCCGACATAGGCATAGCCCTTGTGCACCTCGACGATGCTGCCGCCGCCCCAGGCGGCCGAGCGGTCGTGTCCGAGCAGTTTGAAGCCCTTGGATTCTTCGGGTTGGCGTGTGCTCATATCAGTAACTCCCAGTGGCTGACGGCTCGGAGCTGTAGGGTGGGCAAAGGCGCTCTTGGCGCCGTGCCCACGCGGAGGTGTTAGTGGTGGTGGGCACGCTTGGCTTTGCCC
>CAVVCE010000045.1:0-53065 GCA_963746235.1 uncultured Alphaproteobacteria bacterium
AGTCAAGAAGGAAGGCCAGGTAACGGCTTCCCACGACGTGAACGCGCTGGTGCGCGAGGTGCTGGGGCTGGTGCGCAGCGAGGTGGCGGGGCAGGGCATCTCGGTGCGCACCGAACGTCCGGCGACTGCCGCCGATCCCGGTCAATCGCGCCCAGTTGCAGCAGGTCATCGCGAACCTGGTGATGAACGCGGTCGACGCCATGAGCACGGTCGTCGATCGCGCGCGGGTGCTGCGGGTGACGACCACTGTGAACGAGCCCATCGCTGCTGATCGCGGTGGAGGACACCGGCGTCGGCGATCGATCCCGGCGACTTCGAGCGCATCTTCGACCCGTTCTACACCACCAAATCCCACGGCATGGGCATGGGCCTGTCGATCTGCCGGTCGATCGTCGAGGTGCATGGCGGCCGCCTGACGGTGGCGCGCGGCCAGCCCGACGGGGCGGTATTCCAGGTGATGTTGCCGACCGGCGGGAGCGGACCCGGACGCTGAACGGCTTCGTAGACGGGTCGAGATCGTAACCCGGATGAGCGCCAGCGAAATCCGGGGCAGACCTGTTCATAACTCGACGCTACTCCCCGGGTTTCGCTGGCGCTCAACCCGGGCTACGGTCTGTGCCGGCCGCAAGGGCGGTGCGACGCGGGCTCCCTACCGTACCGGAATGCCCTTCGTGACGAACTTCTGCGCGCGCGCCGCGTGCGGCATGCGGCGGCCTTCGCCGCCGGTCTTGCCGGTGCCGGCGGGCTGCCAGGACGGCACGAGCTGGTGCTTGCCAGATCCGATCAGGTCGGCGCGGCCCATGCGCTTGAGGGTCTCGCGCAGCAGCGGCCAGTTCTCGGGATCGTGGTAGCGCAGGAACGCCTTGTGCAGGCGGCGCTGGCGCAGGCCCTTGACGGTCTCCACCTTCTCCGAGCCGCCGCGCCTCACGCCGCGCAACGGGTTGACGCCGGAGTGATACATCGCCGTCGCCACCGCCATGGGGGAGGGCAGGAAGGTCTGCACCTGGTCGGCCCGGTAGCGGTTGCGCTTGAGCCACAGCGCGAGCTGCAGCATGTCCGCGTCGGAGGTGCCGGGATGCGCCGCGATGAAGTACGGGATCAGGAAGTATTGCTTGCCCGCCTTCTTGGCGGCCTGGTCGAACATCTCCTTGAAGCGGTCATAGCTGCCGATGCCCGGCTTCATCATCTTGGCGAGGGGGCCTTCCTCGGTATGCTCCGGGGCGATCTTGAGGTAGCCGCCGACATGATGGGTGACGAGTTCGCGCACATAGGCGGGGCTTTCCACCGCGAGGTCGTAGCGCACGCCGGAGGCCACCAGCACCTTCTTGACGCCTGGCACCTCGCGCGCCTTGCGGTAGAGCGAGATCAGCGCGTCGTGGCTGGTGTCGAGGTTGGGGCAGATGCCGGGATGCACGCAGGACGGCCGCCGGCACAGCGCCTCGATCTTCTTGTCCTTGCAGGCCATGCGGTACATGTTGGCGGTCGGCCCGCCGATGTCGGAGATGACGCCGGTGAACCCCGGGGTCTTGTCGCGGATGGTCTCGATCTCCCGCACCACCGACGCTTCCGAGCGGTTCTGGATGATGCGGCCTTCATGCTCGGTGATGGAGCAGAAGGTGCAGCCGCCGAAGCAGCCCCGCATGATGGTCACTGAAAACCGGATCATGTCCCAGGCCGGGATCGCCGCCTCGCCATAGGTGGGGTGGGGCGCGCGGGCATAGGGGAGGTCGTAGACGGCGTCCATCTCCGGCGTGGTCAGGGGGATCGGCGGCGGCGTCACCCACAGCTCGCGGTCGCCGTGGCGCTGGACCAGGGGGCGGGCATTGCCGGGGTTGCTTTCGCGGTGCAGCACGCGGGAGGCGCGGGCATAGGCTTCCGGGTCCTTTTCCACCTGCTCGAACGCGGGCATGCGGATGACGGTTTTATCGCCCTTGACGGCGGCGCCTTCGTCGGCGGCGTCGAGATCGTCGGCATGGGCCTCGGTCCAGCCCTCCGGCACCCGCGATTTGAGCAGCGCCACGCCCCTGATGTCCTCGAGGCCGCAGATCGCGGCGCTCCTCGCCAGCCGATGCGCGACCTCCACCACGGCCCGCTCGGCATTGCCGTACAGCAGCACATCGGCTTTGGCGTCGGCCAGGATCGAGCGGCGCACCTTGTCCGACCAGTAGTCGTAATGGGCGATGCGGCGCAGCGAGCTTTCGATGCCTCCGAGCACGATCGGCACGTCGCGGAACGCCTCGCGGCAGCGCTGGGCATAGACGATCACCGAGCGGTCGGGCCGCCGGCCGCCCTCGCCGCCTGGGGTATAGCTGTCATTGTGGCGCAGGCGCCGGTCGGCGGTGTAGCGGTTGACCATGGAGTCCATGTTGCCGCCGGTGACGCCGAAGAACAGCGCCGGGCGTCCCAGCGCCCCGAACGGCTCCGCGCTCTGCCAGTCCGGCTGGGCGATGATGCCGACCCGAAAGCCGTGGGATTCCAGCAGGCGGCCGATGATCGCCATGCCGAAGCTGGGATGATCCACATAGGCGTCCCCGGTCACGAGGACGATGTCGCATGCGTCCCAGCCGAGCGTGTCCATCTCGGCGCGCGACATCGGCAGGAACGGCGCGGTGCCGAACCGGTGCGCCCAGTGCTTGCGGTACGAAAACAGCGGCTTGGCGTCTTCTTTGGCCGTGTCTTTGACGGTGTGTGCGGGGGTTTGCATCGCGGAGACATACGACGCCGGTGCGGGCAGTCAATGGGCGTCCTGTCGCCGGTGATGAAAACTGTCGCTAAAACCGCCGCGAATTTCGGTGTTTGCCGCAGCGCAGGAGCCAAACTTTCGCCCCATGTGGCATCCATCTTGCTCGATGCGAGCACGGGGGCACTAGGGGCTTAACGAGAGGAGTTCCTTGCCATGTGTGACTACAGCCTTCACGGCGTTGCGTCGCGACCTGCAAAAGTAGGCGACAAGCTCACCACTCGGAATTTCGGCACCGGAACACGCGGCTTCGCGGCGCCGGAGGAACGCACCACGGCAGTGTGCTTGCTGCCGGGAACGGAGATCGCTTTCGCGAAAGAGATTGCGATCGAATCGCCCCGCTTCTTTGGCCGCAGCGTCAAGAACGTCAAGTACAACACGGCGATCTTCCGGCAGGTCGACAAGCAATCGCCGCACGTCCACCACGATTCGTTGGAATTCCCGGACGGCCAGATCGTCCTCCTGACCGAGCTTTGCGAAGGCCAGGAAGCGACCGTGCTGCAACTTCCGGCACAGCCGACGAATGACGTGGAAGCGGAAGCCCAGAAGCGCGCCGTGTTCATCGGCTGACGCCAAATCCGGACCGTATCGGGCTACCACAAGCTGCGGGCCGCCCCCGAAAGGGGCGGCCTTTTTGCGCGCTATGGACAACAGACGAATTCTCGGCACGCGAGCATGCGCTTCTCCCTCTCCCGCTTGCGGGGGAGGGTCGGGGGAGGGGGCGCTGGCCACCCACCCAGCGCGCTGTTTTTCAGCTCGACCCTGTTCCGCGGCTCAGCATCATCAAGAACAAGCCGCGCATGGATCGTCGCGACGCGACGCCGAAGAGGGCAACTCCCTAACCCTCCCCCGCAAGCGGGAGAGGGGACACTCCCACGTGCGAGGAGAGGTCGTCAGGCCACCAATTCCAGGAGATCCGCGATATTCGGCTGCTGTTCAAGCGACCACACATAGGCGGCGGCACGGGCGGCGCGCTCCGCCGTGATTACCGGCGTCGCATTGGCGAGGAATTTCGCCTCGATCGCGGCATTGCTCATGGGATTGGCGGCGGTGCCGCTGGCATGGGCGATGTGGATGTCGTGCCGCCCGGTGGCCGTGATGATGCTCGCGTATGCCTCGTCCTTGCCCAGCGTTTCGTCGGCGACCGCCGTTACCTTCCGGCGCAATGCGGCCACCACCGCGTCCTTCGCCCTGGCGTCGGCGTATTGGGCGATGCCGGCGGCGCCGTCGACGAGCGCGACGGCGGCGGAATGGACGGTGCTGAACTTCGATTGCAAGCCGCTCGAGGGCTCGACCACATCGGTGATGGAGAGCACGAAGGGGTGCACGCGCAGCTTGATTTCACTCACCGCTTCCGGGGCGATGTGGTCGCGTTCGCGCAGCGCGATCATGGCATCGATCAAGGGGTGGAGCACGACGCCGCAGGCATAGGGCTTGTGGCCGTTGGTTTCGATCATCCACGCACCGCCCAGTCCGCGCCGTCAATTGATCGGTCGCGGCGACATCGCTGTAGATGCGCGAAAAGCCCTTGCGTCCCTCGATGATCTCCTGGGTGCTGTCGAAGCCGCGCTCGGCCAGCAGCGCCGCCAGCACGCCGTTCGCGGCCGCCTTGCCGGCATGGAAGGATTTGCAGGAGGTGCCGCGGTTCTGCTGCATGCCGCCGGCCTGGGTGGCGGCAATTCCCATGGCATAGGTGAGGCGCTGGCCGTCGAGGCCGATGAGCCGACCGGCGGCGACGCCCGCGGCGATGCTGCCCAGCGTGCCGGTCAGGTGCCAGCCGCCCTTGTGATGGCCGGGCGCCGCGCGGCCGCTGCGCACGCCGGCCTCGAACCCCACTGCATAGGCGAGCATGAGGTCGGCGCCGCTCACCGGTGAACGCTCGGCGAGCGCGAACAGGGCGGCGAGCACCGGCGAGCTCGCATGCAGCACGACGCCGCCCATATGGGTATCGTCGAAATCGAGGACGTGCCCCATCTGGCCGTTGGCCAGCGGCGCGTCGAGCAGCCCGAGCCGCAGCTTGCGCCCGAATATCCGCGCCTGCGGCCGGCCGCCGGCCTCCTGGAGCACCGCAGTCAGCTTGGCGATGGTGGGATGGGCGCTGCCGGCAAGCGCGCAGCCGATCCAGTCGAGCACGCCGCGGCGGGCCTCGTTCACGGCCGCCGGCGTGAGGTCGCCAAAGCGTGCACCGGCCAGGTGGCCGCACAGCGTCTTGGTCAGGGTCACGGCGGCGGTGTCGAGGTTCTGGTCCATTGGCGGGGCATCCGGGGGATTTCCGGCGCGGGCCGGAAGAGTGGAAATGGCGGTGCGCAGCACTGTGCGCGCGTTACTGTGAACGTCGGCCGCCCGGTTATACTTAAAATTTAGTTTTTCCCAGTCATGTTGGAGCGCTGCCGACGGATGGCTCGCGGTTGGAGTTGTTCGGAGCCTCGTCGATCGCGGGATGCGTGCTGATGTTTGTTTCGAAGACCCACGAAGTCGCGGCGACCCTCGCCGCCTTGAGTCGCTCCCATGCCGTCATCGCGTTCAAGATGGACGGCACGATCATCACCGCCAACGAGAATTTCCTTGCGGTCACGGGATACCGTCTCGCCGACATCCGCGGACGATCCCACGCCATCTTCGTCGCCGCGAAGGAGCGCAATGGCATGGCCTACCAGCAGTTCTGGGACGGCTTGAACCGGGGGGTGTTCCAGGCCGGAGAGTACCGCCACATCGGCAAGCACGGCCGCGACGTTTGGATCCAGGCGACCTACACTCCGATCCTGCGGCGAAACGGAAAGCCGTTCAAGGTCATCGCTTTGGCCACCGATATCACGGCGCGCATCAGGCGCGACGCCGGGCGTGACGGGGAGGGCGGCGCGCCCCGCCTGGCGCCGGAAGCGCTCGCGCTCGGCAGGGATGGCGCGTTTAGGGATGGTGCGTTTGATGTCGCCGGCCAATTGCGGCAGGCGGCCGCGTGGAAGACCGAGGCTCCGCTGGTGCCGTCAGCGGTGCCTGGCCGGAGCTTTGCGGGGGTCCCGGAGCCTCCGGCCGCGAAACCGTGCCCGCGGCGTCCGAGCCGGCCAGCCGGATCGGCAATGTGATCGACATGATCAATCGCATCGCCGCGGAGAACAACCTGGCGGCGCTGCGGGCGACCATCGAGGCGGCGCGGGCCGCGGAAGCCACCGGGGAGACCACGCAGCCGCGTGCGCGCTCCCAGGCACGCCGGCCGGGCAGGATGGCTTGAAGCGCTTTTCGCTCGGATTGACACGCGCTTCGTTGCCATGGCCGCGACAGGCCGATCTCCGCGGGGTTATTTTTCTGATGCGGTGCCTTGCCATGCCATGATATAAGCCGCGCCGCTCGGCGGATCGGCTCACGCCGGGCGCTGCCCATTGCGGGCGTGGCGGAACTGGTAGACGCGCTGGATTTAGGTTCCAGTGACGAAAGTCGTGGGGGTTCAAATCCCTCCGCCCGCACCACGCCCCGGCTGCGCTGCCGCCCGATCCACTGCCGTCTCGAAGAACTGCCGTCTGATCCACTGCCGTCTCGATACCGAACGCTCAAGCCAATACGGTCACGCATATGCAAGTCACTGAAACCACCACCGAAGGCCTCAAGCGGGAGTTCCGCGTCGTCGTTGCGGCGAGCGATCTCTCGACCCGTGTCAATGACCGTCTGACCCAGATGAAAGATCAGGTCAAAATCAACGGCTTCCGGCCGGGCAAGGTGCCGGTCGCCCATCTCAAGCGGGTCTATGGCCGCGCGGTGATGGCCGAGACCATCGACCTGATGGTGCGCGAGACCAACGCCAAGATCGTCACCGATCACGGTCTCAAGCTGGCGTTGGACCCCAAGATCACGATGACCGAGGACAAGGACGAGATCGAGAGCGTGATCGAGGGCAGGACCGACCTCGCCTATACGGTGGCGCTGGAAGTGGTGCCCCAGATCGCGCTGGCCGATTTCAAGTCGATCAAGCTGGAAAAGCTCACCACCGCCGTACCCGACCAGGACATCGACGACGCCCTGCAAAAGATCGCCGACCAGAACCGGCCCTATGCCGCCAAGGCCGAGGGCGGCACCGCCGAGAGCGGCGACCGCGTGACGATCTCGTTCACGGGGTCGATCGACGGCGTGCCTTTCGAAGGCGGGGCCGGCGAGGACGTTCCCGTCACCATCGGCTCGAACTCCTTCATTCCCGGGTTCGAGGACCAGCTCATCGGCATCGCCTCCGGCGAGAGCCGCACGGTGAATGTCACGTTCCCGGCGAACTACGCCGCCGAGCAACTGGCCGGAAAGGCGGCGGCGTTCGCGGTCACCGCCAAGTCCGTGGAGAGCCCCGGCGCGGTCACGATCGACGATGCGTTCGCGACCTCGCTCGGGATAGAATTCGCTCGACAAGCTGCGCGAGGCGGTCAAGGCGCGCATCGCCCAGGAGCATGCGGGGGCGAGCCGCCAGAAGCTCAAGCGCGCCTTGCTGGATCAACTGGACGCGCTGCACAAGTTCGAGGCGCCGCCGACGCTGGTCGAGGAAGAGTTCAAGAACGTCTGGAATACGGTCGTTTCCGACCTCAAGTCGCAAAACCGCACCTTCGAGGAGGAGGGGACGACCGAGGAGAAAGCCAGCGCCGAGTACCGCGTCATCGCCGACCGGCGGGTCCGGCTCGGCCTCGTCCTTGCGGAAATCGGCGAAAAGAACAACATCAGGGTGACCGACGACGAAATGTCGCGCGCGCTGGTGGAGCGGGTGCGGCAGTATCCCGGGCGCGAGAAGGAAGTGTGGGACTTCTACCAGAAGAATCCCAATGCGCTCGCGAGCGTCAGGGCGCCGATCTACGAGGAAAAGGTGGTCGACTTCCTGGTCGAGCTGGCCGATGTCACCGAGAAGCCGGTGACCAAGGAAGAGCTCTACAAGGAAGACGAAGCGCCCACGGCCTGAGGCGCGGACGACTGCCTGACGCGCGAACGGCGGCGAACCGGCGGCCGCATCGGACTTCGACCGGCTTGACCGGCCTGACCTTGTCGGCGCGGCGGGAACCTATATATCGCCTGTCGACGAACGGGCGCAATCGCGCGGGGACCATCAGGCGTTGCCGGGACTTGGTGGAATGAGGGGGCCGGCGCAGCCCCGGCGAGCCGGACAGAACAGGTTGGACAATGCGAGATCCGTCGGACACCTACATGAACTACCTCGTTCCCATGGTGGTCGAGCAGACCAACCGGGGCGAGCGCGCCTACGACATCTATTCGCGCCTGCTCAAGGAGCGCATCATCTTCATCACCGGGCCGGTCGAGGACGGCATGTCCGCGCTGATCGTGGCGCAGTTGCTGTTCCTGGAGGCGGAGAACCCCAAAAAAGAAATCTCGATGTATATCAATTCGCCAGGCGGCGTCGTTACATCGGGACTTGCGATCTATGACACCATGCAATTCGTCCGCCCGGCGGTCTCGACGCTGTGCGTCGGCCAGGCCGCCTCGATGGGGTCGCTGCTGCTCGCCTCCGGCCACAAGGACATGCGCTTTGCGCTGCCCAACGCCCGGGTGATGGTCCACCAGCCGTCCGGCGGATTCCAGGGCCAGGCCTCGGACATCATGATCCACGCCCAGGAAATCCTGAGCATCCGCAAGCGCCTCAACGAGATCTACGTGAAGCACACCGGACAATCGATCAAGAAGATCGAGGATGCCCTGGAGCGCGACCAGTTCTTCACCGCCGACGGGGCGCGCGACTTCGGTCTCGTCGACAAGGTCATCGACAAGCGATTCGAGAATCCGGAGAAGGTCTGATCTCGAATTCGGCGGCGTACGCGAGGGAGCGCGCGCCCCGGATGCAGGCATCCGGGAGCGGCTGGGAGCGTGCGCCTGGGGGTCGTTTCCTGTTGCCCGGAAGGCACCGGCCGGGCTGGTGCCTGGTTTCCGCCGCTTCGTTTCCGCCACAAAGTGCGCGGCAAATTAAGGCAAGGTGGGCATTCGGCTGGGTCCGCAGGGGGCGCGGGCGGCCCCTGGCAGCCGATGGTTGAATTGTCATCATTAATGAATTCTTGATTATAATGCCCGGTAGCGTGTTTCGTTAGCGAACAGGTGATCACGTTTGGCGGTGGGGTTGGCGGCAGCGACTGGAATTAGCAAGTATATGAACACGGACGGTGGTTCGGCTTGCGGCTTCGCAGTGCGCAAGGTAGCGCAGTGCACAAGGTAGCGATGGATCCGCGGAGAAGGGAATGAGCAAAGTCGGCGGCAGCGATTCGAAGAACACGCTTTATTGCTCGTTCTGCGGCAAGAGCCAGCACGAGGTGCGCAAGCTCATCGCCGGGCCAACCGTGTTCATCTGCGATGAATGCGTCGAGCTGTGCATGGACATCATCCGCGAGGAGAACAAGTCCTCGCTGGTGAAGTCGCGCGACGGCATCCCGACGCCGAAAGAGATTCGCAAGGTGCTCGACGACTACGTCATCGGGCAGGACCACGCCAAGAAGGTGCTCTCGGTCGCCGTCCACAATCACTACAAGCGCCTCAACCACCAGACCAAGCACAACGACGTCGAGCTCGCCAAGTCGAACATCCTGCTGATCGGCCCGACCGGCTCGGGCAAGACGCTGTTGGCGCAGACGCTGGCGCGCATCCTCGACGTGCCCTTCACCATGGCCGATGCGACCACCCTGACCGAAGCCGGCTATGTCGGCGAGGACGTCGAGAACATCATCCTCAAGCTGCTGCAGTCGGCCGACTACAATGTCGAGCGCGCCCAGCGCGGCATCGTCTATATCGACGAGATCGACAAGATCAGCCGCAAGTCCGACAATCCCTCGATCACCCGCGACGTGTCGGGCGAGGGCGTGCAGCAGGCGCTGCTCAAGATCATGGAGGGCACCATCGCCTCGGTGCCCCCGCAGGGCGGCCGCAAGCATCCCCAGCAGGAATTCCTGCAGGTCGACACCACCAACATCCTGTTCGTCTGCGGCGGCGCCTTTGCCGGCCTGGAGAAGATCATCTCGGCGCGCGGCCGCTCCACCTCGATCGGCTTCGGCGCCAAGGTGGCGGCGCCGGAGGACCGCAAGGCCGGGCGAGATCTTCCGCGAGGTCGAGCCGGAAGACCTGCTCAAATACGGCCTGATCCCCGAATTCGTCGGCCGCCTGCCGGTGGTCGCGACGCTCGAGGATCTCGACGAGCCCGCGCTCAAGCGCATCCTGCTCGAGCCGAAGAACGCGCTGGTCAAGCAGTACCAGCGGCTGTTCGAGATGGAGAGCATCGACCTCAGCCTGGCCGAGGAGGCGCTCGGCGCGATCGCCCGCAAGGCGATCGAGCGCAAGACCGGCGCGCGCGGCCTGCGCTCCATCATGGAGAGCATCCTGCTCGATACCATGTTCGACCTGCCGAGCCTCGAAGGTGTCGAGGAGGTGGTGATCTCCAA
The DNA here is from genome assembly GCA_963746235.1 of uncultured Alphaproteobacteria bacterium. GTDB lineage: Bacteria > Pseudomonadota > Alphaproteobacteria > Rhizobiales > Xanthobacteraceae > JAJPKK01. The sequence continues at coordinate 10,138 of CAVVCE010000045.1, forward strand.
GGAAGTTGTGGAGGGCACCGCGCGGCCGCTCTATATCTACGCCGATCGTGCCGGCGACGCCGGGGCAAGCGCCTGACGCCTCCCCGAATCTGCTATGTTTGCGGATGCAGCCATCGGGCACGGCGGGGGAGGGCTGCGACCGTCCGCAGGTTGCTTGACACGCCACCCCCGCGTCTCCACCTAATGGTGTGCGGGGCGTTGTATGGTCGAGTAAGGCGTTCCCAGTACCATTCCCGGGCAGGATCTCGTCGGCCGCGTCTTGGACGCGGTCGAGCGTGACGCTCCCGTCTCAGGAATAAAAGCACTCCGGGCCTGTGCTGCACAAGCGGGCAGGGACGGAGGGGCGCAACAAGAAAAGGACACGGGTCATGACCACCTCATCCAAAGCCGCGGGTTCTGCCGAAGCCCGGGGAAGTTCGTAGCTACCCGGTGTTGCCGCTGCGTGACATCGTCGTGTTCCCCCACATGATCGTTCCGCTCTTCGTCGGCCGTGAAAAGTCGATCAAGGCGCTGGAAGAGGTCATGCGCTCGGACACTTTCATTCTGCTGGCGACGCAGAAGAACGCCTCCGACGATGATCCCGCGACCGATGCGATCTACGACGTCGGAACCCTCGCGAGCGTGCTGCAACTGCTCAAGCTGCCCGACGGCACCGTGAAGGTGCTGGTCGAGGGCGCCGAGCGCGCGCGCGTCATCAAGTACGGCGATCGAACCGAATATTACGAGGCCGAAGCCGACGTCATCGTCGACCAGGCCGGCGAGAAGGTCGAGGCCGAGGCGATGGCCCGCTCGGTCGTCAACGAGTTCGAAAGCTACGTCAAGCTCAACAAGAAGGTTTCGCCGGAAGTCGTCGGCGTCGTGCATCAGATCGAGGATTACGCCAAGCTCGCCGACACCGTCGCGTCCCATCTCGCGATCAAGATCCCGGACAAGCAGGCGATCCTGGAGACCGCATCGGTCGCCGGGCGGCTGGAGCATGTCCTGCGCCTGATGGACAGCGAGATTTCCGTGCTCCAGGTGGAGAAGCGCATCCGCACGCGCGTCAAGCGCCAGATGGAGAAGACCCAGCGCGAGTATTACCTCAACGAGCAGATGAAGGCGATCCAGAAGGAGCTGGGCGACGAGGAGGGCCGCGACGAGCTTGCCGAGCTCGAGGACAAGATCAAGAAGACCAAGCTCTCCAAGGAGGCCCGCGACAAGGCGACCCACGAGCTCAAGAAGCTGCGGCAGATGTCGCCGATGTCGGCGGAAGCCACCGTCGTGCGCAACTACCTGGATTGGCTGTTGTCGATTCCATGGGGCAAGAAGTCGAAGATCAAGAAGGACCTCGGGCATGCCGAGGAGATCCTCGATCACGATCACTTCGGCCTCGACAAGGTCAAGGAACGCATCGTCGAGTATCTCGCCGTGCAGACCCGCGCCAACAAGCTGACCGGCCCGATCCTGTGCCTGGTCGGTCCGCCCGGCGTCGGCAAGACCTCGCTCGGCAAGTCGATCGCGCGGGCGACGGGGCGTGAATTCGTCCGCGTCTCGCTCGGCGGCGTGCGCGACGAGGCCGAGATTCGCGGCCATCGGCGCACCTATATCGGCTCGATGCCCGGCAAGATCATCCAGTCGATGCGCAAGGCGAAGACCTCCAATCCGCTGTTCCTCCTCGACGAGGTCGACAAGATGGGCTCGGATTTCCGCGGCGATCCGTCGTCGGCGCTGTTGGAGGTGCTCGATCCCGAGCAGAACCACACCTTCAACGACCACTATCTCGAGGTCGACTACGACCTCTCCAACGTCATGTTCATCACCACGGCGAACACGCTCAACATCCCGCCGCCCCTGATGGACCGCATGGAGATCATCCGCATCGCCGGCTACACCGAGGACGAGAAGCTGCAGATCGCGCGGCGGCATCTCATCCCGAACGCGATCACCAAGCATGGCCTCGACGCCAAGGAATGGGCGATCGACGACGATGCCTTGCTCACTTTGATCCGGCGCTACACCCGCGAGGCGGGCGTGCGCAACCTCGAGCGTGAGCTCTCGACACTGTCCCGCAAGGCGGTGAAGGAGCTGATGACCTCGAAGAAGAAGACGGTCCGGGTGACCGGGGAGAACCTCGGCGAGTATGTCGGCGTGCCCAAGCACCGCTATGGCGAGGTCGAAGCCGAAGATCAGATCGGCGTCGTCACCGGCTTGGCGTGGACCGATGTCGGCGGCGAGCTGCTCACCATCGAAGGCGTCATGATGCCCGGCAAGGGCAAGATGACGGTGACGGGCAATCTGCGCGAGGTGATGAAGGAGTCGATCTCGGCCGCGGCGTCCTATGTGCGCTCGCGGGCGGTCGCCTTCGGCATCGAGCCGCCGCTGTTCGACCGGCGCGATATCCACGTGCATGTTCCGGAAGGGGCGACCCCGAAGGACGGCCCGTCGGCGGGCGTCGCCATGGTGACGGCCATCGTCTCGGTGATGGCCGGCATTCCGGTCCGCCGCGACCTCGCGATGACCGGCGAGATCACCCTGCGCGGGCGGGTCTTGCCGATCGGCGGGCTCAAGGAGAAGCTGCTCGCGGCGCTGCGCGGCGGCATGAAGACGGTCCTGATCCCGGAGGAAAACGCCAAGGATCTCGTGGAGATTCCGGATTCCGTGAAGAGCGGGCTGGAGATCGTCCCGGTGTCGCGGATGGACGAGGTTCTGGCGCGGGCGCTGACGCGCAAGCCGGAGCCGATCGTCTGGGAAGAGCCGACGGTGAAGCCGAAGCCCGAGGCGGCGATCGAGGACGAAGCCGCCTCCGCGCTCACCGCGCACTGACGCCACAGCATCTCGACATCAGCGGCGGCCTTCGGGCCGCCGCTTTTTGCCGTCCGGCGTAGGGTGAAACTCATCGCGGTCATTCCGCGGCTGGCTGACAAGGCGTAGGGTGGGCAAAGCGAAGCGTGCCCACCGTCGGGTGCGCGCCATTTTGGCGCCGACGCATGTTCCGTCGCACCCATGTCGCGCGCGGTCGGCGTGGGCACGGCGCAAAGATGCGCCTTTGCCCACCCTACGGCATCCCCACGTCTGGCGTCTTGCCATCGGGCGCGCCGCGGCGCTAAAGCTTGGGCGAGGGCGGTTAGCTCAGTTGGTAGAGCATCTCGTTTACACCGAGAGGGTCGGCGGTTCGAGTCCGTCACCGCCCACCATGTCGGTCACGCCGCCGCCGTCAGTCGCGCGAAAGTCGGTCACGCGAGGGCCGGTCACGCTACTTGGGCCTTGCCGAGTCCCAGCGTCTGGCGGACCTCGAATCCCTCGAATTGCGGATGCCCGAGATAGAGCGGCTTGTTGTCCCCGGCCCGGTGATGCGCGGCGCGGAACGCCTCGGACTGGGTCCAGGCCTCGAAGGCGGCGCGGTTCTCCCAGACGGTGTGGGACGCATAAAGCGTGTGATCCTCGGCCTCCGGGCCTTTGAGCAGATGGAACTCGACGAAGCCCGGCACCTTGTCGAGAAGGCTGTCGCGCGACAGCCAGACGTGCTCGAATGCCGCTTCGGACCCCTTGGTGACGCGGAACCGATTCATGGCGATAAACATCGGGCGATCTCCGGCGCTTGGTTTCGATCGACCCATAGCACGAAGTTGGCGCGAACTGCGACTGGCGGCCGAGGGGCGGCCTGGAATTCAATCGAAACGATAGCCGGTGCAGACCGGATCGAGCGGCCTCGACCGAGTCGGAGAAGATCAATCCCACGACAAGCCTGCGAAAAGAATCTGCTTGGCTCCGAGTTCACATAAAGGACGACATAGCGGCCTTGGCCTCGATCAATCTGCTCCCAGAAGAACCGAAGGCCGAGGGTCGCGGAAGTCTTGCCCTCCCAGAATGCTCTGCAAGAGATCACGGGTCGGATGAGTGGTCCCAAAAATCCTGATCAGGTCTTCGGGTGGCAACGGACTTGCTGCAGAGAAATCGGGTTGATCGGAGATGCTCGACGAGGTCAAGTACTGGACCCCGTACCGGATTCCTGTCCTGCCGCCATCGCCTCCTCTATCGAGGAGTGCTGCGCTCCCGGCCCAGGCTTCGTCGAATCCGGCGGAAAGCTGAATTCGAACATGTACGAGGATGGATCAGCCATGCGCATGGCCGGATCATATCTTCCCGCTCGAAATTCCTGTTCGCGAAGAGCCTGCAAGGCTTGCCGAATGTCGGCTTGATACGGCGTGAAATAGAAGTATGGATTCGCGCCCACCGTTGTCCTCGCCGTCAGTGTGATGCCGAAGGAACTTCAGTGTCTCCCTGAAGTGTGTCAAGCATTCGACGACAGAAGCCAACGTCTCAAGCAAGCGTAGCCTGGATTGAGCGGCAGCGAAATCCGGGAGCGACGGCGGCACAGGCAGTCCAGAAGGCAATCCCGGATTTCACTGCCGTTCAATCCGGGCTACGTCCCGGGGATCGACCGCCCGCGAAATCCGGGAGCGGTGGCGTCACCACACTGCGCTCATGCGGCGCATATAAACGCAGGGCTGTCCGGAAAGTCCGGACAGCCCTGGCTGCGCTCCCATCCCACCGTATATCAGACCGCTTCTTTGAGTTCCTTGGCGGCCCGGAAGGCGACTTTCTTGCTCGCCTTGATCTTGATCGGCTCGCCGGTCGCGGGGTTGCGGCCCATGCGGGCGGCGCGCTTGCGCACCTGAAGGATCCCCAAGCCGCCGATGCGGATGCGGTCGCCCTTCTTGAGGTGCTTGACCACCATGCCGACGAGGTCGTTGAGGATGAGTTCGGATTGCTTCTTCGCCATCTCGTGGCTGACGGCGAGGGCAGCCGCGAGATGCTTCAACGTGACGGTGGTCTGTGCTACTGCGGCCTTTGCCATGAAAGCTCCTCCTTGTACGGGCCAAAAAAGACGCCGAATTCCGGCGCCACCGGGCGAGACATAATTGATTCTGGCGGGGTTTGACCATGCCGAAATCGCAAAAAGCCCGAATTTTGTGGGGATTCTGCGTTGCTGTGCAAGAAAAGGCCGATTTATCGGCGCTTAAGCGACCCCGCGGACCGCCAAAACGCCATTTTGCCCCGCAAATCCAGCCTTTTCAGAGGGGCGCTTGCGGCCCCCGTCGCCGCGCCGGCGGGCCGGGTTCGCCGGACGATCTCCATGCTTGACTTCGATCCGACCCGGTCGTATCTGACCGGTCCCGAAGACGTGCAGGAAATGCGCGGTTTTACGGGGGCGTAGCTCAGTTGGTTAGAGCGCTAGCCTGTCACGCTAGAGGTCGCCGGTTCGAGCCCGGTCGCTCCCGCCATTAAATCCAGCATTTAGTGGTCCTCCGCATTTCGCGATTCGACTCTCTCGCGGTTCGACGTCCCGATTTCAGCGGCCAAATCGAAGGCCCCAGCCCCGGGGGAACGCCCGGGACCGGGGCCGACGCGACATCAGGCCTGTCGATCATTCGCAGGCATACGGGTGGAAATAGCACCACCCCGGACGGTAGCCGAAATCGCGATGGCCCCACCCGCCGCCGTACTCGCGATGAAATCCACCTTCGTGGAAGCCACCGCCGCGGAAGCCGCCGCCACGGCCCCAGGCCGAAGCCGAGGTGGGAGCAAGCGCGGTCGAGGCCACGGCGGCCGCTGCGATGAGGGCGAAACTGATCTTGCGGAACATGATGATCTCCTCTGGTTGGGGACGAGCTTTCTGCTTCATCCTGCCCATTTGTGGAGCCCGGCTGCGAAAGCGTTCTCGCAAGTCACTGTTACTAATCCCATCGGTCCCCTGGGCGCGCCCCGCGCTCCTTCCAAATCCAGGGTGGTGCGATGCTGACACATCCCGGCTCCGGCCTGTGCCGTGCACCCCTCACGCCAAATCGACTGCGAAGCGTTTGAGATCGGCCAGGGAGCAGCAGCTCAACGCACCCTCATGGGTGGCGCGCAAGACCACCCGTGGTGCGTGGCCTGCCTCGAAAGCTTCCTGCCAACGCGGCGCACATAAGCACCAACGATCCCCGGATTTCAGACCGGCAAATCCGTGTTGCGGCATCGGTGTCGAGAGATCGTTGCCGCGCGATTTGGAAAAGGCGAGAAACGCGGCGGTGGTCACGATGCAGACCGTATGGCTGCCAAGGTCGTCCACCCCGGTGTTGCAGCAGCCATCCCGATAAAAGCCCGTCATCGGGTTCATCGAGCAGACTTCGAGCGGTTCGCCGAACACATTGCGGGGCGCGCTGCGCCCGCCCTCTCCGCTGCTTCTGTCGTCTCTCAGCATCGTCAGGCCCCTGTCCCGATTTCCCAGCACCGTCAAAGCTGGGGTGGACAGGCCAATCCATCAAGTGGTCGGTCCCGCATGCCGGAGCGCTCCGTTGTGTGCTCCGGGCTTGTTCGTCCGGCGCGGCGTCTGGCCGCCGGTTCCACGCGGCGATTGAAATCGCCTCGAATATGAAGCACCCTTGGCCGCAGGCGACGAAGATCGTCATCATCATCGCGAAGAGGAGAGAGACGCCTTGCTCAGAGGGAATTGGATAGGTGCGTTCGCGCTTGCAGCGGCGTTCGCGATGGCGGGCGCCCCCGCGCGGGCCTTCGACGAATCGAAATATCCCGATTTCGCCGGCCAGTGGAAGAAGCCGCGGACCAACGGGAGCATTGCCGTCATCAACCAGTGGGACATCACCAAGCCGGTCGGGCGCGGCCAGCAGGCGCCGCTGACGCCGGAATACCAGGCGATTTTCGAGGCGGGCCTCGCCGACCAGGCAGCCGGCGGCCAGGGCAACGACCCCACCGGTATCTGCATTCCCGACGGCATGCCGCGGGCGATGAACGTGATCTTCCCCATGGAGATCGTGATCCAGCCCAAGGTCATCCACATCATGATCGAATATCTGAGCATGCTGCGCCGAATCTTTACCGACGGCCGCGATTTCCCGGACGGGTTCGAGCCGTCCTACATGGGCTATTCGATCGGCAAATGGATCGACGAGGACGGCGACGGGCGCTACGACGCGCTGGAGGTGGAGACCCGCCTGCTGAAGGGACCGCGCACGTTCGATCCGAGCGGCGTGCCGCTCCACAAGGACAACCAGACCATCGTCAAGGAGCGGTTCTACCTCGACAAGGCGAACCCGGACATCCTGCATGACGACGTGACCACCATCGATCACGCGCTGACGCGTCCCTGGACGGTCAATAAATGGTACATCCGCGAACCCAATCCGATCTGGGTCGAGGCGATCTGCAGCGAGGGCAACGATCACCTCAAGCTCGGCGGCGAGGATTACATGATCAGCGCCGACGGCTACATCATGCCGGCCAAGAAGGGCCAGGCGCCGCCCGATCTGAAGTTCTTCAAGGAAACGCAGAAGTGACGGACGGCGCGGCCCGATCGATCGAACGAAGCGAGGAACACCCATGCAGCACATCAGACATCTGGCGCCCCTCGGCGGGCTCGTCGCCTTCGTGATCGGCGCGGCGCCGGTCCTCGCGCAGCAGGCGGCCGGCGCGCTCGCCCGAGACCACCGCCTGTCCCGAGGCCATCGCGAGCCTCGCGACCTGTTACGGGATCAAGCACGAGAGCGGAGCCTATATCCTCGCGGCGATGCCCAAGACCTGGAACGGCGACCTCGTGGTGTTCGCCCATGGCGGCCCGTCGCTGGCGCCGCCGACCGCCAACGGCAGCAAGGCCGATCTCACCAAATATGCGGTCGCGGTGCAGCGCGGCTTCGGCTGGGTGGCTTCGAGCTACCGGCGCGAGGGCTATGGCGTGGCGATGGCCGGAGAGGACAGCGACAACGCCCGCCGCTTCTTCATCGAGCAGATCGCCAAGCCGCGCCACACCTACCTGCATGGCGCCTCCTATGGCGGCCTGGTCGGCTCCAAGCTGATCGAGACCCCTGCCAAGAACGCCGACGGCACGCTCGCCTTCGACGGCGCCATGTTCAACAGCGGCGCCGTGGGCGGCGCGACGCTCAATTACCAGCACCGCGCCGACCTGCGCGCGGTCTACGAATACTACTGCAAGAACCTGCCGCGCCCGGACGAGGCCCAATATCCGCTGTGGATGGGCGTCGCTCCCGATGCCAAGATGACGCTCAAGGACCTCGACGCCGTGGTCGACGAGTGCACCGGCGTTTCCAAGCCGGCGGCGCAACGCAGCGAGCAGCAGAAGAAGAACCTCGCCGACATCATCGGCGTCATGGGCTATCCGGAAAGCATGCTGGTGCGCCACATGCAGGCGGCGACGCTGCTGTTCCGCGACATCGTGCGGCGCACCACCGCCGGCCGCGATCCGTTCGACAATAGCGGCGTCCGCTACCGCGGCTCATCGAACGACGAGGACCTCAACCGCAATGTCGCGCGCTTCACCGCCGATCCCGCCGCCGTCGCCGTCCTCAAGGCCGATGGCGACCCGACCGGCAGGCTGCCGATCCCGGTGGTGTCGATCCATTCCATCAACGACCCCCAGGTGCCGGTGGAGGTGCAGGCCGCCTATCGCGATACGGTCGCGGCCGCCGGCAGCGCCGACCGGCTGGTGCAGGCCTATACCGACGAGCGCGCCCACACCGGCCAAAGCGCGCCGGAACTCGCCGCCGCGCTCGACGCGCTGGTCCAGTGGGTCGAGAAGGGCACCAAGCCCACCGCGCAATCGATCGCCGCGGCCTGCGAGCAGTTCCGCGCCACCTTCGCGGGGCCTTGCGCCTGGCACCCGGAGTTCACGCCCAAGCCCTACGGCACCAAGTTCTATCCGCGCGAAGCGGCGGTGCGGTAGGCGAGAGCTGCGGCTGCGGAACGGAGTCCAGCTTTGCTTTACGACCTCGTCCTGAGGAGCGCCCGCAGGGCGCGTCTCGAAGGATGGCCACAAACAAGTGCGCCGCACGGATTCGCGCACGCCGTGCTCGCTGCCATCCTTCGAGACGCGCGCTAAAGCGCGCTCCTCAGGACGAGGTGGTAAATGCGATCATAGACCTGCCCCCCTCACATCGGCTTGATCCCCGCGGCGCGGATCACCTTGCTCCAGGTCGCGAGCTCGGACTTGATCCGCGCGGCGAATTCGTCGGGCGTGCTGCCGATGGGATCGAAGCCGAGCGTCGCCAGGCGCTCCTTCATGTCGGGCTCGGCGAGGATTTTGACGATCTCGCGGTTGAGCGTCGCGACGATGTCCTTCGGCGTGCCGGCGGGCGCGACGAACCCGACCCAGCTCTCGCCCTCGATGCCGGGATGGCCGGATTCCGCCATGGTGGCTACGTCGGGAAGCGTCTGCGCGCGCGTAGCGCTGGTGACGGCCAGCGCACGGACCTTGCCGTCCTGGAGCTGCGGGATGGCCACGTTCGGGGCCACGAGGCCGATCGGCGTGTGGCCGGCGACCACCGAGGCGATCGCGGGAGCGCCGCCGTTATAGGGAATGTGCACGATGTCGAGGTCGAGGGAGAGGCGGAACTGCTCGCCGGCGAGATGCGAGCTCGTGCCGGAGCCGGCCGAGGCGTAGTTGTATTTCCCGGGATTGGCACGGATCAGGGCGATAAGCTCGTCGACGGTCTTGGCCGCCACCTGCGGGTTGACCACCAGCACCGTGGTCGAGGTGACCGCGAGGCCGATCGGGTCGAAATCGCGCACGGGATCATAGGGAACCTTGGCGAACAGGGCGGGATTGATGGCGTAGGAAACGAAGGCGGTGAGGATGGTGTAGCCGTCGGGCGCGGCCTTGGCCGCCTGGCCCATGCCGATATTGCCGGAGCCTCCGGTCACGTTTTCCACGTAGAACTGCTTGCCGAGCTGCTCGCTCCACTTCTCCGCGATGAGCCGCGCCAGCACGTCGGTGATGCCGCCGGGCGCGAACGGCACGACCACGCGCACCGCGCGCGCCGGATAGCCCTGCGCCGCCGCCTGCCGCGCGAGGGCAGGGGCCGCCATGACGGCTCCGGCGAACTGCAGAAAGCGACGGCGCCCACGGTTCATGTGCTCCTCCCGGATGGTTGCGCGCGGTTATAGCAAATTCGCCGCGCCTGGCATTTCCGGCCCTTGCGTAAAATGCGCGCGGCGCGTCTGCACCACGTCCGACCATCGATTTTGTGGATGGTCTGATCCGAACGGCCTGCAACTTTTCGCGATCATGCGCTACGGCCGGTGCAGCACCGGAAGCGGCCGCGTGAAGGTCGGGCGGCCGCGCTTGAAGCCGAGCAGCGGCTGCGCCAGTTCGGCGACCGCCGCAGCGGGATCGGCGCAGTCGAGCACCACCACATCGGCGGGGTTGCCGACCGCAATCCCATAGGCGCCGAGATTCATCAGCCGCGCCGGCGATGCGGTGACGAGGTCGAAGCAGGCCGCGAGTTCACGGACCGTCCCGGCATGCGCCGTATTGGCGTAGAGGTTGGCCATGCGGATCAGCGAGCAGTCGCCGAACGGCGTGAAGGGATTGAGCACGTTGTTGGTGGCGAGCGAGCAGGTCACGCCACGCAGCGCCAGCCGGTGTGCCGGGGCGACGCCGCGCGGGACGTTGTGGCTGTGGGCGCGCCCCATCAGGAACAGGTCGGTCGCCGGCAGCACGGTCACGGCAACGCCGGCATCGGCGAGCCGGCGGGCGACGGCGTCGAACGCATCGGGGGCGAGCGCCGACAGCTTGGTGACATGCCCGATCGCCACCCGGCCGCCGCGGCGCGATTGCGCGGTGAGGCGGCAGACCTCGTCGAGATGCATCCAACTGGGATCGATGTCGAAGTCGAGATGAAAATCGATGTCGAGGTCGAACCGCTCGGCCAGGGCGAAGATGCGCGCGATCTGGCCATGGGGATCGGTGTCGGTATAGGGGCATCCACCGATCAGGTCGGCCCCGGCGGTGCAGGCCGCAATCAACAGGTCCTCGGCGCCGGGATCGTTGGTGAGGCCCTCCTGGGGGAACACGCAAATCTCAAGGTCGATCGCCCAGGCATAATCCGCCTTGAGCCTGCGGATGGCGTCGAATCCGCGGAGCCCGATGCGGGGATCGATCTCCACATGGGTGCGCATATGGGTGGTGCCCTGGACGATCGCGCACTCCAGGGTGCGCCGCGCCCGGGCATAGACGTCGTCCTCGGTGAAGGCGGCTTTGGCCGCCGCCACCGCTGCAATCGCCTCCTGCAAGGTGCCGCGCTCGCAGCGGCAGCGGTCGGAGATGCAGGACTTGTCGAGATGGATATGGGTGTCGACGAAGCCGGGAAACGCCAGCCTTCCGTCGAGCGGCATGGCGCGGGCATCGCTCTCGATATGCGCGGCGACCGCGGCGATGCGGCCGCCGCCGATGCCGATGTCGAGCGCGCCGTCCCGCCCGACGATCCGGGCCTGGCGCAACACGAGGTCGAGCGGCATGGGCGGTCCTGTTGCGCCGAAAGTTGCGCGTGTAGGATGGGTAGAGCGCAAGCGAAACCCATCACGTGCCGACAATTTCGCCACGCCCGAGCCATCCTACACGTGCAAGAAAGAAAGGGGACCATCCGCCTTCAATACACGTCCGTCTGGTACCGCCCGCGTTTCTTCAGGTCGCTGACGAAGGCGATGGCCTCGCTGGGGCTGCGGCCGCCGTGCTCGGTGACGACGTCGACAAGGGCGCGTTCGACGTCCTGGCCCATGCGCACGGCGCCGCAGATGTAGACATGGGCGCCGTCGGCGAGCCATTCCCACACTTCGCGTCCAATCTGGCGCATGCGGTCCTGGACGTAGAATTTTTCCTTGTCGTCGCGCGACCATGCGAGCGAGAGCCGGGTCAGGACCCCGGCCGCGCGCATGCCGGCAAGCTCGTCCTCATAGAAGAAGTCGCAGTTGCGGCGCTGGTGGCCGTAGAACAGCCAGTTGCGGCCGCTCGCCTTGGTCGCCATGCGCTCGTGCAGGAACGCCCGGAACGGCGCAATGCCGGTGCCGGGGCCGACCATGATGACGGGCACGGCGGGATCGGCGGGCAGGCCGAAATTATGGGCCTTCTGCACGTAGACCTTGACGGTGTCGCCGGGGCACACGCGCTCGGCGAGGAAGGTCGAGGCGACGCCGAGCCGCTGGCGCTTGGCGATCTGGTAGCGCACGGTGTCGACCGTCAGCGACACCCGTCCGGGATGGGCCTTGAGCGATGACGAGATCGAATAGAGCCGCGGCTGCAACGGATCGAGCGCTTCGATGAAGGCTTCCGGGTCCGGCCGCACGCCGTGGAACTTTTCGATCGCGGCGAGCACGTCGAGCGTTGCCGCATCGCCGTCAGGGTCTTCGCCCGCGCTCAGCGCCTTGGCCGTCTGCCGGCGGCCGCCGCCGACGACGTAGGAATAGAGCTGAAACAGCATGTCGGGCGCCGGGCTGAGCGAAACCCCGTCGGTGAGCACGTCGCGCAGCGTGCGGCCGCCGATCGGGAAATCCGGCGGCGCATCGAGCGCCTTGATCACGGCGTCGACCAATGCGGGTTCGTTGACCGGCATGATGCCGAAGCTGTCGCCGACGACATAGTCGAGGCCGGACTCGGTGAGGTCGAATTCGACGTGCCAGGTCTCCTTTTCCGATCCCGGCTTGTTGAGGCGCACGCGGGTGACGACGGTGGCAGTCACCGGGTTTTCGCGCGAGCGCCCCGGCGCCGCCCGGGGTGCCTCGCCGCCGGCGATGCGGTTGCGCCGGCGGGCGAGGGTGGGCGCCGGCGCCGCACCCGGCGCGCCGATCTCCTCGTGCAGCTTCTTGAGCATGCGGGAGGTGTCTTTGCCGCCGGGCACGCACAGGTTCAGCCGCTCCTCCTTCTTGAGGAAGATCGACAGCGAATACTCCTCGCAGCTCGAGCCGCACTGGCCGCAGTCCTGCTGGGCCATCGCCGCCATCATGCGGCGCGGCAGCGGCCGCCCTTCGGCGAGCTTCATGCGGTCGGCGATCTCCAGCGCGGGATCGTGCCAGGCGGCGCCGTCATCGGCATCGGCGCGGGGCGCCGGCCGGCGCGAGCAGCCCCGGCATCAGCGCCGCCGCTTCCTGCGGGGACAGCGGCGTCGCCGGCGCGTCGAGTTGCAGCAGGCCGGCGAAAAAGCCGTTGAGCCAGGTGCGCTGCTCCGGGGTGAACGGCGCGGACTCCGGCAGGATCTCCAGGATCGGCGGGCGTGGCGACTGGTTCATTCCCCCGCCTCGTGCTCGAACATCGCCTTGAGCGCATCGGTCTCATGGCGCTGGGCGAAGGCGAGGAAGCTCTCCTGCGGCGAGGCGCGGTGGGCCATGTAGGCCTTGAGGATGCGCTCGACCTTCTGCGGGGCGTCCTGCGCCTTCACGTCGCGATAGACGTCGCGGCCGAGCGCGGCATCGGGGCCGAAGCCGCCGCCGACCAGGATGTGATAGCCCTCGACCGCATCGCCGTCCTCGGTCTCCTGCACCTTGCACGCCAACAGCCCGATCTCGCTGATGAAGTGCTGCGCGCAGGAATGATGGCAGCCGGTGAGGTGGATGTTGACGGGCGCGTCGACCGCAACCCGGGTCTCGCACCAGGCCGCGATCTCCTCGGCATGGCGCTTGGTGTCGGAGGCCGCGAACTTGCAGCCCACATTGCCGGTGCAGGCGACGAGCCCGGAGCGGATCGAATTCGCTCTCGTGGTGAGGCCGAGCGCCTCGATCGCTTCCTGCGCAGCAGCGACCCGCGCCGTCGGCACGCCGGAGATCAGGAAATTCTGCCAGACCGTGAGGCGGATGTCGCCGTCGCCGAAATCGCGCGCCACCGCGGCGAGGCCGCGCATCTGCGCCGCGGTCATGCGGCCGACCGGCAGCACCACGCCGATCCAGTTGAGCCCGGCCTGCTTTTGCGGATGCACCCCGATATGGCCGAAGCGGTCGAAGGCGGGACGCGGGGCGATCGCCTCGGCGGCGACGCGCACCAGCTTGCGCCCGAGCTTCTCCTCCATCAGGCCGAGGAATTTTTCGATGCCGAAGGCATCGAGCACGTATTTGAGCCGCGCCTTGGTGCGGTTGGTGCGGTCGCCATGGTCGATGAACACCCGTACGATGGCGTCGGCGACGGCGGTCGCTTCCGCCGGCTTGACGATGACGCCGGTGTCGCGGGTGAAATCCTTGTGCCCGGTGATGCCGCCGATGCCGAGGCGGAACCAGACGCCGGGCTCCGCTCCGAAGCCGTCCTTCACCTCCACGGCCGAAAAGCCGATGTCGTTGGTGTCCTCCAGCACCGGGATCACGCCGGCGCCGTCGAAGCCGACATTGAACTTGCGGGGGATGCCGTAGAGCGTGCGGTCGTTGAGGATGTGGAAGTGCCATTCGCGGGCGTAGGGCCGCGTGTCGATCAGCTCCTGCGGATCGATGCCCGCGGTCGGGGTGCCGGTGACGTTGCGGATGTTGTCGGCGCCGGAACCGCGCGAGCACAGGCCGAGATCCTGGATGCCCTCGACCATCTTGACCGCGTTCTTGGGCTCGATCTCGCGCATCTGCAGGTTGGCGCGGGTGGTGACGTGGGCGAAACCGCCGGCACAGCTCTCCGAGAGGTCGGCGACGCCGGCGAATTGCCAATGCGTGAGGATGCCGTTGGGGATGCGCAGCCGGCACATGTAGGTCTTCTGGGTCGGCGCGCAGTAGAACAGGCCGAAGAAGCGCCAGCGGAAATTGTCGTCGGGCTTGGGCGGCTCGTTGGCCGCCGCCTGTGCTTTCAGCTTCTCATAGGCGTCGAACGGATGCTGATCGCGCTTGAATTTCTCCTGGTCGGAAAGCTTGCCGCCGGCCTTGACGACGCGATCCTGGGCGGCGATGTGCGGCGCATCCGGGCCGGTCGCCGCCGGCGCCGCCGCTGCGCTCGCGGGGCCGGCGCCGACCGGGCGCGGAAATCCGCCCGCCGATTTCGCGATCTGGAGGCCGGCGACGAAGCCTTCAAGATAGCGCTTTTGCTCAGGCTCGAAATCACCCGTCATGGCGTCCTCGATTCACGACCATCGGCTCGCAGAGCGTGCGGCTCCAAAGCGTGCGGCTGCTGCGCATGCGGCTGCAGAGCGTGAGCTCGCTGCGCGGCGCGGCTATTCCGCCGGGACCTGGGACGCAACGGCGATCCGGACCGGCTCGGGGGCGGGCTGCGGCCGGTAGGTCATGTAGATCGCGAGCCCGGTGAAGACGAAGCCGCCGACGAGATTGCCCAGCGTCACCGGGATCTGGTTCCAGAACCACCACTGCGCGACCGTGACCTTGGCGCCCATCATCATGCCGGTCGGAATGATGAACATGTTGACGACGGAATGCTCGAACCCCTGGGCAAAGAAGATCAGGATCGGCATCCAGGCGGTCGCGATCTTGCCGATGGTCGAGGTCGTGGTCATGGCCAGCACCACGCCGAGGCAGACCATCCAGTTGCACAGCATGGCCTTGACGAACACCGTCACCATGCCGGCAAAGCCGAACGCCTCGTATCCGGTGGTCTTGGCTTCGGCGGCGGCGACGAGGCGCGCGGCGACGCCGGCGGGCGCGATCGCGCCCATGTCGGTCAATGCGATCGCGAGCAGCGCGCCATAGGCGACGCTGCCGATCAGGTTGCCGAGAAACACCCAGCCCCAATTGGCGATCACCTCGGAAGCGGTGGCCTCGCCCCTGATCCACGGCAGCGGCAACAGGGCGAAACTGCCGGTGATCAGCTCGAGACCGAGCAACACGATCATCACCAGCCCGACCGGAAAGATGAGGGCGCCGACCAGGGGCTGCCCGGTCGTGAACGACGCGTTGAAAGCGAGGCTGGTCGCCACGCCGAGAATGGCGCCCGACAGCATGCCGCGGATCAGAAGATCGGAAATCGACAGAGGCAAGTTTCCGGCTTGCCGGTCTCCACCATCGCTTTGGCGACATCGGCCGGTCTCACATAATCCATCGTTTGCTCCTTGCTGCGCGAAACCCGCCTGCGCAGAACCCGCGCCCGCCCAGCTTCGAATCGCCCTCGGCGCGGCAAATGCTGCGTTAGGCTGAAGTTGAGCAAGAGCCATGCCAGGAATGATGTGCTTGATACGGCAGCAAATTCGAGGGTTCCAGCGAGCCGAATTCGTCCGCAAAATCGGCAGAAAGCCCGAACGCCTGCTTCAACAAGATGCAAGCGCACTAAAAACGAGCGACGGTCATCCCGCGCCGAGCAGCCGGACGGCGTCGTCGCGTTCGAACAGATAGAGCAGGGTGCGCAGCGCCTGCGCCGCGGGGGCTGGCGAGATCGGGATCGCGGCCGAGGATCAGTGCGGCATCGTCGCGCGCGGTGCGCAGGAGGTCGCCATGCACCGCCAGTTGCGCCAGCCGGAATCCCGGCACGCCGCTCTGGCGGGTGCCGAGCACGTCGCCGCCGCCGCGCAGGCGCAAATCCTCCTCGGCGATGCGAAAGCCGTCCTCGGTTTCGCGCATGATGGCGAGCCGCGCCTTGGCGGTGTCGCCGAGCGGACCCTTGTAGAGCAGCAGGCAGGTGCTCTGCCCGCTGCCGCGCCCGATCCGCCCGCGCAACTGATGAAGCTGCGACAGGCCGAACCGCTCGGCATGCTCGATCACCATCACGGTCGCCTCGGGCACGTCGACGCCGACCTCGATCACCGTGGTGGCGACGAGGATGCGGGTCTCGCCGGCGGCGAAACGCGCCATCGCCGCATCCTTGTCGGCGCCCTTCATGCGCCCGTGGACGAGATCGACCGCGTCGCCGAACATCTGCGCGAGCGCGGCAAAGCGCTCCTGCGCGGCGGCGAGATCGCCGGTCTCGGATTCCTCCACCAGCGGGCACACCCAATAGATGCGGCGGCCCTCTTCGACGGCGCGGCCGACCGCGCCGATCGACCTCGTCGAGGCGGTCGAGCGGCACCGTGCGGGTGTCGATGGGCAGGCGGCCGGCGGGCTTTTCGCGCAGCTCCGAGACGTCCATGTCGCCGAAACAGGTCAGCACCAAGGTGCGCGGGATCGGGGTCGCGGTCATCACGAGAACGTCCACCGCATTGCCTTTCTGGGCGAGCGCGAGCCGCTGGTGGACGCCGAAGCGGTGCTGCTCGTCGACGACGGCCAGCGCGAGGTCGCGGAAGCCGACCTCGTCCTGGAACAGCGCATGGGTGCCGATCAGGAGGTCGATATCTCCGGCGGCGAGGCGGTCGAGGATGCCGGCGCGCTCGCGGCCGCGCTCGCGGCCGGTGAGGATCGCGATGCGCATGCCGGCGGTCTCGGCCAGCGGCGCGATCGTCTTCAGATGCTGGCGCGCGAGGATCTCGGTCGGCGCCATCAGGGCGGCCTGGCTGCCGGCCTCGATGACCGCAGCCGCCGCGAGAAGCGCGACGACGGTCTTGCCGGAGCCGACGTCGCCCTGGAGCAGGCGGAGCATGCGCTCGGGCTTGCCGAGATCGGCATTGATGTCGGCGATCGCCGCGCGCTGGCTCCCGGTCAGCGCGAACGGCAGCGCCGCCAGGACCTTTGCCTGCAGGCGGGCGTCGTGGGCGCGCGCGCGCCCGCCGCGGCGCCGCATATGGGCGCGCACCAGGGCGAGCGCGAGCTGGCCCGCCAGCATCTCGTCATAGGCAAGGCGCGACCACGCCGGCCCCTCCATGGCGAGATCGGCCGGCTCCGCCGGCCGGTGCAGCGTGCGCAAGGCATCGCCGAAGCCCGGCCATTTCTCGCGCGCGAGCAGCGTCGCGTCGAGCCACTCCGCCAGCGCCGGCACCTGGTCGAGCGCCGCCGCGATGGCGCGGCGCAGCGCCTGGGGCGTGAGCCCCTCGGTGAGCGGGTAGATCGGCTCAATCGCAGGCAGGCTCGCAAGGCCGGCTTCATCGACCACGAAATCGGGATGCACCATCTGCAGCATGCCGTCATAGAGCGCCATGGTGCCCGACACGATGCGGCGTCGGCCCACCGGCAACAGCCGGTCGATATGATCCTTGCGCGCGTTGAAATAGGTGATGACGAGGCTGCCGGTGTGGTCGCTGGCATAGATGAGATAGGGCGACCGCGGCCGGTTGGGCGGTGGCGGGCGGTGGCCGTCGACCGTCACCGCGACGGTGACGACGCTACCGGGCACGACATCGCGCAGCACCGGCCGCGCCCGCCGGTCGACGGCCCCGGTCGGCAGGTGGAACACGAGATCGACGATGCGCGGCGTGTCCTCGCGGCCGAACAGCCGGCGATAGAGCCTCGCGACCTTGTCGCCGATGCCCGGCAGCGTCGTGATCGCCGCGAACAGGGGATTGAGGACACTCGGACGCATGGCCGCAGTGTGTTGCACCGCGCGGAATGGGCAACGGGCGGCGGTGATTGGCTGGACGGCATGGCGCGGCCGGCGGTACGGCTCGAGGCGACCGGTCATTCTTTTCGTACGCAGCGGTGCTCAGGTATGGCCGCGCTAATGGCGAGTGAGTTTGAAGCGCAATCACGAAAAAAGCCCCGGTGCGATCCGGGGCCCTTTTTGCGGGACGCTCGGGAGCGTCTAGCGCTCAGTAATCACCGGTATAGGCTGGCGCATCGCGATTGAGCTCGAAGCGGACCGACGGGTCCGGATCGGCGCCGATGACCTGCCCGTCCGGCGCGGTCACCGTGTGCGACGCTGCGTAGGGGGCCTGGTGAGCGCGGACATGGCGCTGCGTATGGCTCGCGGCGAGTGCCGGGGTCCCGAACAGGACGGCGACGGCAGCAGCGGTCATCAGGTGCTTGAGGCTGGTGTTCATCTCGATTCTCCTCGTTGGCAGCCCGAAGTACCTGGCTGCCACCGCCGAAATGGCGTTGCCGATCCGCCGAACAAGGGCGCCGGCGTTCACCAGAACGTGTGGAAAAACATCATGTTTATATGGATTTAATGGAGCGCGCGGGGCTGGCATGCGAGGCGGTCTCGGTCGCGTGGAGATTTTGCTATCCCGCACCGCGGGATAGCGCCCTTCAGGTGCCGAAGCCGCAGCGATCGCGTGACGTAAATTTCCGCCGGCGGGCAACCCTTGGGTGTCGGCGCTGTCTTCCATCAAACATTTGTGAACCGCGTTGCGGGGGCGGCATCCGGAAATACGACCCCGCCGCTGGCGTGCCGCCCGCGCCGCTGTTTCCTGGTTTTCCCCGATTACGCCCGTGCTTCTTCCGGGCTACAATCCCCGCATCAATACATGGGAGGAACGCGATGAAAACATGGCATGCAAATGCGGTCGGAGCGGCCTTGCTGATGCTGGCGCTGCCGGCGATGGCGCAATCGCCGGGCGGCATTCCCGGCGTGCTCGCGCCCGGCGTCACGCCGGAGCTGGTGCAGGAAGGCTTCACCTTCACCGAGGGGCCGGTCGGCACCGCCGATGGCGGGCTGTACTTCTCCGATATCCGCGTCAACAAGACCCACTTCCTCGATCCCGGCGGCAAGATCGCGGTGGTGCGCGAGAATACCGACGGCGCCAACGGGATCGCGCTGACCAAGGACGGCGAGCTTCTGTTCGCGGAAGGCGACGGCCGGCGGATCACCAAGCGCGCCAAGGACGGCACCATCACCACCCTCACCGCGGGGCCGGACGGCAAGCCGCTGCTGTCGCCCAACGATCTCATCGCCGACGCCAAGGGCGGCATCTACTTTACCGATCCCGGCCCGCGGCCGGTGGTGCCGGGGCGCCCGACCTATGTGTACTATCTGCCGGCCGGCGCCAAACAGCCGGTGCTGGTCGACAGCGCGGTGGCGCGCCCGAACGGCCTCACCCTGACCAATGACGGCAAGACCTTGATCGTCGACGACACCATCGGCCCGACGGTGTTTGCCTATGACGTGCAGCCCGACGGAACCGTCAAGAACAAGCGGCCGTTCGCCCAGCTCCGCGACATTCCCGCCGGCAAGGAAAGCGGCGCCGACGGCCTCGCCATCGATCGCAATGACCGCGTCTACATCACCACGGTGGCCGGCGTGCAGGTGTTCGATGCCAAGGGCCAATATCTCGGCACCATCACGGCGGGCCGCCAGGCCGCCAATGTCGCGTTCGCAGGCCCCGGCAAGAGCACGCTCTACCTCACCGCGCGCGAGGGCCTCTACCGCGTCAAGACGCTGGCCCAGGGGCCTGATCGCCCCGGCAAGTGAGTGCGGGCGGGCAGGGGGCGGCTCTTGTTGCAACCGGAGACATGGAGGGGGTGCAAATTCACCCCGACGACAGATGGGTGACACTTTCGCCTCCCCGTCTTCGGGGAGGGAGGAGTCTCCCCGGGAAGGCGGCCACGGTTGATCGCTATCCCTCGGCTACCCCGCCACGGTCATGGCCGAGCTTCTGCCCGACCTGCATTCTAACAAGACGCATCCGAAAGGTTCCCGCATGTCCCAGCCCGCCACCGCCGCGGTAACCCTGATCGCGCTCGTGATCTATTTCTACACCATCATCGCCGTCGCGAGGGCACGGGGGCAATACGGCATCAAGGCGCCGGCGGTCACCGGCAACGAGCATTTCGAGCGCGCCTATCGGGTCCAGATGAACACCCTTGAGCAGATGGCGCTGTTCCTGCCGGCGCTGTGGCTCTACGCCGCCTATGTCTCCGACCGCGGCGCGGCGGTCGGCGGGCTGATCTGGGTCGTCGGGCGGGTGATCTATGCGCTCGCTTACGTCCGCGATCCCGCCTCGCGCGGGCCGGGCGCGATGGTCACCATGTTCGCGGCCGCCGGGCTCTGGCTCGGCTCCGCCTATGGCGTGGTGCGGGCGCTGATCTGACCGGCAGCGCAGAAGCCCGCATGAGCGCGGGCGATCCGCGCCAAAATAGGTCTACGGGTCTCACCAGACCCTACCGCTACTGGCTCGCCTGGTCGATGGCGGCGATCTTCCAGTCGCCGCCCGGGGTGCGGGCGTAGCAGAGGTGGTCGGCGCTGAGCGGGCGCACCGCGGTCACCGGCACCCAGCCGGTCCGCCCCGACGGCAGCAGCACCTCGAAATGGGTCGGCGCCGGCGGCGGCGCGCCTTCTTTTTCCGGCGGATAAAAGCTGAGCAGGGGCAGCGCCACGATGCCGACCTTGGCGACCGGCGCGCCGGTGTCGCCGGGGGCCTTGGCGACGGCGGTATCGGCCAGGGTGAAATACCACTCGACGGCCTCGTTGGCGGTTTCGATCTTCTTGCGGGCCTGCTCGAAAACCCTGTCGTCGGCGACCTCGGCGGCGATCGGGCCGCACACGAGATTCCCCGAATCGGTCGCGGCGTAATAGGTCGCGTCGTCGGCGAAGGTGGCGAGCACGTCCCAATAGGGACCGCTGTCGACCCCGCCGTCGGTGTCCTTGCCAAGCCCGCGGAAGCCGAACGCGACCTTGAAATTGTGGATGGCGTCGCGGCCGAGATCGAGCTCGTCGGCCGGCGTGTCCCCCACGGTCCAGATGAAGGTCGGCGCCACCAGCGCCGTGAGCGCCTGCAAGTCCTTGCGCTTGACCGCGTCGCGGAATGCGGTGCGCATTTTCTCGAAGGCCGCGTCGGGCTTGTAAGGCTTGTCGAGGGTGACCTTGACTTCGGGGTAGGCGATTTTCTTCACCGCGGCCGCGCCGGGCGCCGCCAGCGCGACGACGAGGGCCGCGGCGATGAGCCCGCCCAGGATCGTGCGGGTGTTTATCGTGTGGGTGTTTGCTGTGTGCATGTCGTCTCCGACCTCGTCCGCATCGCAATGATCCGATCATAGTCGCACCTTGCGGGCGAGGCGAGACGATTGAACGTGCAGACGGCCGAAGTTGAATTGGTGTGAGCCAACGTGGCCGTCATTCCGGGGCCGCCCACCGGGTCCGGCCAGGCTCAGGCGGAACCCGGAACCCAGGAGTTCCCGAGGCACGGCTGCCTCAATTCCGGGTTCGCGCAAGAGCGCGCCCCGGAATGACGTCGGTGGGCCCGCCGGTTCCACTTGAAGCGATGATGCTCTATGGTGCCTTCGAGGCGCCACTGCGGGCGCCCCAGGACGCCTGAGGACACCGCGCAGGGGAGAAAGATCGTGGAACTCGTTATCGGATTGGTCACCTACGCGATCATCTGGTCCGTCGTGATCTTCGGATCCGAATACATCAACAAGAACGTGCAGTAGGGGCAAGAACGTGCTGTAGGGATCGTCGCGATACGCCCATGACAACGCGTCCATGACAACGCGCCCATGACGACGCGCCCATGACGATACGCCCATCACGACACGCCCATGACGACATGCTCAAGCCACGTTGCTGATGGATGACGCCCGGGTCCGTCCGGGTTTCCCGGATGTCGTCGGTTCCGGATCGCGCATGACGCGGGGGCAGTCGGCGGTGCCCGAACGAAGCGAGGCTGTGCCCCAAACGCCGGTCGGCCTACCGCCAGTACAGGCGGTGCTCGACCAGCTCGATCAGGGCTGCGCCATATTCGACGCCGCGCGCCGGTTGGCGGCATGGAACGGCCAACTTCCAGACATCTTGAAACTGTCCGACGCCGATCTAGCGGGGGCGCCGACCTTCGAGCGTTTCATTCGCATCCTGGCCGGGCGCGGCGATTTCGGCACCGCCACGGACAGCGTCGAGGCCGTGGTCCGCGAGCACCTCGGCGGGCTGGAAACCCCTTATCTCGCCGAGCGCATGCTGCCGGACGGCCGCATCCTCGAATGCCGGCGCAATCCGCTGCCTGGCGGCGGATTGATGGTGATGTACAACGACGTGAGCGAGCAACGCCATGCCGACTACCTGGTGAAGGAGGCGGCGCGCCAGCTCCGCTTCATGCTGGACCGGGCGCCGGTCGCGCTGGCGATGATCGGGCAGGAAGATGGCCGGCTCAAGCACGCCAATGCGCGCTTCCACAAGCTGTTCGGCCTTCCCGACCAGGGTCCGCTGGTACTGACCGACTTGGCCACCCATTTCACGGTGCAAGACCGTGCCAGGATCCTGGCCGCGCGGACCGGCGGAGCCGCCGTCGAATTCGAGACATCGGTGAGCCGGGCCGACGGCAGCACGTTCTTCGCGCTGGTCGCCGCGGTGCGCTACGTCTTCGAATGGGAGCCGACCAGCCTGGTGACGTTCTTCGACATCAGCGACCGGCGCCGTGCCGAGGCCGGGCTTCACGAAGAATTGAGACGCCGCCGCGCCGAGCTCGAGGAAGCGCGCCGGTTGCAGCTCGAACTGGTGCCGGCGCCGCTGCGCCTGGCGATCGGAGCCACCGGCGTCGCGGTCGATGTCGTGCTGGAGCCGGCCAACGAGGTCGGCGGCGACCTCGTCGACTGTTTCCTCGTCGCCGACCGGCTGGTGCTGGTGCTCGGCGACGTCTCCCACAAGGGCGCCGGTGCGGCGCTGTTCATGGCGCGCACCCATTCGCTGATCCGAGGCCTCGCCGCACGCCCGGATGCCGAATCCCTGTTCGGCGCACCGGCGCAGGCGCTGCGCCTGGTCGACGCCGCGCTCGTCTCCAACAACGCCACGTGCATGTTCGTGACGCTGTTTCTCGCGACCTTGGATGTGCAGTCCGGCCGGCTCGACTATGTCAGTGCCGGCCATGTGCCGCCCTGGTTGCGCCGCGCATCCGCGATCCTGGAACGGCTCGACGGGCCGGGCGGGCCGCCGCTCGGCCTGGTCGAGGACATGACATACCTCGCGGGGACCGCCGTGCTCGGCCCGGGGATCGGCTGCTTGCCGTGACCGATGGAATTACCGAGGCAACCGACGCCGCGGAGGCGCAGTTCGGCGAGGCGCGGGTCGACGCATTTCTCGCCGGCGTCGGGCCGCAGGACGCCGACGTGCTGGCGCGCCTGACGGCGGAGGTCCGGGCCTTCGAAGCCGGCCGGCCGGCCTTCGACGACATCGCCGCCATGCTGGTCACCATCGGGTAGCGGGCCTGATCGCCGCCGGCGTCACTCAACCGTCACACGGTTTTAATAAGAGCGTCACGATACAAGATCGGCAAGATCGGCAGACCGGCAAGACCGGCGTGAGGCTGTCTGATGGAAATCACCGTTTCCGATTTCGGCGAGGTGGGCAAGCTGGTGACGCTGGTCGGCCGGCTGGACATCCTCGGCGCCGAAAAGATCGATCTGCCGCTGGCCGTGGTCGCGGGTTCCCGCACCAGCATCGTCATCGACATGGGCGAGGTCGATTTCATCGCCTCGATCGGCATCCGCCATCTCGTTCTCGCGGCGAAGACCGTCGCCCGCAATTCCCGCATCTTGGTTCTGCTCAACCCGAAACCGCTGGTGTCGGATGTCCTGCTGACGGCAGGCCTCCAGACCATCCTGCCGATCGTTCGCAGCGAACAGGAAGCTGAGGCCACGCTCATCCGGTATGCCCCGGCCGAGCGCTGACACCATCGCAAGTTATGCTGCAGTGCAGCATGCGCGAAAATTGGGCAAGGGACAAAGCCTATTAGCTTCCATGCTTTCCTGCATGAAGGAACCGGGCAAAGGCCTTGAGCGTGGCATCGGAGACGTGGTGCTCGATGCCTTCGGCGTCAGCCTCGGCCGACTCGGCGGGGACGCCCAGTGCGATGAGCACGTCGACCACGAGCCGATGGCGGGCACTCACCCGCGCCGCCAGCTCGTGACCGCTCGCGGTCAGGAACACGCCGCGATAGGGGCGGGCGGTGGCGACGCCCTCGCGCTTGAGCCGTGCGATCATCTTGATGGCGGTGGCGTGGGACACGCCGAGCCGGCGGGCGATGTCGGTGGGGCGCGCCTCGCCGGTGCCGGCGAGGAGGTCCGCGATCAGCTCGACATAGTCCTCGACCAGCGCCGTCGATTGCGCCGAGCGCGTCTTGCCGAACCGGCGCGCCTGGGCGACCTCGGTCGGAAGCTTCGGGTGCGGGACGGAAGGGGTTCGGGTCGCCTTCGCGGACATGGCTGTTTCCTGGAATCGCCTGTTCGCGGGGCGTCCGGACTGCTCCGGCCGCCCCGGGCGGAATTGCCCTGTGAGCGTGGGGGCAACCTGATCTAGCCGATAGCGCGACGCATTTATCAAATCATCGCTCGATCTGCAGCCTCGGTTACAGTTTGTGCCGGATTGACAAATCGGGCAGACTGCCCCCACATGTAGCACGAGCTACATTTTAGGGTAGGCGATGGTGACGAATGCGCCCATGACTGATGCTGCCATGACTGATGCCGCTGTGACCGATGCGGCCATGACCGATGCGCCGCTGACCGATGTGCCGATGACCGGGACGATCGGCACCGCAGGGGCGCCGGCCGCGGGCGGCCTGACCGCGCGCACCGTCGCGACTGCGCGCGAGGTGCTCGCGGGCGGGCGTGGCGGCGGGCGGGCCGTGTTCGTGTTCGCCGGCCCGGCGGTGATCGCCTCGATCGCCTATATGGATCCCGGCAATTACGCCACCAACATCCAGGCCGGCGCGAAATACGGCTATCGACCTGCTCTGGGTGGTGGTCGCCGCCAATCTCATCGCCATGCTGTTCCAGGCGCTGTCCGCCAAGCTCGGCATCGTCACCGGAAGGAACCTCGCGGAACATGTGCCGCGAGCGGTTTTCGCGCCCGGTGGTGTGGGCGATGTGGGTGGTGAGCGAGATCGCCGCGATGGCGACCGATCTCGCCGAGTTCCTCGGCGGCGCCATCGGGCTGTCGCTGCTGTTCCACATGCCGCTGATCGTCGGCATGGCGATCACGGCCTGCATCACCTACGCCATCCTGATGGTCGAGCGTTCCGGCTTCCGCCCGGTCGAGCTCATCATCGCCGGCCTGATCGCCGTCATCGGGCTGTGCTACCTGATCGAGATGTTCATCGCCCCGGTCGATTGGGGGGCCGCCGCGGTGCATATGGTGGTGCCGAATATCCCCGACGCCGAGGCGCTGCTTCTTTCGGTCGGCATCATCGGCGCGACCGTGATGCCGCACGCGATCTATCTTCATTCCGGCCTCACCCAGGCGCGCACGCCGGTCCGCAATGACGAGGAGCGCGGCCGCGTGCTGGCGCTTCTCCAACCGCGAGGTCGTCGTCGCCCTCGCCGTCGCCGGCATGGTCAACATGGCGATGGTGATGATGGCGTCGAGCGCCTTCCATGCCGGCCACAGCGATGTCGCCGAGATCGAGACCGCCTACCATACGTTGACCCCGCTGCTCGGTTCGGCGGCGGCCGGCTTGTTCCTGGTTTCGCTCATCGCATCGGGCATATCGAGCTCCGCGGTCGGCACCATGGCCGGCCAGATGATCATGCAGGGCTTCGTCCGATTTCGCATTCCGATCTGGCTGCGGCGGCTGGTGACGATGGTGCCGGCCTTCGTGGTCGTCGGGCTTGGCGCCGATTCCACCAAGGCCCTGGTCATCAGCCAGGTCGTGCTCAGCATCGCGCTGCCGCTGCCGATGATCGCGCTCCTGATATTCACCGGGCGCGCCGACATCATGGGCCAGTTCGTCAATTCGGCGCTCACCAATGTCGCCGCGGTCGCCGGCGCGGCAATCGTGCTGGCGCTCAATTTCTTCCTGATAGCGCAGACCCTGGGCGTGCCGATCCCGGGGCTCTCGCAGGGCTGAAACAAGCGTTCCGTCGCGTTCCCGGAGTTCTCGCGTTTTTTCAGAGAGTCTCGGTCGCTGTGCGCGGTTCGGCGGCAGCGCAGAAACAAGGTCACAGATACCGCGCGATCAACTTGAACTCGCGCATCGCGGCGCGGCCGGCGGCGCCGGGGGTCTTGAGAGGTCGGTCGAGACAGTGACCGATGTGATCGTGAATCAGCGCCTTTTTGGCGTTTTCGATCGCCCCCTCGACAGCCTGCAATTGTTGAGCGACCTCGGCACATGGCCGGCCCTGCTCGATCATGTCGATGATCTTTTGCAGGTGACCGCCAGCACGCTTGAGACGCTTGATGATCGCCGGATGGTCGCTCTCGTGCATCGTCTTCTCCTATCCTCATGGCAGGATAGCACATATCCTCAATGGAGGATAGACAGACAGCCTTGACATGGACGGACGCGAGGGGTATCGACCAACAGCCGGCCGGGCGGTTTGCCTAGCGGCAACTTTCTTCAATCCGTGACGACGAGCAGATGGGCAGCACCCCCTCGGGCGACACAAATCCGGCCGATGCGGCCCGGTTCGTGGCGCCTCGAAACTTCGAGATCGACCGCGGCAATCAGGGCCGCGTGAGCGTCGGCGGCTGCCCCTAGTCGGGCCGTCTGCTCACCGACCTGCCGCGACAACGAAAAGCGCAAGCGGCCGCGAGGTGAGTGATGTCCGCCAAACCCGTGAGATTGCGAGCCGTTGGTCCGCCGCGCGGCACATTGCCGGTCTGGCCCGAGCGCGCCGCCGACAACCGCACCGGCTTTCGTGTTGCCGCGGTTCCGCGTCGGACCGGGCGACCGGTTCTGGGGTGCCATTGGCAGCCGATCGTCGGCAGCGGGCGGCTCGAATGCCGCTGGCAAATCGAGGCCACGCTCCCGCGGCGCGAGCGGCCTCCGGCCGGATGTTTTTCGTCAAGCTGACCGCGGTCCGCTTCCTGGAGAAATCGGCGGCGGTTCTGTTGCTCGGACCGCGGCGTAACCGACATCAACACGACTCCAAAAAGGAGTACGGACAATGTTGATCTTGTTCGAGGAAGCGGTGCTCGAAGCCATGGCCAGGGTCTGCCTTGCCGCCTTCGTCGGCTTCGCGACGGGCCTGTTGTCGCCCGAAACCGCCGCGCGACGGCCCCGACCGAATGGTCGCCGCCGCTGCGGCGGCGCTGCCGGCGCCAATTCGTCCCAACGGGAATACGGCTCCAACGCGAGTATGGACCATGACGATGTCGCCTGAACAAGCGGCCCTCAACCTCGCAGCGGCGCTGTGCCTGAGCGCCGTCATCGGCTTCGAACGGCAATGGCGCAATCGCCTGGCGGGCCTGCGGACCAATACCCTGGTAGCGCTCGGCGCCGCGACCTTCGTCGTCTTCGAGCAATTGTTTCCCAACGAATCGAGCCCGACCCGGGTTGCGGCCCAGGTGGTGTCGGGCATCGGATTCCTCGGCGCCGGATTGATCTTCCGCGAAGGCCTGAGCGTGCGCGGACTCAATACCGCCGCCACGCTCTGGTGTTCCGCCGCGATCGGGGTCCTGGCAGGCGCCGGTTACCCGCTCTATGCCGCGATTGCCACCGGTTTCGTCGTGTTCGTCAACCTGTTGCTGCGTCCCATCGTCAGCTTCATCAATCGCCAGCCGCTGACGGCGACCGAGCTCGAGATCGCCTACCTGCTCTCGGTCACCTGCCGAAGTCCCGACGAGGCGCATATTCGCGCGCTCCTGCTGCAGGGCCTCGCGGGCAACGCATTGGCGTTGCGCCGCCTCGACAGCACCGATCTGGAGGGCACCGGACGGGTCGTGGTGACCGCCTTTGTGACAGCGTCACAAAGGCTCGACACAGAGGTGGAGAAGATCGTCGGCCGGCTGAGCCTCGAGCCGACGGTTTCGGCTGCTCGCTGGCAGGCGGATGTGAGGATCGAGACCGAGACCCATGCCGCGCTGGATCGTCCCAACCTGGGACCGGATCTCCCGGCTGGCACGGGAAAGTGATAGGATAAGGATCGGAATCGCCCATGCGCATACACCTCCCCGAATGGCGTGACGACCGCTGCGTTGCGAGGGTTTCCTTGCGTCGCGGCCGCGCGGTGCGTCGCCGAAACGCGGCGCGATCGACCGTCCGCATCCAGGCCGGTGTCGCCGCGCTCCTCCTCACCGGCAGCGCCGGTGCGGCCGACCTCCCGGCGCGTATGCCATCGGCTGCGCCGGCCTATGACTGGTCGGGCTTCTATGTCGGCGGCCATCTCGGTTTCGCGACGGCAACGTCCGCTTTCACCGCGACCCAGCCGGGGATCGCTCCCGATCTCTCCGGCACGCTCGATCTGTTCCGCCCTTACGACCTCTTGACCGGCGAGGGCAGCAATCTCGGCGGCTTCCAGGCCGGCTACAATACCGTCTTCAAATCGGGCCTCATGCTCGGTGTCGAGGCCGACATATCGTTTCCCGGCCGCATGTCCGGCTCGAGCACCCTGGCGACGCCGTCGATCGGCACGGCGACCTACCAGGACCTGGTGGAAATGTCGGGCTCGGTGCGCACCCGCATCGGCTATGCCTTCGACCACTGGCTCTATTACGGGACCGCCGGCTACGCCTGGACCGCGGATCGCCTGACGCGCACCCAGCTCAGCGACAACCCCGCCGGCGCGAGCGGCGGAACCGTCGAAATCAAGTTGCCGACGCGAAGCGGCTGGACCGTGGGGGCCGGGATCGAGGCGCCGCTGGTGCCGCACTGGACGATGCGGCTCGAATACCTCTATTCCGCCTTCGGTACCGCCAGCGTGACATTTCCTCTGGCCGGACAGCGCTTCAACTCGAACCTTTCCGTGCAGGAGGTTCGCCTCGGGCTGAATTACCAGCTCGGCGGCAACGGATCGAGTGCCGGTAATGCCAATGACGCGAGCCTGGCGCCGCTCGGGGGGGACAACTGGGCCGTTCACGGCCAGACCACCTATGTCAGCCAATACGCGCCGCCGTTTCGCGCGCCTTATCGCGGCGCCAACAGCCTCGACTCCAACGCGGGCCGCGAGACCTGGGACGCTACGCTCTATGCCGGGCTAAAGCTTTGGCAGGGAGCGGAATTGTGGGTCAACCCCGAGATCGACCAGGGCTTCGGCCTCAGCAACACCCTCGGCCTTGCGGGATTTTCGAGCGGCGAAGCTTATAAGATCGGCAGCGACGATCCCTACCTGCGGGTGCCCCGCGCCTTCATCCGCCAGACCATCGACCTCGGCGGTGCCACCGAAAAGGTCGAGGACGACATCAACCAGTTCGCCGGCAAGCAGTCGGCCGACCGGGTGGTCCTCACGGTCGGGAAGTTCAGCGTTTCCGACATATTCGATACCGTCAAATATGCCCACGATCCCCGCGCCGATTTCATGAACTGGACGCTGGTCGATGCCGGCACCTTCGACTATGCGGCGGACGCGTGGGGCTATACCTATGGCGCCAGCGCCGAATGGTACCAGGGCCCGTGGACGCTGCGCGGCGGCCTGTTCGATCTCTCGATCGTTCCGAACAGCGCCGAGCTGGATCGCTTCCACCAGTTCCAGATCGTATATGAGCTGGAGCACCGCCACGAGATCGCGGGCCAGCCCGGCAAGATCGCTTTCGATGGTTTCGTCACCCGCGGCCGGATGGGGCGTTTCGACGATGCCGTTTTGTTGGCTGAGGAGACCGGCGCCGCGGCCAATACCGCGCTGGTGCGGCGTTACGCGAGCCGGATCGGCTTCAACGTCAATTTCGAGCAGCAGGTCGCACCCAATATCGGCGCGTTCGGCCGGTTCGGCTGGGCCGACGGCAATGTCGAGCCCTATGAGTTCACCGACGTCGATCGCACGGCCTCGACCGGCATATCGCTCGCCGGCAAGCTGTGGGGCAGGCCGGACGATACCTTCGGTCTGGCCGGAATTGTCAACGGCATTTCCAGTCCGCACATCGCCTATCTCAACGCCGGCGGTCTCGGCATCCTGGTCGGCGACGGGCAGCTTTCCCACCCCGGCAATGAACAGATCATGGAAACCTATTACAGCTTTCCGCTCGGCGCGCTGCGGGCCACGGCGGACTACCAGTTCATCGTCAATCCCGCCTACAACCGCGATCGCGGACCGGTGTCGGTGCTCTCGATGAGGCTGCACGCCCAGTTCTAACGGATCGATTCGCCCGATCAGTAGGATGGGTAGAGCGCTTGCGAAACCCATCATCGGCGTTTCGCCGTGAGCACCGCCGATCGCGATGGGTTTCGCTGCCGCTCTACCCATCCTACGCGCATCCTACGGATGCCGGCGCATCCACCTGAATCAAAAAGGCCCCGGCTGTTGCCGGGGCCTCGATGTAGAGCCGACTTTTCAGGTGGATCTCACCAGAAGTTCGGAGCGATGTGCCAGTTCAGGCCGCCCTTGACCTGGTTGACGTGGGTCGTGTCCTCGAGGCCGCGCGAAATCCCGAGGCCGCCGCCGATGGCGGGCAGGAGCGTGCCGTTGACGGCTACGGTCTTGTTGCCGAAGTCGAGATAGTCGTACTCGACCTTGACCGACCAGTTGTTCCAGATCGCCCACTCGACGCCGGTTCCCACCGTCCAGCCGATGCGGTTTTCGCTGCCGAGCCCGGAGAACAGGGTGGTCGAACCGAGGCCGGCAATGCTCACTGTCGAGTTCTCGGTGTAGTTGGTGTGCGCCCAGGCAACACCGGCCTTTCCGTAGACCAGCCAGCGGTCGTGGGCGATGCCCAGCGTGCTGGTCGCGGTTCCGGTCCAATTGGTATCGGCGGTGATCGTCCGCGTAATGGTCAGCGGCGGAAAGAACGAAGGACCGAACGTGTTGGTGCTCGTGCCGTTCTGGCTGCCCCAGGTCATGTCCGCTTCCCAGCCGACCACCAGCTTGCCGAACTGGTAGCGATCGCCACCTTCGACACCGCCGATGAAGCCGCTGCTGGTGGTGGTCTGGATCACCGGCGCGTTCAGCGCTGTCCCGATCACGCCGAGGCCCGGATCTGAGGAATCGGTATGCCCCCAAGCGCCGCCGACGACGCCGCCGAGATAAAAGCCGCTCCAGTCATAAGCCAAAACCGGAGCCGGCGCCTTCAACGGCATGTCCGCCGCGAAAGCCGAACCCGCCATAACTGCGGTGATGGCGACACCCGCTAGAAGTCTAAATTTCATCCCCGAATCTCCTATCGATAGACGGATTTACTCACCCCTGTGATTCCGTGATTATTTTTATACCTGCTCGGACGTGGTTCGTCTGTGTCGCGGCGGCAACACCTGTCTCAAATCGAATGAATTTCAATAATTTCAATAGGTTGCTAAGGCATAACTTCCGCGAGGATCAGCTCTGTTCGGTCAAAGATGCCGCTAAAAAAGCCGACGCCGCTCAGAGCGGTTGCAGCCAGTTAGGATTCGGGCGGAGTGGTGACCGCTTCCGGTGCCGGGAACCGTGTTCGCGCTGTTCCGCCGAGGCGCCCGAATGCTGCGAGATCGACGCGGATTCGGCGAATTGCGAGATAGACGCCGGTTGCGCTGATGCCGATGCCGCCCAGCAACAGAACGATCATGACGATGTCCCAAAGCGGCCGGGCGCGCAGCGCTGCGGTGAAATCCAGGCGGTGGAGTCCCGCGAACAGCCAGCGCTGCCAGCGCGCGTCGGCGTCGGCGCGTTTCAGCAGCGCGCCGGTGGCGGGATCGAGATAGAAACGGGTGGCGTCGGCATCGTCGAGGATGATGCGATAGACCGGCAGCACCACATCATCACGATGGCCGAAGTAGTAGGCGTCCTCCCGCGTCATCATTTCCTGCGATGCGATCGCGTTCGCGCCGCCGATCCGCGTGGCTGCCGCGGCGAGATCGGCCGCGGTGAGGGGTGCCGCATGTCCGGCGGCGTCGATCCGCGTGACCTGTCCCGCGCCGTCGGTAGCGAGCCAATAGAGGCGCCCGCCGAATGGCGCGCCGGCCAGGCTCACCGCCTGCGGCGCTTGCGCCTGCACCGCCTCCAGCGACGCCTTGATCGCCCCCCAGCGCAGCGGCGCCCCCTCGATCCTGGCGCGCTCGCCGCCCCCCCGGCTGTCGAGGAAGCCCCATGGGTTCATCGAGACGAGCCCGCTGGCTACGAAGGTGAGGGTGACGATGCCGAATGCGAGCCCGGTCATGTGATGCCAGAAGAACAGGCCGCGATAGGGCGACAGCCGCTTGCCGCGCTTGAATTGCGCGATGCCGAGATAAAGGCCCAGCACGGTGAGGAAAATGCCGAGGATCGACGCCCAGATGACGATCCGGCTCCACAATAATCCGTTGCTGCGCAGCGCCGTCGGATAGATCCAATGGGGGACCGCGCCGAGCCAGTTCCAGAACCGTTGCGAGGCGGTCGTGCGCAGCACCACCCGTCCGCCGGTGCCGGAGACGTAGAGGGTGGTCGCGGCGGGGTCGGCGAATCCGAAACGGAACAGCGGGCGGTCCGCACGGTAGCGCCCGACCGTCCATTGGTCGTCTTCGATCTCTTCTGCCGCCGCGATCGGCGCGTCGGCTCCGACGAGGTGCGGCGCGGCGTCGCGGGCAATCGATTGGGCGAGATCGAAATCGATCTCCTGTGCCGCGCCGGAACCGAGATCGATCACCTGCTGGGGCAGCAACTGGCGTCGCAGCCGCAGCACCGGCCTGCCGAGCAATGTCTCCACCTCGGCGCGCTCGAACACATCGTTGTCGCGGAGCGGCACCTCGATGCGGCAGCATCCCCGCCACGCGATCGGGGGCAGGGCGCCGAACCGCTCCTTGCCGACGCCTTGCGGGAAGGCGACATACATCATGACGATGCCGGAGGCGAACCACATCAGCATCAACACGCCGACCGCGATCCCGAGATAGCGATGGGCAATGACCAATGCGCGCCACCAGCCGCTTGCCATTATGCGTTCCTCCGGTGGAGATGGTAGCGCAGGCAAGGCGCGGTGAAAATCCCGCAGCTCCTGCCAAAGCGGGATCGAATGCGATCCGCGGCGATCGACATCGACGAATCCTCCTCCGGCGCAGCTTTGGCCCCTGACATCCGGGCATTCCCTCGCTATATCAAACGGCGCCCGGCACCTGCCGGGCTTTTGGCGTTGGGCGAGGGCATGACCGGAACCACACGATCGAGCGCGGGCCTGGACGAGCGGCGGCGGCGCCTCTTGTACCGGGCGTGGCATCGCGGGACGCGGGAGATGGACCTGATCATGGGCCGCTTCGCCGATGCGGTGATCTGCGAATTGAGCGAGGCCGACATCGACGCCTTCGAAACGCTCAGCGAGGTTCCCGATCCCGATCTCTATGCCTGGCTGTCCGGCGGGCGGCCGGTGCCGGCCGAACATGACGTGGTGCTGTTTCGCCGCTTGCGGAAATTCCATTTCGGGGAAAGCGCATGAACATCCGTGTTCCCCATGCGCGTTCGCCGGCCGAGCTTCTGGCCCCCGGCAAGCCGCTGATTTTTGCCGATGTCGCGGACGGTGCCGAAGGCTTCGTGCTGGCCGATCTCGGCCGCGCCGTCGCGGCGCAGAAGAACGCCCCCGCGACCAGCCTTCTGGTGATCTGCCGCGACGGTGCGCGGATGGCGCAGCTTCACCGCGCGCTCGACTTCTTCGCCCCCGAGATCGCCGTCGCCGAATTTCCCGGCCTGGGACTGCCAGCCTTATGACCGCGCCTCGCCCCATCCCGGGCATCGTGGCGCAGCGCATGACGGCGCTGGCGCGGCTCGCCCGGCTCAAGGGGCAGGAGCGGCCCTCGGTGGTGCTCACCACCGTCAACGCCATCGTCCAGCGGGTGCCGGCGCGCGGCGCTCGTCGCCGGGCAGGCGTTCTCCGCCATGCCCGGCAACATGCTGGCGATGGACGGCATCGTCGGCTGGCTCGAGCTCAACGGTTACATGCGGGCATCGACGGTGCGCGAGCCCGGCGAATATGCCGTGCGCGGCGGCATCATCGACCTGTTCCCGCCGGGGGTGCCCGATCCGGTGCGTCTCGACTTCTTCGGCGACACGCTGGAATCGATCCGCACCTTCGATCCGGAAACCCAGCGCAGCCACGACCAGCTCCGCGCCCTCGATCTCGTGCCGGTCGCCGAATTCCAGCTCACCACCGAAACCATCCGGCGCGTTCCGCACCGGCTATGTGAAGGCCTTCGGCGCGACCCATGCCGACGACCTGCTCTACCAAGCCGTGAGCGAAGGACGCCGCTATCCCGGCATGGAGCACTGGCTGCCGCTGTTCCATGACCACCTCGACACCGTGTTCGATTATCTCCCCGGCACCCCGGTGGTGGTCGAGCCGCTCGCCGAAGACGCCGCCAAGGAGCGCTTCGCGCAGATCGCCGACTACTACGAGGCGCGCACCCAGAACATGGCCCCGAGCGCCCATTCGGCGGCCGGCGCGCCGTACAAGCCGCTGCCGCCGGACCGGCTCTATCTCGCCGAGGCCGAATGGCGCGAGCGTCTCGACGCCGCCAGGCTGGTGCGCCTCACGCCGTTCGCGGCCCCGGAAGGCACCGCGTCGGTTCTCGACGCCGGCACCAGGCAGGGCCGCAATTTCGCGCCGGAGCGGACGCAACCCGATGCCAACGTGTTCGAGGCGGTGAAGTCCCACGTCGATGCGCTGCAATCGGCCGGCAAGCGCGTCGTGTTCGCGCTGTGGAGCGACGGCGCGCGCGACCGCATGAGCCACGTGCTCGCCGACCACAAGATCCTCAATCTCACCGCCGTCGACGACTGGCCCGCCACGCTCGCCCTGCCGAAGCCGCAGGTCGGGCTCGCGGTGCTCGGGCTGGAGTCGGGCTTCGAGACCGACGGCCTCGCCGTCATCGGCGAGCAGGACATCCTCGGCGACCGCCTGGTGCGCCCGCGCAAGGCGGCCAAGCGCGCGGAGAATTTCATCGCCGAGGTCTCGAGCCTCGCGGCCGGCGATCTCGTCGTCCATGTCGATCACGGCGTCGGCCGCTTCATCGGCCTCAAGACCATCGAGGCCGCCGGCGCGCCGCACGACTGCCTGGAGATCCACTATGCCGGCAACGACAAGCTGTTTCTGCCGGTCGAGAACA
This sequence comes from uncultured Alphaproteobacteria bacterium, assembly GCA_963746235.1. Lineage (GTDB taxonomy): Bacteria > Pseudomonadota > Alphaproteobacteria > Rhizobiales > Xanthobacteraceae > JAJPKK01. The sequence goes on from CAVVCE010000045.1 coordinate 45,510, forward strand.
TCGAGCTGCTGTCGCGCTACGGCTCCGAGGAGACCGCGGTCGAGCTCGACCGGCTCGGCGGCGGCGCCTGGCAGGCGCGCAAGGCCACGCATGAAGGCCCGCATCCGCGAGATGGCGGCCGACCTCATCAAGATCGCGGCCGAGCGCCAGCTGCGCGAGGCGCCGCGATTCGACCATCGGCACACGGCGTCTATGACGAGTTCTGCGCCGCGCTTCCCCTATGACGAGACCGAGGATCAGCGACTCGGCGATCGACGCCGTGCTCGACGACCTCGCGCTCCGGCCGTCCGATGGACCGGCTGATCTGCGGCGATGTCGGCTTCGGCAAGACCGAGGTGGCGCTGCGCGCGGCCTTCGTGGTGGCGATGTCGGGCAAGCAGGTGGCGGTGGTGGTGCCGACGACGCTGCTTGGCGCGCCAGCATTTCAAGACCTTCTCCGAGCGCTTCCGCGGCTTCCCGGTGCAGGTGGCGCAGGCGTCGCGCCTGGTCGGCACCGCCGAACTCGCGCGAGGTCCGCGAAGGGGCTTGCCGACGGCACGGTCGACATCGTCATCGGCACCCACGCGCTGCTCGGCAAGGCCATCAAGTTCAGGGATCTCGGCCTGCTGGTCGTGGACGAGGAGCAGCATTTCGGCGTCAGCCACAAGGAGCGGCTGAAGGAGCTGCGCGCCGAGGTCCACGTGCTGACGCTGACCGCGACGCCGATCCCGCGCACCCTGCAGCTGGCGCTGACCGGCGTGCGCGAACTCTCGATCATCGCCACGCCGCCGGTCGACCGGCTGGCGGTGCGCACCTTCGTGTCGCCGTTCGATCCGGTGATCGTGCGCGAGGCGCTGCTGCGCGAGCACTATCGCGGCGGCCAGGCGTTCTACGTGTGCCCGCGCATCGAGGACCTCGCCGGGGTCGAAGGACTTCCTCGACAAGCACGTGCCGGAGGTGAGGGTGGCGGTCGCCCATGGCCAGATGCCGCCGACGGAGCTCGAGGACATCATGGCGGCCTTCTACGACGGCAAATACGACGTGCTGCTGTCGACCACCATCGTCGAATCGGGCCTCGACATCCCGACCGCCAACACGCTGATCGTGCACCGCGCCGACATGTTCGGGCTGGCGCAGCTCTATCAGCTCCGCGGCCGGGTCGGGCGCTCGAAGACTGCGCGCCTATGCGCTGCTCACGCTGCCGGCCGGGCACGAAGATCACCGCCCAGGCGGAGCGCCGGCTCAAGGTGCTGCAGTCGCTCGACAGGCTCGGCGCGGGCTTCCAGCTCGCCAGCCACGATCTCGACATCCGCGGCGCCGGCAACCTGCTCGGCGAGGAGCAGTCCGGCCACATCAAGGAGGTCGGCTTCGAGCTTTACCAGCAGATGCTGGAGGAGGCGGTGGCGAGCCTCAAGGCCGGCATCGCCGAGCCGGTCGCCGACCGCTGGTCGCCGCAGATCACCATCGGCACGCCGGTGCTGATCCCGGAGGACTATGTGGCCGACCTCTCGGTGCGGCTCAGTCTCTACCGCCGGCTGGCGGAACTCGACGACGAGCGCGAGATCGACGCCTTCGGCGCCGAGATGATCGACCGCTTCGGTCCGCTGCCGGCGGAGGTGAGGCACCTGCTCGATACCGTGGTGGTCAAGGCGCTGTGCCGGCGCGCCAATGTGGCCAAGATCGAAGCCGGGCCGAAGGGGGCGGTGGTGTCGTTCCGCGACGACCGTTTCGCCAATCCCGAGGGGCTCGTCGCCTATATCCACAAGCAGGGCAGGGAGGCCCGGGTGCGGCCGGACATGAAAGTGGTGTTCTTCGCGGACTGGGAGCAGCCGGAAGACCGCCTCAAGGGGGCAGCCCGCATCCTGCGGGCATTGGTAGGGATTGCGGAACGCGCCAAAGCGGCGTGAAATCAACGCGATGGAGTGGTTATTTCAACCAGCCCACGAAGGCCGGACCTTCGATCCGAGCGTGCGGCCCGCATAAAGCGCAGCGGAATGCCGACTACGGATTTGACTGGCCCAACAAAAAAGCCCCGGGGGATGCCGCCCGGGGCTTTCAAGTTCAGCACAGCGCTGAAGATCAGAATTTGTAGCTCAGCCCGCCGCGGATGACGTCGAGGCTCGAATTGCCCCAGACGAAGTTTCCAGGACCTGAGAACGCTCCAGGAATGCACAGCGTACACGCGATCGTGGTCGCCGTGTTGGAGTTGAGGACGTAGTGGAGATATTCGATGCGCAAAAGCCAGTTGGCGGTTGCCATGAACTCAAGGCCGCCGCCCGCCACCCAGCCGGTGCTCACGTGATTGCTCGATGTGGTGATGCTGAAGGAACTGAAGTTCGCAGCCGCCACTTGCCCGGTCAATTCCTCGCTGGCCACTGCACCGCCGCCGGTGGCATAAACCATGGTGCTGCCGAAGGTGTAACCCAACCTCGCGCGCGCCGTCGCGGTCCAGTTCAAATTGTTGCCCATGAGGAGGCCGTGGCAGGTACCCGCCGTCGCAATATCGCAAGGGGGGACCGGGAGACCGTTATTGGTCAGGAACAATTGACCCGGGGCGTTTGAAAGGCTCGTCTTTGACCAGTCGGCTTCGACGCCGATCACCCAGCTCGGGCTGAGCTGCCAGTTGTAGCCGCCAAAGATGCCGCCCGAGAAACCCCAATTGCTGGTATTATTGAAAGCAACCGGGTCGAAGCACGCTTGGGTCGCATCCGCCCTGGGAAAAACTATCGTTGCTGTTCAAGCCGCGCACGCCGCCGGCATCGCCGCCAATATAGAACCCGGTCCACGTATTAGCGACGACCACGGGCGCCTTCATCGGCATGTCGGCTGCCAGCGCAGACCCGACAAGCCCAAGCGTGATCAGGACCACGCCTCCCAGCAAAACCTTTTTCATTACCGCACTCCCCCTTGGTCCAGCCCTGTCCGACTATGAATCAACTTAGTTCAAATCTACCGCCTTGGCTGTGATATTTCCGCTACAGTCATCATAAAATTGATCCCCAAAAGGGCATTTTCGGGAGCTCCGGCGGAGCCCGATAGGAGCGGAAATTATTTCGTTGATCCAGCCGGTTGAAGCGGTTTTCGGAGGCAACTCCGGGGCGCGGTCCAGGGCCGCGCGAGGAGCGCCAAAGCGATCCGAGATAAAATCCACGACAATTTCTTTACGCCCTCCCGCGCCACCCCTTATACCGCGACAAAATCCGTCGAAACAGCCCACGCCCGGTCGCAACTTCTCCTGAAACCAGGCTTTCTCTGAAAACCAAAGCACTTGGGCGTCACGGTGGTGGATTATCGGGGCGTCCCGGGGCCGCCCGAGGTGGAATTTGCGTTTGATACCAAGTGACGGATGGTGCTTGCCCTTCTGCAGGGCTACAGTTTTCGGGTGCATTTGATCGCATGCGGTCGGGGCGAGAACGATTCCGTCCTGGTCGAACGAACGGAGCTGGCGAGTCAAACGGAGCTGGCGATGTCAAAAGTGATGACGGCCGCTACGGTTCTGGCAATGGTGCTCTCAGTGGGCACTGTATCCGCACAGGACGCCGCCCGGGATAAGGCGGGCATCACCCCCGCGGCCCGGCGCCGGAATCGCGCCCGACGCCGATGACGGCCCCGGTTGGGCATCGCCAGCCGCGACTTTCCGACCTGCCATCCGCGCCACGCGCCGATGACGACAAGGCAGCGGCCCCGCCCGCCCGGGACGACATCGACGACCGACTGCGCATCTGCCGGCGTTGTTGAGCGGGCCTCGCTCGGCAGGGGAAGCCGCTGGTCTCGGTGGTGTGTCTTTATGCCTGCGCCTCGGCGGCGACGGCGGCGTGGCGCTCCGCGGCGACACGTTCGATGGCGTCGGCAAGGTATTCCGGCGACTGCGCCCCGGACACCGCGAGCACGCCGCCCAGGATGAAACAGGGAACGCCGTCGATGCCGGCGGTCTTGGCCGCCTCCGCTTCCGCCTCGATCTCGGCGACATCCTTGTCGCTTGCCAGCCAGCGGCGCACCTCGCCGGGGTCCATGCCGCAGTCCCGCGCGGCGCCGGCCAGCACTTCACGATCGGTGAGATCGGCACCTTCGGCGAAATAGAGCTCCATCAGGCGCTGCTTCATCCGCGCGGGATCGCCGGTCTGGCCGGACCACAGGATCAGGCGGTGGCAGTCGATGGTGTTGGGCTGACGGGTTATGGCGTCCATGTTATAGGCGAGGCCCGCCTGGCGGGCCGCCGTCACGATGCGCTGGGCGTTCGTCTTATAACGCTCGACCGAGCCGAACTTGGTGGTGAGATATTCCTCCCGGCTGATGCCCTCGCGAGGCACCCAGGGATTGAGGAAATAGGGCCGGTAGCGCACCGCAACGGGAATGCCGGGCTTGAGCGCGATCGCCTGTTCGAGCCGCCGCTTGCCGATGAAGCACCAGGGACAAACGACATCGGACACGACATCGATCGTCAGCGGCTCTACGCCTGATGCGGGCATGGGCTTCTCCTGTTTTGCTCGGGAGAAGATAGGGTGCGGCTTACTCGGCGGCAACGGCGACCGGGTCGGAGACCCGCTCGAGCAGGGATTGCGGGGTGTCGGTGAGCTTCAGGAAGGCGAGCGTCACCATGGGATCGATGCCGCATTGGCCGCCATCGCCGTTCTCCCAATCCAGCATGGTCTGGCGCATGGCGCTCGCGATCTTGCGGGCGATCACATGGGCGTTCCGCGGCGCCGCTTCGGCGAACACCACCACGATCGAGCCGTCGTCGGTCTGGCAGGCGAAATCGATCGGGCGGAGCAGCCGGCCGGTCAGCCGCGCTGCATCGATGCGGAACCGCCAGCCGAGATCGGGCGGAAAGGCAAACCGGGCGATCGACATCGGAACCCGGCGCGCCTTGGCGTCGGCGACGACGCGAGGCATGTCGCGCGCGAACGCGGTGATGGTGTAGAGCCCGGTCTGCGGATCGATGGTGCCGCGGCTGTCGAGGGCGACGATGTGCCGGCGCAGCCGCGCGCCGAAGGCATGGACGCGCACCATCGGCAGCATGTGGGCGACGATGTCGCCGGGATCGCCGCCCACCGGCTCGAGATTGGCGAGCCGCCCGCGCTCGATGGTCGCCGGCATCTCCGCGACCAGGCCGATGGGGAGGTCGCGAAAGCGCAAATCCGCGGCGAGCGCGGTGAGGAAGGCTTCGATCGTGCTCGGCCCGAAGCCGTCCCCGATGATGAGGCCGTCGACGTCGCGGGTGTTGAGGTGGCGCGCGGCATTCTCCACGCTCAGCGCACCGATCAGGCCGACCTGCGTCCCGACCGCAGTCGTGAGCGCGGGATAGGTACGGCCGCGCCCGGCGACCAGCACGGTCGCCTCGTCCAGCGGGTCGAAAGCCGGCAATTGCGCGACGTCGGCGCCGTTGCCGCGCAAGGTGTCAATCCGGCGCAGCACCGTCGCATGAAGGATGCGAACGCGCAGCGCCGCGGCGATCCGCGCGATCACCTGCTCCACTCCGGCTGCGGCGTCGACCGGCAGCACGTCGAGCGCGGTCGGCCCGCACCCCTTGACCCGCGCCACCACCGGCATGAACGGCGCCGGCGCGGCATCGATGGCGGCGATGAGGTCGTCGAGGACCGGTCCCGCCGGGGCGAGTTCGGGATCGGCGAACACCACGGCAGCCGGCCCGAGCTGGCCGATCGTGGCCGCGGCCTCCGCCAGCTTGCATTCGACCACCGGAAACGCGCCCGCCCCGGCAAGGCCGGCCATCAGCTTGCGGTCGTGGTGGTCGGAAACGACGAGTATCGGGCCTGGAAGCGACATGATTTGCACGGGTTCCCTAAACGAATGGGTAACCCTAGGCGAACGCTGTTAACACCTCGTCAATAACGAGCCCGCCGAGCAATTACTTGTCGATCGACATGGTGGTCAGCAGGCGCGGTTGCGTCTTGACTATACTACTGATATTCCGTATATTTATGAATGATGCAAAAGCACGAGAATTCGAGTGGGACGCCGGCAAAGCTGAAGCCAATCTGCGAAAGCACGGAATTGCATTCGAAGCGGCACGTCTCGTGTTCAAAGATGGTTTTGCCCTGGAGTGGCTCGATGCGGACCTAACCTATGGCGAAGCGCGGTTTGTCATCACCGGGATGGTCGACGGACGGGTGCTGAGGGTCGTTTACACCGAACGCAATGACCGAATGCGAATTATATCGGCACGCAGGGCAACACGACATGAGCAAAGAGAATATTATCAGAGCCAGACAGACCGGTGACGGCACGCTCGTGCGGCTGCTCCCGGACGGCACGACGCGGCCGCTGCCAGATCCTACCGATTGGGCTCGCGTCGACGCGATGACCGACGAGCAAGTCGAAGCCGCGGCCCTGGCTGATCCGGATGCCCGGCCCATGACGCCCGAGGAAAGGGCAAAGGCACGGCAGGTGCCACACATCAGAACTTTGCGGCGCGCCCTCGCATTGACGCAGGAGGAATTCGCCGCGCGGTATCACATCCCGCTCGGCACGTTGCGCGATTGGGAACAGGGACGCACCGAGCCGGATCAACCGGCGCGGGCCTATCTCAAGGTGATCGCGAGCGATCCCGAAGGCGTGTCGCGCGCACTCGCCAACCGGCCTCGTTGAGAGACTGCGGGGGGACGATCGCACTCACTCGAATCAGGCCCCCCTCGGATCACGCCGCGTCCCGCGCATCGCCGCCGCGTCGCGCCCGGAAAGCGTTGATGACCAGGGGATTGAAGCCGAGCTCCGCCAGCGCGTCGCGGATGGCGTCGCGCCGCACCGCAATGCCGGCGACGCGCTGACCGGCGAGGCCGTCGGGAAAGGCGGCGAGCAAGGCGCCGGGCTCGAGCTGCGACACCGCTTCCTGGAGGCCCGCCAGGATGAACCGGTAGCCGCCCATGGTGACGACGCCCGCCGGCGGCCCGGTGACGGTGAGGGCGCCGGAGCCGCCGGCGGCGCGGCAGGGATAGAAGGTATCCAGGAACCCGTCGGCATCGAGGGGCATCGCCGGCGCGGCACCGGGCGGGAAGGAGAAGCGCGGCACCATGGGGCCGCGTAGCGCCAGTGTTCCTTCGCGGCTGCGCGCCGCCTCGATCAGGAGCGGACCCGTGTCCGCGCTTCGCCGCGTCGGACCCGGCATGAGGCCTGCGGGCCGGCCGTCGGCGTTGCGGCTTGCCGCCATCAGCCCGGCCTCGCCGAACGCGACGACGTCCACCAGGCCCGGCCAGGCCGGCTGCCACGGCGGACAGGCAATGAGGCGTTCGGGATTGCGCCACAGCGCAATGACCTGGTGGACTTCGCTGTCGGCGAACATCGATGCTTCGGCGGCACGGGCGGCAAGACTGCCGGGCAAGATGGCGGTGTGGCACCCGAGATCGAGAATCTGCTGGCGCATGGCGAGGGGGTCGAATGGATGATGGAGCGCGAGCGTCGCGTGGGACAGCAGCCAGGGGACGAGGGTTGCGGCGAGGGCGGCCGTCGAGCCGAGGCACAGCGAGGACACAATCGTCGCCTTGGGCTCGAACCGGCCCTCCAGCATCGGCTCGAGGCCGGCCATCACCACCTCGGCATGGCTGCGGGCGACCGGAATCAGC
>CAVVCE010000046.1:0-26084 GCA_963746235.1 uncultured Alphaproteobacteria bacterium
TTTCAATATCCGAAATTTCGGGACGGCAGCCGTCCAGAGACCAGTTGCGTTTCCGCAGAGACCGGTTCGAATCCGCTGTCGGCGTAAGACGTCCGGCATTGATAGGAGTTCGGATGCACGCTCGCGCCGTCAATTCGCGGCCAAATCAGATTTCTCGCAGTCAGGCATCTTGTCCCTTCCAAACGCACACGCAATAGGTGTAAGCAAGAGGTGCCGATGGCCCTGGAGAAGACGGGCCTGATGAGGAGGAGGGAGAACATGCATTTGCGGCGTGATTTCCTTGTGCTGGTGGCACTGGGGCTGGCTGTGTCGCCGGCCTGCGCGCAAACGGGGGCGGCCACAGCGGAACCGGCAGCGCATGGTGCCGAGCAAAGCACCGCGTCCATCCCGGATTTCTCCGGCGTATGGAACCATTCGATACCCGGGTTCGAGCCGCTGGCATCGGGGCCGACGGCGCTGGTCAACCGGGAGCGCCGGCCGAACGGGACCGGCAACATCCTCAAGCTTGTCGGAGACTATACCAATCCGATCTTGAAGCCGCAGGCGGCGGAGATCGTGAAAAAGCACGCTGAACTCGGGCTCAAGGGCATCGGCGACCCGAACACGCGCAACCAATGTTGGCCCTCAGGCGGGCCTTTCATCTTTACCGAGCGCCCAACGGTGCTGCTGCAAACACCGAACAAGGTCACCATACTTTATGGCCACGATCATCAGGTCCGTCAGGTGCGCCTAAACGCGACTCACCCCGCCGAGGTGGCTCCGTCCTGGTATGGCGATTCGGTCGGGCATTACGAAGGCGATACGCTGGTCGTCGATACGGTGGGCTTCAAGGTTGGCCCCTATTCCGTGCTCGATTGGTACGGCACGCCATTCACGGAGGCTATGCATGTCATCGAACGATACCGCATGCTCGATTACGCTGCGGCGAAAGACGGGTTCGATCGCGACGCAAAAGAGCACAATCCGGTCCAAGGGACCCCAAACGCCTCAGGTAAATACCTGCAGCTCCAATTCACTATCGAGGATGAAAATGTCTTCACGACGCCGTGGACAGCAACCATGACGTATGTGCAGGATCCGGACGGCTGGACGGAAATGGTTTGTGCTGAAAACCTCCAGTGGTATTCGGGAAAAAATGCCGATGCGCCGCGAGCGACCCAACCGGATTTCTGAGGCGATCTGGCCGCACTCAGCTGTGCGCCAAAGCCACTCGCCTGCCCGTTGCGGTGAGTTCGGTTTGCGACACAATTGCGGCTGTGCGGAAGACAGGTTTTCACGGGGTTCCGGTCGGCGCCCGGTCGACCCGCCGAGCAACTCGCCTCGGCCGCGCGTCAGCGCCGATGGTCCCGCACTTGGTGCACGCCATTCGACCGCACCGTCGGATCACTTGGCCGGCGTACGTTAACTATCTCTCGGTCGACATTGCCAAACACCTCCTCGGACTGGACCCGTCACTTTGACAGCTAGTACGCATTCTGCGGCGCAGGTAACAGCAACCACCGACGCCGCGGAGGGCATCATGAGACGTTCGCTGATCGGACTCGCTGTCATCGCAACTCTATCGACGGGGGGCTCAGCACTTTCAGCGGATGTGCTGTTGCGGGCCTATGCCGCCCACCGGGACGCATATGGATCAAGAGAACTCGCCACAGCGCCTCGTCCGCCGTCAGCCATACCTGATCTCGCCGACCGTCCCTCGAACGGTGATGTTTCAGCACTGAATGTGCGAGACAGCCATGTGCTCGAATTCCTGCGCTGGAAGGAGCGCCTGAGGACCGAAATCAGGGTTTCGCGGCTGAAGAATGATGGAGCCCGTCTTGCGGGCGATGCGGGTTATCGATGAGCGGGGCGATTACGGGCAGGTCTCCCAGCACCTGGTCGCCGCGGCCAGTCGATGCATCTGCTGGCGCCCCGAGGTGGGCGCCGTTGTTTATCCTTACTTTTTTTATTAACAGCGCTGTTCTGATCCTCGCTTGGTTTCTCCTCCGGTTGCTGAGCTAGGCGGTCGGACGCCCCTCGCCGCCAGAGACAACACGGGAAGCCTACTGAGTCACCTCGTCTGCGATGGCCAACAGCGTTTCCGGGATGGTGAGGCCGAGCGCTTTGGCGGTTTTGAGGTTGATGACCAGTTCGAATTTGGTTGGCTGCTGGACCGGCAGATCGGCCGGTTTCTCGCCTTTGAGAATGCGCCCGGTATAGATGCCAGCTTGGTGGTACCTACGCCGAGGCTACTGCCATAGCTCATCAGACCGCCGGCCAAGGCGAACTCGCGGTATGAGAAGATCGCGGGCAGCGCATGCCGGGCCGCAAGCGCCGCGAGTTGTTCGGATTGCGGACGGGGTTGACCCGCGGTTCCTCTCTTTGCACGAAGGCCGATTGGCAGGGAGAGAACAAAATGAACGCAAACAAATTTGCGGTCGGGCTGTGCGGGCTCGCCCTCTGGACTTCGGCACCGGCATACAGCCAGCAGACGACGGTGCCGCGAGGCGGTCGCCAAGCGCGCTCCAAAGTGCCCGCACCTCCTCAGCGCCGCGGCAGTGACAGATGGCATCGTCCGCATAACGCTCGAACGGGATGTGCGGGAAACAGATACCCTGATCCCAACCCCACAACCCTCCACCCGGGGCAAGTCCACAGATCAATTTTCGTAGCCTGCTTCGTTTTCAAGCACGGGAACGCCGCGGAGGTGTGGCCGCCGCGATCGACTTGGCCTCCGAACGCAGCCACGAAGCCCTTTTACGTTGAGCTTCGCTTCACCCACAGCGCCATGTCGATCAGCCGCACAGGCGATTCCTCAAAGCCAGAAAGTTGTTGGGCGTATTTATCGGCCAGTGCCCAAGCGTGAGGCAGGTATTGACGTAGAACGGCTACGTTCTTGTTGGCGCCCTCAAACCAAGCCCCAACCGCCTTGAGCACCATCTTGTCGAAAATTGGCACAACGTTCGGGTACAGGATATGGAGAAACGTCGTGCGAACCGGCAGTGCATCGGAAGATGCCATCCCTGGCAACGGATACTTGTCGATGGATTCTACAAGCGTCAGGATATCGGCAACATTTCGTGTGGCGTCTTCCGGCATCTGCGCTAGCAGTTGACGGAAACGTTCCACAGCGAAACCTTGTAGCCAGTTCGTTATGCTGGAGTCCGGCGTCGAAGAATACAGCTTCCAGTACAGGAGTGCCTCGTACCAGGGAAGGTCGAGCGCTGGTCGCTTGCCGTCGTTAAGCGTAGCAGTTTGAACAAGCCAATAGTAAAGCGCTCGGTCAGTGGCGGTCGACGGGATCACTCCTGAGAGATGCTTAGACCGAGATTTAAATCCTTTGCAGGCTGCGTCATACCGAAGGTAGACCGTTCTCCAATCAAAACCGACCAAAGGATCGGACATGCTGATTTTCTCCGCAGCAGCTATTTCAGCGGAAGGCCTGACGCTGGCGCGAGTGTTTCCCGTGGGCACATAAATGGGTGAAAGATTTCCGAAGCCACTCGCACCCATGTCCACGATGCCATCTCGGTTCACTACAAACCCGCCTAGCTTCCGGCATTCCGGGCAGGTGGAACCTGCTCGTTTGCGGTCGGAGTAATAGCAATCGGGCGCATTTACACTTTGGGGTTTGACGCTGGGAAACTTCTCCAGTAGCTCGACTTTGAGTTGCGCCGGAGTAAACCGCTCACCTACATGTTTTGCAAGAATTGCGTGGCGCATCTGGTAGATGTTCATACTAAGCCTTTCTTGGAAACGATTCCGATCGGGGCAACATGCATTGCGCGGCGATAATTCTCAGGCTGACAGCTTCTTGAAAGAACCCTGGCAAGGAATTCCGATACACCGTGCCTGTTCGCTGCGGAACCATTCGCAGCGCTGCTCAGGAGCACGCTAACGCAGCCTAGCCCGGCAGGGCATGCAGGGGAACGGGCCATGTCGAGGCGTTTGCTGCGGTGCATTAGTCCGCAGTTGTGAAGGGTTTCGGATGACGGCCGCCCACGAACCGTGCCGCGCGCTCCGGCGGCCGTCGTTCGCGGTAGGGACGGCTGTTACCAGCCGCCCCCGCACAGATCCGTACGTGCCCGATTCAAGCATACGGCTCCTACCTTGAGTGTCTGACGGCAAAGCGCTGCTGCGGCCACGGAAGAAGGATTTTCGGCTGGGGAAGCCAGTCATCGGCGATCTGCTTGATCCGCTGCCACGTGATTTCGCCGTGCTGACTGCGTCGCGACAGCGAGCAGCGCCAGAGGTCGACCACGTGATGGCGGAATGCTCCGATCGATGCCGAGTTGGTCGGCACGGCGTGATAGGCGAAGTAGCCTCTGACAACCTGTCGCTGATGGCACTCACCATCTCGGTCGGCTTCGTCGTCGACGACGCCATCGTGGTCGTGGAGAACATTCACCGCCATATCGAGGAGGGTGAGACGCCGTACCAGGCGGCCCTCAACGGCTCGCGCGAGATCGGCTTCACGGTGCTGTCGATCAGCTTCTCGCTGATCGCCGTGTTCATCCCGCTGCTGCTGATGGGCGGCATCATCGGGCGGCTGTTCCGCGAATTCGCCCTGACGGTCACCGCCTCGATCGCGGTTTCGGCGCTGGTCTCGCTGACGCTTGCGCCGATGCTGTGCGCGCGTTTCATGCGGCCCGAATCGCACGATCACGGCCGCGTCTACCGGGCCATCGAATCCGTTTTCGACGCGCTGCTGACGTTCTATCGGCGCACCCTCGACATCGTCCTGCGTCACCAGGCGATGACGCTGCTCGTGTTCTTCGCCACCATGGCACTGACCGGGGTCATGCTGGTCTACACGCCGAAAGGATTCTTCCCGATCCAGGACATCGGCCTGATCAACGGCATTTCCGAGGGCGCGCAGGATATCTCTCCCGATGAGATGAAGCGCCTGCAGATCGAGATCGACGCCGTCTTGCTCAAAGACCCGGCCGTGGAAGGCGTGATCTCGCTGATCGGCTCGAGCTTCGGGCGCAGACTTCGAACATCGGGCGTTTCAACGTCGTCCTCAAGCCGCGCGATCAGCGCGATCTCGACGCCTCGCAGGTCATTGATCGACTGCGCCCGCAGCTCGCCAAGGTCACCGGCGTCGCGGCGTATCTCCAGCCCGCGCAGGACATCACGGTCGGCGGCCGCATCGCGCGCGCCGCGTTTCAGTACACGCTCCAGGACCCCGACATCGGCGAGCTCGCCGAATGGTCGGACAAGCTGCTCGCCAAAATGAGGACCCTGCCGGAGATCGTCGACGTCGGGACCGATCTCCTGGCCAGCGCGCCGCAACTCAAGGTCACCATCAATCGCGACCAGGCCTCGCGGTTCGGAATTTCTCCGCAGGCGATCGACGATACGCTCAACGACGCCTACGGGCAGCGCCAGATCACTCAGTATTTCACCCAGCTCAATACCTACTGGATCATCCTGGAGATCCTGCCGGAGATGCAGACGAGCCTGGAGTCGCTCGAGCACATCTTCGTCAAATCGCCGCTGACCGGCGCCGCCGTGCCGCTCAGCGCGCTCGTCAACGTCGATTCCTACAAGACCGGGCCGCTGTCCATCAGTCATCAAGGCCAGTTCCCGGCCGCGACCCTCACCTTCAACCTGTCCGCCGGCGTCGCACTCGGCGAGGCAGTCGACGCCATCAACAAGGCGGCCGCCGAGATTGGCATGCCCAATTCGGTGCTCGGCACATTCCAAGGCAATGCGCAGGCATTCCAATCGTCACTGTCGAGCGAGCCGGCGCTGGTCGCCGCCGCGCTGGTCGTCGTCTACATCATCCTCGGCATGCTCTATGAGAGCTTCATCCATCCGCTGACGATCCTGTCGACGCTGCCGTCTGCCGGTGTCGGGGCTTTGCTTGCACTCAATCTCGGTCACATGGACTTGTCGGTCATCGGCATCATCGGCATCATCTTGTTGATCGGCATCGTCAAGAAGAACGGTATCATGATGGTCGACTTCGCCGTCGTGGCCGAGCGCGAGCGAAATATGCCGCCGATCGCGGCGATCCGCGAGGCCTGCCTGCTGCGGTTCCGGCCGATCCTCATGACCACGGCGGCGGCTCTGCTCGCCGGCCTGCCGATGATGTTCGGTCACGGCACCGGCTCCGAGCTGCGCCGTCCGCTCGGCTACTCCATGGTGGGCGGCCTCGCGCTGAGCCAGTTGCTCACCCTCTACACGACGCCGGTGGTCTATCTCTACCTCGCCCGGCTGCAGGCCTGGCTGCAGGCAAAACCGACCGAGCAAGCCACGGAAATCGAAAGCACCGAGATCGTCGCCGCAGAGTGAGCGCCGTCTCGCCAAATCGTCTGACGAACATCATGCTTGCGGGGTGACCCAATGGCGTCGCAACAACCATCGAAAGACGAGGACAAAGGCCGGGTCGTCGCGTTCCGGCCCCGCCCATCGCATTCCTGGAACGCAAAGCTGCGGCCGCGGGATCAGTCGCGCTCTCCGGTCGCCGATCTCAGCAAGTATTTCCGCGGGCCCGAGGAGGACGATTACCCGCACCGGATGTTCATGAACCTGCTCGCCTTCCTGGTGCTGTCGCTCATCGTTTGTTGCGGCATCTGGCTTGCCGACAACATGTCCGAAACGCACAAGGATCAGGATTGCGGACGGATCAGCCGGACGAATTGCGCGCCGATCCCGGGACCCTCGGACCCGCAATAGGGTCGCTCCGGGACCGACGCTCGGTCGCGAAGCGCGTTGGCCGGGGATTGCCGCCTTCGTCGCCGCCGGCGAAAAAATTCGAGGCGCTGGCCGGTCGGCCGGCGCATTCGGGATGCAGGGTTGCGGCATCGCCGCGCTTCGGCCATGTGGATCGGTTCCACTATCCTGCCAGGACCGCTAAGGTGCGGCGGGAGACAGTGAAGATGATGAATTCGGTCCGCGCCGTCGTGGTGATCGCCCAAATGGCGGCGTCGTTTCGGCGCTGGTCCTTTCGGTGCTCGTCGTTTCGGCGCTCGTGTGGCCGGACACCGCGGCGGCCGAGACCTACCCCGAGCGTCCGGTGCGGATCATCGTGCCGACCGGGGCCGGCGGGTCCTATGATTTCGTCGGCAGGCTGCTCGCGAACCGGCTGACCGAACTGCTGGGCCAATCCTTCTTCGTCGAGAATCGAACCGGCGCCGGGACGCTGGTCGGCACCCAGTCGGCGGCCGGTGCGCCCGCCGACGGCTACACCTTGCTGGTCGGCGGCTTGAGCAACATCGTGTTCAATTTCGCCCTCTATCAGAAGGTCGGCTATGAGCCCGATGATTTCGTCCCGATCGCGCTGGTCTATACCTTTCCCTACGTCATGGTGGCGCGCCGCGACCTGCCGCAGAAGGACCTCGCCGAGATCATCAGCTATGCGCGGCAGAGCCCGGGCAAGCTCACCGTCGCCCATGCCGGCTCCGGCAGCGGCCAGCAGATCGTCAGCGCCGCCTTCATGAGGCTCACGGGCACCACCATGGTCGAGGTGCCTTACCGGACCAACCAGGGCGCCTATCCCGACATGCTGGCGGGCCGCGTCGATCTCCTGTTCAATTCGGCGGCGGCGGCGCTGCCGTTCATCACCGCAAACAAGGTCCGCGGCGTCGCCCTGCTGGCGCCGCGGCGCCACCGGACGGTGCCGGACCTGCCGACCATCACCGAGGCGGGGCTGCCGGGGCTCGGCGTCGAATCCTGGATCGGCCTGTTCGCGCCGGCGCGCACGCCGCCGGAGGTGCTCGACCGGCTGCGCCAAGCCACGAGGATCGCCGCCGAGGAGCTCAAGCCGCAATTCGAGAACAGCGGCGGCGGGCTGATGCAGATGCCGGTGGCCGAGACCGGCAAGTTCATCAAATCCGAATTCGATCTATGGACCCGGGTGATCCGCGACGCCAGCATCCGGCCGGATTGAGCGGCGCGGAGTGCGGTGCGATCGAACGCGTCGGTGGGTAAAGCGAAGCGGCGGGTCCAGCAGCGACGGGCACGCAGGCTTTACCGCCCTGCCGATCATGCGGCCAGCATCAAATCTTCACGATCATCCCATCCTCGGCGGTCTCGTGGGCGATGGCGTCGCCCCGGCGGCCGAGCATGTCCTCGCTCATGTGGGTGAGAATCAGGCGCTTGGGCCGGATCAGCGGCAGCTTTTCGACGAGCTGCCGATAACTCAGGTGCAGCGGCAACGGCTTGTCGTAGACATAAGCCTCCGACACGAACAGATCGGCATCGCGCCCGATCTCGATCAGGCTGTCGGTCCATTCGGTGTCGCCGCTATAGGCCAGCACCTTGCCGTCCATCGCGATGCGATAGCCGTGGTAGCCGTTGGCGGGCGGCCCATGGCGCACCAGCGTCGCCCGGATTTCAGCGTTCTTGAAGTGCCAGGGCACTTCCGGCGTGATCTCTATCAGCGACACCTCGAACTTTTTCGCTGATCGTGCCGACCCCTCGAAGGCGGCATCCATCTGGCGCGGAAACCACTCCTTCAGGCCGACCGGACCGGCAATGGTCAGCGGCCGGGTGCGTCGCGCCGGAAATTGCGCGTCCAATATGAAGAACGGCACGCCGCCGCTGTGATCCGCATGGAAATGGGAAAGCAGGATGAAATCGATCCCATTGCGCTTGATGCCCAGCCGGTTCATCGCGATCAGCGAGGAGGCGCCGCAATCGATCAGGAAATTAGTCTCCGTACCGACCACATGAAAACAGGTATTGAACCGCCCCCCGGACCCAAAGGCGTCACCACTCCCGACGAACTGCAGTTGCATTCCTTCCTCCGTGCCCCTCCGGGCAGCATGGTCGCGGGCCTGCCGCCTTGTCAACGCGGCGCGATTTTGCTGGATTGCGGCGCCGGTCGCGGCGGCCGGCGGCGGCGGGGCAATTGTTTCGCGTTGCAACGAATAGCGCTAGTCTTTGATTCCGCGCATGAAACCGGTTTCTGGGATCATGTTGCGAGGAGGTTGAAGTGATCCCGTTTTTCGTTCAGATCAAATGCCAGCTCGGCAAATCCTATGCGGTGGCAAACGCCCTCGCCGATGCGGAGATCGCGTCGGAAATCTACTCGACCGCGGGCGAATTCGATCTCCTGGTCAAGTTCTATGTCGAACAGGGCACCGATATCGGCCATTTCGTCAACGAAAAGGTGCAGACCATCCCCGGCATCCAGGACACCCGGACGATCATCACCTTCAAGGCGTTTTGAGCCTTCGTCCACGGCGCGAGCGGGTGGGCTTGTCCCGGTAAATCTCGATCCGGAGGCACGGCGTTTCCACAAAGCTGCAATGCATTGGCGTGCCGGGATGCGGTAGCGCCGACCGCCCGTTCATGCCGTCTTGTGCAAGCGCTCCCGCGCGAGCCGGCGTTCCCGCCAGATCACGAACAGGCCGGAGGCGGCGACGACGGCGGCGCCCACATAGACGTGTAGCGTCGGGATTTCGCCGAACAGCACGATAGCCGAAAAGGAACGCCCATAGCAGCGCCACGTAATCGAACGGCGCCACCACCGAAGCCGGCGCATAGCGATAGCTCTCGGTGAGGAAGATATGGGACAGGCCGCCGATCACCCCGATGGCGACGAGCGCCGCCAGTTCGGTCGCGCTCGGCGTAGACCAGGCGAACGGCAACGTGCAGAGCCCGGCCAGCGTGCAGATCAGCGAGAAGTAGAACACGATCGAGGCGGTGGTCTCGCTGTCGGTGAGGCGCCGCGTCTGGATCACCGCACCGGCATTGGTGAAGGCCGCGGTGACGGCGCAGGCCGCCCCGACCGTGGTCGCGGTCGAGCCGGCGCCGATCAGCGTGGCCACGTCGAGATAAGGCCACAACATCACCACCACGCCGACAAACCCGGCCGCAACCGCCGACCAGCGGTAGACGCGGACCTGCTCGTGAAGAAAGACGGCGGCGAGCGCGACGGTGATGAACGGGGCGGCGAACGAAATCGCGGTGGCATCCACCAGCGGCAGGCGCGCCAGCGCGGCGAAGTTGAGGAACATGCTGGCGACGCTGATGAGGCCGCGGGTGAGATGGCCCAGCGGCCGCCCGGTCCGCACCGCCGAGCCGATCTCGCCGCGCCAGGAATAGATCAACACCACCGGAACGATCGCAAAGACGCTGCGGAAGAACACCACCTGTCCCAGCGGTACGGACTCGCCGACGAAACGCACGAGCGTCGACATCACGGCGAACAGCATCACCGAGAACAGCTTGATGAGAATGGCGAGCCGGATATTCATCGAGGGGGGAAGGGAGCCTGCGGACGGGAGGGAAAGGCGCGCCGGGTATTGGCAAGGACGGCAGGGGCGAGGAAAGCCGCGGGCGCACAATCCATCCATGACGAAAACGGCCCGGCGGCGGGGTGCAACCCCGGCCGCCGGGCCGCATGTCAGGTATTGAGTGCAGTCGAACCGCGATCAGGGCGCGGCGATATGCCAAACATTGTTGCGGCCGTCGCCGTCGGCGTCGCCGGCCTTCTTGTCGTCCTTCCAGAAATACAGCGGCTTACCCTTGTAGGCCCACTGCTTGCCGCCGTCGTCACGGACGACCACCGTATAGGCGCCCGCGGCCTTGGCGTCCGCCGAAGCCATCAGCGGCGGCCAGTTGGTCGCGCATTGAGCGTTGCAGGTCGACTTGTTGGGCGCGGTGTCGCGGTCGAGGATGTAGAGCGTCATGCCCTTGGCATCGACCAGGGTCTTGCCCTTCGCGGATTCGCCGACCTTGGCGGGCTCCGCCGTTTGCGCGAGCGCAACGCCCAAACCGAGCGCGACGATCGCAGCCGCGATCGCAACAGAGAGGATCGTTCTCATGCCTAAGCTCCTTGGTTTCCCCGGAGAGGCCGTTCCGGCATCTCGCGTTTTGATCCGGGACGCATCCCGAACTCCGGGAGGTTTAGCAATTTTCGCGACCGCCCGGAAGCACCGTTATCGGCGATGGGCCGGCGGCAAGGAACCGTCGCCGACACCGAACCGTTACATCGTGTGGACGCGCTTGCCTTCCCGGATCGCGGCCCACAGCCGTTCCGGCGTCGCCGGCATGTCGACATGACGGATGCGGAAGGCGCGGTGCAGCGCGTCGACGACCGCGTTCATCACCGCCGGCGCGGAGCCGATGGTCCCGGCCTCACCCGCCCCCTTCACCCCCAAGGGATTGGTCGTGCATCTCACATTGCGGGTTTCGAAGGCGAATGACGGCGCATCTTCGGCGCGCGGCAGCGCATAGTCCATCAGCGACGCGGTGACGAGCTGGCCGGAATCGCGGTCATAGACGGTGTTCTCCATGATCGCCTGACCGATGCCCTGGACGGCGCCGCCATGGACCTGGCCGGCCAGCAGCAGCGGGTTGATCGTCACGCCGAAATCGTCGACCACGACGTAGCCGATGATGCGGGTATGCGCCGGTCTCGGGGTCGATCTCGACCTCGGCGATATGGGTGCCGTTCGGATAGGTCGGCTGCGGCGGCCCGACCAAATCGCTGACGGAAAGGAGGGCGGGCGTGGCCGCCTCCAAAGCCGCTAACGCGGCGAACGAGACCGCGCGATCGGTGCCGGCGATCCGGACCTGTCCGTTCTCGATCTCCAGGTCGGACGCCGACGCCTCGAGCGTGTCGGCTGCGAGCGCCTTGAGATTGTCCGAGAGCTTGCGCGCGGCGCTCGCCACCGAAGCGCCGCCGCAGGTGATCGAGCTCGACCCTCCGGTGCCCGCGCCGGTCGCGATCAGGTCGGTGTCGCCCTGGATCACGGTGATGCGGTTCGGCGGCAGGTCGAGATGCTCGGCGACGAGCTGGGCGTAGGCGGTCTTGTGGCCCTGCCCGGTCGACTGCGATCCGGCCAGCACCATGACATTGCCGTCCTTCGTCATCCGTACCGTCGCGGCATCGGGGCCGTTATTGCCGCAGGCCTCGATATAGGTCGCAAGCCCGATACCGCGCAGCTTGTGGGCCTTTTTCGACTGCGCGGCGCGGCGGGCAAAGCCCTTCCAGTCGATGATCTCCTGGGCGCGCGCGAGATGGTCGGCGAACGCGCCGGAATCGTACACCTTGCCGGTCGGCGTCGTGTAAGGCATCGCCTTCGGCCGGATGAAGTTCTTGCGCCGCAGCGCGTCAGGGGCAATGCCGAGTTCGTGCGCGGCCACATCGACCAGGCGCTCGATCAGATAGGCCGCCTCCGGCCGCCCGGCGCCGCGATAGGCATCGACCGGCAGCGTGTTGGTGAACGCGGCGGTGATGTGAATGAAGCAGGCGGGAAAGTCGTAGACGCCCGGCAGCATCACGGCACCGACATAGGGGATGTAGGGCGCGAAGGCGGAGAGATAGGCGCCCATGTCGCAGACCATGTCGATCTCGAGTGCGGTGAAGCGATGCCCGGCATCGAGGGCGAGCCTGGCGGTGGTGTAATTGTCGCGTCCCTGGGTATCGCCGAGGAAATGCTCGCTGCGGTCGGCGACCCATTTCACCGCACGTTCGAGCTGCTTTGCCGCAACCGCCGCGAGCGCATATTCGCGATAGGGGAACAGCTTGGTGCCGAAGCCGCCGCCGACATCCGGCGTCACCAGGCGCAGCTTCTCCGGCGCGATCTTGAGCACCGCATTGGCGAGAATGTCGCGCACGAGGTGGGAGCCCTGGCTGCCGAGGGTCAGAGTGATGCGATCCGTTGCCGCGTCGTATTCAGCGACCACGGCGCGGGTGTCGAGAAAATTGGTGACGAGGCGCTGATTGACGACGCTCAGAGAAACGATCTTGGCCGCTGTCGCAAAGGCGTCCGCGGTCACGCGCTGTTCGCCGAGCGTCATCTCGAAGGCCGTATTGCCGGCGCGCCCCGGCCACACCGGCGGCGCCCCGGGCGCGAGCGCATCGCGCGCGCCGACCACATGGGGCAGCGGCTCCCACACAATCGATATAGCCTCGGCTGCGTCTTTCGCCTGCTCGATGGTGTCGGCGACGATGAAGGCGACGGCATCGCCGACATGGCGGACCACGTCGCGCGCCAGCACCGGATAGGGCGGTGCGTCGACCTTCACGCCCTCGGGGATGGCGACGCAGGGCAGCCCGCCCAGCGCGGCGATGTCGGGAGCGGTGAGAATAAGATGGACGCCGGGCAGACTGCGCGCCACCGCGATGTCGGCGATGCGAAAGCGCGCATGGGCATGGGGCGAACGCAACACCACCGCATGCAGCGCGCCGGCGGGCGCGACGTCGGCGACATAGCGGCCACGGCCGCGGATGAGCGCATCGTCTTCCTTGCGGGTGACGCTTTGAGAGACACCGAATTTCGACGGATGCATGGACACTCCGATCTCACGGGCCTGACCGCTACAGCCCGGACACGAAACGCGCCATGATGATGATCGTCAAGGCCCGCATCGTACCGACCTGCATCGCACAGGCCTGCATCGTACAGAGCTGCATCGTGCCCTGGGCGGCAACCACGTAGAAGCAGCCGAGGGAGTGCCAGCGGATGACCTGACCCGGTGCGGTGTCGGCCATTGCCGTCGACCGGGCCTTCCTGCGCTCGTCACTCGGCCGGCTGTGGCGCCGGCTGTGGCACCGCCGCCGCGCGGCCGCGGCGCTTTGAGGCGAATCGCTGCGTCAGGACGTAGAACACCGGCGTGAAGATCAGGCCGAATGCCGTCACCCCGATCATGCCGGCGAACACCGCCGTGCCCAGCGCCTGGCGCAGCTCGGCGCCGGCGCCGATCGCCCACACCAGCGGCACCACGCCGAAGATGAAGGCGAACGAAGTCATCAGGATCGGACGCAGCCGCAGCCGGGCCGCCTCCACCGCGGCGGCGAAGCGGTCGAGGCCGCGTTCCTCGAGCTGCTTGGCGAATTCGACGATCAGGATGGCGTTCTTGGCGGCGAGGCCGATCAGCACGATGAAGCCGACCTGGGTCAGGATGTTGTTGTCCATGCCGCGCAGGATCACGCCGGTGATCGAGGCGACGAGGCACATCGGCACGATGAGGATCACCGCCAGCGGCAGGGTCAGGCTCTCATATTGCGCGGCCAGCACCAGGAACACGAACACCACCGCCAGCGCGAAGGCAAAACCCGAAGTGCTCCCGGCCCGGAGCTGCTGGAAGGCGAGCGTCGTCCACTCATAGCTGAAGCCTTCGGGCAGGACCTCGGCCGCGATCTTTTCCATGGTGTCGATCGCCTGGCCCTGGGAGTAGCCCGGCGCCGCGATGCCATCGACCTCGGCGGCCCGATAAAGATTGTATCGCGGCACCCGATAAGGCCCGGAAATGGTGTGCACCGTCGTGAACGAGCCGAGCGGCACGGTGTCGCCGTTGGTGTTGCGTACCCGCAGATTGAGCACGTCGCGCTCATTCTCACGAAACGGCGCATCCGCCTGCGCGGTGACGCGGAAGGTGCGGCCGAACAGGTTGAAGTCGTTGACATAGGCCGAGCCGATGAAGACCTGGAGCGCGGAAAATACCTCGGTGACGTTGATCCCGAGCAGTTCCGCCTTGGCGCGGTCGATGTCGAGATAGAGTTGCGGCGTCGACGTCTCGAACAGCGTATACACCTGATTGAGGCCCGGCGTCTGGTTGGCGCGGGCCATCATCGCGAGCGCCGCGGCCTGCAATGCCAGCGGACCGCTGCCGCTGCGGTCCTCCACCATCATGCGAAAGCCGCCGGCATTGCCGATGCCGGACACCGGCGGCGGCTGCACCACCAGGATAAGCGCCTCCTGGATCGCGGCAAACTTGCCGAACAGCGTCCTGGTGATGGCGGCGGCCGACTTGTTGGGATCGCTGGCGCGCTTCTCCCACGGCTCCAGGGTGAGAAAGATGGCGCCGGAATTGGGAGCATTGGTGAAGGTCGCGCCGGAGAAGCCGACGAAATTGACGCCATGCTCGACGCCCGGCGTATCGAGCGCGAGGTCGATGGCGCGGCGATGAACCTCGTCGGTGCGCGCCAGCGACGCTCCCGGAGGCAACTGGACCACGACGATGAGATAGCCGCGGTCGACCTGCGGGATGAAGCCGATCGGCGTCTTGCGGAACTCGTTGAGGCCGTAGGCGATGATGCCGACATAGACGAGCAGCATGACGACGGCGTAGCGGACCACGCGCGCGGTGATCAGGCCGTAGAAATGGCCCAGCCGATCGAAGCCCCAGTTGAACAGCCTGAAGAAGCCGGTGATCGGCCGCATCCATATGGGGACCCGATGATGCGGGTCGTGGGGCTTGAGCAACAATGCACACATGGCCGGCGACAGCGTCAGCGACACGATCAGCGAGATCACCGTGGCACCGGCGATGGTGAGGGCGAACTGGCGATAGAACTGGCCGGAGATCCCGGTGATGAAGGCCGCCGGAACGAACACCGCGCACAAGACGAGCGCGATCGCGACCAGCGCCCCGCCGACCTCGTCCATGCTTTTCACCGCGGCGTCATGGGGCGAGAGCCCGGCGGCGATGTTGCGCTCGACGTTCTCGACCACGACGATCGCATCGTCGACCACGATGCCGATCGCGAGCACCAGCCCGAACAGCGAGAGATTGTTGAGCGTGAATCCGAACGCTCCCATGAAAAAGAAGGTGCCGATCAGCGAGACCGGAATCGCCACGATGGGAATGATCGCCGCCCGCCACGTCTGCAGGAACAGGATCACGACCAGCACCACGAGGACGATGGCCTCGCCGATGGTCTCGATGACGGCATCGACCGACTGCTGGATGAACTGGGTCGGGTTGTAGACGATGGCGTATTTGACCCCCGGCGGAAACCGCTGCGCCACCAGGTTCATGGTGTTGATGATGCCCTTGGCGGTGTCGAGCGCGTTCGACCCCGGCCGCTGGTAGATCGCGAGCGCCACCGCGGGATCGCGGTCGAGATAGGAATTCGTGGTGTAGTCCTGGGCCGCGAGTTCGACCCGCGCCACATCCTTGAGCCGCACCAGCGCGCCGGGCGTGCGCTTCACCACGATCTCGGCGAATTCGTCGGGCTCGGCGAGCCGGCCGAGCGTCTGCACCGCGACCTCGAAGGGGCCGGCGGGATTCATCGGCTGCTGGTTGAGCACCCCGGACGCGACCTGGATGTTCTGGCCCTGCAGCGCCGCCATGACATCGGCCGCAGTCATGTTGATGGACTGCAATCGGTCGGGATCGAGCCAGATGCGCATCGAAAAATCGCGCACGCCGAACACGGTAATCGAGCCGACGCCGTCGACGCGGATCAGCGAGTCCTTGATCTCGAGGGTCGCGTAATTGGAGATGAACAGCCCATCGCGCGACTTGTCGGGCGAGTAGATGTGCACCACCATCATCAGGTCGGGCGAGGCCTTGGTGACCGTGACGCCGATGTTGCGAACATCGACCGGCAGTCGCGGCTGGGCGATCGCGACACGGTTCTGGACCTGGACCTGGGCGATGTCGAGATTGGTGCCGAGCTCGAACGAGACCGCGGTGGTGAAGCGGCCGTCGGAGGTCGAATTCGAGGACATGTAGATCATGTTCTCGACACCGTTGATCTGATCCTCCATCGGCGAGACCACCGTCGAGGCCACGATGTCCGCGCTGGCGCCGGGATATTGGCCGCTGACGTTGATGGTCGGCGGTGCGATGTCGGGATACTGCGCGACCGGAAGCCGCGAGAACGACACCAGGCCGAGAATGACGAAGACGATCGAGACCACCGCCGCGAAGATCGGCCGATCGATGAAGAAATGGGAAATCCGCATCGCCGGTCTCAGTTCGCGTTGACTTGTTCCGCCCCGGCTACCGGGGTGGGCGGCGGTTCGGTCTGCGGCGACACTTTCTGCCCGGAACGCGCGCGCATCAGGCCGTTGACGACGACACGATCGTCCTCCTGCAAGCCGGTCTTGATCACCCGCTGGCCGTTGAACACCTGTCCGAGCGTGACGTATTTCATCTTCACGACATCGTCTGCGCCGACGACCAGCACGAATTTGCGCGTCTGCTCGGTGCCGATGGCGCCGTCGGGGACCATCAGCGCGGTGTAGGACGGCGAGCCCGGCACCCGCACGCGCGCGAACATTCCCGGCGTGAACACGCCGTCGGGATTGGAGAACACCGCACGGCCGCGGATCGTGCCGGACGAGCGGTCGATCACATTGTCGACGAAGTCCATCCGGCCCTGATGCACGAAGTCCAGTTCGTCCAGCAATTTGAGCGCGACCAGCGAGCTGCTGTCGCGGCTCGTCATGTCGCGCCCGCCCTTTGCGAGCCGCTCGTAGCGCAGATAGGATGCCTCATCGAAGGCGAATTCGAAACGGATCGGATCCAACGAAACGATGGTCGCGAGCAACGAGGTGGTGCCCGTCGTGTTTCCGGTGACGAGATTGCCCGGCGACACCCTGCGGTCGCCGATCCGGCCGGCCACCGGAGCCCGCAACTCGGTGAATTCGAGATCGAGCGTCGCCTGCTTCACCGCCGCCGTCTGGGCCGCGACCGTGGCCTCGGCGACGCGCTTGGCCTGGGTGCGCTGGTCGAAGGTCTGCTCGGTGATGGTGCGCTCCTTCACAAGCTGCGCGCCGCGGGCGAGGTCGGCCTCGGTAAAGGCGAGATTGGCCTGCGCCTGCTGGAGATTGCCCTTGGCCTGATCGAGCGTGGTCTGGAACGGCCGGCGGTCGATGGTGAACAGGAGATCGCCCTGCTTGACCATCTGGCCGTCGGTAAAGTGGATGCGGTCGAGATAGCCGGACACCCGGGCGCGTATCTCCACGCTGTCGACGGCCACGAAGCGGCCGACATACTCGTCCTGGTCGACGACGCTGCGCTTGATCGGGGTGGCAACGGTCACTTGCGGCGGCGGCGGCGCCGCCCTTTGTTGCGGGGCCTCGCTGCAGGCGGCCAGCGCCGCGAGAATTGCGAGCATGAGCGCGCGTCCGGGAGTGAACGTCCGCATGGTTTCTCCGTAGGTGTGACCGGTAACATACGCTCCGGTATAGATGGCTACATGAAGGTGGAAAAAAGGCTATTGTGCAACGCGAATGGCAGCCATTCCCGTTCACACGCCCGTGCACACGGCCGCAGCGATCGCGGTCGCCGGTATCAGGGCACCGAACGGGCGCGGCGCCGGCGAAACACCGTCAACCACTGCCGCCCGAACATGGCCGCGATCGCGCCGCCATAGACCGCGGCACCCAGGACCGCCAGCGCCAAAAGCGCGGCGACATGTCCCAGGGTGCCCACTGATCCGGTCAGCCGCACGACCGGAGCGGCGGCGAGCAGCAGGGCGGCCGCGAGCGCCAGGCCGGCCACGGCGAGCTTCACCAACGATGTCCGCAGGCGGGCGTCGAAGCTCATCAGTTTGGCGCGCATCGCAAACCACGTCAGCAGGCAAAAGTTCACCCACACGCCGATCGAGGTCGCAAAGGCGAGCCCGACCTGGGCGTAGCGGTCCATCAGCATGATCTTCAAGGCGACGTTGACGACCACGGAGACGAGCAGCGCCTTGACGGGGGTTGCGGTGTCGCCGCGGGCGAGAAAGCACGACGACACGCTGCGCAGCAGCACGAACGGCAGCAGGCCGATGGAATAGGCGGCGAGCGTCGCGCCGGCGGCGCCGGCATCGGCCGCGGTGAAGGCGCCGCGGGAGAACAGCGCCAGCATGATCAGGTCCGGCACCACGATGAAAGCGACGAGGCAGGGGATCGACAGCAGCAGCGTGAGTTCGATGGCGCGATCCTGGGCGTGGCGCGCGCCAGCCTCGTCGCCGGCCGCGATCCGGCTCGCCATTTCCGGCAGCAGGACGGTGCCGATCGCGATGCCGATGACCCCGATGGGAAGCTGATTGAGCCGGTCGGCATAGTAGAGCGCCGAAACCGCTCCGGCAGCGAGAAAGCTCGCGATGATGGTGTCGGCGAAGAGGGCGATCTGGGTGCCGGCGGAGCCGAGCGTCGCCGGCCCGAGCGCCCGGAAGAAGCGGCGGACGTCATCGTCCCACGCGAGCTCGCGGAATTTCGGCAAGCCGTCGCGGTGGGCGAGATCGGCGGCGACCATCGCCGCTTCCAGGCATCCCGCGATGAATACGCCCCACGCCGCCGCATGCCCGGCGGTCGGGAAGAACACCGCCAGCGCCAGCGTCGCCATCATCGACAGGTTGAGCAGGATCGGCGCGGCGGCGGGCGAGGCGAAGCGCTGCAGCGCATTGAGGATGCCGCCGTAGAGCGTCACCAGGCTGACCAGCAACAGGTAGGGAAAGGTGATGCGGGTGAGCTCGACGGCGAGCGCAAAGCGGTGGGGATCATCCCGGAACCCCGGCGCCAGCAGCGAAATCACCGCCGGCGTGAACAGCAGCGCCACCGCCAGCAGCACCGCCTCCGCCGCAAACAGCATCGTGAACACGCGGTCGGCGAACAGCCGCGCCGGCGCCGCGCCGGCTTGATGGCGGATACGCGCATAGGCTGGGACGAAGGCAGCGTTGAACGCCCCTTCGGCAAAGATGGCGCGGAAGTGGTTCGGCAGCCGCAGCGCGATGAAGAATGCGTCGGCCACCGGGCCAGCGCCGAGGATCGCCGCCAGCATGATGTCGCGCATGAAGCCGGTCACGCGCGAGGCGAGCGTGAAGCCGCCGACGGTCAGGATGCGGTCGAGCATTCGCGAGGTCTCAGCCTTGGGGCGAGCACGACTGTGTCACAAGTCCGATTTGCCATCTCCCTCCCGCTGAAAGGGACTGTCGCGTCCCGGTCGGACAATTGTAATGGGGCATGGCGCCTTTCTCCCTCGCCCCGCTTGCGGGGAGAGGGTCGGGGTGAGGGGGCCTACCCACACGCTCAAACTCGCGACGAGGCCCCCTCA
The DNA here is from genome assembly GCA_963746235.1 of uncultured Alphaproteobacteria bacterium. GTDB lineage: Bacteria > Pseudomonadota > Alphaproteobacteria > Rhizobiales > Xanthobacteraceae > JAJPKK01. The sequence goes on from CAVVCE010000046.1 coordinate 19,720, forward strand.
CCCGGCGCGCAAGAGCGCGCCGACCTCTCCCCGCACGCGGGGAGAGGTGCCAGCATCCGACACGACGATGTGTGAATCCGACAGCCCCTTTCAGGGGGAGAGAGATGGGCACGCCGTCACTGCTCAACCGCCCGCTCGACCGCAGCAACGATGCGGTCCTGGGTCGGCTCGTCGAGATAGGCGTGCATCGGCAGGCTGATGACCTCGTCGGCGATGCGGTCGGTCACCGGCAGTCCGCCGTCGGCGCAGGGAAACCGGCCGTAGATCTGCTGACGGTGCAGGGGCTTGGGATAATAGATCGCGGTCGGGATGCCGTCGGCCTTCAAGGCCGCCGCGAACGCGTCGCGGGTGCCGGCTTTGACGCGGATCGTGTATTGCGCCCAGATCGAGGTGGCGCCATCCGGCACCTTCGGCACCACGACGATGCCGTCGAGGGCCTGGGCGTAGCGCCTGGCGACCCGGTTGCGGGCGTCGATCTCGTCGGGAAAGATTTTCAGCTTCTCGATCAGCACCGCCGCCTGGATGGTGTCGAGCCGCGCCGTCAGTCCGATCCGCACATTGTCGTATTTGTCGCTGCCCTGCCCGTGCACGCGCAGGCTGACGAGGATTTCGGCCATCTCGGCGTCATCGGTGAAGACGGCGCCGCCGTCGCCGTAGCAGCCGAGCGGCTTCGCCGGAAAGAAGCTCGTCGTGGTGGCGTCGGCGAGAGTGCCGATGTTGCGGTTGCCGATGGTTGCGCCAAAGCCTTGGGCGGCATCGTCGAGCACGAACAGCTTTTCCGCCGCCGCGATCGCATTGAGCGCATGGAGATCGGCCGGCAGCCCGAACAGGTCGACCGGCAGGATCATGCGCGGCGTGAGGCCGGCCTGCTTTGCCGTCGCGACCGCACCTGCCACGCTGGCGGGAGAAATATTGAAGGTCGCTTCGTCGACATCGGCGAACACCGGCGTCGCACCGAGCAGGACCACCATTTCCGCGGTGGCGCAGAACGTGAATGACGGGCAGATGACGGCGTCGCCGGGACCGATGTTCTTCGCCATCAGCACCAGAGCGAGCGCATCGGTGCCGCTGGCGCAGGTGACGACGTGCCGCGCGCCGCAGAATTCCGCCAGCGCCTGCTCGAGCGCACGCACCTCGGGACCGAGGATGAACTGGCAATGGTCGAGCACGCGCGATACCGCGGCGTCGATCTTGCCGCCGAGCCTGCGCCGCTGTGCGGCGACATCGATGAACGGAATCGGAGCGCGGTCGAACCGGGCCTGCTCGTTCATGACTTCGCGAGCGCCGATTGAGCGCGGCGTCGCGCAGGGGGAACTCGCCGAAGCGCTGGCCGAAGCATTCTTGGGCAGGCTCGCGGGCTTGGGATCCGGCGCGGCGTCCGAGGAGCGGCCATCGAGGCACTGAATAGCGATGGCGAGGCTCGCCACGCCGTCCTCGCCGGTGACCGGCGGCGGCGTGCGGTCCTTGATGGCCTTGACGAAGGCCATCAACTCGGCGCGCAGCGGCTCGGCATGGCCGACCGAGAGATGCCGCATGGAATAGCTGCCGTCGGGCTGGAAGCCGTAGCACTCGGTGACCTGGCGCGTCAGCAGGTCGCCGATGACGTATTTGCGCTTGGTGGCGACGTGGACGGTGCGCGCCTTGAACGGCGTCAACCAGTTGGTGTTGATGTGGGCGAGCACGCCCGAGGCGGTGCGGAACTGCAGGAGCGCGATGTCCTCACGCTCGGCGACCGCGTTGGAAAGCTGCGGCTGCACCTCGACGATTTGCGAGCGGGTGAACCAGCAGATCAGGTCGATGTCATGGACGGCGAGATCGATGACCACGCCGACATTCGACATCCGCGGCGGAAACGGCCCGACCCGGGTGATCGCGATCGAGAGAATGTCCTCGTTGCGGATCGCTTCCGCGATCGCCTGGACGGCCGGGTTGAAACGCTCGACATGGCCGATCATCAAGGTGAGGCCGGCGCGGCGCGCGGCGCCGATGATGTCTTCGCCTTCGGCGACCGATGAGGCGATCGGCTTTTCGACCAGGACGTGGACGCCGCGCTCGATGCAGGCGAGTGCAATGGTGCGATGAAGATGGGTCGGCGCCGCGATCGACACCGCATCGACGCCGCGGTCGAGCAGCTCCTCGACCGTGCTCAGCGCCGGGCATCCGAGCGTGGTGCCGACAAAGTGGGCTTGCTTGCGGTCGGGATCGGCCACCCCGGCCAACCGAACCCCAGGCATTTCCGCAAGGACGCGCGCGTGGTTCGAGCCCATGACGCCGACGCCAATCACGCCAACGCTCAATTCCGGGCCCGCGCTGGATTTCGCGGCATGCAACATTGCGACCGGCCCCCTGTACCCTTTAAAACGCCCTAATTCCTCCCCTAGCACGCCTTTATGCAGGTGGCGACTGTATCGTAAGATGTTATTCAAACACGTTTTGATTCAGTGCGTTACGGCTGATTAGAAGATAGGCAGGAGCGGCGCGGCGGGTGCATTTGTGGCCATTCGGCGCGTCACCTCCCCATCTTGGGATCGCCGGCGCGCTCCGCGAGGGCGCCGCGCAGGACGCGGTCGATCTCGGCCGCGCGGGCTGCCCAGGAATGCTCGCGCCGCACGAAGTCGGCCCCGCGGCGTCCCATCTCGCGGGCGGCGGCGGGATCAGCGGCGAGTTGCGCCACGGCACCGGCCAGCGCCGCCGCATCGTCACAAGGAATAACGACCCCGCAGGCGCCGGCGCGCACCACTTCGGCCTGCCCCGGCAGGTCGGTGACCACGGCGGCGATGCCGCACGCCAGCGTCTCATAAAGCTTGAGCGGCGAAATGCCCGTCGACGAGCGGCCGCGCGGATTGGTGATCGGGATCAGGCCGGCGATGGCGCCGGCGACGAGCTCGGGAATCTGCTCGTGGGGACGATAGCCGAGCCAGCGCACCGGCAAGCCGGAGTGCACGGCGGCCTGGACGAGGTGCTCCTGGGCGCCGGCGCCGATCACCACCAGTTCCACGCCTGCGGGCCAGTTCGGGTGACGCACCGCGTCGAGCATGAGATCGACGCCATGCCATGCGGTGAGCCCGCCGAAGAACACCGCGAACGGGGCGCAATCACGCGCGATCGGACGGAACAGGTCGACATTGGCGCCATTGGCGACCACGGTGATGCGGTCATGGGAGCCGCCGCGGCGCAGCCATTGCGCCAGCCCCTCGGTGACCGGAAACAGCCGGTCGGACACGGCATATTGCGACCGATAGAGCCACCGCACCAGCGGGCGCAGCGGCGCCAGCCAGGGATGGCTGACGATCACGTCGAGCTCGATGCCGTTGATCTCCTGGGCGATGACGAGACGGCGCAAGCGGGCAGAAAACGTCACCGGCCATGCCAGCAGATGCGCCCGCACATAGAGCGCGTCGTAGCGGCGGAGTTGCGGAATGATGCGCGCCATCACCCGCAGGTACTCCAGCGCGCGCGCCGGCGCCGACCGGGCGCGTCCCGCGCTCGCGGGCTCCGGCGCGAACAGGTCGATGTGCCAGCCGAGCCGGCGCAGGTTGTTGACGATCTCGCTGATGTGGATGTGGCTGGCCTGTCCCTTGTGGGGGACATCGAGGGCGAAATAGGCGAGCCGGCGCTCAGGTGGCGGCGACATCGAACCGCTCGATCCAGCGCACCACGTTCACGGTGCGCCAGAGGTCGAAGCCGAATGCCGCCGACCGTGCCATGCGGCGGTCGAGCGCCTGCAGGGCCGCTTGCGCATTCAACCAGGGCAGCGCGCGCGCGACATCGGAGGTCAGCGTGCGTTCGAAGAACGGGCGCAACGCCTGGCCCCACATGCGGTCCGGCGTCGAGAACGCGATCTTGTCGCGGCGATCGAGGATCGCGTCGGGAACGAGGCCGCGCATGGCGTCGCGCAGAACCGCCTTGGACACCGCATTGCCGCTCACGAGTTGGTCCGCCGGCAGCGAATAGGCGAGATCGGCGAGCGCCGGGCGTGAGGAACGGCACCCGCGATTCGATGGAAAACGCCATCGAGTTGCGGTCGCCATAGCGCAGCAGCGCCGGCAACACGGTCTCGGTCAGGCTCTGCACCAGCGCATCGTGGAACAGATGCGGGCTTGCCTGCAATCCTCGCCCGGTGGCAAACGCGTTGTTTCCGGCAAACCACCGGCCGTCGATCCAGGGCGGCAACAACGGCCGCCCGACCACGCGCCGCGCAAGACCGCGCAGCTCCGGCGAGACCGCAGGCTCGAACGCCTGGGCGATCAGCCGGGCGCCGGCGCCGGGGAGCTTGCCCATGGCGCGCACGAACCGGATCGCTTCCGGCAGGCGGAACGACGCCAGCAATTCGCTCAGCCGCCGCGCGAGATACGGGCGGTATCCGGCGAACAACTCGTCGGCCCCCTGCCCGTCCAGGATCACCTTGATGCCGTGATCGCGCGCAAGCCCCATGACGCGGTGCTGGGCATACATGGAGAGGCTGCCGAACGGCTCGCCCTGCACGGCGATGAGCCGATCGATGTCGGCGACGATCTCGGCCGGTTCGATGCGCACCATATGCCGCTCGGCGCCCGCGGCCTGCGCGGCCATCTCGATGAAAGGGGTCTCGTCGACTTCCGATCCGGTGGCGGTGAAGCTGAAGCTGCGCAGGTCCACGGCGGGCCCGCCGACCGCCCGCGCGCAGGCAATGATGGCGGAGGAGTCGATGCCGCCCGACAGCGAAATGCCGGTCGGCACGTCGCTGCGCAGATGAAGCTCGACGGACCGGATCAGCGCCTCGCGCACTTCGAGCGCCGCGGCCTTGGGACTGCGGTCGCGCACCGCGATCGTCGGCCGCCAGAACGCCACCGGCGCGACCGCCGGTGCATCGAGCACAACGCGCGCGAAGCTTCCCGCCGGCAGGCTGCGGACATTGGCGAACATCGTCCGCTCGCCTTCATCGGTCTGGCCGACCGACAGGAACAGGCAGGTGCGGGCCTGGTCGATGCCGCGCCCGACGCCGGGCACGTCGAGCAGCGGACCGATCTCGGAAGCGATGGCGAGATGACCGCTGCCGCGCGCCCAGAACAGCGGCTTGATGCCGAAGGGATCGCGCGCCAGGAACAATTCTCGGCGTTCGCGGTCGAGCATGACGAAGGCGTACATGCCGGTGAAGCGGTTGAGCGCCTTTTCGCCCCAAGTCGCATAGGCCGCGATGAGCACCTCGCTGTCGGACGCGGTGCGGAACACATGTCCGTCGCGCGCGAGGGCCTCGCGCAACTCGACGTAATTGTAGATCTCGCCGTTGAAGACGAGCACGTAGCGGCCGTCCGACGATGCCATCGGCTGGTTGGCGCGGGGGTCGAGATCGATGATCGAGAGCCGGCGGTGCAGCAATGCGAGTTCGGCCGCATCGGTGGGAGCGGGGCTGCCGTCGCGCCGATAGGTCGCGAGCCCGCTGGCGTCCGGTCCCCGATGCGCCAATGCGGCATCGAAACGGGCACACAGCGCCGGCGGAACGGCGTTGCCGGCAAGCGCAACGATTGCGGCGATGCCGCACATGAGTTTCTCTGTTCTCCCGCTTCAGAGAGAGCAGGTGCTCCCGCCCGTACCTGCGGGTGAGGGCTGGGGTGGGGTCTCTTGAAGCGCCGCGTGAATGCGGAAGCGGCCGCCACCCGATTCCGCTCGCCGAAGACGGGGAGGAAACCATGAGAAGGCCGCGCGGGATAATCCCTACCGGGCCTTCTTCCACAGCCAGGCCGCGACCTCGCGCGCGCCGCGCAGCGGCCATAGCGGGGCGGTGCGGAAGGCGCGCCGCGTGGTATCGAGAAGACCGCCCAACTCGCCGGCACGCAACTGGTGCGCTGCCAGCATCGTGGTCTCGGCGGCATGCCATTGCCGCACGGCGCGCAATGTTTCGGCCGATGCCCGCCGCGCGGCGTCGCCGCTCATGTAGCGCTGCGCGATCGCAATGTTTTCGCGGCGCACCAGCGCGAAATTCTTGCGTGCGCGGTCGATCGTGCTGGAGCCGTCATGCATGAGATAGCGATAGACAGCGCGGTCGATTTCGAGCAGCGGAACCTCGGCGATCCATGCGCGCAGCATCCATTCGCGGTCGGCGGCGAGCCGGTAGGCGGTATCGAACGCGCCGATGCGGTCGATCACCGCGCGGCGGATGCACAGGCTGTTGATCGCACAGGGACCGCGGAGCAGGAGATCGGTGTCCAGTGGACCTGCCGCCCGTTCGTCGGCGCCCGCGACCGGACCGGCGACGCCGGCGCCGTCGATCTCGGCGAACGTCGCCCGTCCCCGCACGATGTCGGCGGCCGGCGCCACGGCGAGCGCGTCGCGCCACGCGGCGAGCGCGCCGGGCAGCAGCACGTCATCGGCGTTGAGGAGCACGA
>CAVVCE010000047.1:0-8793 GCA_963746235.1 uncultured Alphaproteobacteria bacterium
TGGTTCAAGAAATAGCAGGCAACGATGCCAAATTAGCAATTGATTTAATTAAATTTGACAAAGCATATGCACCTGCAATGGATTTTGTGTTTGGTTCAACATTCATCTGCACAACAAGCGAAGTAGCAAGGAAATTAGCATACAATGATAATATCAAAGTTAAATGTGTCAATCTCGACGGAGATGTCTTTGATCCAACTGGGCTGATGACAGGTGGAGCTAATTTTAAGCAGCAAGATTCAATTTTAGTCAGAGTGCAGGAGTTGAATTATCTTCAAAATAATATGAAAGTATTGAAAACACAAATCAACGACAGTAAAAATGAATTGAGGAAACTCACAGAAAATCTTTGAAACGATTAAATGAATTAAAAGGAAAAGAACGACAATCTCAAATCACAGCAAAAGAATTTGTCTGAAGAAAACATTGACAAGTTAATGAAAACAAACGAAAATGAATTAGCAAAATTAGGGGATGAAATTAAAGGTCGAACGAACGCATTGAACATTTGGAAGATGTGGAAAAGAAATATTCAGAAGAATCAAAAAAATTAGAAAAAGAAGTTGATGAATTTAAATCAACGCAAGGCAATTCAGCAAAATCAAAAGAAATTTACACCAAAAAAATAAAAGGAATAAAGGATAATATCACAGAGATAGAGAAGAACATTAGCAAAATTAAAAATGCAATCAACGACAATGAATATTCAATGAATCAAAGATTGGAAGAAATTAAACAGAACCAGGAAAAGTAATTGTTTGTTTTTATTTTAGTATTGGAAATGAAAATGAAAATTTCGAAGGAAATAAAAAAGAAATCGAACGGGCGCACCCGGCCGCCGCTGGCGTTGCGCAGGTCCGAAGCGATGCAGCGGTACTCACCCTTGAATTCCTCGATCGGGTTGAAGGGGCTGGTAGCCAGGCCGGCCATCTTCGAGTTCAATCCCCCGCCGGCGATGAGCAACAGCGGAAAACCGGAACCGACATCCTGATAGGCGATGCGAACACTTCCTTTTTCGTAGAACTTGGCCGTTCCTTGCCCGGTCTCCTGAGCGAACACCTGCGGTGCTGCCGCCGGCGTCGCCGCCGCGGCGCCCGTCTTCAGCATGGTGCCTCTGATCTCGTCCATAATCGGCGCCCTCCTTGATTATTGATATCGCTGGTGTGGTGCGTGCCGCTCGAAACGTGGCGGACGGACCGAAACGGCAGGCAAATGTTTGGCTCTGATCTGCCGTGCACGACCTTGTATCACGGACCCCGCAGGCGCTGAAGCCTTCGAATGTCCGCCGGTGGCGCTTCGCGTCGCCCGCCGCAGCGCGCCTTCGGTCGAGGGGCAGCCGGGCAACGAAAAGGGTTTTGCGGGGCGACCCTCGCGCATTGCCGGCGGAGGCCCTATGTTGGCGGCAGCCCATTCAACCGCGGACCTTCCTCATGACATCGCCCGCTTCCACCTCGCCCACGTCCACTTCGCCCACGTCCCTGATCGATCGCGCGGGCCTCGACCAGACGCGGCTCTCCCGCATCCTCGGCCACGGCCTCGAGGGCGCCGACGACGGCGAATTGTTCCTCGAATACCGGCAGTCCGAAGTGATGGTGTTCGACAATGGCCGGCTCAAGTAGGCGACCTACGACACCGCCCAGGGCTTCGGCCTGCGCGCGGTCAAGGACGAGGCGGCCGGCTATGCCCATGCCTCCGAGATCTCGGAGGAGGCGATCGCAGCGCGCCGCCAATTCGGTGCGCGCGGTGAAGGGCGGCTATAGCGGCCAGTATTGCCGACGGGCCGGCGCGGACCAACGCCCGCCTCTATACCGACGACAATCCGCTCGCCGAGCCTCGGCTTCGAATCCAAGGTCGAGCTGCTGGAGGAAATCGAACGCCTATGCCCGCGACCAGGACGCCCGCGTGCGCCAGGTCTCGGCGAGCCTCGCCGCCACCTGGCAGATGATCGAGATCGTGCGCGCCGGACGGCGAGATCTATCGCGACGTGCGCCCGATGGTGCGGGTCAACGTGTCGGTCGTCGCCGGCGACGGCGACCGCCAGGAGACCGGCAGCCACGGCTACGGCGGCCGCGCGAGTCCTACGAGCGCTTCGTCGCGGCCAAGGCGTGGCGCGGCGCGGTCGACGAGGCGCTGCGCCAGGCGCTGGTCAACCTCGACGCGGTGCCTGCGCCGGCCGGCGAGATGGACGTGGTGCTCGGCCCCGGCTGGCCCGGCGTCCTGCTGCACGAGGCGGTCGGCCACGGCCTGGAAGGCGACTTCAACCGCAAGAAGACCTCGGCCTTTGCCGGCCTGATGGGCCAGCAGCGTGGCCGCCAAGGGCGTGACCGTGGTCGACGACGGCACCATGGCGTCGCGCCGCGGCTCGCTCTCCATCGACGACGAAGGCACGCCCACCAACCGCACCGTGCTGATCGAGGACGGCGTGCTGGTCGGCTACATGCAGGACCGCCAGAACGCGCGGCTGATGGGCATGCGCCCGACCGGCAACGGCCGCCGCGAAAGCTACGCGCCACGTCCCGATGCCGCGCATGACCAACACCTACATGCTCGCCGGCGGCCGCGACCCGGCCGAAATCATCGCCTCGGTCAAGAACGGCATCTACGCCGTGAACTTCGGCGGCGGCCAGGTCGACATCACCTCGGGCAAGTTCGTGTTCCAGTGCACCGAGGCCTACCTGATCGAGAACGGCAAGGTCGGCGCCCCGGTCAAGGGCGCGACGCTGATCGGCAACGGCCCGACCGATCTCAACCGCATCACCATGATCGGCAACGACCTCGCCCTCGACCCCGGCATCGGCACCTGCGGCAAGAACGGCCAGGGCGTCCCGGTCGGCGTCGGCCAGCCGACCTTGCGGATGGAGCGGATCACGGTGGGCGGGACAGGCGGGTAGTGCGGCGCGGGCGCGGCAGTCAGCAGACGTGTGGGGAAAGCGCTGTCGGGATCAGCGACCGCGTCACGGTGCGCGAGTGGCAAGCGCTGCTTTCAGTTGCTCCCAGGTTATGCTGCGTGCGCGGTCACGCTCGAAACTGTCGAGGCGGCGTTCGAGTTCAACCAGCTGCGCGGGCGAAACCGGCAGTTCGGCGTCGGTAAGGCTGTCCCACAAGTCGCCAATCAGCGCCAGCCGTTCGGGCGGACTCAGGCGGGCGATCTCCTCAGAAGTCAGCGTGTTCATGACGGTATCCGTACCCCGGGTGGCCAGGCGAATTCAACTGCACCCATGCGGCAGCGCTGACATTCGGGCGGCAAATTCCGAAGCGGAAAGCCCCCATCGGCCCCTTGCCAAGGCCGTTCATGCGCATTAGTCTTGCGCACGAACCCGAGGCCACCGCAATGATGAGCGACAGGCCAGCCAAGAAGCGCGCAGTCAACCTGTTCGTTGACGCCGAATTGCTCGATCATGCACGCCGCATGCGCATAAACATTTCCGAGACGCTGGAGCGGCGCTTGCGCAGCCTGGTGCGCGCGGAACTCGAAAAGCAGTGGTTGCAGGACAACCAGGAAGCGATCGCCCAATATAATCGTCGGGTCGCCGAGCACGGCCTGTTGTCCGACGATGCCGGGCTGCTGTAGCCGGCGATGAAACAGTTCGACCTGTTCGCAAACCCATTCCGGCGCAGCCGCGACCGCCAGCCTTTTCTGGTCGCGCTTCAAAACGATCTTCTGTCGCGCAGCCTGGACACCGTCGTGGTGGCGCCGCTCGAGACGGCGGACAGCGGCAAGTATGCCGACCGCCTCAACCCGCGTGTAAACGTCGAAGACAAGGCCTTCACACTGATCGTGCAGGAGATTGTCACCGTGCGAAAGAGCGTGCTGGGCGGGTCTTGCGGCTCGCTCGCCCACGAGCGCGACCACATCATCGCCGCGCTCGACCTGCTGTTCACCGGCTTCTGAATCTTTCGGGCTAATCCTTGCCCCAATAGTTCAACGCTGCCGAGCCCAGCGCGCCGCCGACCACGCAGGGGATCCCGATCTCGACCTGCCCGGTCACCGCGGCGGCGATGCAGCCGAGCGCCACGGCGCCTTGCCCGATCTGTCCCCAGGTCGAGATGTCGCGCTTGGAGCCGGGACCTTTGCGCTTCAAGTCCTCGATCGAGGCGAGCGCGGCCTTGCGGATGTGGGCGAGTTCCATCGTCTCGGCCGCTTCGATGACCTCCACGAGGATCGGCTGCACATTGGCGGGCTGGCGGTCCAGCCCGCGCTTGAGCATGGCGAGCAGGTCGGCATCGCGTGCCGCATTGCTGGCGAGGGTGTATTTCGCCATGTTGCCCACGGTCAGGCGCTCGGTGTCCTCGCGGTCCTTCGACCACGGCAACATGAGCAGGATGCGGGCGATCGGCCCATAGGAACCGCTGGCGAAATAATAGCCCCACAGCGTGTCCAGCACTTCCGCACTCGGATCGAGCTTTACCGCCTCGGGCGGCTTGCTGAAGAAATTCCGAAACTTGTCCATGGAGGTCGGGCTGCCGGCGAAGGAGAGGTCGTCCAGGGTCGGTAGCTTGCCGTCGACGTACTTCTCGATCATCAGGCGGCGGGCCGGCAGGCGCTCGGCGAGGCGGTTGAGCATGTCCTTCCATCCCGCCGCTCCCGAATAGGCGACGCCGCGGATGATCGCCCAATCGTCCTCGGGCGGCAGCGGGAACATTTTCCCGATCAGCTCTTCGGCCTTGCCCGGGTTCGACCCGATGATGCCGGCGATGAAGCCCACATAGACACCGGAATTTTCCGGATCCTTCAGCCCGCCGAGCTGGCTCAGCGCGCGCACCGCGGCGGGCACATGGGCGAGATCGCGCTTGGTGCGGTAGACGTTGATCCAGCGCAACACGCCGTCGGTGGTCGCGAGCTCGCCCGGGCGCAGCGGTGCCGCCGACGCCGGAGCGGCGAGCGCGCCACCGATGGCGAAGCTCGCGAATGTGAGGCTGGCGAGAACGAGAATGGTTGACGCACGATACATGACACGCTCCCCGGCCGCCCGTGCGCATGCCGAAACCCCGCCTGCACACGGCCCTGGCATCGCAACGGACCAAGCCGCTGAGCCCATTTCGTGATCGGCCAGGGGCGGGGATGTGCATTTTTGATGGCGGGCCGCCACCGGGGCAACCCTGGGGCGCCGCTTTGGACAGCCCTCCCGAGCTGGCCGCCGAACTCGATCGAGATCAGGCGAGGCCGAGATCAGGCGCGGCCGAGATCAGGCGCGGCTCTGTGCCGCTTCGAAGCGGGAGCGTCCGGCCTCGCCGAGATCGCGCAGCCCCTCGGCGACCAGCCGCGCCGTGGCGGCTTCCAGCCGCTGTTCGAGTTCGGTGAAGAAGGCGTTGCGGTCCTGGCCCGGCTGGATCGGGTCGAGGACTTCGACGCGGATCTTGCCGGGGAAGCGCAGGAACCGGCGGCGCGGCCAGAACAGCCCGGAATTCAGCGCGATCGGCACGCAAGGCGCGCCGCAATCGGCGTAGAGGAAGGCGACCCCGAATTTGTATTTCGGCGCCGCTCCGGCCGGCCGGCGGGTGCCCTCGGGAAAGATGATGATCTGCCGGCCTGCGGCGATCGCGGCGCGCGCCCGGGCCGTCATCGCGGTCAGCGCCGACCTGCCGCCGCCGCGATCGACCGGGATCATCCCGCCCTTCCACAGGCACCAGCCGAACATCGGTATCCACATCAATTCGCGCTTGAGAATGAACACGGGATCGGCGAGCAGCGTGAGCAGTGCGAACGTCTCCCACGCCGATTGATGCTTGGCGGCGACGATGATTCCACCCGGCGGAATTTTCTCCAGGCCGCGCCACTCCACATCGAGCCCGCAGACATGGCGCAACAGCCACAGGTTGGTGCGGCCCCACATCTTGGCGACTGCGACGACGGCCCAATACGGCATCACCAGCGTCGGCATGGCGAGCAGGAGATGGACGAGGAGGTTCAGGTAGAACAGCAGATTGAACAGGATCGAGCGGAGCAGGATCACATCATCAGGTCCGTGGCCTTGCTCGAGGGATCAAATCTTGGCGCGGCCGCGGGATGCCGCCACCGTCGTTGCGCCCGGCGGTGCATCGAGCCCGATCCGTGCGGTCGCCACGATATACTTGAAATACTCCAAGACAAGGATTTTCGCGCTCGCGGGATGCGACCACCACGGCTCGGCACGACGCTGCTGGGTCACCACCGGATAGGGGATCAGCGTCAGGCCCGGCAATTGATGGGAAAGCTCGAGCATGGCGCGCGGCATGTGATAGCTCGAGGTGACCACCACCAGCGAGCGGAAGCCGTGGCCGAGCGCCCAGCGCCGGGTTTCGATGGCGTTGCCGATGGTATTGACGGCGCTGTAGTCGAGATCGATGCAGCAATCGAACCAGCGTTGATGGTCGGGCACGCGGCGCATCAGGTCCGCGCTGTTGGTGGTCGGGGCGACCCCGCTGATCAGCAGCCGGCGGCCGTTCCCCGACGCCAGCAGGTCCACCGCATCGTCGAGCCGCGACGGGCCGCCGGTCAGCGCGACGATCCCGTCCGCGGCGCGGTCGAGATGCACTTCCTCATCGGCGATATGAAAGGCGAACCATAGAAAGCCGCCGCCGAGCAATGCCGCCGCCAGCCAGCAGGCGGCCGCGGCAGCCCGGCCCAGCCGGCGCAGCAACACAGAGCGCCGCGGCGCAACCGAACGCCGCGGCGAAACAGAGTGTTGCGGCGAAACCGCATCACGTCGCGGGACCGTGCCGGCGCCGGTTGCCAGAGATGAGTCGTGCTCGATCATCATGAGGAGCCATCAGCCAAACACCAGCATATCGCAGAATTTGGCGCTTGGATGGCATGCTACCATCAATACATGGTTCTCAAAGTGTGAATCACCACCAAGCGGGAGGTGATCGCGGTGATGACCGCGATCAGAATCACCTCGAGCCCGACCATGACATAGCCCGCGGTCCCGATCGAGAAGGCTCCGAACAGGGCGGCGGCCTCCGCCTCTCCCGCGGAGCCGACGTACATGCCGCTGACCGGTCCGGCGAGCGCCAGGAAGGCCATGGCCGCGATGCCGCCGATCGCTCCGCCCTTGAGGCCGAGGGCTAGGAAATGGCGCTGGAACTGGCTCGCGATATAGGCCTCCTTGGCGCCGACGAAGTGCAGCACCTCGACGACGGGGCGGTTGCTCGCCATCGCCCCGCGGGTTGCAAAGGCCACCGAGAGCCAGGTCGCCACCAGCACCAGGCCGAAGATACCGGTGCCGCCGGCTACGGCAGCGGTGGCCATGCGGCGCATGCGGTCGATCCAACCGCGGTGATCGTCGAGGCTGGCGCCGGCGACCTGGGCGGTGAGCGTCTGGCGCAGCGCCGCGACGTCGAGCCGCACGCTCGGGCCGACGCGGACCGCGATCATGCGCGGCACCGGCAATTCGTCGAGCGAGAGGCCGCCCAGCCATGGCTCCAACAGCCGGTCGGATTGCGCCTTGCTGTAGGCGCGCACTTCCGTCACGCCGGGGGTGGCGCGCGCGAGGCTCTCCGCCTTGAGAATCTGCGCGTCGATGTCGTTGCCGGGGGTCGGGCGGATTTGGATCGTCATCTCGCGAGCGATGTCCGACTGCCATTCTGAGGCGGTGCCGATCACCATCGCCACGCCGCCGCTCGTCACCGCGGCGAGAAACGTCATGATGGCGACGACCGCCGTGAGCGCGTTGCCGGCGATCGAATCCTTCGGAACGATGGTCGCCTCGCCCCTGGCGTGCTCGCGCTGGGTCGGCTCCCGGCGCAGCAGGCCGAGGCCCTTGCGCAGGCGCGCGATGGCCGGCTCAATCATAGACATGGATGCGACCGTCATGGAGCACCAGGCGACGGGCGTCGTACTGGTCCATCAAGGCGATATCATGGGTCGCGATAACGACCGAGGTGCCGGATTTGTTGAGCTCGATGAACAGCCGCAACAGCCGCTGCGCCAGCCCGGGATCGACGTTGCCGGTCGGCTCGTCGGCGAGCAGGACCTGCGGCCGCGCGATCACCGCGCGGGCGATCGCGGCGCGCTGCTTCTCGCCGCCGGAGAGCACCGGCGGCAGCGACCACATGCGATCGCCGAGACCGACCCAGCCGAGCAATTCGGTCACCTCGTCGTAATAGGTCTCCTCCTTGCGGCCGAGCACCTTCAGCGGCAGGGCGACATTGTCGAACGTGGTGAGGTGATCGAGCAGGCGGAAATCCTGGAACACGATGCCGATGCGCCGGCGCAGGACCGCGAGCGAGTCCTTGCTCAGCGTCGCGGTGTCGTGGTCGAACAGGGTGATCAGGCCGCGCGTCGGCCGCATCGACAGGAACAGCAGCCGCAGCAGCGAGGTCTTGCCGGCCCCCGACGGGCCTGAGAGGAACTGGAACGAATGGGGCGTGATCTTGAAACTCAGGTCGCGCAGGATTTCCGGGCCGAGCCCGTATCGCAATCCGACATTCTCGAATTGGATCACGCCGTTCTCCGAATCAGGCGTTGCGATCATACTGCTTCGGGCCGGCCATGCTATGCGCGACGCCGGCGATTCGCGTGCCGATGCGATCCAGCCAAACCCTTGCCGAACCGTAAACGAATCCATGCGGGCATCGCAACCCGCGCTGCCGCGAAGGCGGCCGAGCCCCGGGAATTGCGTTTGCGAACGGCGCCGGTTCCGTGATCCTTAACGGACTTGTCATAGGCTCGCTGCCTTGAATGGTGCGGGCCCTTTTGCCGATGTCGATCGTCTGTCCGGATTGTGGTGCGACCTCTCGTGACGCGAGCGTGGCGACGCTCGGGCGTTCCGGGCGGCTGGGGCGTTGCGCCGGCTGCGCGCGCCAGCGCCT
>CAVVCE010000048.1:0-31611 GCA_963746235.1 uncultured Alphaproteobacteria bacterium
GTTATGTCCTGTTCTTCGTTCAGTTGCGTGTCGGTCTTCGAGATAGCCCCTGTAGCTGTTTCTCACGAAGCTGTGCGGCACGCGGATCGATGCGCCGCGGTCGGCGACACCGTAGCTGAAGGCGTGGATCGACTGCGTTTCGTGCTTGCCGGTCAGCCGCAGGTGATTGTCCGGTCCATAGACCGCGATGTGATCTTCCCGGGCCGCTTCGAAGGCGGCCATCAGCTTCTCGAAATACTCCTTGCCGCCGGTCTCGCGCAGATGGGTGGTGGAGAAGTTGGCGTGCATGCCGGAGCCGTTCCAGTCGGTATCCCCGAGCGGCTTGCAGTGATACTCGATGTCGATGCCGTACTTCTCCGTCAGCCGCTCCATCAGGTATCGGGCAATCCACATTTCGTCGGCGGCTTTCTTGGAGCCCTTGCCGAAGATCTGGAACTCCCATTGGCCCTTCGCCACTTCGGCGTTGATGCCTTCATGATTGATGCCCGCGGCAAGGCAGATGTCGAGATGTTCCTCGACGATCTTGCGCGCCACGTTGCCGACCTTGCTGTAGCCGACGCCGGTGTAGTAAGGGCCCTGCGGGGCAGGATAGCCTGCCGCGGGGAAGCCGAGCGGCCGGCCGTCCTTGTAGAAGAAGTATTCCTGTTCGAATCCGAACCAGGCGCCCTCATCGTCGAGAATGGTCGCCCGCTTGTTCGATGCATGCGGAGTGACGCCGTCCGGCATCATGACTTCGCATAACACGATGGCGCCGTTCGTGCGTTCGCTGTCCAGAAAAACACGGACCGGCTTCAGAACGCAGTCCGAGCTTCTCCCTTCCGCTTGCTTGGTAGAGCTTCCGTCAAAGCCCCACAACGGAAGCTGTTCCAGCGACGGGAAGCTGTCGTACTCCTTGATCTGCGTTTTACCACGTAGATTGGGTACCGGCGTGTACCCGTCCAGCCATACGTACTCGAGCTTGTACTTCGTCATGCAACCCTCTCGATTTGACGATGCGATGAGCAAATCCTGACCCGGCTTCAGTCCGCCAAACGAGCGCTTGGCCACTTACGCCTGCCACGCCGCAAGCATCAAATATGCCAATCGGCGCGGCGGCTGGGCACGGATCCGGATCGCGGCGCGAGTCGCACTGACATGTGACGAAGGGCCTTGCGCACCTTATGCGGCAGTGCGGCAGCGAAAAAGTCGTTGCGCGGGCTGCCGAACAAATACGCATGCACAGAATTGCACGTAATTTTTGCATTTGATGCATTTTAACGTCGCACGTCGCGCAAACCGAGTGCAAAACCTGTTAGAGCGATTATCTAACGCATCAAGGAAACGCGATTGAGAAAGTGAGACGAACAATGACCACGAATTTTCCCCAGGAGACTCCGCAACAGTCGGCCAAGATATATCAGTTCCCTGCAAGGGTTCGTAAGGCCGTCGACGGCCGACGCGAAGAGACCGATCCTGCGGTCGATCTCGTGTCGCCGCGCGTGTCGTTAGCCGCGGTCGGCAGCGGCTGGTATCACGAAGCAGCAATCCAGGAATCCAAAAGGATCCGGGAGCGCTGATGTCGACGCAATGCTCGATGCCGATGCTTTGCTGGTTTCGGTGCGCCACCCAACGCGACAGAGGGTCGGAACGAAAAAGGTTCCGGCCCTCTTTAATTTGCGACATTGGTCGGTATGGTCTCAATTGCCCGAGAAAAGGCTGATAGGTTGGTAAGTCGGACGGAGGCTGACAATCCGCGCGGCCGATCACACGCAGAGCCTGATCGCAGCCTTGCCTCCCCGCCGCGCCGATCGTTTCCAAGCCGACGATCCTTTCCAAGCAGACATCCTGGACGACACATCTCAGTTGAGCACCGGTCATCCGACACCGCGCGCCTCTGCTCCCTCGCCCCGCTTGCGGGAGAGGATCGGGGCAAGGGGGCTTGCCGCGCGCCTGAGCGGTAGAAATTCCTCACTCGCAAGCTCAGACTCGTGGAAAGGCCCCTCACCCGGCGCGCAAGAGCGCGCCGACCTCTCCCCGCAAGCGGGGCGAGGTTCGCATCCCGCCACGACGATGCGTGAATCGAATAGCCGAAGACGGGGAGGGAGAAGTAGGTTCAAACGCACCACCGCGTTTACCGATTCTTAATCCTCGCGCCGGCTCCTCGTGCATTGCGGCCCTGTGTCCAACGCAAGATTAAGGCCGCCACCCTATCGTCGCACCGATGTGGAGGCTCAGGTGGCGTTGAGCGGAGCAGTTTCATCGCGCGTCGCGCTGGCGGGCGTTCGCGGCCGCATCGCGGCGTGGCGTGCGGATCGCGGCGACCACGCGGCCGCCCAGCGCTTTGCCGGCGGCGCCTTCCTCATCCGCGTCGTCAGCGCCGGCATCATCTATGTGAGCCAGGTGCTGCTGGCGCGCTGGATGGGGCGCTTCGAATTCGGCATCTACGTCTATGCCTGGGCCTGGGTCGGCTTCCTCGGCATGCTGAGCCCGCTGGGCGTCGCCTATTCCGCGCAGCGCTTCATTCCGGAATACCGCACCCGCGGCGATCTCGACGGCTTGCGCGGCTTCCTGTCGGGAAGCCGCTGGCTCTGTCTCGGCGCCGGCATCGCCACCGGCGCTGCGGTGGCCGGCACGGTGCTCGCGCTCGGCGATCGCATCAGCGCCTATTACGTGCTGCCGTTCCTGCTGGTGAGCCTGACGCTGCCGATCTTCACGCTCAGCTCGCTGCAGGATTCCACCGCGCGGGCCTTCAACTGGATCGATCTCGCGCTGGTGCCGGGCTATATCGCCCATCCCCTGACCGTCATCGCGGTCACCGGCGGTTTCTGGCTCGCCGGCGGCGCGGTGAGCGCCGTCACGACGCTCGCCACCGCCTGCGCCGCCTTCTGGGTGGTGGTCGTCGTGCAAATGGTGCTGCTCGACCGCCGGCTCGGACATGCCGTGGCGCCGGGAGGGCGGCGTTACGAGCCGTTGCACTGGCTCAAGACCGCGCTGCCCCTGTTCATCGTCGATAGCTTTTTTATCCTGCTCACCTATGTGGATACGCTGGTGCTCCAGGTCTTTGTCGGGCCGGCCGACATCGCGGTCTATTACGCCGCGACCAAGACGCTCGCCCTCGTCAACTTCATCTATTTCGCGGTGTCGGCGGCGTGCGCCCACCGCTTCAGCGAATATCACGTCGCCGGCGAGCACGATAAGCTCGCGGCCTTCCTCGCCGAAGCGATCCGCTGGACGTTCTGGCCCTCGCTCGCGCTCGCGGCCGTCATGCTCGCACTGGGCAAGCCGATCCTCATGCTGTTCGGCCCCGGATTTGCCGACGGCTACCATCTCATCGCCATCATGTCGGTCGGCCTCGTGGCGCGGTCCGCGGTCGGCCCGGCCGAGCGGCTCCTCAACATGATCGGACAGCAGAAGATTTGCGCCGCGATCTATGGCTGCGCCTTCGCCGTCAATCTCATCCTGTGCCTCGTGCTGATCCCGCATTTCGGGCTGACCGGGGCGGCGGTCGCGACCTCGACCGCGGTGCTCGTCGAATCCGTGCTGCTGTTCTTCGTCACCAAGCGCCGGCTCGGGCTGCATGTCTTCATCTGGGGCGGCCCGGCGCGGGGGTGACATGCTGGCGCCTTCGCAAACCTTGTTCACTGAACGCCGACCGCTGGCGGCGCTCTGCGACCACATCGCGCCGTGGCAGCGGCTCGCCGCCCATGCCGCCGAACCCAATGTGTTCTACGAGCCCGGCTTCGCACGCGCCGCCGCGCCCGCGCTCGGACGCGATGTCGAGGCGATCCTGGTGTGGTCGGCCGACACGCCGCGGCGTCTGGTCGGCCTGTTTCCGTTCCGGGTGGCAGTGCGCCGCTACGCAGTGAAGCTCCCGGTGCTCATGGGCTGGACCCATCCGTTCGCGCCGCTGGGAACGCCGCTGGTCGACCGCGACGGCGCTGCGGCGGTGGTGGCGTCGTTTCTCGATCACGTCGCGGGCGACGCGACGCTGCCGAAGATACTTCTGCTGCCGCTGCTCAATGAATCCGGGCCGGTTGCGCAGGCGCTGCGCGCAGCGGTCGAACGCGGCGGCGGCGCGCGTGCGGCATTCGGCCGGCATCAACGAGCCGCTTTACGGCCGGCCGGCGATGCCTCGCATTACGTCGAACGCGCGATCGGAAAAAAGCGTCACAAGGAATTCCAACGCCTGCGCCGCCGCCTCGCCGAATCCGGGGAGGTCGCATTCGAGGTGGCGCGCAGCCCGGCCGCCGTGGCCGCGGCGCTGCAGGATTTCCTCGTGCTCGAAGCAAAGGGCTGGAAGGGCGCGGCCGGCACCGCGCTGATCCAGAGCCCCGAATTGCGGCGCTTTGCCGAAGCCGGCGTCGATGCGCTGGCACGGCAGGGACAGGCGGGAGTTGGGCGGCTCGTGGTGGGGTCGAACCCGATCGCCTGCATCGTGACGCTCCAAAGCGCCGGCGGCGTATGGTGCTGGAAGATCGCCTATGACGAGAGCCTGGCGCGGTTCTCCCCCGGCGTGCAAGTGATGATGGAACTCACGGGAGCCTTGCTCGCCGATGCGACCGTGGCGTTCGCCAATTCCTGTGCGGCGCCGGACCATCCGATGATCGATCATCTCTGGCGTGAGCGCCTCGCGATGGCGGATCTGATGATCGGCCTGCAGCCGGGCGCGGGATTCGCCGTCGCCTGCCGGCTCGAGTCGGCGCACGGCCGCGCGGTCGCATGGGTGCGCCGCGTCCGCGACCTCCTGCGGCGGTGATCGGTAGGATGGGTAGAGCCCTTGCGAAACCCATCATGGGTCGCGCCGACGGGCAGACGATGGGTTTCGCTTGCGCTCTAACCATCCTACAAGCTTTGCGCGCCGGCTAAATCTGCTGGCCTTCGGCCAGCGGGATGTCGCGCAGCGTGCTCGGCGCGAACAGCTCTTCGAGCCCGATGCGGCGCGCGGTCAGGCCATGCTCATGGGCGTATTGCAGCAACGCCTCGATGCTGGGACGGTTCTGGGCGATGCCGTAGGGATACCAGTCCGGCCCGATGATCGCGCGCTCTTCCTCCAACAGCGGCTGCAGCCAGGCCGACGACACTTTCGGCGAGCCCGCTTCGGCGAGCAAGTGGTAGCAGCGGTCCTTGGCCGTGCACAGCGCCTTGTAGAGGCTGAGCGCCACCCAGGGATCGCGCTCATAGATGTCGCGGCGGATCACCACCGTGTGCATGATCGGATAGATGCGGGTGCGGCGGAAATAATCCTTTTCGACTTCGGCGTAGTCGGGAAACAGCCGCCTGACGTTGCGCGCGCCGCGCCGGAACGACAGCGGATTGTTGGCGGTCATCAGGAAGTCGATGTCGCCGCGTTCGAGGAGGTCGCCGAGCTCGGTGTTGGGCGGCGCCTGGGTCAGGCGAATATTCCCGGGCAGCTTGTGGCCGAGACGGTCGGCGCGGCCCTGCACCCATTCCACGTCGCTCGGCTTGACGCCGTATTCGTGCTCCAGCAGTCCGCGCATGTAGACGGCGGCGGTCATGCTGTATTCCGGCACGCCGCCGCGCTTGCCCTTGAGGTCGCCCGGATGCGCGATGCCGGCGTCGGTGTTGATGAAGAAATAGCCGTGGCGGAAGACACGGGAGGGAAATGCGGGGATCGCCACGAAGGGCGGGTTGCCCCGGCTCACCAGCGTCGTGTAGTTGGACAGCGACATCTCGGAGGCGTCGAATTCCTGGTACTGCAGCATGCGCCAGAAAATCTCGGCGGGCTGCAGCGGCAGGTAGACGAGATCGATCCCTTCCGGCGCCAGGGTGCCGTCGCGCAGCGACTGGGTGCGGTCATAGGGCCCGCACGCGAAGGTCAAGCGCAGCTTGGTCATGAGCGTCCTCTGGTCGACCGGGTTGTCACGCCACACCGCTCTGCAGATGCGCGGCGCGGCGCTGGTAGAGTTCCTCGTCGGCATAGCCCATGGTCTCGGGCTTGCCGCGGCCCAGCATGACCTGGAAATAGACCGGCTCGAGGCTGTCGTTCTGATAGCCGTGGATCACGCCGGCGGGGCAGGCGATGCATTCCCAGGGGCCGAGCCGCGTGGTGATGCGCTTGCCGGTTTCGTCCTCGACGAACACGTCGAGAAAGCCCTGCAGCACGAAGAACACTTCTTCGACCTCGTGGGTGTGCGCCGCATTGCCCTGGCCCGGCTCGACGAACATGATCGACAGCGTGAAGTTGCCGGCCGGGATGACGGTGGGATCGCCGTGCTTGCCGGAGCCGCCGGCGCCGATGAAGCGGTGCTGCGCGCGCTTGAAGCCCTCGATCTTGGCGTCCTCGAAGGCCGCCCAGTCCGGCTTGCGGTCGCGGAACCGGCGCACATAGCGGTCCATGATGGTCTCGATGGGAACGCCCACCAGTTCCGGCGGCAGCGGATGCCGTGCGACGGCCATGGTCGAACTCCTCCTGTTCGTGTCGGCAGTGGATGCCTCGCGCGGAATCTATTGTTCCACCGAGGCTTTCGTCAACAAACGCAGCGCGGGCCGGGCATGTCGGCGCGCCGTCCGGTGATTTGACGCAGTCATTCCGGGTTCGCGCAAGCGCGCGCCCCGGAATGACATCGATGCTGCGGCGGCCTGCCGCCGCCGTCCCGCCTGCACCATCTCCCATATCCTCTGCGGCGTCAGCGGCAGTTCGCGCGGCTCCACCGCGAAGTCGCGCAGCGCATTGGCGACCGCATTGGCCATGATGCCGCCGGCGGAGATGATGCCGCCTTCGCCCGCGCCCTTGGCGCCGAGCGGATTGATCGGGGAGGGGAACAGGTCGGTGACGATGGCGCGCAGATTGGGAAAGTCGCTCGCCGTCGGCAGCAGGTAATCGGCGAGCGATCCGGTCAGGAGCTGGCCCTCGTCGTCATAGACGAGATTTTCCAGCATGGCGCCGCCGAGCCCCTGCACCAGCGAGCCGATCACCTGGCCGCGCACCGTCATCGGATTGATGATGCGGCCGCAGTCGACCACCGTGAGGTAGTCGACGATCTCGACCTGGCCGGTCCGGGCGTCGACGGTCACATGGGCGGCATGGGCGCCGCAGGTGTAGGTGTGCTTCTTGTTGAGGAAGATGCCCTCGGCGGAGAGGCCGGCGAATGCGGCGAAGGTGAGCGTCTTGCCGCCGGGGCCGCCGATCCTGTCTTCGGTGATCTCGATCTCGCCCGGCGTGCAATCCCAGCGCTGTGCCGCTGCCACGCCGATCGTCTCGTGGAGGTTCTTGACGGCATCGAGCAGGGCCGAGCCGCCCATCACCACCGACCGCGAATGATAGGCGCCGTAGCCGTCGCTGACATAGGTGGTCGAGCCGTGGAAGACGCCGGCGATGCGGTCCATCGGGATTTCGAGCGCATCCGCCGCGATCTGGGCGAACACGGTCTCGACGCCCTGGCCGACCGCCGAGGAGCCCATGAACACCGACACCGAGCCGTCCGGATTGATCTCGAGCCGCGCCGTCTCCTTGGGGCCGGCCGCGCCGCCTTCGATGAAGCAGCCGATGGCGAGGCCGTGATGGCGCCCGTCGATGAGCCGGCCCTGGAGCTTCGATTTCTCCGCCCAGCCGAATTCTGCGAGGCAGCGGTCGAGCGTGACTCGGTAGTCGCCGCTGTCGATCTCGTCCTTGGACTCGAACGGCGTGATGGTCGCGAGCGCATAGGGCATGGCCGATGCCGCGATGAGGTTGCGGCGCCGGAACGCGACGCGATCGATGCCGAGATCGGCGGCGACCATGTCCAGCAGGCGCTCGCGGAAGAAATCGGTCTCGAAGCGGCCGGGACCGCGATAGGTGCCGACCGGCGTCTTGTTGGTCATCCACAGCGAGGAGCTGATCTCGATGTCGGCGATCGCGTAGGGCCCCGACATGAACTGGGCGATGTTGCGCGCGCCCACCGCGCCGTTGGTGCGCATATAGGCGCCCATGTCGACATCGGCGTGGCCGCGCAGGCCGAGGATGATGCCGTCGCGGCTGCAGGCGATCTCGACGCTCACCTCCGCCTCGCGGGCGTGGTTCATCGCCATCAAATTCTCGCGGCGGTCCTCGATCCACTTCACGGGGCGCCCGACATGGCGCGCGGCGAACGGAATGAGGAAGTCCTCGGGGTAGAACTCGCCGCGCGCGCCGAAGCCGCCGCCGACGTCGTTCTCCACCATGTCGATGGCGTCTTCGGGAAGGCCGATCTGCTTTGCCAGGATGCGCCGGTTGAAGAACGGCACCTTGGCCGCGCCCGATACGGTGAGCCGGCCGTTGGCTGCGTCCCATTGCGCCAGCACGCCGCGCGGCTCCATGGTCAGGCCGTAGTGGCGCTGGGTGCGGAATTTCTCGCGCCTGACATAAGGCGCCTGCGCGAAGGCCGCGTCGGCGTCGCCGCAGGCGGCGGTGAAAGTCATCGCGCGGTTGGTGCGCTGCGCCTCGAACAGCAGCCGGTCGCCGCGCGCCGCCGCCGCGCAACCCGTCACCGGCGGCAGCGGCTCGATGTCGACGGTGATGTGCTCGAGTGCGTCCTCGCCGATCGCCGCGCTGTCGGCGAGAACCACCGCGATGGGCTCGCCGACATAGCGGACCCTGCCGGCGGCGATCGCCGGCTGCTCGAACGGCTTGAACTCCGGCAACGGCTGCAGCCGCATGGGGATCACCGGCGGGCCGCCCGGCATGTCCTGCGCGGTGATGACCGCGTGGACCCCGGCGATCTTCAGCGCCGCCGCAGCATCGATGGCGCGGATGCGCCCGTGGGCGATCCCGCTGCGGAAAATGACGGCATGGAGCAGGCCATCGGGGTTGAGATCGTCCACATATTCGCCGCGGCCGCGGACGAACCGCAAATCTTCCCGCCGCTCCACCGGGCTGCCGATGAAGGTGTTCCTCATGCCTCGCCCCCCTCATGGCGGCGGCTTCTTGTAGGCGGCGCGGGCGTCCAGCACGGCGTCGATGATCGAGATATAGCCGGTGCACCGGCACAGGTTCCCCGACAGCACCTCGCGGATGCGGTCGGCGTCGGCATCGGGCTCCTCGCTCAGCAGCGCATGGGCGGTGGTGATCATGCCCGGCGTGCAGAAGCCGCATTGCAGCGCATGGTGCCGGCGGAACGATGCCTGCAGCGGCGTCAGCGCGTCGTCATTGGAGAGGCCTTCGATGGTGACGACCTGCGAGCCCTCCGCCTGCACCGCGAGCATCAGGCAGGCGCGGACCGCCGCGCCGTCGACCAGGATGGTGCAGGCGCCGCAAACGCCGTGCTCGCAGCCGACATGGGTGCCGGTGAGCCGCAGCACGTGGCGCAGGCAGTCGGCGAGCGTCATGCGCGGCTCGACATCGACGCTGACGCTGTTCCCGTTGACCTCGAAGCTGACCTGCATGGTGACCCGATCGGCGCGATTGCATCAGGCGCATGCGCTTTGCAGCGCACGCTCGACCAGCGTACCGAGCAACGCCTTGCGGTAGGCGGCACTCGCGTGAATGTCGCTCTGCGGCGTGACCGCGGCGGACGCGGCGGCACCCGCGCGCTCGCTCGTTGCCGCGTCGACCGCATGGCCGTTGATCGCGGCTTCCGCCGCTGCCAGCCGCAGCGGCTGGTCGCCGACCCCGATCGCGCCGACATGGGCGTTGCGCGCCTTGCCGTCGCCATCCGCGTCGTAGAACAGCGCGGTGCCGGCCATGGCGAAATCGCCGCGGCGGCGTGCGAATTCCTTGAATGCCCAGCGCCGCTTCGCCGGCCAGGCGGGAAGCCGGATCTCGACGATGATCTCGTCGGCGGCGAGCGCGGTGATCAGCGGTGCGATGAAAAAATCAGCGGCGGCGATGACCCGCGACCCGGCGCGGCCGACCACTGCGATCTCGGCGTCGCAGGTCACCGCGATGCCCGGCATTTCCGCGGCGGGATCGGCATGGGCGATGCTGCCGCCGACGGTGCCGCGGTTGCGGATCTGGTAATGGGCAATTTCGGCGACGGCGGCTTTGAGCAGCGGATGCGCGGTGTCGAGCCTCGCATCGTCCTCGACGTCGCGCCAGCGCGCCATGGCGCCGAGCCGGACCCCGTCGCCGGTGATGTCGATGCGCCGCAACGCGGCGAGCTTGCGCAGGTCGACGAGCAGCGCAGGCGAAGCAACGCGGAATGCCATCATCGGCACCAGGCTCTGGCCGCCTGCGAGCACCTTGGCGTCGCCGTCGCCCGCGGCGAGCAGCGCGACCGCCTCGGCGAGCGTCGCCGGGCACGCATATTCGAAAGCGGGCAGTTTCATCTGGCGCTCGGGCAGGCGCGGGCACGCGAAAGCAGAAGCGCCGCAATGATTTTCCTAGCACCGCGCGGAACGGCCGGTCAACGTGATCACGAGCGCGGCCAAGCGCGGCGCCAAGCTCAGCCCGCACGCTCCGGCGCACCGAGCAGGTCGGCGATCTTCCTGCCGTCCGGGGTGCCGAGACCCGAACACGCGTCCCAGCCGATAGAGGCCGCGTAGCCGCCATTGTCGCCGTAGGTCACGTCGTTGAGGCCGGAGCCGCGGTAGAGCTGCGGGTTGATGAATCCGACCGGAGAGCCCTTGGCGGAATTGATCCGCGCGATCAGGCCGGCCCACAACGGAGCCACCGCGCTGGTGCCGCCGATCACGGAATTGATGCCGTCGACGCGCACGAGATAGCCGGTCTGCGGATCGGCTTCGCCGGATACGTCGGGGACGCCGCGGTTCCCCAGCGCAGTCTTCCTGCCCTGTCCGTTGGTGATCTGCAGCCCGCTCTGCCACGCCGGAAGCGGGAAGAAGCAGCTTACGCCGCCGCCGCTGGCGCCTCCGGCGGCGCCGTCGTTCCATACGGTCTCGCTGCGGACGTCGCCATTGACCGCCTGCAGGCTGGTGCCGCCGCATGCCAGCACGTGCGGGCTCGACGCCGGGAAGTCGACATGCAGGCCGGCGCCACCCAAGCCACCGCCACCCAGGCCGCCGCTCGATCCATGGTCGCCGGATGCGACGCACACGGTGATCCCCATCAGCGCTGCGGCCTGGAAGGCCTGGTCGAGCGCCGCCATGGCCTGGGGCGTCCATGACGCCTCCGGCCCGCCCCAGCTTATCGAGATCACCGAAGGCTTGTTCCGGTCGTCGTAAATCGCGGTCGATACGGCATCGAGAAAGCCGGCGTCGGTGTTGGGCGCGAAATAGACGACGATGTCGGCTTCCGGCGCGATGGTCCCGGCGACCTCGATATCCAGCATCACCTCGCCGTCGGGTCCGTTCGGATCGCCGGTGGCGTGATTCCTGGCGTGGTCCACCGACACCGACGAGACCTTCGGCAACGGGCTGTTGATGTCGGAGAAGTATTTCTGGAGGTCGGCGACGCGATAGCCGCCGCCCAATTCGATCACGGCGATGCAGACGTCCTTGCCGGTGCCGGCCGGGAAGTCATAGAGCGAGGCGAGCGTGGTCGGCGTGAACCCCGCCGGAAAGCCGCGCTTCGTTATGCGCGCGCGGAAATGCGGGCGGACCTGGGGCCGGTTGTCGAGCCCGAGCACCGCTTCGACGATCCCATTGAGTTCGCCGGGCACCGTGACCGGGCCGGTGCGGCCGCGGTAGGTGCCGCCGTGAAACTCGAACTGGTGGAGATCGACCCCGAAGGCGCGATCGAAGCGCGCGACAGTTCCCGACAGCACCACGGTGCAGCGCGCCGCATCCGCCTCGACGACGGCGAGATCGTACCGCGCGGCGAATTCCTCGACCGCTGCCAGATCGACCGGCGAGGCCCCGAATTGGGCGGCGAAGTCGGCACGACCGAGGTAGGCCTCCTGCGGGTCGCCGGCGGACAGCTTCGCCACCTTCGCCTTGAAGGCAGCGGCGTTCTGGCGGCGCACCAGTACGGTGACCTCCAATCGCTCGGCCGGGTTCGCCTTTCCGGCAAGGCGTGCCCCCGCGAGGGGCTCCCTGATGCTGCCGGCCAGAACATGGATGCTCATGGCGATCCTCCGTCTCGGTGGACGCGACGATGTCGACGCCGGCAGTCCTTCACGGCCACTTTCACGACCGGCTGACAAGTTCGCGTTGCTCATGGCTCGGCGCTGGCCCCTCATGATTGGCGATGAAAGGTAAGCGGGTGCGCTGCAGCGCTATGTGAGCCGGTTCACACGCGCGACGGCTTTTTGCGCAGCCGGGCGCTCGCTCACTTGGAAAAGCCGAGGTTGGGAGCCGCGATGTAGGGTGGGCAAAGGCGGCCGAGGCGCTGCCGTGTTCACTCGGCGCAGGTTCCGCCGTGCCCACGCCGTGAGACCCCAACCTCACCCTTCGGCCAAGCAGCCGTGTGGGCACGGCGGATCGGGCGCGGCGCATCACTGACGGCTTCGGGGCCGCCTTTGCCCGCCCTACAAGCTTTATTGGCCCAATCGCGCGCTGCCTCAGTTGCCCGCCTGGAGCGGCCAATCTTGCCTGGTGCCGTCGAGCGGGCCGTCGGCGAGGCGGGCGAGATCGAAGCGGTCGACATCGCCGAGCAGTTCGACGAAGCCCCGCGCGCCATGGCGCAGCGCCGCCTCGCCCTTCGCTGCCGTTGCGAGGGTGGCGTCGCCGAGCGCCCCGGAGCCGTGAAGGTCCTGGGTCATCCAGCCGAAGCCGACCGGGCGGAACGCGCTCAGCCATTTGAAGTCTTGCGCCATGCCGACCGTCGCCGCGACGGCGTTGGCGGCGCGGTCCATCCGCACGGTGTCGCCGCGTCCCGCCAGCATCAGCGAGGTCTCGATGTCGCCGGCATGAATGCCGTGGCGCTGTTCGGTCACGATCGAACGTGCCCGGCGGGTAGCCGAACCGGTGCCACGCGGCGGTCACCACCAGCATCCGGTGGCGGACCCGCAGGTCGCGGGCAACGAGGTCCATCGCCGACACGTTGCCGCCATGGCTGGTGACGATCACCAGCTTGCGCAGGCCGGCGCGGTGGAGGCTTTCGCCGATCTCGGTATAGGTGCGGATGATCGTCTCCGCCGCAAGCGACAGCGTGCCGGGGTAAGCGATGTGCTCGTCCGACTGGCCGATTTTCTGCACCGGCAGGAAGCTGACCGGCAGGTCGTGCGGCAAAAGCTCATGGACGCGCGAGAGGTAGGCTTCGGCGATGTAGGAATCGACCCCGAGCGGGAGATGGGGGCCGTGCTGCTCCACCGCCGCCACCGGCAGGACCGCGATCCAGCGCCGGGTGTCGGCTTCGGCCAGGTCCGTCCATGTCATGTCCATCCAGTGACGCTTAGGCAACATCTTTCGGCTACTCGTCTTTCCCGCGACGCTCGCGTAATCTCGTCGCTCAACCCGGAGAGAACGAATTCATGCGCATGCGTAGGTTGCTGACCGGCCTCGGTGTCGCCGGCCTCAGTGGTCGCTTGTCTCAGTGTCATAGTCGCCTGCCTGTCGGCGGGCAATGCCGCGCGCGCCCAGACGCCCGACAAAGTCTCGTTCGGCACCAACTGGGTCGCCGAGGCCGAGCATGGCGGGTTCTATCAGGCGCTGGCCGACGGCACCTACCGCCGCTACGGCCTCGACGTGACCATCGTCCAAGGCGGCCCGCAGGTGAACAACCAGCTCCTGCTCGCGGTGGGCCGGCTCGACTTCTTCATGAGCACGAACACGCTGCAGTCGTTCGACGCGGTCGAGCAGAACATACCGACGCTCGCCGTCGCAGCGATGTTCCAGAAGGACCCGCAGGTCCTGATCGCGCATCCCGGCCGCGGCATCGACGACCTGCGGGATTTGCGGGGGCTGACGCTGTTCATTTCGCAGGAAGGCGTCATCACCTACTTCCAGTGGCTCAAGCGGGAATACGGCCTCGCCGACGCGCAGGTGAAACCCTACACCTTCAATCCGCAGCCCTTTCTCGCCGACCCCAAAAGCGCGATGCAGGGCTATGTGACCTCCGAGCCCTACGCCATCGAGAAGATCACGGGGGTGAAGCCGAAGGTGTTCCTGCTCGCCGATTACGGCTTCGACAGCTATTCCACCCTGATCCAGACGCGGCGCGAACTCGTCGAAGGCAAGCCCGACATGGTGCAGCGCTTCGTCGATGCCTCGATCATCGGCTGGTACAATTACATCTACGGCGACAACCGCGCCGGCAATGACCTCATCAAGCGTCAGAACCCGGAGATGACCGACGCGCTGCTGGCCTATTCCGTCGCGACGATGAAGGAGCACGGCATCGTCGATTCCGGGGAAGCGACGGAGCTCGGCATCGGCGCCATGACCGACGCGCACATGGCGAGCTTCTTCGACAAGATGGTGAAGGCCGGCGTCGTCAAGGCGGGCCTCGACTACCGCAAATCCTACACGCTGCGTTTCGTCAACAAGAAGGTCGGCCTGGAGTTGCGGCGGAATTGAAGATGGCCCCGATGGCCCGATGACGCCGGCCCCGCGCACCACCGACGAGCCGGTCGTCGCCCTCGAGGGCGTCACCAAGCATTTCCCCAGCGGCGTCCGGGCGCTCGACGGCCTCGACCTCGCGATCGCGAGCGGCGAATTCGTCTCGATACTCGGGCCGTCCGGCTGCGGCAAGTCGACGGCGCTGCGCCTGATCGCAGGGCTCGGCGAGCCGACCAGCGGCGCTATTTCGTGGCGCGGGACCAGGCCGGGCGCGCGGCGCAACGGGCTCGAGGTCGGCTTCGTGTTCCAGGAGCCGACCTTGATGCCGTGGAGCACGGTGGCGAACAACGTCGCGCTGCCGCTCGCGCTCGCCGGCGTCGCGCCCGATGTCGCGGGAAAGCGCGTCGCCCAGGCGTTGGAGCAGGTCGGCCTCGCCCAGTTTCGCCACGCCTATCCGCGCGAACTCTCCGGCGGCATGAAGATGCGCGTTTCGATCGCGCGCGGGCTCGTCACCGATCCGCCGCTGCTGCTGATGGACGAGCCGTTCGCGGCGCTCGACGAGATCACGCGCTTCAAGCTCAATGACGACCTCATCGCGTTGTGGCGCGCGGTCGGCAACACCGTCGTGTTCGTCACCCATTCCGTGTTCGAGTTCGGTTTATCTGTCGAGCCGCATCGTGGTGATGACGCCGCGCCCCGGCCGCATCTTCGCCGACCTCGCGATCGACGCGCCGTTTCCCCGCGACGAGAGCTTCCGCACCAGCGCCGAATACGCCGGCTATTGCCGGACCGTGTCGCAGGCGCTGGCGCAGGCAATGGCGCAGCCGGTCGCGGGAGGCAAGCCTTGACCGCCGCCGCTTTGCCGCCGGACGCCCCGCGGGCCGCGACCGCAGCCGTCGACTGGGCGCAGGTCGTGCTGCCGCTGGCGACGCTCGCGATCGGCGTCGGGATCTGGGAACTCGTGGTGCGGATCGGCCACCTTCCGCCCTATGTGCTGCCGGCGCCGACCGCCGTCGCCGCGGCCCTCGTCAAGGACTGGCCGCTGCTGTGGGACTCGCTCCTCGTCACGCTGGCGACCACCTTCGAAGGACTGGCGCTCGCGCTCATCGGCGGCATCGGCCTCGCGGTCCTGTTCAACCAGTCCCGCCTGATCGAATATTCCTTCTATCCCTACGCGGTGATCCTCCAGGTCACGCCCATCGTGGCGATCGCGCCGCTGCTGCTCATCTATCTGCCGCAGCAGGCGGCGGTGCTCGCCTGCGCCTGGATCGTGGCGTTCTTCCCGGTCCTCGCCAACACGACGCTGGGGCTCAATTCGGTCGACCGCAATCTCTGCGACCTGTTCGAGCTCTACGGCGCCTCGCGGCTCGCGGTGCTGCTGCGCCTCAAGCTGCCCTCCGCGCTGCCCTACATGCTCGGCGGCCTCAAGATCGCCGGCGGCCTGTCGCTGATCGGCGCCGTCGTCGCCGAAATCGCCGCGGGCTCCGCCGGCTCCGGCTCCGGCCTCGCCTACCGCATCGCCGAAGCCGGCTACCGCCTCGACATCCCGCGGATGTTCGCGGCGCTGATCCTGCTGTCGGCGGCGGGGGTGGTGATCTTCTTTGCGCTGTCGGCGGTGGCGTGGCTCATGCTGCGCAAGTGGCATGAGAGCGCGCTGGCGCGGGAGCGGTGAGCTATTGCGGCACCGCCAGCCCCGCCATTCGCGCATATCGCCCATCGGTTCCTTCCCCAATGACTTGCCCGGCGTTCTTGCTATTTTGCCGCGAACCCATCAGTCACGCGCTCCACACCAGAGCGCAACGCCCTGCGAGCGCCGTCATCGACATGATCTCCGATACCGCCGCCCGCGACGCGGCTGCCGCCCGCCGCTCGGGGATGATCGGCATTGCGTTGATCTGCGGGGCGGTCGGCGCCTTCGCCTGCCTCGACACCACGGCGAAATATCTCGGACGCGAGATCGCCGTGATGCAGGTGGTGTGGGCGCGTTACACCTTCGCCTTCCTGCTCACCTTGTTCATCTCCAACCCGCTGAGCCGGCCCGGCCTGTTGCGCACCGGACGGCCGATCCTGCAGATCGGCCGGGCGACGCTGCTGCTCGGCTCGACCATGCTCAACTTCTTCGCGCTGCGCTATCTGCGGCTCGACCAGGCGCTCGCCATCGCGTTTTCGACGCCCTTCCTGGTCGCGGCGCTGTCGGGGCCGGCGCTCGGCGAATGGGTCGGGCCGCGCCGCTGGGCGGCGATCGCGGTCGGCATGTTCGGCGTGCTGGTGGTGACCCGGCCGGGCTTCGGCCAGTTTCATCCCGCGGTCATCCTGGCGGTGCTGTCGACGTTCTGCTACGCGTTCTATTTCCTGTCGACGCGGGTGCTGTCGCGCACCGATTCCAACGCGACCACCCTGTTCTATTCGAACGGCGTCGGCGCCGTGCTGATGCTGCCGGTGATCCCGTTCTTCTGGACGGCGCCCACCCTGGGCCAGCTCGTGCTCATGATGCTCGCCGGCGCGCTCGCGAGCTTCGGGCATTACCTCCTGATCGTCGCCCACCGCCATGCGCCGCCGTCCTTGCTGTCGCCCTTCATCTACACCCAGCTCGTCTGGGTGGTGGTGCTGGGCTATATGGTGTTCGGCGACGTTCCCGACGGATGGACGCTGGTCGGCGCGACGATCGTGATCTGCTCCGGCCTCTATATCCTCCACCGCGAGCGGATCAGTGGGCCGCGTCCCCGGCAAGCGGATTGAAGGGGCGGATTGAAACATTCAAGGCAGGCTCATGATGAAACCGTTCCCCGCACCGGTGTCCGCCGTCAACGCCGCCAATGACGACATCGGCGAAACGACGCGGCTGCGCCTGTTCCGCACCCAGTTCGAGCTGCGCGAGGCCGAGCAACGGGCGTACGACCTGTTCCTGCAGAACCTCGTCAAAGGGCACGAGCCATCTGTCGCTCGGGCAGGAGGCGATCGCGGCGGGCTTTGCCGTCGCGATGAAACCCGGCGACCTCTCGTTCTGCACCTATCGCGGCCACGCCCACACGCTGGCGCGCGGCGTGCCGGTGGAGCCGGTGCTGGGCGAGCTGATGCAGCGCGACAACGGGCTGATGCGCGGCAAGGGCGGCTCGATGCACCTGACCTCCGTCGAGCACGGGGTGATGGGCTCCTACGCCATCATCGGCGCGCACCTGCCGATCGCCTGCGGCGCCGCGCTGCGGGCGCAGTACAAGGGGCAGGACGACGTCTCGGTCTGCTTCTTCGGCGACGGCACCACCAATATCGGCGCCTTCCACGAGGCGCTCAATCTCGCCGCGGTGTGGAAGCTGCCGGTCGTGTTCGTGTGCGAGAACAATCTCTACATGGAATACACCCCGATCGGCGACGTCACCGCGGTCGAGCATCCGGCGGCGGACCGCGCTGCGGCCTACGGCCTCGAGCCGCATCCTCATCGACGGCAACGACGCCGATGCGGTCTATCGCACGGCGCGCACCGCCTACGCCCGCGCGCGCGCCGGCGACGGCCCCTCGCTGATCGAATGCATGACCTACCGCCACAGCGGCCATTCGCGCGCCGACCCGGCCAAGTATCGCCCCGAGGGCGAGCTCGACGAATGGAAGAAGCGCGATCCGATCAAGCTCTACCGCGACCGGCTCGCGCAGTTCGGCGTCGGCCGAGGACGCCATCCTCGGCATCGAGGCCGAAGTCCGGCGCGGCATCGACGAGGCGACCGAGAAGTGCAAGGCGGCGCCGCCGCCGCCGGCAGATATTCTCTTCACGGACGTCTATGCCGATGGAGGCTGGGCATGGCGGAACTGACCTATCGCGACGCGGTCGCCCGCGGCATCGCCCAGGAGATGGCGCGCGACCCCGACGTCATCTTCTTCGGCGAGGACGTCGCCAAGCGCCGGCGGCGTGTTCAAGGCGACGGTCGGGCTGCTCGAGCAGTTCGGGCCGCGGCGCGTGCGCGACACGCCGATCTCCGAGCAGGCGATCATGGGCGCCGCCATGGGCGCGGCGATGACCGGGCTCAAGCCGATCGCCGAGATCATGTTCTCGGACTTCTTCGCGGTGTGCTTCGACTATATCGCCAACGAATTCCCGAAGAGCCGCTACATGTCGAACGGCCAGCTCAAGTGCCCGCTGGTGATACGCACCGGCAACGGCGCCGGCTCGCGCTTCGGCGCCCAGCACAGCCAGAGCGTCGAGAACTGGTGCATGATGATCCCCGGCCTCAAGGTGGTGGCGCCGTCCAATCCGCGCGACGTGATCGGGCTGATGGCGGCGGCGGTGCGCGATCCCGATCCGGTGATCTTCTTCGAGCACAAGTCGCTCTATGCGACCAAGGGCGAGGTGCCCGACGGCGAGATCGTCGACACGCTGGGGACGGCGCGGATCCTGCGGCCCGGCAAGGACGCCACCATATTCGCGCTCGCCCTGATGGTGCCGCGCGCGCTCGACGCGGCTGCGCGGCTCGAGGCCGAGCACGGCATCGACTGCGAAGTGGTCGACGTGCGCTCCCTGGTTCCGCTCGACACCCAGACGATCCTGGGCTCGGTCGCGCGCACCCACCGCTTGTTCACCGTCGAGGAGAACCCGCGACTGTGCGGCTGGGGCGCCGAGATCGTCTCGATCGTCGCCGACGAGGCATTCTACGATCTCGACGGGCCGCCGGTGCGGATCACCACGCCGCATATTCCGCTGCCGGCCGCCGACATCCTGGAGGACATGGTCCTGCCGACCGTCGAGCGGATCGCCGAGACGGTGCGGCGGTCGCTGTCGGCGTGAACTGCGCGGCAAGCTGCAAACGCGACCTCATCCTGAGGAGCCGGCGAAGCCGGCGTCTCGAAGGATGGCGATGCATGGCAGGGACTCGCGGCCATCCTTCGAGACGCCGTGCATGCGCATGGCTCCTCAGGATGAGGTACCACAAATTCGTGATCCGGATACGGTCGTCGTTTGGTCCAACGCCTTCCGTCAGAGGTACGCTCATGTATGAAAATCTTCTCGCCCATGTTCCGACCGACCTGTGGATCGGCGGCAAGTGGCGCAAGGCCGTCCGACGGCCAGCGGTTCGACGTCATCGATCCCGCCACCGAGAATGTCATCACCTCGGTGGCGAGCGCCAGCGTCGACGACGCCAAGGCCGCCGTCGATGCCGCGCAGGGAGCGTTCGCAGGCTGGGCCGGCCGCAAGCCGCGCGAACGCGGCGAAATCCTGCGCAAGGCCTTCGAGGTGATCATGGGCGAGGCCGAGCGCCTCGCCAAGCTGATCACGCTGGAGAACGGCAAGGCGCTCAGCGACGCCCGCGGCGAGGTCGCCTATGCGGCCGAGTTCTTCCGCTGGTACGCCGAGGAGGCGGTGCGGAACCTCGGCGAGGTCTCGCGCGCGCCGTCCTCGGGCGCCCGCATTTTCGTGCAGCACAAGCCGGCCGGCATCGCCGTGCTGGTGACGCCGTGGAATTTCCCGGCCGCGATGGCGACCCGCAAGATCGGCCCGGCGCTCGCGGCCGGCTGCCCGGTGGTGCTCAAGCCGGCGTCGGAGACGCCGCTCACCATGCTGGCGCTGATGCCGCTGCTCGAAGAAGCCGGCGTGCCGGCGGGCGTCGTCAACGTGATCCCGTCGCGGCGCTCCGGCGCCGTGGTGTCGGCGATGCTGCACGACCGCCGGGTGCGCGTCGTGTCCTTCACCGGCTCGACCGAGGTCGGCCGCAAGCTGCTGCACGAGGCGGCCGACAACGTGGTGAAGCCCGCGATGGAACTCGGCGGCAACGCGCCCTTCATCGTGTTCGAGGACGCCGATATCGACGCCGCCATCGAAGGCGCGATGATCGCCAAGATGCGCAACATGGGCGAGGCCTGCACCGCCGCGAACCGGTTCTACGTGCACGAGAAGGTGCACGACGCCTTCGCCCGCAAAGCTCACCGAGAAGATGGCGGCGCTCAAGATGGGCAACGGCCTGGAGGACGGCGTAGCGCTCGGGCCGCTCGTCAACGCGGAAGGCCGCGACAAGGTCAAGCGAGCTGGTCGCGGATGCCGTGAAGAAGGGCGCCAAGGTGCTCGACCGGCGGAACGGCGCCCGACGGCAAGGGCTATTTCTATCCCGCCACCGTGCTGACCGCCGTGCCGGACGGCGCCGACATGCTGCGCGAGGAGATCTTCGGGCCGGTCGCGGCGATCCAGACCTTCACGTCCGAGGACGAGGTGATCCGTCGCGCCAACGACACCGAATACGGGCTCGTCGCCTATCTCTACACCAAGGATCTCAGCCGCGGCCTGCGGGTCTCGGAAAAGCTCGACTTCGGCATGATCGGGCTCAACCGCGGCCTCGTCTCCGATCCGGCCGCGCCGTTCGGCGGCACCAAGCAGAGCGGCATCGGCCGCGAGGGCGCCCACGAGGGCATGATGGAGTTCATGGAGACGCAATACGTGTCGGTGAACTGGTGAGAGAATTCGGCTCGAGAATTGAGAGCGCCCGGATGGACATTTTGATGCCGCAGCTCGGCGAGACCGTCGCCGAGGGCAAGATCACGACCTGGTTCAAGGCGGTCGGCGACGCCGTCAAGCCCGGCGACAATCTGTTCGAGATCGAGACCGACAAGGTGTCCATGGAGGTGCCGGCGACCTCCGCCGGCGTCCTCGCGGAAATCCGCGTCGGCGCCGGCGAGGTGGCGCCGGTCGGCGCGGTGGTCGCGGTCGTGGCGGGCGCCGGAAGCGCGTTCCGGCGTAAGCTGCCGCCGGTGGCGACCAAGCGCCTGCGGCCGCCGCGCCCACGGCCGCAAAGGCGGCTGCGCCGCGCCGCGCGATCCCCGATCTCGTCGCCGCCGGCGGCTCCCACGGCCGCCGGCAGCGGCCGATCATGCTCGATCCGTTTCGCGAGGTGCGCACGCCCGAGCGCAATTACGGGCCGGCGCGGCTCGCGAGCGGCACGGTCGTCACGCCGCTGGCGCGGCGGCTCGCCGGCGAGGCCGGGATCGATCTCACCCGCATCGTCGCGTCCGGCCCGCACGGCCGCATCGTCGCCCGCGATGTCGAAGCAGGCCATCGCGTCCGCGCCAAGCGGCGTCGCACGTCGCGGCCGGGCGCGCCCCGCGCCGTCGCCCGATCGCATCAAGGCGCTCTACGCCGAGGGCAGCTACGAAGAGGTGCCGCTCGATTCCATGCGGCGCACCATCGCGGCGCGGCTCGTCGAGGCCAGGCAGACCATTCCGCATTTCTACCTGAGTCGCGGATGTGCTCATCGAACGGCTCGAGGCGGTGCGCCAGGAGGCCAATGCCGCCGTCGCTGCCCGACGCCCGCGGGCGAGCCCGCGTTCAAGCTCTCGCTCAACGACTTCATCATCAAGGCGCTGGCGCTGGCGCTGCAGCGGGTGCCGGCGGCCAATGCGGTGTGGGCGGAGGACCGCATCCTGCGGTTCAGGTCCTCCGACATCGGCGTCGCGGTGGCGATCGACGGCGGCGCTCGTCACGCCGGTGATCCGCCAGGCGGAGAGAAAATCGCTGCTCGAGATTTCCGCCGAGATGAAGGATCTCGCCGCCCGCGCGCGCGCCCGCAAGCTCAAGCCGGCGGAGCTTGCGGGCGGCGCCAGCGCGGTGTCCAATCTCGGCATGTACGGCGTGCGCGAATTCGCGGCCATCATCAATCCGCCGCACGCGACCATCCTCGCGGCCGGCGCCGGCGCGCGGCGGCCGGTGGAGACCGCGGAGGGCGGGATCGCCTTCGTCAGCCAGATGACGGTGACGCTGTCCTGCGACCACCGCGTCGTCGACGGCGCGGTCGGCGCGGAGCTGCTCGCCGCGTTCCGGCATTTCATCGAGCATCCGGTCGCGATGATGATCTGATCCGGCGCTCGCTTTCATTTTGAGCATGACCTGATCCGCAAAGTCTGCAACTTTTCGAACTCATGCTGTGGGTTTCATCTGGTCCAGGAGAACGTCATGACGAGCAACAAGTCCGATCTCATACTGGTCGGGCCGAAGAAGCCGGTCTTCCTCGAGCGTCTCGCCCCGGTCTTCAATGTCCACGTGCTCAACGAGGCCAAGGACCGCGACGCCTTCTTTGCCGGGATCGCCGATCGTGTGCGGGCGCTCGCCGTCACCTACTCCACGAGAAGGTCAACGCCGAATTCATGTCGCGGCTGCCGAAGCTCGAGATCGTGTCGAGCTTCGGCGTCGGCTACGACCATGTCGACGCCAAATGGGCCGGCGCCCACGGCATCATCGTGACCAACACGCCCGATGTGCTCAACGAGGAGGTCGCCGACACCGCGCTCGGGCTCCTGCTCTGCACGGTGCGGGAAGTTCCCGCAGGCCGACCGCTACCTGCGCGCCGGCAAATGGGAGCAGAAGGCCTATCCGCTGAGCGAGGCGACGCTGCGCAACCGCACGGTCGGAATGGTCGGCATGGGGCGGATCGGCAAGCGCGATCGCAAAGCGGCTGGACGCCTTCGGGGTGCCGGTGGTCTATCATTCGCGGCGCGCCCAGGCGGGCGTCGCCTACAAGCACTATCCCGACCTCGTCGCCATGGCCCGGGACGTCGACGTGCTGATGGTGATCGTGCCCGGCGGTGCCGAAACGCGCAACATGGTCAACGCCGCGGTGCTGGAGGCGCTCGGGCCGGACGGCATCCTCATCAACGTCGCCCGCGGCTCGGTGGTGGACGAGCCGGCCCTGATCGCGGCGCTGCGCGACAAGAAAATCCGCGCGGCCGGCCTCGACGTCTTCGTCAACGAGCCGAAGGTGCCGAAAGAACTGATCGAGATGGACAATGTCGTGCTGTTTCCCCATCTCGGCTCGGCCTCCGTCTACACCCGCGCCCAGATGGACCATCTGGTGGTCGACAATCTGCTGTCCTGGGCGGCCGGAAAGGGCCCGTTGACGCCGGTGCCGGAGGCGCCGCCGAAGAAATAGGCCGGGGCCTTCCCGGTGGGCCGCAAGAGGGGCGCAGGCCGCCAAAGGGGGTTGGCGGCGGTCCGGCTGCGTTGGTATTGTTCTGAGTGATGCGATACGACCTTGCGCTTGTCCTCTTCGCCGCCTTCATCGCGACCGGGGCGCAGGCCCAGCAGCCCTCGCCGGGCTGCCACGACCGAGGGAAGCGTTCAAGGCCATGATCGGCAAATGGGAAATGTCCAATGCCGACCGTGACCGCACCTGCACGATCACGTTCCGCGCCGATCCCGCCGGGACCGCGTTCAAGATCGAGATGGACAAGGCGTGCGCGGGCCAGATGCCCGAGGTGAAGGACGTCGTCGCCTGGACCATCGGCGGGCTCGATCTGGTGCGGCTGCTCGACGGCAAGGGCAAGCCGGTGATGGAGTTCACCGAGGTCGAGAGCGGGACCTACGAGGCGCAACGTCCCGGCGAAGGCATCTTCTTCATGCAGACAGCGGCGGTGGCCGGCGAGCCCGGTCGGGCTCGCAGCCGACCAGATGGCCGGCGATTGGGCGGTGGTGCGCGGCTCCGGCAAGGCGGTCTGCACGATCACGCTGACCAATGCCGCGGCCGGTCCAGGATAATTTCACGCTCAAGCTCAAGCCCGGCTGCGATGCCTTCGTGACCCGGTTCGGCCCGTCGACCTGGTACATGGACCGCGGCGAACTGGTGCTCAAATCCGCGAAGGGGCAGTTCTGGCGCTTCGAGGAAAGCGACCCGACCAATTGGAGCCGCGTTCCCGAAGGGCGCGAGGCGATCAACCTGGTGCGCCAATAGCTGTCCGAGCGGTCGCCGCGGCCGCCGCGCCAATTTCACAGCGGCATTGCCTGATCTGCATTCCTGGCCGCAGCGGCGGCAGTCGTGACTTCGGGCGCCGGCGCGTCGGCCCAGAGCGCCGCCGAACGCGTGGCCGAAGCGGCGAGCGGCTTTGCGGTGGCGCCGCCGCCGGGCTATGTCGCGCAGCCCGCCACATCGGCGTCGTCATCGGAAGTCGCGATCGCCTGACCCGCCGGGCGAGCCGGCGACCGAGTGCCGGGTGTCATTCGAAGCGATTCCCGGCTTTTCGCAATTCTCCCAGGACGAGCTCAACCGCCAGGCCGACCAGCCGAATTTCGACCTGTTCTACCGCGAGAGCGTCGGCGCCTTCTACGCGGTCGCGACCGTCGCGCATTTCGACCACGCCGGCATTCGCGGCGCCGTCATCCGCGCAACCTCCCGGGCCAAGCCGGCAACGCCGGGCTGGCGCGCCGACCTCGCCGACGCTGATCTTCATGCTCTACACGCCCAAGGGCCTCACCAAAGTGACCTGCACCGCCGCTCCGGCGGTGTTCGAGGCCGCCGCGGTCCGAATTCGAGGCGGTCGCGAATGCGGTCACGATGCCGCGGTGAGGGCCAACCAAGCTCCACGATATTTCAAAGATGCCGCGTTTCCGCAGGCGGTGACTGCCAATTGTTGTTGCGTCCGTCCGAAAAGCGAACCGGAACGCCGGCGAGTTCGCTCGCATCCGCATTGTCGAGGCAAGCGACATTGACCGTGTAGAAGTCTCCGCCGAGCACATCGAGGTGTCCGCGACCGAACGAGCGGACCCCGCAATGCCGGCAGAAAAGATGGTGCACGCTGTTGCTGCCGAACTGGTAATCCGACAAGGCGTCCTCGCCGGCGATCATCCGAAACGCGCTGGGTTTGACCAGAATGCCCCAATACCTCGTCTTGGCGCAGATGGAGCAATTGCACTTGCCGGTGCCCGCGCTCAAATCGATGTCGGCTTCGTATTGGACCTCGCCGCAATGGCAGCTCCCTCGATAGGTCTTGGTGCTCATGGGTCGCGGGCTCCTGTGGTGAATGGTGGTTTCCAGCGATCGCCGACGATGGGACGCGTCGGCCCGGTCATGGCCGACTTCGGTTCACTCCTGCCGCATTGAGCAGCTCCGACAGTCGTTTGCGTCCGCAAGACGGCCGCGGTCACGGCAGGCGATGACGGCGAAGAGCGTCCATCAGTACGAAGAGGCGTTCCGTGCGCTTCATATCCCGCCCAAGGGAGTGCCCGCACACGCTCGATCCAAGCGGGCCGGGGCGTCGTTGTGTTCGCGGACTTTGGTTTCCGGAGGCGCGCCCTTTACCAGGCCATCATGGTGCGACGGCATAAACAAGGCCCGCAAGCGCGTAGGTAGTGTGCGCGAGCCAGTCGGACAGCGACGTGTCCTCGTATCAAGCCGCCGACAGGCGCACTTGGAACTTGCTGCCGGTCGCCTCGGCAAAGCGCAGGAGCGTCTTGGTGCTCGGCAGCGCCTGTCCGCTTTCCAGCCGGGCAATGGTCGATTGGCTGGTGCCCATGCGCACCGCCAACTCGGCCTGGGACAGCCCGGCGCGCAAGGTGGCCCTGACCAGTTCGGCGGAAATCGTCGAATTCCGGGGCGAGTGCGTCGTAGTCGGCCTTGACCTCGGTGTTGGCGAGAAGGCGAGCCTTGAGCTTGGCGAATGGAATGGTCATGTGATGTCCGCGGCTCTCCGCAGGGCGAGTTTAATCTCCGCGCGCGGGGTCTTCTGCGTTTTTTTTACAAAAGCTCGAACCACGACGATTTTCCTGCCGACCGCGGTGACGTAAAGCGCCCTGGCTATTCCGTCGCGGCCCGCCAGCCGAAGTTCCCACAGCTTCCCCTCCAGGTGCTTTACATGCGGTTCGCTCAGGCTCTCCAGGCCCGCTGCGCCGATGCGTTCTGCAAGTCGCAGAAATCGCGCCTGCATCTCCGCCGGAAGACCGGCGATCTCGGCGGCAACGGCTTCGTTCAGGATTTCAACTTGCCATGTCACGGACGCTTATATCTCAATTTTGAGATTAAGGGAAGCGGCCGCGTCGATCCGGGCCGCATCCGCTCGCAATCGCCCAGAGCGGCGGCTGACCCGCTCATGGCGTAACCTCACATCGCTACGCTTCGGCGAGGATCGCATCGAAACTGCCGAGAGCACTGGCGAGTCCGCGACGCCGCCCTGATTCCGGCATGATCTCCGGCTTGTTGGCGGGAAAGCGCGCGACCACGGCCGGATCGATATTGAGGTGTTGGGCCACCAGCGCGTACGGGGTGTGCGCCAGCCAGTCGGACAGCGACACGTCCTCGAAACGATTGCTGCGGAACACCTCCAGGAATACCAGGTCGGTGTCGCCGGTGTTCTGGACGAAATGGCCCAGGTTTCGTTTCACGTAACCGATGTCGCCGGGCTTGAAATTCTGCGTGACCACCTTGGGGCCGACGTTGAACACCGTCATCGCGGCCTGTCCGGCGATGTAATATTGCCATTCATCCGCATTGGGATGCCAATGCATCTCGCGCAAGCCCGCCGGGGTGCACGGTCACCAGCGCCGCGGCGATGGTCTGCGACGGCCTTGAAATTGCGGCTGTCGGCGACGCGCGCTTCGCCGCCGGCGGTCTTTCGGGTCGGCGGCATCCCGGCGAGCTGGAAGGTCGAAGAGTTCGGCATCCGGCCGACGGTGCCGGCGGCCTGCGCCTGCTCCTGCGCCAGCGGCCCCGGCATCTGGCCCTGGAAGATGTAGAGGTCGTGCAGCGGGATTTTCGCGAACGTCTCGGCCGGGAGGCCGAAATTCAGGGCCAATATATCCGGCGGCGTATGCGCGAACCATTCGTTGATGAGGAGCGTGTTGTACTCCGTCGCCTTGCCATCGTCGAAGCAGAGAATGAACTCGCCGCCGTCCTCGCCGATGCCCTGCAGCGAGTGCGGCAGGCCCGAGGGGAAATACCACAGCCCGCCCTCGGTCACGTCTTCGACATTGGAGCGGCCTTCGGAATCGATGGTGGTGATGCGGATGGCGCCTTTGCTGACATAGGCCCACTCGGCCGCCTGGTGCCAGTGCAGCTCGCGGATGCCGCCGCGGGTGAGGCGCATGTTGACGCCGGAGATTTCCTCCGAGATCGCGAAATCGGCCTGCGTGACCTGACGCGCCCAGCCGCCGTTCTGAATACGCCGCGGCGCGTTGTTGAAGGACGCCCAGAACATCGGCATGTCGCCGACATTGGTGGCCGGCGGCGAGAACGCGGCGGGGAACTGCGACGCGATCGCGGGGTTCTGCGGACCGGGGTCGGTGACGCTCGACGGATTGCCGGTGGTGTTGACCGCGCCCTGCGGCGGCTCATCCGGGTTGCCGAAGGTCGCCGCGACCGCGGCCGTTGCAACCGTGCCGGCCGCGGCCGCTGCGAGCACACTGCGTCGAGATACCGGTTCCATGGGAGCGCCTCCTGCGATGATTGGGCCGATGCTTAATAGCAGATTCCAACCAGACATCGGTACGATGCAGCTTTAGCGTAAATTGCTGAAAAATCGGTTTGCGGTTTGCTAAGGGGCACCGCCGGCGCGGCGAATGCTCCGGGATCGCGGAAGGCGGGTGCCCGATGGTCCGGATTGCCGTCCGGCAACGAGCGGGTGACCCTGCAGCGGGAGACCTCGCGGCGGGAGACCTGGCAATTGTCCTTGAAGTGCTTTCGATCTATGGCTACTTCCGATTTTGACGACCGCGATGAAGCGCCATCCTCGCGATTGGCGGCGCGAACCGACCTATGCCGGATTCAAGGTTCGAGCCACTGCATCGACGGCTGCTATGAGCAGAGTGGGTGGTCGGCGTCGGTCGGGCGGTGGATATGCCGATGGAATGATCTCATGAGGATCGGGAGACGACATTTCATTTCCCTTCTCGGCAGCGCCGCTGTGGCTGGGCCTCGCGCCGCCGCCGCGCAACAACTGCCGGTCGTCGGGTTCCTCCACCCCGCCTTGGTGGAGAGCTACGCATCCAATGCGGCCGGATTTGCGCGCGGCCTCGCGGCGCGCGGCTTTGCGGAGGCCCAGAATCTCGCGATCGAATACCGCTTTGCGAATGGCCGTCTCGACCAGTTGGAGGCGCTCGCGGCCGACCTGGTCCGCCGTTCGCCGGCTGTGATCGTCGCCGGCGGAGCC
Organism: uncultured Alphaproteobacteria bacterium; assembly: GCA_963746235.1. GTDB lineage: Bacteria > Pseudomonadota > Alphaproteobacteria > Rhizobiales > Xanthobacteraceae > JAJPKK01. The sequence goes on from CAVVCE010000048.1 coordinate 28,174, forward strand.
GCCGCGGCCCTGGCCGCGAAGGCAGCCACCTCCACGATTCCCATCGTGCTCGTGTCCGGCTGCGATCCGGTGAGGCTCGGCCTTGCCGCCAGCATGGAGCATCCCGGCGGCAACGTGACGGGCGTCGCCTTCACCACCGCCGGGCTCATGAACATGAAGCTCGGCTTGCTGCGTGCATTGGTCCCCGCGGCGGCGACGATCGGCTATCTCGCCGAAGACGGGCGGACCTACGCTTCCGGCTCGCCGATATCGCGCGCGATCGCCGAATTGAAGAGCGAGATGCTCGCCGCGGCGGGCGCGTCGGAGGTCGTCGTCGCGGAGGTCGGCAGCGACCATGATTACGGCACGGCCTTCGAGAGCTTTGTCGGACGCCGCGTCGGCGCGCTGGTGGTCGCCCCGTCAGGGGTCTTGGCCAACGATGCCGATGAAATCGTTGCGCTGGCCGAGCGCAACGCGATCCCGACGATGTTCGAACGTCGCACCGATGTGGTCGCCGGCGGCCTGATCAGCTACGGCGCCAGCCGACCAGAGGCCTGGCGCCAAGGCGGCATTTATGTCGCCGAAATTCTCGAGGGAGCGAAGCCCTCCGACATGCCGGTGATGGCGTCGGCCAAGTTCGAACTGACGATCAATCCGGCGCGGGCAAAATCGCTTGGTCTCGCGATTCCGGCCGACCTGCTCGCGCAGGCGAACGAGGTGATCGAGTAACGCGGCTTACCGCGACCCCGGCGAACGTCAGTATCCGCTGCGAAACGAATTGCCGACGCGCGCGCCGCCCGGCGCTACAGGAGGAACAGATGTGCCGAAACATCCGCACGCTCTTCAATTTCGAACCGCCTGCAACCGAGGAAGAAGTGCGCGCATCGGCGCTGCAATTCGTTCGCAAGCTCAGCGGATTCACGAACCCGTCGAAGGCGAACGAGGCGGCGTTCCGGCACGCCGTCGACGAAGTTTCGGATGCGGCCCGCCGGCTTCTGGAATCGTTGGAGACCTCGCGGCCGGCGCGCGATCGGGACGCAGAAGCAGAGAAGGCGCGAGCGAAGGCAAGAGAGAGATTTGCTTAGCGCACGTCGCCTTCATTCTCGCGTCAACCAAGCTCGAACGTCGCGACACCGAAAATTCGGGATATTGCGACAGGGCGGGTGGGGCCGGTGTACATCCGCGCGGTCTCGAAGATCGGCTTAAGGCCGAACGCCTGTGCGAGCGCGACCGCGTCGCGGTTGGGCTCCACGACATCGAGGAACACTTCGCCGCCGCCAACCGAGGCGATCAGTGCCGCGAGCACGGCTTCGGCGCCTTGCCGGTCGTCGGCGACCAACGGCCCGATCTTGTGGCCGTTGCGGCACGGGCGGATCACGCCCCAGGCGGCCAGCCGGCCATCGCGAATGAGCGCGCCTCCGCGGTGCCTGCGCGGGTCGATCCATGCGCGCAGGAAGGAGGGCCGCGGTGCGGGGAACACCGTTGCATCATCCGCTGCGAGCGCCGCAAATGGGATGTCGGTGAGGCTGACGACGCCCTGCGGCGCCGGCGGGACTGCCAGCACCCCACCAAAGCGGATGTTCCGGTGGGCGAGCACGAAGCCGGATTTCCGGTAATTCTCCTGCTGGGTCACCACGCCGTCGAGGCCGATGACACGCGAACCGGCATGGGCAATGCCCGCATGCCAGGTGCGCAGCCCATAGCCGCGCCCGCGCAAGTCGGGTCGCACGATGTAAAAGCCGAGAAAGGCGAAGCGGTCGTCATAATTCACCACCGAAATGGTCGAAGCCGCGACGCCGTCGAGTTCGCCGATATAGAAGCCGTCCGGATCGACGGTCGCAAAGCAGGCGGGATCGTCCAGTCCGGGATTCCAGCCCTCCGCGGCCGCCCAGTCGCCGGCGACAGCGATCTCGCCGCGGTCCATTACGCGAATGGTCAGTTCATCGTTCATGATATCGACGGATGCGCCGGTGTTGCGGGTAAGGTGATCGGACGGTGGTACGAACCCAATATACGCAAACCGCTTGCGCTCGTCGTCGCGAAGGCGCCAGAATGCGCCGTCTTCGGTGGAATTCTCTCGAATCCCGAGAGGCGGATTTCACGACATGGGAGGGTGACATGCGCGGTCTTGCTTTATTCGTTGCCGGCACTGTGGTCGGGTTGGCCGCCACTTCGGCGGCGCAGAACCAATCTCCAAACCATGGGATCGTCGGGTTGAATCACGTGGCGCTCAGCGTTCCGGACATCGATAAGGCCGTTGCATATTATACGAAGACGATGGGGTTTCCGGAAGCGTTCCGATTGACCAATGCGGCGGGACAACTGCAACTGGTTTATGTCCAGATCAGCCAGAACACGTTTATCGAGCTGCAGCCCGCGAATGCCCAACGGCCGCCCGGCATCAACCACTTCGGCCTGCACGTCGAGAACATGGCCGCGGCGACGGCGATGTTCAAGGCGCGGGGAGCTGCCGTCGGCGAAACGAACCTCAGCGGTACGAAGGCCATCTTGTCGAACATCGTCGACCCCAACGGCATTCGCACGGAACTGGCCGAACTTCCATCCAAGTCGCTGCACCGGCAGGCGATGGAGCGCTGGCGATAATTTTCGCCGATGCGGGGCAGCCCTGAGACATGCGGCGATCTCGCTCAGCCGCTCGTTGCCGGTGATGGGACCTAAATCAACCTCAACCCCTTCAAACTCGCGTGCCCCTCCTTGCCGACGATGATGTGGTCGTGCACGGCGATGCCGAGCGGCTTCGCCACCTCGACGATCTGCTTGGTCATCTCGATGTCGGCGCGCGACGGCGTCGGGTCGCCGGAAGGGTGGTTGTGCACCAGGATGACCGCGGTGGCGGAGAGCTCGAGCGCGCGCTTGACCACCTCGCGCGGATAGACCGGCGTGTGGTCGACGGTGCCGACCTGCTGGACTTCGTCGGCGATGAGCTGGTTGCGCTTGTCGAGGAACAGGATGCGGAACTGCTCCTTGTCGGCGAACGCCATCGCCGCGCGGCAATAGTCGAGCACGGCGGACCATGAGGCGAGCACGGGCGCCGCTTGACCTCGCCGCGCGCCAGGCGGTGGGCGGCGGCCTCGACCACCTTGAGCTCGGTGATGGCGGCGTCGCCGAGGCCGGCGACCTCGGCGAGCCGCGCTGCGGCGGCGCGGCGATCGTCTCGGCGAACGAGCCGAACTTGCCGATCAGCGCCTTGGCGAGCGGCTTGACGTCGCGCCGCGGCACGGCACGGAACAGCACCAGCTCGAGCAGCTCGTAGTCGGTCACCGCATCGCTGCCCGCCTCGCGGAAGCGGGCGCGAAGCCGCTCGCGATGCCCGTGATAATGCGGAGGAGCCTGCTCGAGGCCGGTCGCGGACGGTCCTCGCTACCTTTGCCCGCCATGTCGTCCCATCAGCGCTGCAGCCCCATCGCGGTTGCCAGCATGACGACAATGCCGCTCCGA
>CAVVCE010000049.1:0-59222 GCA_963746235.1 uncultured Alphaproteobacteria bacterium
CCGGCGGCCGGCGCGACCGCCGGCGCCACGGTCTGGGCGACCGCAGGCGTCGTCGTCGCTATCGCCAAAGCCGCCAACAAGGGGAAATCCCGCCGCCGCGCGCTCATGATCTCCTCCCGCCTGTGGTGTGCCCGTGCTCATCCGGTTGCACGTGCGAGTTATACCAGACTCTCGCATGCAAGGGGGGCAGCGTTTGGTTCAATTCGATCTTGCTGCCTCGGCTCCCGAATGTCGCCAGCGCATTCGGGCTGCCCGATAAACGCCGGGTCGTCTCAACTCCGGCGGCATTGGGCCTTATCTCTCGGTGCGCCGCGCCAAGCGTCGAACGCGACAGCGGTTGCGAAGCGGCGGAGACCGATCGATGGACATCATGACTGTGGAAAACATCGGGGACGAGATCACCAATGTGGTCTTTTCCGGCCGGCTCGATTCCATCGGCGCGGCATCCGTCAGCCGGCGTTTCAATGCCGAGGTCGCCGACAAGCAGGCGGTCATCGTCGACCTTTCCGACGTCGATTACGTGGCCTCGCTCGCGATCCGGTTTCTGGTGACCGGCGCCAAGGCGGTCAAGGGCAATGGCGGCAAGCTCATCATCCTGTCGCCGGATGAATACGTCTACAGCGTTCTCAAGACAGCCGGCATCGACGTGATCATGCCGATCCTGTTCGACCGCAGCGAAGCGATCGCGGCGGTCCGGACCTGAAGGCCGTCATTCCGGGGCACCGCGCAGCGGGGAAGTCAAGCGCAGGCGACAACAGCATCGGTGAGCTTTTGGAACTTCTCTGCTATCTTTGAGTTCCGCCTCGATGAAAGCGCTCGGCTCATGACGCACGCTCGCATCTCCACCGATCCCGCCACCATTATGGGCAAGCCGTGTATCGCGGGCACGCGCATCACGGTCGAGTTGATCTTGCGAAAGCTGGGCGCTGGCCGCTCTTTTGCGGATATGATCGAGGCCTATCCGCAACTGACCGAAAACGATTTGCGGGCGGCTTTGGCGTTCGCGGCCGACTACATGCAACATGAGACGATACTCGCCGCCGAGTGATGCGTTTCCTGGCGGATGAGAATGTGTCGCGTCTTGTCTTCTACCCTACACAAACGCCTGCAGCCCGGTCTGCGCGCGCCCGAGGATCAGCGCGTGGATGTCGTGGGTGCCTTCATAGGTGTTCACGGTCTCCAAATTCTGCATGTGCCGCATCACGTGATACTCGATCTGGATGCCGTTGCCGCCGTGCATGTCGCGGGCGGTGCGGGCGATGTCCAGCGCCTTGCCGCAATTGTTGCGCTTGACGAGCGACACCATCTCGGGCGTCGCGCGGCCGTCGTCGAGCAGGCGCCCGACCCGGAGCGCCGTCTGCAGCCCGAGCGCGATCTCGGTCTGCATGTCGGCGAGCTTCTTCTGCACGAGTTGCGTCGCGGCCAGCGGCCGGCCGAACTGCTTGCGGTCGAGGGTGTATTGCCGCGCCCGGTGCCAGCACTCCTCGGCGGCGCCCATGACGCCGAGCGCAATGCCGAACCGCGCCCGGGTGAGGCAGCCGAACGGCCCCTTGAGGCCGGACACGTTGGGCAACAGGTTTGCTTCCGGCACCACCACGCCGTCCATCACGACTTCGCCGGTGATCGACGCGCGCAATGACAATTTGCCGCCGATCTTGGGCGCCGAGAGGCCCTTCATGCCCTTCTCGAGCACGAAGCCGCGGATGTCGTCGCCGTGAGCGGCCGACTTCGCCCAGATCACGAACACGTCGGCGAGCGGCGCATTGGAGATCCAGGTCTTGTTGCCGGTGAGGCGGTAGCCATCGGCGATCTTCTCGGCGCGCGTCGTCATGCCGGCGGGGTCGGAGCCGGCGTCGGGCTCGGTGAGCCCGAAGCAGCCGACCCACTCCCCGGTCGCGAGCCTGGGCAGATATTTCTTGCGCTGGGTCTCGTCGCCATAGGCGTAGATCGGATACATCACCAGCGACGACTGCACGCTCATCATCGAGCGGAAGCCGGAGTCGACCCGCTCGATCTCGCGCGCCACCAGCCCATAGGAGACATAGTTCGCCTCGGCGCCGCCATAGGCCTCCGGGAGGGTGACGCCGAGCAGGCCGAGCGCGCCCATTTCGGCGAAAATGGAGCGGTCGGTGTTTTCCTGCAGGTAGGCTTCGATGACCCGGGGCAGCAGCTTGTCCTGGGCGTAGCCCCGCGCGGTGTCGCGGATCAGCCGCTCGTCCTCGGTGAGTTGGTCGTCGAACAGCAGCGGATCGTCCCATTGGAACGATGTGTGCCGTTCCTTGGCGCTTTTTGCAGCCTTCTGTCCGGCCGTGCTCATCGGGAACTCCTGTGTGTTGCCGTCTGTCGTCTTATGCGCGCGGGCCGTTCGGGGCAAGATAGCGCGGCGCCGGTCGTGTCTCAGATCGCCGCCATGTTGCTGCGCCGCAGCAAATCCCGCCCCTACGTCGCCTGACCAAGTCGCCGACACGCCCTCGCAGTCGCGCGGGGATTGCCAGCTAGTCGGATCGATTCCGTGAAACCGATCGGATGCACAACGTCGAATTCAATCCGACGGACCTCATCCTGAGGAGCGCCGAAGGCGCGTCTCGAAGGATGGCCACACACGCTGCGGCCTGTTGCCGTCCTTCGAGACGCGCGCAAAAGCGCGCTCCTCAGGACGAGGTTGATGATACCCGATATGATCCGAACTTCGGAAACGGTGTACTGGTCGCAGAAAAGCATCATTGATTGCCCGCGGACCGGAAAAATCGAGGCACTCGAGGAATGACTATCCCAGAGCATATTTGGGTACCCATCGCAGTTGTCATAAGCGCCATTGCTGCACTGGCGTTTTGGTGGTGGTGGCCGAAGTGGCAGGTAGATCGCCTGGCGCTGGAAATCAGAGACCCGAAGGCGCGCGCCGACGTCGAAGACAACTTCCGAAAGACCGTCGGCCAGCTCCTGGGCGGCGCCGCAGTGCTGTTTGGTGCCTGGGTTGCTTTTTTGCACTTCTCTCAGCAGCAGCAAACAGCGCAAATCGAAGAACAGCAACAGGTGGCGCAACAACAGCAACAAGCTGTTCACGACCTCCTGGTCAGCAATCAGGTGTCGAAAGGCTTCGAGCAACTCGCCAGCGACAAGATTGCGATGCGGCTTGGCGGCATCTATGCGCTGGAAGGCGTGATGAACACGTCCGAACGGCCCGAACAGTATCGTGGGCCAATACTCGAGGCGCTGTGTGCGTTCGTGCGCGAATACACGATTGGAAAAACCGTCTCCGAAAAACCGGCTATCGACATCCAGGCGGCGCTTACGGTTATTGGAAGGCGCAAAGGATCGGAGCTGCCGGACTTAGCTAAAGCAAGCATTCCCGGCGCCAACCTGAGCCGCGCCAACCTGCGCGATGCCGACCTGAGCGGCGCCGACCTGAACAGCGCCTACCTGAGCGGCGCCAACCTGAGCTTCGCCAACCTGATCGGTGCCACCCTGACCGGCGCCAACCTCACCAGCGCCAACCTGAGCCGCGTCGACCTGACCGGCGCCGACCTGACCGGCGCCAACCTGGGCCTCGCCGACCTGAACGGCGCCTACCTGAGCGGCGTCAACCTGAGCGGCGCCAACCTGCGCGGCGTCAACCTGCGCAGTGCCGACCTGAGCGGCGCCAACCTGCGCGGCGCCGACCTGCGCGGCGCCAACCTGACCGGCGCCTACCCGATCGGCGCCGACCTGACCGGCGCCAACCTGCGCGGCGCCGACCTGACCGGCACCAACCTGCGCGGCGCCACCCTGGGCGGCGCCACCCTGAGCGGCGCCAAAAACTTGATCCAGACGCAGTTGAATGAGGCGTGTGGTAATAACGAGACAGAGCTGCCCGAGGGCCTCGACCTTACACTACTAAAACCGTGCCCACCGATCGCTATTCCGCCGCAGGCTCCATAAAGGTGCGCAAGCCAATCCGAGGGCGCCGCTGCGATGCAGCAGAGGCTACAGCACTGGGTCCAGAAACCGGAAATTCTTCGGCGTAATTGTTACCTCATGAACCACCGCATCCGATTGGATGATATAGTCGTCAGCGTCGAGCACCCCGAAGGCAAACTTGGAGGGCTTCCAAAATGAGAAATTACGCATCTTTCGCCATCGGCGCAGTTGCTTTGCTGGCGCCGTTTGCAGCCTCCTCACATTTTTTTCTGGAGGAACCGGCGAATTTGTTGGTCCAGAACAACCGCGGCGATCCGCAGAAGGCCGTTCCGTGCGGCGGTACATCGGATGATCAGGGAACCCCCAGCAATGCGATTACCGAAACGCGCGGTGGCGGCATGCTCCACATCAAGATCCGCGAAACGGTCTTCCACCCGGGCCACTACCGAGTGGCCTTGGCAGTGAACTCTATCTCCGAGCTGCCCCCCGACCCGGAAACCACCACGCGAGCCAGCCCACGTGGTCCGCTTTCGGTTTCTGCGAAGATCGATCCGAACCCGCGGCCGCCGGTGCTGGCGGACGGGCTGTTCGTCCACACCGAACGTCCAGCTCCGGGCTCTTTCCATGAGGCCGACATTCGCCTCCCCAACATCAACTGCGAGAAATGCACGCTGCAGATCATCTTTTGGATGGGTGAACACGCTCTCAATCGGGATGGCGATTACAGCTACCACCACTGCGCGAACATCAAGGTAACATCCAACCCGGCGTTGCCAATCGATACCACTTGGCCAGGACAATCCAGCGCAAGTCGATAGTATCCGTCTGGCATCCCCCAGTCCGGCGCGCATCCGTGGAATGGCGCAATGCGCTTCGCTCATTGCGCCCCACGCCGGTCTCGGCCGTAATGGCGGCACCGGGTCAAGGGCTGCCCTGCAGGAGTAATCGGTCGGGCAGGACATACCGCTAAGGCCTCAACACGTATGCGGGCGCCGTCGTGTTCTGACCCTTGTCGCAGCATCCGGCGAGGAAGTTCGGCCGGTATGGATTGGCGAAGCTGTTGTTGCCCTGCGGTAGCTGTCCGACCTTCGGCGTACCGTTGATGCGCGCGAGAACGCGCTCGCGTGCTTGCTCGATCTGCCGCAACAGTGCATCGACATTCCAACCCACGAGTTTGCCCTTCCAGTACACGACCTTCCCTGCGATCAACACGTCACGTACATGTCTGGGGTTCATCATCGTCACTACCGTACCCGGCACGTTGTTCATCGGCCATGTGTTGATGTTGCGCGCGTCGAGAACGACAATATCGGCCTCCTTGCCGGGGGTGAGTGTTCCGACCTTGTCGAGAATGCGGTTCGACGCGGCGCCCGCAATAGTGGCCATCTCGATGACCTGCCGGGAGGTGACGGCTTGCGGCACCGGAAGACCGCCGGGATTGCTCTCCGGAAATGCGAGATCGTTTGCCAGCGCGCGCTGCAGACAGAATGCACCGCGCATCAGCGAAAACGGATCCGTGGTCATGTTCGTGTCGACGTCCGGGCTGAGACTGGGCAGAATGCCGTGATCGAGCGCCTGTTGAAATGGCGGCATCCCGTGCCGCATCTGCATCTCGATCAGGACCGCGATTGACACGTGAGCGCCTCGGTCGCGCCAGATCTCCCACGCCTTGGATCGATTCTCTTTCGGATACCCGTACGAGCCGTAACTGATCTGCGCGAGCGGTTCATCCTGCCATCGGGTGCCGTGGATAAAAGTGACATCCGACCAGTCGGTGCCGTTACGGGCATCCGCGGCCGCATCGATCACGACTTTGGGGCCGCCCACATTGTGATTGTGAATCGACGCGCCGAATGCGCGGGCGAGCTGCCATCCGGTGTAGTCGGCGCCCGGCACTGCGGGCCCCGGACCGCCACCGAATCCAAGCGTCACCAGTTGATCTCTCGAGCTGAAATATGTTTTCGCGATGCGACCGATCCCCTTCGCCGTGTCGTTCATCGCTCCGGGAAACTCGTACGGGATACCATCGCTGCTGCGATTGATGCCGGCGCTGTAGGCGTAGACCATTCGCCGGCCCGAATCCATCAGGCCTTTGATCATCGCGTCGGTGTGTTCGGGTGTATGCGAGGACTGAGAGGTATCGGTTCCCGTGGTGATGCCCTCGCTGATTTCGCTGAGGCATGCGACGAGCTCCGAGATGTAACAGTCCTCCGGGTCGTACGGCACACGACCCAGGTCCCAGATGACATTGTTTGGATTCGCAGGATCCGCGATGCGGCCAGCGGTCCAGATGTTCTGGACAACCGAACCGTAGCTCTCCTGCGGCCACGCACCCGTGAGCAAACCATCGGGGATGATGCTGCGTTGCAACGTTTCGTATTGGTGATGGTGCGTGGTGATGAAGCCCGGCATGACGATTGTTCCGGTGCAGTCGACAATTTCGGCGTCGGCTGCGGAGATCGTCGGTGCGACTTCGGCAATTCTCTTCCCGTCGATCAGGACGTCGGCCCTTTCGAAGTCGCCCACCATCGGGTCGAGGCTGAGCACGACGCCGCCGCGCAGGAGAATTCGGCGCCGTCGACCGTCGCCGACCAGGCCCTGGAGATCCGAAGGGCTCGCCGAGCGCAGGCTTCCGGGCTGTCCCTCGCTCACGATGTTATCCGCTGCCCTTCCGCCGCCAGCGGCAGGAATCGCGGCAGCTGCAAGTCCTGCTGTGCTCGCTCTGATCAAATCGCGTCTGTGCATCGGACCCCTCTTCGTGTTTGTCGCGAAGCGGCCTTCGTGGTTCGCCGCACGCTGATTGTACCATTTTAGCGTGATTTTGCATTTCCGCTGCGATGCGCGGTCTGTACTTTCCGTCGAAAACCTTCGCATGATTACCTAATGGATCGATTCCATGAAACCGATCAGTAGGGTGGGCAAAGGCGCGCTCTTAGCGCCGTGCCCACGCGGATACGACGATGGTGGGCACGCGGAGCCTGTCATCGGGCCGGCCGAAGGCCGGACCCGTTGGCTTTGCCCACCCTACAAGTCCGATGGCATCGATATGATTCGAACTTCGGAAACGGTGTATTAGGATATATCGTGCCGTCAGCTACCCTGCCCGACGGCATGGGTGCGTTGCAAGTCGCCGGCGTCCAACGCCGACATGCGGGCAGGCCGGGGATATTTAGGAGACGCATACGAAAAGGAGAGACGAAAGATGAAACGGCAAACTCTGTTTTTTGGCATTTTTGCAACGACGATCCTTACCGCGCCAGCGTTTGCCGCCGGCGACAATGCGGGCATTACCGGGGTTCACTGGGGCCGCAACGCTTTCGGTTACGAGCCGCTTCCCTCAGGTCCGCAGCCCGTGACCAACCTGAAGAGGCGTCGGGACGGCACCAGCGAAGGTACCCAGCTCGTCGGCGACCACAACAATCCCATTCTCAGACCGGCAGCCGGGGCGGTGGTGAAGCAAAAGGGCGAACTCGCAATTGCCGGCAAGGGCTTTCCAAATTTGTCAGACCAGTGCCGTCTCTATGCGCCGCCTTTCACCTTTGCAATGCAGCTCAGCTTTCAAATGCTGCAAAAGAGCGACGGCGACATAACCATCATCTACAACCAGGATGACAATGTCCGCCACATTCACATGAACGCCACACATCCCACCAATCTCGTGCCTTCGCCCATGGGCGATGCGGTCGGCCGCTGGGAAGGCGATACGCTGGTCGTCGACACCGTGGGCATCAAGACGAACGCTTTCTCGGCGGCCGACATGTACGGCACGCCGCAGAGCGCGGCGATGCATGTGATCGAACGCTACCGGCTGATCGACGGTGCTCTCGCCAAGGCCGCGCAGGACAATTACGAGAAGGTTCAGGGCGTCGTCGCCGGGCGCGGCAACCCCGATACGCGTGCCAAGGGATTACAGCTTGAATTGACGATGGCGGACCCTGACGTCTTTGCGGCGCCGCTCTCCGTCCTTGTCACCTATCGGAGCGTGCTCACGCCATGGCAGGAACAGGTCTGCGCCGAGAACCCAGTCGAACATTATAGAGGCGAGTGGATTGGGTTGCCGAGAGCGAACGATCCGGATTTCTAAGTCGGGACTGGATGGCGCCCGAGGGAAGGTCGAATCGACCTTCCCGCAGCGCAATCCCCGATAGCGTGCTGTGGCCTCGTCGAGTGCCGGGAATCAATGGCTGAAAGGTCGCCCCGGTCGAGCGATCAAGGTTTCAGCCCCAACAGCTTCGCCGGATTGGTCTGGGACATCTGCACAATATCCGCCTCGGAGATGCCCTGCGCGATCAGTCCTTTGTAGAACGCCAGCAGTCCGTCAGGATGGAGAGGATTGTTCGGTTGACCGAGGTCGGTCGACAGGACCACGGAGGACGCTCCGACAGCGCGGATCACTTCCGCGTCCCTGCGCAGCAGGTCTTCAGAAAGCCCGCCATAGACCAGTTCGATATATGCGCCCAGCCTCGCGGCTTCTTGAATCTCGGATAGCGTGAGGGGGCCGCCGGGGTTGGTCAGCGCATGAGTGACCATCACGTTCTGCACGCCCTGCCGCTTGGCCTCCTGTATGATCACCAGGTCTTCGCTTCCCGACGAGTGTCCGGTTTCGAGCACCAGGTTGTTTCTGGCGGCGATTGCGATCACCTGTGCCACCTCCGGCACGACTTTGCCATCTCTGACCACGGGGGCAAACGGGCGCTGCTGCCTCGTGAGTTTCACCTGGGCCTCGGAGTCGAAAGTCGGCAGCCAGACCACCCGGCCGTAGCCGCCCCTGACCTTGGTCATCCATTCGACCGCCGCCGGATTGACGCCGCCGACGGTAAGATCCAGCGAGATTCCGCCGAAGACCTCGATTCCCGGCACATCTTTGCGAACGATATAAGCAAGCGACGCCGTGGGCTCGTAATGATTTTTGAGCACGATGGCGCGCATTCCGCGCTCTTTCGCCAGACGCGCCAGATCGACGGCGTCGATCTTCCTCGGAACCCCATCAGGATCGGCGTGCGCGTGCATATCGATCGCGCCGCTCAGAGTTTGCGCGTTCGCTGACAGCGAAAACACCAGAAACATCGCCGCTAGCTGTGACCTCATGGATGTACCTTTCATCGAGCAGGTTTCGCTGGAGCTCAGGGTAGACCTGACCGGAAGCAGCCATCGGCTCCCTCGGCAATGTGCCACATGCTACTGCACAACGCGGTGCCATGCCACGTCGGAGTGTGAGCACGACGGTGAAGACTGGCGCGATGGCGAGAAGCCGCTTGAGAGGCTTGGTGCGAGGGGAGATTTGGTCGTGACAGATACCCGCGGAAATGGGGCGGCTTCTGCCTTGCGCCACCTCCGGCCTCCCGCACTGCAAAAAAAAGTATCAAAGAAATTTAGCCCCGAGGCCCGACGTGTTCTATTCAGAAACCTGCGGTTGCGGTACGCTCGTGCCCGCACAGCGGCTGGGAGGCACGGCTGATGCGATGGCGGGAGTTCATAGCAGGGCTCGGTGGTGCGGCGGCGTGGCCGCAAGCCCGTCATTGATCAGACCTTCAGACCTAGCCGGTCTGAGGCCGCATTCCTCAAAGGGCTGAGCGAGACCGGATAGGTCGAGGGGCAGAATGTGGCAATCGAATATCACTGGACAGAGGTTCCGAACGCTCGGGTTCCTGCCTTCGCCACAGTACCCACCATTCATGACAATAATGGTTCGCGCATGAGCGAACGCAAGGCGGGGGCGTGACGTGAATATTTCGGAGACCTGCATTCGCCGTCCGGTGATGACGACCCTGATCACGGCGTCGCTGATCGCGTTCGGTTTATTCGGCTATCGCCTGCTGGCGGTCGCGGCATTGCCGGCGGTCGATTTCCCCACCATCCAGATTACCGCCGTCCTGCCGGGCGCCAGCCCCGAAACCATGGGCGCTTCGGTCGCCGGACCGATCGAGCGGTCGCTGTCGACGATCGCCGGCATTACCTCGCTTACATCCACCTCGGCGCTCGGCACCAGTTCCATCGTCATCCAATTCGACCTCAACCGGAACATCGACGGCGCCGCGCTCGACGTACAGTCGGCACTCACCGTGGCGGCGCGACGGCTGCCGATCGAAATGGTGACCCCGCCTTCGTTCCGTAAGGTCAATCCGGCCGATCAGCCGGTCATCCAGTTCAGCCTGGTCTCATCGACGCTTCCCATTTCGAAAGTCGACGACTATGGCGAGATCACGCTGGCGCAGCAGATTTCGCAGCTACCGGGCGTCGCCCAGGTTCTGGTGTTCGGGCAGCAGAAATTCGCCGTGCGCGTCCAGGTCGATCCGGTGGCCGCCTCATCGCGCGGCATCTCCATGGAAGATGTGCGCGGCGTCCTCGCCAAGAGCAATTCGAACACGCCGGTCGGCTCCATCTCCGGAATGGAGGCCAAGCAGAACACGACCCTCGAGGCATCGGCGGCGATGCTCACCGCCGCCGAATACCGCAACGTCATCGCCGCCTACCGCAATGGCGTGCCGATCAGGCTCAGCGAAATCGCCAACGTGGTCGATGACGTCGAGAACCAACTCGGCGCCAACTATTACAAGAACGAAAAATCGATCGGGCTGGCGATCTACAAGCAGTCGAACGGCAACACGATCAGCATCGTCGACGCAATCTATGACCAGTTGCCGCGCTACCGCGCCCAAATTCCGCCGTCGGTCGAGATGGAGCTGTTCGCCGACCGCTCGGTGTCGATCCGCGATTCGGTCAAGGACGTGCAGGTGACGCTGGTGATCGCGATCGTTCTGGTCGTGGCCGTGATCTTCCTGTTCCTGCGCTCGGCGGCCGCCACCATCATTGCGTCGCTCGCGGTGCCGATCTCGCTCATTGCAAGCTGCGCGGCGATGTACGCATTCAACTTCTCGATCAACAACCTGACGCTCATGGCGCTGACCCTGTCGGTCGGATTCGTGGTCGATGATGCGATCGTCATGCTGGAGAACATCGTCCGCCACATCGAAAGCGGCATGCGGCCCTTCGAGGCGGCTCTCAAAGGTTCGCGCGAGGTCGGATTCACCATCATTTCGATCACTATTTCGTTGATCGCGGTCTTCATTCCGGTGCTGTTGATGGGCGGCATGGTCGGGCGCGTGTTCCGGGAATTCGCCGTGACCATCACCGCCGCAATCCTGCTTTCGGGCTTCGTTTCGCTGACGCTCACGCCGATGCTGTGCGCGCGCGTGCTCAAGAGCCATGACGAAGGCGAGAGCCGGAACATCGTGCTGCGCGCCTTCGAAGCCATGTTCAAGCTGTGGCTGCGCGGCTATGAACTGACCCTCGACTTCGTGCTCAAATACCGTTTCGCCACGATTCTCGTCATGATCGGCACTCTGGTCGGCACCGTGTGGCTGTACATCGTCATACCGAAAGGATTTTTCCCGATCGAGGACACCGGTTTCCTGAACGTCGTCACCGAAGGTCCACCGGACATTTCCTTCAGCGCCATGACGGCGCGCACGCGGCAGGTCGCGGATATCTTGCTCAAGGATCCGGCGGTGGACTACCTCAACATCACGACGGGCGTCGGCGGGGCGAACGCGACCGGCAATTTCGGACGCGCTTTGGTCTCGCTGAAACCGCGCAACCAGCGGGAAGACGTGGGCACGGTGGTTCGGCGGCTGCGGGTCAAAGCGAACTCCTTTGTCGGCGTGACGGCCTATTTCCAGATCATGCAGAACGTCAATATTGGCGGCCGGGCGGGCAAGAGCATGTTCCAGTACACGCTGCAATCCAGCGATACCGCGACCCTCTACAGGGTCGGGCCGGAAATGATGGAGAAAATCGCCAAGATTCCGGGGCTGCGCGACGTCACCGGCGACCTCTATATCAAGAATCCGAAAATATCCCTGCAGATAGACCGTGAGGCCGCCGCGGTCTACGGCGTGACCCAGGATCAGATACGCCAGGAGCTCTATGATTGCTTCGGCAACCGGCAGGTGGCGTCGATTTACACGGCGATCAATGACTATTACGTGATCCTGGAGTGCGACCCGAAGATTCAGGCCGATCCCATCGGACTGAGCAAGCTGTTCCTCAAGACCAACCTCAACGGACAGGCCACCGTCGGCGGTGCGGCTCCCGCGGCGGGCTCCGGGGTGAGCGGCGCGACCGCGCCGACGGGACCGGTCGTGCCTTTGTCCGCGCTGGTCCGGAAGGTGTCGACTATCGGCGCGCTGCAGGTCAACCACCAGGGCCAGCAGCCCGCGATGACGATCTTCTTCAGTACGGATCCCGGTTATGCGCTCGGACAGGCGGTCGATGCCATCCGTCAGATCGAACAGGAGGAGCATCTTCCCGCCTCGATCGCCACGGGCTTCCAGGGCAACGCGCAGGTTTTCGAGGATTCGCTCAAGGGCCAGGGCGTGCTGGTGCTGGCCGCGGTGTTCGCCGCTTTCGTCGTGCTCGGAATTCTCTATGAGAGCTTCATCCATCCGGTCACCATCCTCTCCGGCCTGCCGTCGGCCGGCGTCGGCGCACTCCTCGTGCTGATAATGTTCAAGATGGACCTCTCGATCACGGCCATGATCGGCATCGTCATGCTGGTCGGCATCGTCAAGAAGAACGCCATCATGATGATCGATTTCGCCATTCAGCGCCGCGCCATCGGCATGCCGGCCGACGAGGCGATCCGGGAGGCCTGCCTGTTGCGCTTCCGGCCGATCATGATGACGACGTTCGCGGCGATCTTCGGCGCACTGCCGATCGCGCTCGGGGCCGGTGCCGGCTCCGAATTGCGCCAGCCGCTCGGCGTCGCGGTGGTGGGCGGCTTGCTGGTGTCGCAGTTGCTGACGCTCTATATCACCCCGGTCGTCTATCTCTATCTCGACAAGGTCGACCGCCTGCTCAAGCACCGGCTCGATCCCCCGGCGGACCTCCACGACGAGCACGAGCCGCAGATGCCCCACGCCGTCGCCGCGGAATGACGCAAGCGCAAGCACGGCGGCCGGGCGCAGGAGGCGGGCTGTCGTCAGAAACCGGCCGCCACAAACGGGGAAAACACATGATTGGCGAACACAGCCTCACCTTGCCGTAACCGTCCGGTCATCAGGGCATTGGCCGTGGGCCGATCCGCGTGGTAGGCTTTGACTCATGAAAGAAACGCTCACCAAAATGACGGCGCTCGTTGCCTTTGCCCTCGCTCCGGGAGCGGCCATAGCAGATCAAACAACAAAGACAACCGCCCAATTGGCCATTGAACAGTTTATCGATTGCGCCGACAGCCTTTTCAAAGAAGATTTTGAGCCTCCAGAGATCGATTATGAATTAAGCTTGAGTAAAAAAGTGGTCTTATTTCTTTCTGCACAATGGAGTTCACACGACGGCACCGTGGCCATTCTGACAAGGATCAGATCCGTTGGCACTTCGGCTGCGAAAGAAATGATAATAACTGAAAACGGTCGGTCAAACGACGAACTGCCCCCGACGGCCGCCAAAGTCAAAGAATATATTGGAAAGGTTTTTGGAGAATGCCCACCGGAGAAAGAAGATTATGGTTGTGCAGATGCGGTTATTGAGCGTTTCAATGGAATAGAACAAATCGTACGCCACAATCCAGAATACCCTAACGTAACAGTCGAAAAATATACATCCAATGAACAAAGCTTTCGTGCATCCAAGGAAGTTCAGAACGGCATAGACGACTACTATCTGATCATGAATGGCGCGACGGACCACCAATCTTTCGAATGGCGGGCTCTACGCCCTTTGACACCGACAGCAGTAGAGGAGATTTTGCATAATCCACCGCCACGTGTGGCGAAGAACGGAAGCGATATTCGAAAACTGCAGGGGTGCATAGAAAACATTATTCCTCATATAGAAATCATACCTCGTTACAATTCCATCTTGATCGATGCGGGCGGCTACTGCAGACCCGTTCCAATGCTGCTTGGACCTCGTTAAGCCGGTCTAGAGCATGTTATGGATGAGATCGACGCACCCCCCGACGTCATCACCGGGCTTGTCCCGGTGATCTCGATCAACAGGGCACGGGCTACGCGAAGCGTATTTTGTTGAAACGCTGTGCCCTCCGCATCGAGATGGCCGGGACGAGCCCGGCTATGACGATTACCTGTGAGCGGAAATCAGTCCAATTCACTTCGTCTGGCGGTTGGAAATTTTGACGAGCTGCGTGTCGATGGTGATTTTGAACCGAGACAGAAAACTCATCCCCAGAAGGCCGTCGACACCGTCACCAAAGGCTGCCTTGTCATCGTCCTCGACGACAATCGGCACGTCCTTGGCCTGCAACGAGCGGAGCTGGATCGTCGCGGCTCGTCCCAACTTCCCGTCGGCAATGCCGTTCGCAGTATGCAGTCGTACGACGCTCCCCGCATCTACGGTGACCGAGGCTTTCGTGGCAAAAGCCCTTTTGAGAGCGACAAATGTCGCACCGGTATCGAGGATAAAAACACCCCGTTTGCCATTGATCGCAACTTGTAATGTGATCGGCTTGCCCTGCCGAGGGACCGGAAAAGTCTCTTCGCCTCCTGTCGCGAGCGAGCAACTTCCTTTCTTCATGTAGTCTTCGATGATGACGCGCACCTGACTCGTATCATTCCGCGCAGAATTCAGAGATATCCATGATTGGAGGGGCACCACCGCATCACAGAATCGATCCAGCTTTTCATAGCTGCGGGCAATGCCCAGATAACCCGCACTCGAGATTCGATCCTTATTTCCGAACAGTTCTATGGCAGTCACGTAGTCGTCGATCGCCCTCTGATATGATCCAGCCCGCTGGTGCGCTACAGCCCGCAAAAAGAACCCGTTGTCGTTGTAAGGCTCAAGCTTGATCAGGTCTGTCGCCACACTTACCGTGTGGGGGTAGTCGGAAAGTTTCAAGAGAATATTGACCGCAGCACGCAGCGAGGCAGGTTGGCCACCACACGTCTGGGAAAATCGTATGTGTGCATTTGCTGCCTCACGCCGGTAGCCCGCATCGTCCAAGGCCTTGCCGAGATCAGCGATTGCTCGCTGGTCGCACGGTTCACGATTGAGCTCTTCCAGATGTCTCTTGACTGGATCACGTCCGGCGACGCTCATCGGAATGCCGATCTGCAACCGTTCCATGGCGGCAACGAGATCGTCGACATCGACACCCTTCGCCGTTTGCGTTGTCGCGATCGCAGCCGCGATGCTCAACAGCATCAGGGATACCGAATAAGCCGGACGACGGGCGCCTCTCCCGCAATTCTTGCGCGCTCGAGCCATTTGATCGTCCGCGGTCAATCCTGTGAGCACGCGGACGCGCCATATTCGTGGCTGCAGCGCCTGCGTAGCGAGCGGCGCCGCCGAGGCACCGCGGCGACGGGCCGTGAAATCACGCTGCTGCATGGGCTGCCCTCGCCAAGCCAAGGATCACCACTCTACCACTCGCTCGTCTCAGTAAAAAACAGGCCGCCAATGTCTGCAAGGGGTCAAAGCGGGTGTCAAAAGCGGCGGATCATCGGCATCAGGTCGCCGCTAAAATTGTGCGGCGCAGCAAACGACGCAATCGCGTCCGCCTCAGCCCGGCGCCAGCAGCTTGCTCACGACCTTGGCGGTATAGTCGACCATCGGAACGATGCGCGCGTAGTTGAGGCGGGTCGGCCCGATCACGCCGATGACCCCGACGATGCCGCCGCTGGAATCATGATAGGGCGCGATGATGGTCGAGGAACCCGACAGCGAGAACAGCTTGTTCTCCGAGCCGATATAGATGCGCACGCCTTCGGCGCGCTCGGCGCGGCCCAACAGGTCGGCGACGCCGCGCTTGGTTTCGAGCTCGTCGAACAGCCGGCGCACCCGCTCCAGGTCCTCCACCGCCTTGAGGTCGTCGAGCAGGTTGGCGTGGCCGCGCACGATCAGCCTGCGCTCGTCGCGCTCGCCGCCGGACCAGCTCGCAAAGCCGGCAGCCACGATCTTCTGGGTCAATTGATCGAGCTCGGCGCGGCCGGCCTCGAGCGCCGTTTCGAGCTCTGCCTTCGCCTCGGCCAGGGTCTTGCCGCGGACATGGGCGTTGAGGAAGTTCGACGCCTCGGTCAGCGCCGAGGCCGGCAGCCCGATCGGCAGGTTGAGCACGCGGTTCTCGACCTGGCCGTCTTCGGCCACCAGGATGACCAGAGCGCGCTCCGGCTCCAGGCGCACGAACTCGATGTGCTTGACGCGGACATTCGCCTTGGCGGTGAGCACGACGCCGGCGGCGCGGGTCAGCCCCGACAGCAGGACGGAGGCCTCGGTCAGCACGTTTTCGACGGTCTTTCCGGCAGCGGCGACTTGGCCCTCGATGGCGACGCGGTCGGGCCCGCTGAGATCGCCGATCTGCATCAGCGCGTCGACGAAAAACCGCAGGCCGAGCTCGGTCGGCAGGCGGCCCGCCGAGGTATGCGGGGCGTAGATGAGCCCGAGCTGCTCGAGATCCTGCATGACGTTGCGCACCGAAGCCGGCGACAGCGTCATCGGGATGATCCGCGACAGGTTGCGCGAGCCGACCGGCTCCCCGGTCGTGAGATAGCTTTCGACGATCTGGCGGAAGATCTCGCGCGACCGCTCGTTGAGCTGGGCGAGGCTGATTTCGCTCGAGCCGATCGGAACGTCCTGGGACACGGAGCGCATCATTGAATCAATGCCTTGGACGACGGGATTTGTCCATCCCGCCCGCCAAGTTCAAGGCCGGACGAACGCGGGCCTTGTGGAGCCGGGCCGGCGAACTTAAAAGCTTGCCTGAGCGGCGCGCCATCAGACAACAGCCGCCGGGAGAATGTATTCATGCGACCGAGCCGCCGCCAATCCGACGAGCTTCGCGCCGTGACCCTCGAACGCGGGGTGGTCAAATACGCCGAAGGCTCCTGCTTCGTGAAGTTCGGCGACACCCATGTGCTGGTGACCGCGACCCTCGAGGATCGCATGCCGCCCTGGCTCAAGGGCCAGGCCCGCGGCTGGATCACCGCCGAATACGGCATGCTGCCGCGCGCCACCCATGAGCGCACCCGCCGCGAGGCCAGCGCCGGCAAGCAGGGCGGCCGCACCGTGGAGATTCAGCGCCTGATCGGCCGCAGCCTGCGTGCGGTGGTCGACCTCGAAGCGATGGGCGAGCGCCAGATCACCATCGACTGCGACGTGATCCAGGCCGACGGCGGCACCCGCACCGCATCGATCACCGGCGCCTGGGTGGCGTTGCACGATTGCCTCAATTGGATGAAGACCCGCGAGATCATCCGCACCGTGCCGTTGCGCGACCACGTCGCCGCCATTTCCTGCGGCATCTACAACGCAACCGCGGTGCTCGACCTCGATTACGCCGAGGATTCGTCCGCCGACACCGACGCCAATTTCGTGCTCACGGGAACCGGCGGCATCGTCGAGATCCAGGGCACGGCGGAGAAAACGCCGTTCACCGAGACCGAGCTCTTGACCTTGCTGGCATTGGCGCGCAAGGGGATCGGCAAGCTGATCGACCTGCAGAAGATGGCGGTGATGTGAGCGTGAC
Organism: uncultured Alphaproteobacteria bacterium; assembly: GCA_963746235.1. Classification (GTDB taxonomy): domain Bacteria; phylum Pseudomonadota; class Alphaproteobacteria; order Rhizobiales; family Xanthobacteraceae; genus JAJPKK01. Next base: position 17,381 of record CAVVCE010000049.1, read on the forward strand.
GCGATCGTGACCGCGGGCGGACCGCGCCGCGGCACCACAATTCGGGGTAGGACAGGCACCGACATGCCTTCACTAGGTCATCTGCCTTCACAAGGTCATCGCCCCATCGCCGGCCGGCTCGTGATCGCGACCCATAACCCAGGCAAGCTGCGCGAAATGCGCGAGCTTCTCGCGCCCTATGGGGTCGAGGCGGTCGCGGCCGGCGATCTCGGCCTCGGCGAGCCCGAGGAAACCGGCACGAGCTTTCGCGAGAATGCCCACATCAAGGCCGCCGCGGCGGCGCGGGACGCGCAGCTTGCGGCCTTCTCCGACGATTCCGGCCTGGTGGTCGACGCGCTCGGCGGCGCGCCCGGCATTCATTCGGCGCGCTGGGCGGGCGCCGACAAGAATTTCGCCCGCGCCATGGGCGAGATCGACGACAAGCTCAAACGCCTCGGCGCGACGGCGCCGCCCGACCGCACCGCCCATTTCATCTCGGCGCTGTGCGTTGTCTGGCCCGACGGCCACCTCGAAGAATTCGAAGGCCGGGTCGACGGCGTGCTGGTGTGGCCGCCGCGCGGCGAGCAGGGCTTCGGCTATGATCCGATATTCCTGCCGGCCGGGCACGAGCGCACCTTCGGCGAAATGCCGAGCGAGGAAAAGCACGGCCTGCCGCCGCGCGGCCGCGGCCTGTCGCACCGCGCCCGCGCCTTTCGCAAGCTTGCGGAGGCCTGCCTTGGCAACCCATGAGCAAGTCGACGTGCACGCTCACCTGCACGCCGCCCGGCAGGCGGCGATACCCGCCGTCCGCGGCGCGTCCGACGCTGCGTTCGGGGTCTACATCCACTGGCCGTTCTGCCTCTCCAAGTGCCCCTATTGCGACTTCAACAGCCATGTCCGCCACAGCGCCATCGACGAGGCGCGGTTCGTGCGCGCCTTCACCGCCGAGATCGCGGCGACCGCGGCGCGGACGCCCGGCCGCATGGTGTCGACGATCTTCTTCGGCGGCGGCACGCCGTCGCTGATGCAGCCGGCGACCGTCGGCGCGATCCTCGATGCGGTCGGGCAGCACTGGCACGTCGCGCCCGACGTCGAGGTGTCGCTCGAAGCCAACCCGACCAGCGTCGAGGCGACCCGCTTTGCCGGCTATCGGGCCGCCGGCGTCAACCGGGTGTCGCTCGGCGTGCAGGCGCTCGACGACGGCGCGCTCAAGGCGCTCGGGCGGATGCACACGGCGCGCGAAGCGCTCGACGCCGTCGCCATCGCCCGCGCCGCGTTCGAGCGCTATTCGTTCGATCTCATCTATGCGCGGCCGGGGCAGACGCCGCAGATGTGGCGCGCCGAGCTCGAATGCGCCCTCGCCGCGGCGGCCGAGCATCTTTCGCTCTATCAGCTCACCATCGAGGCCGACACGCCGTTTGCGGCGCTCCATGCCGCCGGCAAGCTCGCGGTGCCCGACGGCGACCATGCGCGCATTCTCTACGACCTGACCCGTGAGGTCTGCGCCGCCGCCGGCCTGCCGGCCTACGAAATCTCCAATCACGCCCGCCCCGGCGCCGAATGCCGCCACAACCTCGTCTACTGGCGCTACCGCGAATATGCGGGGATCGGCCCCGGCGCCCATGGCCGCCTCGATATCGACGGCCGCCGCCACGCCACGGCGACGGAAAAGCGGCCGGAGGCCTGGCTCGAGCGGGTCGAAATCCACCGGCACCGGTATCACCACCGACGAGGCTTTGAGCCGCGTCGAGGCGGCGGACGAATTCCTGCTGATGGGGCTGCGTCTGGCTGAAGGCATCGACCTCGACCGCTTCGCGGCTCTCGCCGGCGTACCGCTCGCCCACAAGCAGATTGCCGACCTCGCCATGCATGGCCTCGTCGAGACCACGCCAGATGGCCGGCTGCGGGTGACGGCGGCAGGGTTTCCGCTGCTGGATTCGATCGTCGCCGACCTCGCCGCGTAGCCCGGCGCAACCTGGACCGGCAGCGCGTAGGGTGCAATAGCGCAGCGTATTGCGCCGTCAGCCGCGGGAGCGCACGAACGAAGCACCGTGAACGCACATGGCCAACATGCGCGGAGAAGAGACATGAGCGGAGACGCTGCGCGGCGCAATACGCTTCGCTATTGCGCCCTACGGAGTGTCACCCCGAAGCGGCTTCGAGCGCGGCGACAAAGCGCTGCTTGATGGCATGGCCGTCGCGGTTCGGCAGCACGCGCGGGGTGTCGCCGCATGCGATCCGCGCCTGGACCAGGATCGGCCCGCGTCCGGCATGGAGGAGTTCGCGGATGGCGCCGGCCTCGGCGATGTCGGAGATCGCCCGCGCCTGCGTGAATTTGCACGCGCGGGCAATGGCGACGAGATCGATGCCGTCCCTGGTGTGGCTCGGCTGCATGCCGGTCTCGCCGTAATGCTGGTTGTCGAGCACGATGACCGCGAGATTGGCGGGCTGCTTGACGCCGATGGTGGCGAGGCTGCCGAGCCCCATCAGCGCCTCGCCGTCGCCGGTGAGCACGGCGACGCGGCGATCAGGCCTCGCGAGCGCGAGGCCGAGGCCGATCATGGCGGCACCGCCCATGGCGCCCCACAGATAGAAGTTGAGCGGATGGTCGCCGGCGGCGGCTGCGTCATAGGTCGGCGAGCCGAGCCCGCACACCACCACGAGGTCGCCGCGGTCGGCCAGCAATCGCCTGACGAAATCGCGCCGCTCCATCATCCGGTCGCTCACTTCGTCCATACCTTGCGGCCGATCAGCCGCTGCGACAGCAGGATCGCAACTTGCAGATCGCCGGAGAACGCCATGTCGCAGCCGGCGCCGACGATGTCCTCGACATCGCCCGCCGCCTCGACGCGGTAGGTCAAAAATCCGGCGAGCTTCAGGCTCGCCTCGGTGATCGATCCCATCGGTACCTGCCACGGATTGAACTCGCCGAACTCGCCGCGCATGGTCACGAGAGTGAGGCAGGGCAAGCCGCAATTCTTCATCAGCGAGAACATGTTGATGCAGTTGCCGACGCCGCTGCTCTGCATCAGCAACGCGGCGCGCTGCCCGCCCAGCGCCGCGCCGGCTGCGAGCGCGACGCCTTCTTCCTCGGTGGTGAGCACGACGTCATGGATATCGGGGTCGTTGACGCACAGCGCGATCAGCCTGCTGTGGCCGGCATCGGGGACATAGCCGACCTGGCGGATGCCGACCCGGCGGAATTGCGCATAGATCGCGTCCGGCCAGCTCACGGCGTAGGTCAGGTCGTCCACGTGGTTCTCCGGTCAGTTGCGGGTCGCTTCGGACGCGGCGGCGACGCGCGCCGGCTCCAGCGGCGGCTCGCCGCGGATGAAATCGACGGCCTTTTCCGCGATCATGATGATGGGCGCATTGATGTTGGCGCCGACGAGGTCCGGCATCACCGAGCCGTCGACCACGCGCAGGCCGTCGACGCCATGGACGCGCAACTCGCCATCGACCACCGCCATGCGGTCGGACGCGAGTCCCATCTTGCAGGTGCCGAGCGGGTGATGGACGGTGATGCCGCTGGCGCGGATATGGGCGTCGAGGTCGGCATCGTCGACGGCATTCGCGCCGGGCGCGATCTCCCGGTCCATGAACGGCGCCATCACCGGTTGCCGGCATACGTCGCGGGCGATGCGCAGGCCGGCGCGCAAGGTCTTCCAGTCGGACTCGGTCGCCAGGAAATTCTGCCGGATGCGCGGCGCCACGGTCGGATCGGCAGAGGCCAGTTCGACCTCGCCGCGGCTCTGCGGCCGCAGCACCGCAGCGCGGCAGGCATAGCCGTCCTCATAGGCACGCTTGAACGGGAAAAAATACGGCGTCGCCGTCATCGGCGCGGCGTTGAACAGAAGCTGGATGTCGGGCAGCGCGACCTCCGGCCGCGTTTTCAGGAACGCCATCATCCCGGTCGGCAGTCCGGTCGCGATACCGGTGCCGCGGAAATGCGCCTCGGCCAGGGCGGGGACGATACGGTCGAATCGCATCGCCTTATGCATCACGCCGGGCTCCTTGCGCTTATAGGCGACGTTGGCGGAAATGTGGTCCTGCAGGTTCTTGCCGACCCCGCGCAGCGCCACCTTGACCTCGATGCCGTGGGCGCGCAGCGCGTCGGGATCGCCGATCCCCGACAGCATCAGCAGTTGGGGCGAGTTGATGACGCCGCCGCACAGCACGACCTCGCGGTTGGCGCGCGCCAACATGGGCCGGCCGTTCCTGAGATATTCGACGCCGACCGCGCGGTTGCCCTCGATGATGAGCCGCGTCGTCAACGCGTTGATCTCGACCCTGAGATTACGCCGCGGCAAGGCCGGACGCAGATAGGCATCGGCGGCACTGCAGCGGCGGCCGTCGCGCACCGTCATCTGGCAGACGCCGAAGCCTTCCTGGCGGGCGCCGTTGTAGTCCGGCGTCGAGGGATGGCCGGCATCGCGGCCGGCCGCGGCGAAGGCCTCGACCAGCGGATCGTCGAACGGCGCCATCTGCGTCGACAGCGGGCCGTCGCCGCCGCGATAATAGCTGGGGCCGCCGAGCCAGGATTCCTGCCGGCGGAAATAGGGGAGCACGTGGGCATAGGACCAGCCGGAGAGCCCGGCGGCGGCCCAGCGGTCATAGTCGCCGCGATGTCCGCGCACATAGGCCATGGCGTTGATCGAGGACGAGCCGCCGATCACCTTGCCGCGGGCGCATTCGAGGCTGCGGCCGTCCATGGTGGCCTCGGGCTCGGCGAAATACATCCAGTCGTGCTTGCGCTTGAGCAGCAGGCGCGGCCAAGCCAGCGGGATATGGATCCAGGGGTCGCGGTCCCAGCCGCCGGCTTCGAGAAGCAGGACCTTGGTGTCGCCGTCCTCGGTGAGCCGGTTCGCCAGCGTGCAGCCGGCGGAGCCGGCGCCGATGATGATGATGTCGTAGTTCGCCCTGGGCATCGTGGGACCATCTCAGGTCTGTTGCGAGCCATCAAGCAGCCAGCCGAACTGTTCGTACGCCTCGCACGCCACCTCTGCGCTCGGCGCATTGCTGGGGTGCAGGTCGTCATCAGGCGATGCCGGACTTCAAATGGCTGCGTGCGTCCATCCCGTAGCGTCTCTTTGCCGTGCTTTCAACCCGCCGGCCTTGCTCCCGTTTCGGAAGATTTTAGATGGCCGGAATTATACCCGCGTCCCGGTGTCCTGTCTCCAAGGCTTGAAAGCACAACGCTCGAAAGCTCTGCCCTGACAATTCTGCATGAGTTGAACGCGTTCTACCGGCTTGCCGGATCATTCCGTGTCATCCAGGCGATGGCGCCCGCGGCCGCGGCAAAGCCGGTGGCAAACGACGCCTGGAGAAGATAACCGCCGGTCGGGGCCTCCCAATCGAGCATTTCCCCGGCGACGAAGACCCCGGGAAGCCTGCGCAACATGAATGTGTCGTCGATTTCGGCGAACGAGACGCCGCCTGCCGTCGAGATCGCCCTTGCGACCGCGGCTATTCCGGTCAGGCGGACTGGAACCGCCTTGACCAGGCGGGCGATTTCCTGTGGCGGCAGGTCGCCGAGCGGCGTGCTCTTGTGCGCTGCGGCCTCGCGCAGGAGATCGATTGCGGCGGGCGAAAGCGTTGCCGTCTTGCGCAGCGAGGTCGATAGCAACTCCTTCTTGCGCCCGCTCGCAACGCGAGCGGCGAGGTCCGCTTCCGCAACATCGGGACGCAGGTCGACGGCGAGGACGGCTTCGCCGCGGACCGCAATCGCTTCGCGCAGCGGTGCCGAGAGCGCATAGATCGCGCCGCCTTCGAGCCCGTCCGCGGTGATCACGGCTTCGCCGCGGACGCTATGCCCGGCGAAGGTCACGGCAATGCGCTTGAGCGGCGCGCCGGCACGGCGGTGGCGGAACGGCCCCGACCACGGCACCAGGAAGCCGCAATTGGCGGGCTGCAAGGGAGCGACAGCCACGCCGGCGCCCGCCAGTGCCGCGACCCAGCCGCCATCCGAGCCGAGCCGCGGCCAGCTTGCGCCGCCGAGTGCGAGCACGGCCGCATCGGGAGTGTCGCTAACGGTGGTGCCGTCGGGCCGGGCGAAGACGAGCGCGCGATCCTGCCATCCGATAAAGCGGTGACGCATGGCGAAGGTGACGCCCTCGCCCTGCAGCCGGCGCAGCCATGCGCGCAGCAGCGGCGACGCCTTCATCGCCTTGGGAAACACCCGGCCGCTGGTGCCAACGAAGGTTTCTTGTCCCAGCGCCTCGCACCAGGCACGCACGCGCTGCGGCGGAAACGCTTCGATCGCAGCGCGCAAATGTTGGTTCGGCGGGCGGTAACGGCCGAGGAAATCTTCCAGCGGTTCGCTGTGGGTGAGATTGAGCCCGCCGCGGCCGGCCAGCAGGAATTTCCGTCCCACCGACGCCATGCGGTCATAGACCGTGACGGCGACGCCGGCTGCGACAAGGCGCTCGGCCGCCATCAGGCCCGCAGGGCCGCCGCCGACCACGGCCGCAGAGCGACCGCGCACCATGTCAGCTTCGCCACGGTAGCGCGGCGGCGCGCTCGACGAAGGCCCAGCATCCGGAGCCGAGCGGCGCGGGGAACGGCGCAACGACACAGCCGTCGCGGCGGTCGAAGGCAATGCCGCCTGCAGAGAGACAGGCGACGACTTCGCCGAGCGAGCGCACCGCGACGCCATAGGCGCAAATGAAGGGAAGCGCCGGGATTTCGAGTCCTGGCAAGAGCTGATTGAGCATTGCGGACGAGACGAGCTGGATGCGGCCGCGGTCGAGCGTGATGCCTTGTCCGAAGCGGTCGAACGCCGCGCGCCTGCCGAGGAACCGCTGGAAGCGGTCCGCCGCCTCTGCGACATCGGCCTCGGCGACGACGACATCGAGGAGCGCGGTGGCGCCGTTGCGATGCGACAGCCAGCGCTCTTGCCATACGGTGTGCTCGGTGCGGTGGGTCAGCGCCTGGATGCGCCCCTCCGGCATTTCGCCGGGCGCCGGACGCACGATGGAGAAGGCGGCGATGTCCTCCCCGTCGGCGGTGCCGACCGGACGCCGCATGTCGACCACGGGCTGCAGGCGAAATCCGGCATTCGCCAGCCGCGCATGGGTCGCCGCCGCATCGGCCACCGCGAAGGCAACGAGGTGCAGGCCGCGATAGCGCGCCATCGCCGCCTCGAATTGCTGCGCGAGCGGCGTGTCCGCGGTCTTGAACAGGAACTCGATATAGCCGCGATCGAGCATCGCGGTGACGTTCCCGGTGCCGGTCTTCTGCGGCGGGCCACCGCCGGGATCGGGATTGACCTGGACCGACGCCGGCGTCGGCGCAAATCCCGCCTGCGCCAGCGCGCGTGCAGCGCTGTCGGGGTCCGCCACGAAGTGCCCGACATGGTCGAGAAAGATTTCGTCGCCGACCGGCAGCCGACGGTCGATGTCGTCTGGTGTTTGCGTCATCGCGTCGCTCGTGCCTCCATCTCCGCGAGATGCGCCGCGGCGACGCGCTCGAGCGCGGCGCGATCGATCTTGTTGGTCGTGGACAGCGGCAGGTGGTCGACGAACCAGACGAAGCGGGGGTGCTGGTAGGCGGGCGCGTTGGCGAGCGCAAATCGCTTGATCTCCGCGGCATCCACCCGCGACCCGCTCTTTGCGATGATGAAGGCGACCGGCTTCTGGCCCTTGATGGCATCGTCGATCGGCACCACGCAGGCCTGCGCGACCGCGGGATGGCGCTCCAGCATGCGCTCGACGTCGCCGGGATAGATGTTCTCTCCGCCGGACACGAACATGTCGTCGGTGCGGCCGAGAAAATAATGGAAGCCGTCGCCGTCGCGGCGGAACACGTCGCTGGTGCGGTAGAAGCCGTCGGCGGTGAAGGGCAACGGCAGGTCGGGCCGGTTGTGATAGCCGAGCATCATCGCCGGGCATTTCATTTCGAGCTCGCCCTGGTCGGCGTTGCGGTTGCCGTCGTCATCGAGCCGCAGCGCGACCTTGGGATGGGGGTAGCCGACCGAGGTCTCCGGCTGCGCGAGGCCGCGCGGATGCGGACCGAACACCACCGGCCCGGCTTCGGTGGTGCCGTAGGCGTTGGTGACCTTGGCCTGGGGCAAAGTGCGGTGCAGCGCCTCCATCAGGCTCCGGCTCACCGGCGCCGAGCCCATGCGGACGAATTGGACGCTGCCGAGATCGGTGCGCGCGATCAGGTCGTGCTCGCGCAGCATCATCGCGATCATCGGCGGCACGGCGGTAAGCCAGGTGCAGTGGTGGCGTGCGATCGCCTCGATATAGGCAGCCGCGGTGAACTGCGGCAGCAGCACCATGGTCGCGTGTGCGGCGCAGATGAGCTTGCTCAGGGCGAGCGCGTTCATGTGGTAGAGCGGCGCCGCGATGAGGAAACGGTGGGAGGAGAGATCCTGTCCTTCGAGCCGCGTCTCCACCACCCAGATGTGGCTCTGATGCGACAGCACGACGCCCTTGGGCGTCCCGGTCGAACCGGAGGTGTAGAGGAACATCGCGGGCTCGTCGGGCCGCGGCACCACGGCCGCGAACGGGCCGGGATCGAGGAAGGCGGAAAAGCCGTCCGGGTCTGCACTTGCGAAACACACGGCAGGCGGCCCCGCCGGGCATTGCGCCCGCCGCTGCGGATCGCAGAACACGAGCCGCGCGCCGCAATCGCGCAGGATGAAATCGATGGTCGCGGCGGGAAACCGATAATTGACGGGCACCGCGACGAGGCCGGCGCGCATGATGCCGTAATAGGCCGCGAGGTATTCGGTGCGGTTGGCCGAAAGGATGGCGACCCGCTCGCCACGCACAAATCCGCGCGCCAGGAGGCCGCGGGCGACGCCCATCGCCATGCCATCGAGATCGCCATAGCAAAAGCGGCGTTCGCCCTCGCCGCCGAGATCGATGATGGCGAGCTTGCCCGGATCGCGGTCGCGGCGGACGAGGTCGCCGAGATTGGTGAAAGCGGGCGTCACGCGCGCAGGTTCACGCCTTCGGCGGCGCGGTGAAATAGGTACCGCGGCCGCTCGCGATCAACTTGCCCTTGGCGTCATAGATGTGGGCTTCCGCAGTCGAGAACTGGCCGCCGAACCGCACCACCTTGCCGCGCGCGGTGAGATCGCCGGGCATCGCGGCCGCATGATAATCGACCCGCAGGTCGATGGTCGGGACGCCGCGGCCGGTCTTCTTCACCATCGCCCAATCGGCGGCGAGATCGACGAGGGCGGCGAGCACGCCGCCATGGGTGTAGCCGCGGTCGGGATTGACCACCCATTCCTCCCGCCAGGTCGCGGTCAGCTCGATTGCGTCGTCATGCACGGCGACGACCTTGAGGCCCAGCCATTTGTGGAACGGTCCGCGCGCGACGAGTTCCTGGACGCGCTCCAGCGTGATCTCTTCGGACGTCACCTGTTCAGACATGGGGCTGTCCTTCAGCTAGTACATCGTTTCCGAAGTTCGAATCATATGGATAACATCGATCAACCTCGTCCTGAGGAGCGCGCTCTCGCGCGCGTCTCGAAGGACGGTCGCAGGCAATGCCGCGCCACAGCGTCCATCCTTCGAGACGCCACGCTTCGCATGGCTCCTCAGGATGAGGTCCGTGGGATTAAATTCGACGTTGTGCAATCTCATCGGTTTCATGGAATTGATCCGCTAGGCCACCGCAGTGGCACCGACTTTTGATCATGTGCGGTCCGCGGTCACGGCGTCACGATCACCTTGCCGATGACCTCGCGGTCCTGGATCAGGCGCAAGCCTTCGGCGGCCTGTTCGAGCGGCAGCACCTTGTCGATCACCGGCTTCATCTTGCCCTGGGCGATCAGCTCCATCAGGCCCTTGAGATCCTCGTCGTAGAAGCTGTTGGAGCCGATGATCTTGAGCTCGAAGGTCCACACATAGCGCAGGTCCTCCTTCGGGTCGTGGCCGGCGGTGGCGCCGCACACAAGCAGCTTGCCGCCGCGCTTGAGGCAGCGCAGCGAGGGCTGCCAGGTATCGCCGCCGGTGAAATTGATGACGACGTCGACGCCGCCCTCATAGCTACGGCGTTGCGGCTTGCCGTAGCGCTCGATCGCCCATTTGGAGAAATCGACCTCCTGGTAGTTGATCACCTCGTCGGCGCCGAGTTCCTCGAGGCGCTTCATCTTCTCCGCGCTGCTGGCGCAGGCGATGACCTCGGCGCCGAGGTGCTTGGCGAGGATGACGCAGCCGGTACCGACGCCGCCGCTCGCGCCCAGCACGAGGACCCGCTCGCCCTTCCTGATGGTGTCGTGGGTGATCAGCATGCGATGCGCAGTCCCGTATGCGACCGGCAGCGCGGCCGCCTCGGCAAAGCCGACATCGGCCGGCATGGCGATGAGCTGGTCGGCCGCAACCGCGCAATATTCTGCCATGCCGCCGTCGAGCATCTCGCCCATCAATCCCTTCTTCTTGTTCACGGGATTGACGAGGACGCGATCGCCGGCCTTCCAGCCGGACACGCCGGGGCCGACCTCGGCAATCTCGCCGGCCATGTCGATTCCGATCACCACCGGCAGCGGTATCTTGATGCCCGGCATGCCGCGGACCGTGAACACGTCATGGTAGTTGAACGAGGACGCCTTCACCCGGATTACCACGTGGCCCTCGGCCACCTTCGGCATCGGGTGGTCGTCGACCACGTCCAAATCCTGCAATCCGCCGTGGCGGCGCAACAGCAATGCTTTCATCGAGGTCTCGTTGTTTCATGTCCGCTATGTCCGCGTTCTAGCATTGCCGGCGCGACATTCCACGGTAATTCGCGCCACCGTAATTCGCGCCGCGTCCGTTTCTGCGCCGGGCGCCGGGATGTGGGCACTTCGGGCAAACGCGCGAGTTGCCCCGGCGGCGCGCGCTCAGTAACCTGATCCGTTCGGTCCAATCATGCCCGTTGCGGAGCCCCCGTCGATGCAGGAAAATTTCCGTCAGTTTCTCGATCGTCTGCGCCAGACCGGCGAACTCGTCGACCTGCACCAGCCCGTGGACATCCGCCATATCGCGACGCTGGTCGACCAGGCCAGCACCGCGTTGTTCTTCCACAACGTGGTCGGCTACGACATGCCTGTCGTGTCCGGGATCATCCGCTCGCGCGAACGCGCGACCATGGCGCTCGGCTGCGACACCTATGGCGAGATCGAGGAAAAGCTCAAGGCGGCGATCGACAAGCCGATCCCGCCGCGACAGGTGAGATCGTCGCCGACCCGCGAAGTCACCTATGTCGGCGACGACGTCGATCTCTACAAGCTGCCGATCCCGATGTCGTCGGTCTACGACGGCGGGCCGATGATCACCGCCGGCGTGGTGATCGCGCGCGATCCCGAGTTCGGCATCAACAGCGGCGTCTATCGATTCATCGTCAAGGAGAAGAGCCTCACCGGAATCGACATCGTGACGCCGAACAACATGCGCCTGTTCGCCCAGCGCGCGCTTGCCCGCGGCGAGCCGCTGCCGATCTCGATCAGCATCGGCACCCATCCGATCGAGATCACCGGGTCGGGCTACCGCGCCCCGCTCGGCGTCGACGAGATGGCGATTGCCGGCGGCCTGCGCGGCATTCCCGTGGACCTCGCGCCGTGCCAGACCATCGACGTGCCCTATATCGCCGACGCCGAGATCGTGCTGGAAGCGGAAATCCTGCCGACCGGCTGGACCTGGCCGGAGGGACGGTTCGGCGAATTCACCCGCCTGATGGGCGGGCTGCATTGGAACCCGCTGGTGCGCATCAAGGCGATCTCGATGCGCAAGGACGCGATCTATTACAATCTGCATATGCCCTGGGAGAACACCTGGCTCGCCGCGCCGACCCGCTATGCGCAGATCCGCCAGGCGCTCAAGACCGCCGGCGTCCAGGTCAAGGACATCAACGTCACGCTCGGCGGCTGCGCGTTCTGGCATGCGGTGATCTCGATCAAGAAGAACCCCGGCGAGGGCAAGAATGCGCTGCTCGCCGCGCTCTCGGTGATGGACCTCAAGCATGTCGTGGTGGTCGACGACGACATCGACATCTTCGATCCGACCGACGTCGAATGGGCGATCGCGACCCGCGTGCAGGGCGACAAGGACGTGATGATCGTCACCAATGCGCGGGCGAAGCCCCTCGATCCCAGCCTGCCCCAGGGCTTCGGCGTGGTGCCCACCGGCGCCAAGGTCGGCATCGACGCGACCATCCCCGAGGGCATCCCGCGGGAGCATTACGAGCGCATCACCTATGCCTATGCGGAGCGCGCCAAGATCGACGACTACGTCAAGGGCAAGGCCGATCCCGGCGGCCAGGCCGGCGACGAAGCCGCGGTGTCGAAGCTCGCCGGCGATATCCTCGCCGCCATCGACAAGGAGCCGCTCTACTACACCGACATCGCCGAACGCTTCGCGCGCTATGACTTCCGCACCATTGCGCGGGCGCTGGGGCACCTGCATGCGGCCGAAAAGCTATGGCAGGACCCGCGCGGCCGCATGTGCGTGCGCGGCTCGAAATTCGCGGCCAAGCCGCCCGTGAAGTGAAGCGGCGGGCGAAGCGGTCGGCGAAAGCAAGTTGATGCCAGTTAAGAATCACTGGACCTTTGGTGCCTTCGCCCCGCGAGCCAATCACTCTCTCCCCGGAGGCGCGGGGAGAGGTCGGGGAGTGGTGCCTTGCCGCCGCTCACCACTCGATGCGGGGAAGGTCGAGGCGCTATGCGCCGTGAGGGGGGCGCGTGCCGCGAGTTTGAGCTTCCGAAGAGGCCCCCTCACCCCGACCCTCTCCCCGCACGCGGGGAGAGGGGGAAAAGGCGCCGTGCCCGCCATTCCCATCGGAACGTCGTCCGGCCATGACCTCCCACGAAAAGACCGGCGGGATTCGTGGGCCGGTCGATTCCGCGGTTCGAGGACCCCGCGCTGGTCACCGGGCGGGGGCGCTTTTCCGGGGATATCGCGGCGGCGCATTGGGTGCGGTTCGTGCGCAGCCCGGTCGCCTGCGGCCGGATCGTCGGCATATCGAGGCCCGCCGGCGCGATGGTGATTACCGCGGCCGATGTCGCGGCATTGCCGGCGATCGTGCCGATGCTGCACAAGTTCAGCTATGTGCCGATCGCCCAGCCGATCCTCGCCGGGGATGTCGTGCGGTTCGTCGGCGAGCCGATCGCCGCGGTGGTGGCGCCGTCACGCGAAGCCGCGGAGGATATCGCCGAGCAGCGTCACCGTCACGATCGAGGAGACGCCGCCGCTCGTCGATGCGCTGGCGGCGCTGGCGGACGATGCGCCGCTGGTGCATGGCGGCGCCCGCGGCAATGTGATCGTCGAGGGCCGCGTCAGGACGGCCGGCTTCGATGCGGCGGTGGCCGCGGCAGCGCGCCGGGTGAAGGTCGCGATCCGCTCGCGCCGCCAGAACGCGTCGCCGATGGAGCCGCGCGCCGCGCACGCCGCCTATGACCCGACCGATGACCGCATCACGCTCACCTGCGCGACCCAGATGCCCCATCTCATGCGCACCGCCATCGCCGATGCGATCGGGATCCCCGAATCCGGTCTTCGCGTCGTCGCGCCGGATGTGGGCGGCGGGTTCGGCCAGAAGATGTCGCTCGGCCCGGAATTCGTGCTGGTGGCCTGGCTCGCCCGCCGGCTGCGCAGCTCGGTCGCCTGGACCGAGGACCGTCGCGAGAACCTGATCGGCGTGCTATCACAGCCGCGACCAGCACATCGTGCTCGAAGGCAGCTTCGACGCCGATGCGCGGCTGGTCGCGCTCGACGCCGATGTCGTCGCCAATATCGGCGCCTATTCGTGCTACCCTACCACCTGCGGGGTCGAGCCGCTGATGGCGATGGCCGAGATGCCCGGCCCTTACGACCTGCGCGAATATGCCTGCCGCGCCCGCGGCGTCGCCACCAACACCTGCCCGATGGCGCCCTATCGCGGCGTGTCGCGGCCGGTCATCACCTTCGCCATGGAGCGGCTGATGGACAAGGCCGCCGCCGCGTTTGCGATCGATCCCGTCGCGATCCGCCGCGGCAACCTGATCCGGACATTTCCCTATACCTCGGCCACCGGGCTGGAGTTCGACGAGGCGAGCTATGTCGAGACCATGGACGCCGCCGTCGCCGCCGTCGACATTCCGGCGTTCCGGGTCCGCCAGGCCAAGGCGCGCGCCACCGGGCGTCATCTCGGGCTCGGCCTTTCGACCTTCTCCGAGCGCACCGGCTACGGCACCCAGGCCTTCGCGGCGCGCGGCATGGAGGTAACGCCGGGCTGGGAGACCGTCGACCTCGCCATGGACCCATCCGGCTTCGTCGAAGCGCGCATCGGCGCCTCGCCGCATGGGCAGGGCCTGCGCACCACCTTGGCGCAGATCATCGCCGACGAACTCGGCGTCACGCCCGATCGCGTCAGGATCGTCCATGGCGACACCGACCGCACGCCCTATGGCTGGGGGACGTTTGCCAGCCGCTCGCTGGTGATCGCCGGCGGGGCGAGCCTGATGGCGGCGCGCAAGGTGAGCGCCAAGCTGCGCGTCATGGCCGGGCATCTCCTCGAAGCGGCGGCGGACGACATCGTGCTGGAGCACGGCACCGCGCGGGTCGCCGGCACCGACCGCACCATCGCCATCGCGACGCTGGCGCGGGCGGCCTATCACCAGACCCCGCGCTTTGCAGGCGACGTTACGCCGGGCCTCGCCGAGAGCGCGACCTACGATCCGCCGGGGACGTTCTCCAACGCCTGCCACATCGCGATCGTCGAGGTCGACGTCGAAACCGGAAAGGTGGCGGTCGAAAAATACGTGGTGGCCGAGGATGCCGGACGCCTGATCAATCCGATGATCGTCGACGGCCAGATTCACGGCGGCGTCGCCCAGGGCCTGGCCAATGCGCTGCTCGAAGAGATCATCTATGACGAAACCGGGAACATCCTCACCGCGACGCTCGCCGACTACCTGCTGCCCACCGCGCACGATATGCCGCCGATCGATATCCTTCATCGCGAGACCCTCACTTCGGCATCGATAACCAAGGCCAAGGGCCTCGGCGAGGGCGGCGCCATCGGGGCGCCGGCCGCCATCGTCAATGCGATCAACGACGCGCTGGCGCCGTTCGGCGTCTCCATCGACGAATTCCCGGCGACGCCGCAGCGCGTCCGCGCCGCGCTGCGCGCCGCGGCGGCGAAGCGGGTGTAGCCGCCATGGGCTTCGTCGGCCGTTCGGTTCCGCGCCTGGAAGACCGCCCGCTGGTCACGGGGCGCGGCAGGTTTGCGGCCGACATCGCGTTTGCGCATCAGCTCCACATGCGGATGGTGCGTTCGCCGGTGGCCCATGGCCGGATCGTCGCGATCGACGCCGGCGCGGCGCTGGCATTGCCGGGCGTCGCGGCGGTGTGGACGGCCCGCGATGTCGCCGACATTCCGCCGATCGATTTCCGCCTGTCGAAGATCGAGGGCCTCGCGGCCTATCGCCAGACCATTCTCGCGACCGAGCGCGTGCGCTATGTCGGCGACCCCGTCGCCGCGGTGTTCGCCGCCGACGCTTATGTCGCCGAGGATGCCGCCGACCTGGTCGCGCTCGACATCGAGGAGCTGCCGGCTGTGCTCGACGCCTGCGGCGCGGTCGGCGCGTTCGAGCCGGGACGCTCGACCGAGGCGGCGGTCATCGAAAAGGCCTATGGCGACCTCGACGGCGCTTTCCGCTCCGCCCATGCGGTGGTCGAACTCACCGTCGAGATCGGCCGGCACTCCGGCGTACCGATGGAGACCCGCGGTGCGGTCGCCCGCTACGATGCGGCGCGCGATGTCCTCGAACTGCACGGCGCAGCGAAAGTGCCGCATTGGAACCGCGACGCCATCGCGCGGATGCTGGGACGCGCGCCGTCGTCCGTGCACCTGTATGAGGGCCATGTCGGCGGCGGCTTCGGCATCCGCGGCGAACTTTATCCCGAGGACGTGCTGGTATGCCTCGCCGCGATGCGGCTCGGCGTGCCGGTGAAATGGATCGAGGACCGGCGCGAGCATTTGATCGCGGCGAACCATTCGCGCCAGCAGCTTCACCGGCTGCGCGCAGCGGTCGACGCGCAAGGCCGCATTCTCGCGCTCGACGACGAGTTCTTCCACGACCAGGGCGGCTATGTCCGCACCCATGCGGCAACGGTGCCCGATCTCGCGGCATCGATGCTGCCGGGCCCGTATCGCGTGCCGGCCTATCGTGCCGTCGGCCACATCCGCCTCACCAACAAGACGCCGGGCGGCACCTATCGCGCGCCGGGCCGTTACGAGACGACGTTCGCGCGCGAGCGCATGATGGATGCCATCGCGGCGCGTCTTCGCCTCGACCCCGTCGCGTTGCGCCGCCGCAACCTGATCGACAAGTCCGAGATGCCTTATGCGCGGCCGTTCGCCGCTCTCGGCGCCGACATCGTGCTCGATTCCGGCGATTACGCCGGGCTGCTCGACAAGGCGCTGCAGGCCGTGGATTGGACTAGCCTGCAAGCGGAACTGCGGCGCCGCCGCGGTGCCGGCGAGGCGGTCGGCGCCGGGCTCGCGCTGTTCGTGGAAAAGAGCGGCCTCGGCCCGTTCGATGGCGTGCGGGTCATCGTCGATCACTCCGGCGCGGTCGAGGTCGTCACCGGCGCGGCCTCGGTGGGGCAGGGCGTCGAGACCGTGGTGGCGCAGATTTGCGCCGACGCGCTCGGCGTCGACTACGCCCGCGTGCGCGTCACCCACGGCCAGACCGACCGGATCGACTTCGGCATGGGCGCATTCGCATCGCGGGTGACCGTGATGACGGGATCGGCGACACGCATTGCCGCCTGCGAGGTGCGTGCGAAAGCGCTCGCGGTGGCCGCCGAAATGCTGCAGCGGCCGGCCGACCGGCTCGACATCGTCGACGGCAAAGTCGTGACCGGGGATGGCGCGTCCGGTCCGTCGGTGACGCTCGCCGCGGTCGCCCGGGCGCTGGCGCCGACCTCGAAGCTGCGGGGCGCGCGCGCGCCGGGTCTCGCCGCGGACGGCTGGTTCTTCTCCGACCACATGAACTTTCCCTATGGCGTCCACATCGCCGTCGTCAGGGTTGATCGCGCCACCGGCGGTGTCGCCGTCGAGCGGTACCTCGTCGCCTACGACATCGGCAAGGCCGTCAATCCGATGCTGGTCGAAGGACAGATCGCCGGCGGATTTGCCCAGGGCCTCGGAGGCGCGCTGCTGGAGGAATTCCGTTACGACGAGCGCGGCGAGCCGCTGGCGGTGAATTTCGCCGACTATCTCATGCCGACAGCCCGCGAGATTCCCGCGTTGCAGGTCCTCATCACCGAGGACGCGCCGAGTCCGCTCAATCCGCTGGGATTGAAGGGCGCCGGCGAGGCCGGCGTCAACGCCGTCGGCGCCGCCATCGCGAGCGCCATCGACGACGCCATCGGCATGCCCGGTGCGGTGACGCAGCTTCCGGTGACACCGCAGCGGCTGCGGGAAATCCTGCGGCGGGGGTAGCGGCGGGCCGCTGCTTCCGACGTCATTGCGCCGTCGACGTCATCGCGCCGTCTCTTGGTTAACGCCGCGGCGGCCGAGACGACACCGCGCCACATGCGGTAGCACACCGTTTCCGAAGTTCGAACTCATATCGATACCATCAATCGACCTCGTCCTGAGGAGCGCGCTCTCGCGCGCGTCTCGAAGGACGGCCGCAGGCAAGGCCGTGCCACAGCGTCCATCCTTCGAGACGCCATGCTTCGCATGGCTCCTCAGGATGAGGTCCGTAGGATTAAATTCGACGTTGTGCGAACTGATCGGATTTCACCGGAATCGATCCGCTAGGCCGGCAGCCGTCGTGGTGCGCGTCGATATCCTGAAATTGCGGGCTCCGACGTTAACGCTACCCTGGAAAAGCCGACGAACAATCTCGGGTGCCCGGATATATTTGCCGAAAAACTTTTAATCAGTTTGCTTTCGATTATGCCCGAGGCTCATCTGTCCAGCACGCCCGCCAAGACCAGAACGCGTCAGATCAGCGACTCCGACATTCCGGAAGCCGTGAACCTTCTCACGCGCGGATACGGCACCGCGCGTCCGCTCGAATTCTGGTCACGCATTTTTGCCGGCTTGAGCCGTCGATCGGTGCCGGAGGGATTTCCGCGGTACGGATATGTCATCGAAAGCGACGGCAAGTTCGTCGGCGTCATGATCCTGATCTTCTCGACCATTTGGGAGGACGGTGTCGCCAAGGTTCGCTGCAACGGTTGCGGCATATATGTGGAGCCGGCCTTCAGGTTCTACGCGCCGCTGCTCACGTCACGGGCGCTTCTGGACAAGAACGTGACCGTTCTCAACCTCACCGCGGCGCCACATACTTACAAGATGGTCGAAACCACCGGCTTCATCAGGTACAGCAATGGAATTCTTCGCCGCGATCCCCGTTCTGAGCCGGCGCCCTCGAGGACATTTCCGTCCGGGTCGTCGACGCCCGCAGCAAGCCGGACGTGCCATTCGATCCGCACGAACACGATCTCATGTTGGAGCATGCAGACTACGGATGCACGAGCCTGTGGTGCATCGCGCGGGAACGGGCATACCCGTTCGTGTTTCGCCCGCGGACGGTCAGACTCCTGCCATGCGCGCAGCTCGTGTATTGCCGCAACGTCGATGATTTCGTTCGGTTTGCCCGCCCCATCGGGCTCTATCTCGCGGGCCGGCTGCGACCGCTGGTGATACTGGACGCGAACGGCCCGATCCCCGGGCTCGTCGGCAAATATTATCCGGAAAAGATGCCCAGGTATTTCCATGGGCCGGACCGGCCCCGGTTGGGGGATTTGGCCTATACGGAAACGTCCATGTTCGGGGTGTAGTGGATCGATTCCATGAAACCGATTAGATCGCACAACGTCGCATTTAATCCCACGGACCTCATCCTGAGGAGCCATGCGAAGCATGGCGTCTCGAAGGATGGACGCGCGGCACGACCTTGCCTGCGGCCGTCCTTCGAGACGCGCGCAAGAGCGCGCTCCTCAGGACGAGGTTGATCGATGAATCGATGATGATTCGAAATTCAGAACGTGTAGTAGATCATTATCTTGCGAATATTCCGGGTTCGCGCAGGCATTGCCGTGTCGGAAATGATCTCCGCCGCAGGAGGCGTCACATCGCCAGCAGCGCGCGCTGCGCGGCGGTGTCCTGCGCGAATTCCGCCATCGCGCCCTGCCACCGCACCTCGCCCTTCTCCAGGACGTAGACCCGGTCTGATACCAGTGCGGCGAAATGGATGTTCTGCTCCGACAGCAGCACCGACAGGCCCTCCTGCTTGAGCGCAACGATCGCTTCGGCCATCTGCTCGACGATGACAGGCGCGACGCCCTCGGACGGCTCGTCGAGCAGCACCAGCAGCGGATTGCCCATCAGGGTGCGGGCGACGGTGAGCATCTGCTGCTCGCCGCCGCTCATGTCGGCGCCGCGACGGTCGGCCATGGTGCCGAGATTGGGGAACAGGGCATAGAGCCGTTCTCGTTCCACACCGGCGCCGGGCGGCCATCGGCGAAATGGCGCGGCGGCTGGCGGCCGACATCGAGATTCTCGGCGACGGTGAGGGCGGAGAAGATGCGGCGGTCTTCCGGCACGAAGCCGATGCCGCGGCGCGCGATCTCGAACGGACGCAGGCGCGAAATATCTTCGCCGCGGAAGCGCACCGTCCCGCTGCGCCGCGGCAGCAGCGCCATCAGCGCCTTCATGGTGGTGGACTTGCCGGCGCCGTTGCGGCCCATCAGCGCGACCACTTCGCCGCGACCGACCTGCAGCGCGAGGTCGAACAGGATGCGCGCCGCGCCGTACCAGGCGTTGAGGCCTTCGACCTCCAGCATGACCTCCGGCACGCTCGTGCCGCCGGCTGCGGCTGCGCCGAATTGCGCTCATGGCCGCGCCCTCGCGAAGGTCTTGCCGGTGCCGAGATAGACCTCACGCACCTCGGGATGGTCGCGGATCGCCGCGGCATCTCCGTCGGCGATCAGCCGGCCGCGGGCGAGCACGATGATGCGGTCGGCATAGGCGAACACCACGTCCATGGAATGCTCGGTGAACAGCACGGAGATGCCGCGCTCGGTGACGAGGCGCTTCACCAGCGCGATCATGTCGAGGCGCTCGCGCGGCGCCATGCCGGCGGTCGGCTCGTCCATCAGCAGCAGCCGCGGATCGTTGGCGAGCGCGACCGCGAGTTCGACCCGCTTGACGTCGCCATAGGCGAGTTCGCGGCAGGCGCGCCCGGCGGCATCCGCCATTCCGACCTCGGCCAGCAGTGCGTGCGCGCGCGCGCGGTGCTGCGCGGCGAGCGGGGCGAACAGCCGGTAGAGCTGGCGGTGGTGGCTCGCGAGCGCCATCTGCACGTTCTCGATCGCGGTCATCGAGCCGAATGTCGCCGCCACCTGGAAGGTGCGGCCGACGCCGAGCCGCCAGATGTCGCGGGGTTGCTTGCCGGCGATGCTGCGGCCTTCGAACAGCACATCGCCGCCGTCGGGGCGGAGCTGTCCGTTGATGATGTTGAAGCAGGTCGATTTGCCGGCGCCGTTGGGGCCGATCAGCGCCAGGAACTCGCCGGCCGCGATGTCGAAGCTGACGCCGTCCACGGCGCGGACGCCGCCGAACGACTTGAAGAGCGCGCGGACGCAGAGAACGGTCATGGCGTGCGCCTGCGCGCGAACCGCGCCGACAGCGCGCCGATGATGCCGCCGGGAAACACCAGCACCAGGATGAGGATGATGACGCCCAGGAGCGCGCGCCAGTATTCGGTCTGGCGCATCGCGGTGTCCTGCAGCACCGTGAAAAGGCCGGCGCCGACGATCGGGCCGCTGAGCGACTCGATGCCGCCGAGCAGCACCATGACGATGCCGTCGATGGAGCGGCCGACATTGATGGTCTCCGGCGAGATCGAGCCCTTGGCAAAGGCGAACAGTCCGCCGGCGATCCCGCGCGGCGCCGCCGGCGAGGGCGAAGGCGAGCCAATGCACGCGCTTGACGTCGATGCCGATGGCCTCGGCGCGCAGCGGCGAATCGCGGCCGGCGCGCATGGCATAGCCGAACGGCGCGAACAGGAAGCGTCCGCAGCATCACCACGACGAGCGCCGCGAGCGCGACGCACAGGAGGTAATAGGCTCCACGCCGCATCGAACGGCGGCGTCGGCCAGATGCCGACCACGCCGTTGGAGCCGCCGGTCACCTCCTGCCACTGGAACACCGACCGACCACACGATCTGGGCAAAGGCGAGCGTGAGCATGGCGAGATAGATGCCGGACAGCCGCACCGCGAACCAGCCGAACAGCAGCGCACCCAGCGAGCGCCGGCGACCGGCGCCGCCGCCAGCGCGAGCAGCATCGGCGCGTGCAGGAATTTCACCAGCAGTGCCGCGCCATAGGTGCCGAGCCCGAAATAGGCGGCGTGGCCGAACGAATGCATGCCGCCCGGCCCCATGATGAAATGCAGGCTGGTGGCGAAGATGACGGCGATCAGCACGTCGGTGCCGAGCACCAGCGTATAGGGCGAAGCTCTTGGCGAAGGCGGCGAGGCCGACGAGCGCGACGAGCAGGACGGCGGCGCCTGCCTTGACGAGGCCGTGACGCCGGGCGCAGCGGTGCTTGCGTCGCGCCGTCCGCGTGCGGTGCGACCGGGACTGCGCGCCGAGCAGCCCGTGGGGACGCACGATCAGCACCACCGCCATGACGACGAATTCGGCGACCAGCGTCAGCTTGGTGAAATTGACGTCGAAGCCGCCGAAATGAACGGTGCCGAGGCCGATGCACAGCGCCTTGATTTCGGCGATGAGGACGGCGGCGAGG
This sequence comes from uncultured Alphaproteobacteria bacterium, assembly GCA_963746235.1. Taxonomy (GTDB): domain Bacteria; phylum Pseudomonadota; class Alphaproteobacteria; order Rhizobiales; family Xanthobacteraceae; genus JAJPKK01. The sequence goes on from CAVVCE010000049.1 coordinate 39,104, forward strand.
TAGGCGCCGGGGATCGAGCCCATGCCGCCGACCACCACGACGACGAAGGCGTCGCCGATAACAGTGAGGTCCATCGCCAGGTTGGCGGGCTCGCGCGCGAGCTGCAGCGCGCCGCCGAGGCCGGCGAGCAGCGAGCCGGCGTGAATACCGCGGTAAACAGCAGCGCCTGGTTGACGCCGAGCGCGCCGACCATGGCGCGGTCCTGGGTCGCCGCGCGCACCAGCCGGCCGAACCGCGTGCGCGTCAGCACCAGATGCAGCGATCACCAGCACCGCCGGCCCGATCGCGATCAGCAAGAGGTCGTAGCTGGGAAAGCGGCGGCCGAGTATGTCGACCGCGCCGCGCAGGCCGGGCGCGCGCGGGCCCAGCAGGTCTTCCGGGCCCCACAGCCACAGCGTCGCGTCGTTGATCACGAGCACCAGCGCGAAGGTGGCGAGCAGCTGGAACAGTTCGGGCGCGTGATAGATGCGCCGCAGCAGCACCATCTCGATCAACGCGCCGAGCGCGGCGACGCCGAAGCGCCGCGCGACGATGCCGCCCCAGAAACCGACCCCGCCGCCGACCGCCGTCGCGAAAGTGTAGGCGAGATAGATGCCCACCATGTAGAGCGAGCCATGCGCGATGTTGACGATCCGGGTGACGCCGAAGATCAGCGACAGGCCGGCGGCGACCAGGAACAGTCCCGACGCAGCCGGCGAGCCCGTTGAGCGCCTGGAACAGGACGGCGTTGAGGCTCATCGGCCGGCCTCTCCGCGGCGAGCGCGGGAGAAGCCGGCATCCCTGCTCGCATCAATCCGCCGGGCGCATCTTCTTTACTTCGGCGTCGGTCGGCAGCACGGTCGCGCCATCGACGAATTTGAAATCGGTCATGTGCCGGCTTGCCGTTTTCCAGCGCGATCTTGCCGACGAAGGCACCCATCGTTGCCTGGTGGTCGCTGCGCGCGATAGGTCGAACGGGCCGAACGGGCTATCGACCTTCAGGCCCTTGAAGGCTGCGACGACTTTGCGGTGTCGGTCGAGCCGGCCTTGGCAATCCCGGCCGCGATCGACTTCACGTGACATAGCCGACGATCGAGCCAAGCCGCGGATAGTCGTTGTACTTTTTTCTGATAGGCATCAAGGAAGGTCTTGTATTCAGGGCGTCTTGATCTTGTCCCAGGGATAACCGGTAACGATCCAGCCGACCGGCGCCTCGTCCTTGAACGGATCGAGATATTCCGGCTCGCCCGAGAGCAGGCTCGCGACGAAGTCTGGTCCTTGAACACGCCGCGGGTGTTGCCTTCGCGCACGAACTTGGCGAGATCGGCGCCAAACAGCACGTTGAAGATCGCGTCGGGCTTGGCGTCGTCGATCGCCTGGACCATGGCGCCGGCGTCGACCTTGCCGAGCGGCGGCGCCTGCTCGGTCACGAATCTCGACGTCCGGCTGCGCTTTCTTCATCAATCTCCTTGAAGGCTGCCGCCGCGGCCTGGCCGTATTCGAAGTTCGGGTACACCAGCGCCCAGCGCTTCTTCTTTGCCGCGAGCGCGTCCGGCAGCAGCATCGCGACCTGCATGTAGGTGCTGGCCCGCAGGCGGAAGGTGTATTTGTTGCCGTTCTCCCAGGTGATCTTGTCGGTCAGCGGTTCGGCAGCGAGGAAGAACACCTGCTTCTTGCCGGCGAATTCGGTCACGGCGAGCCCGATATTGGAAAGAAAAGTGCCGGCGACAGGATTTGATGCCCTCGCGCGTCACCAGTTCGTCGGCGACGCGAACCGCATCACCTGGATTGCCGCCGTCGTCGCGCGAGATCACCTCGAGCTTCTTGCCGAGCACGCCGCCCTTGGCGTTGATCTCCTCGATCGCCATCTCCCATGCCCTTTCTGTAGGGATCGAGGAAGGCGGGCTGCGATTTGTAGCTGTTCAGCTCGCCGATCTTGATGGTTCTGCGCGGCGGCTGGCGCGGCCAGCACCGCGCCGGCGACGGCAGGCGAGCGAGGACGATCTGCGCCAGGAGCGGCATCACGTGCTCAAAACTCCGCGTGTTGCAATGAAAAGTCATGCCGCGCCGAAACGTCAGAGCCTCGCACCGGAAATGTCGAGCAAATAGTCCGTTCGCACCAGCACCTTGTCAAGCGACGGCAGCCTCATGTGTCGCAGGTAGTCGTGCCTTTGCCCGCTTCCTTGCGCCATTCGACGTTGAGCGGACCGCGCGGCACGGGCGAATTCGATAGCCGAAGTCGCGGCGAGGGAGAAGGGGCGCCGTCACTTGCGGTCGCGCACGCGGTCCATCAGCGCCTTTTCCTGGCCGCCGTCGATCTCGATCATGGGTGCCGTTGGCCATGTGCATGAGCGGCGACGCCAGCATGGTCACAAGCGCGGCGACTTCTTCGACCTCGGCGATGCGGCCCATCGGGATCGACGCCGGCGCCAACTGGTTCGGCCTCTTCATAGCTGATCTTCATGTCGCGGGACATCGCCTTGACGAGCCCGTCCCAGCGCTCGGTGCGCACCGGGCCGGGATTGACCGCGCAGAAACTGATGCTGTGCTTGCCGTATTGTCCGGCGAGCGACACCGTGAGGTTCTGTCCGGCGGCATTGGCGGCGCCCGGCGCGATCTCCCAATAGGAAGGCTTGACGCCGTCATTGCCGATCAGGTTCACCACCCGGCCACCGCCCTGCTTGACCATGATCGGCAGCACGTAGCGCAGGCAGCGGACGTAGCCCATGAATTTCAATTGCAGCGACTGCGCCCAGTCGGTCCTCCGTCAGGTGCTCGATGACGCCGCCGGGCGACGAGCCGGCATTGTTGATCATGATGTCGACGCTGCCGAGCGCCGCATGCGCCTTCTCGATGAAGTCGTGCGCATCGGCGTCCTTGGTGAGATCGGCGGGAATGGGGACGATCTTGCGTCCGGTCTCCTTGGCTGATCTCCGCCGCGGTGGCTTCGAGCACATCCTTGCGGCGGGAACAGATCGCGAGGTCGACGCCCTCCCGCGCCAACATCAGCGCGATGCCCTTGCCGATGCCCTCGCTGCCGCCGGTGACGAGGGCGGTCTTGTTCTTCGAGTTGAAGATCCATGTGAGATGTTCCTGTTGGTGCGATGCTCGGCGTGGCACACTGCTTTAGAGCAGTATCGGATCAGGTCGACATTCTCAAACGCGGTCATTCCGGGCGCGAGCGAAGCGCGCAAAGTCGCCGCGCGCCGGCTGGAAAACGCACGGCTTCGGTGCGATGGTGCGGCCGCTTTGACGTTGAGCATGATGCTGTCCGAAACCTCTGCGACTTTTCGCGATCATGCCCTCGAGACCAACCGCCTAGGGACACAATCATGCAATTGACGGGAGGACAGGCGCTGGCCCGGCAGCTCGTTCTGGAGGGAGTGACCGACCTGTTCGGCATTCCCGGCGTGCAGCTCGACTGGGCGGTGGACGGGTTGCGCCAGGTCGGCAACCGGATCCGTTACGTGGTGCCGCGTCACGAGCAGGCCGCCTCGTACATGGCCGACGGCTATGCCCGCACCACCGGCCGGATCGGCACCTGCATGGTGGTGCCCGGGCCGGGCCTGTTGAATGCGATGGCCGGCCTTGCCACCGCCTATGCCTGCAATTCGCCGGTGCTTGCGATCGTCGGGAACGTCTTTTCGCCGGCGATCGGCAAGGGCTTCGGACTGCTCCATGAGGTGCGCAACCAGTCCGGCATACTCGGCTGCGTCACCAAGTGGCAGGCCCAGGCGACGACGCCTGCGCAAATCCCCGTGCTGGTGCGCGAAGCCGTGAAGCAACTTCGCAGCGGCCGCCCGCAGCCGGTGGGGCTCGAGATCGCCCATGACGTGCTCGCGGCGAGCGGCGAGGTGAGCCTGATCGACCCGCCGCCCGGTGAGGAGGCGCGGCTGCGGCCCGATCCCGCGATCATCGAGAAGGCGGCGGCGCTCATCGCGGGCAGCCGGTTTCCGGTCATTTATGCGGGCGGCGGGGTGCTTGCCGCCGGCGCCTCGGCGGCGCTGGCGCAGTTTGCCGAGCAGCTCTCGATCCCGGTGGTGCTGAGCGAGAACGGCCGCGGCGCGCTGTCGGACCGTCATCCCCTCATGCTCAATTCGCTCGGCGGCCGCGCGGTGTTCGCCCATGCCGATGTCGCGCTCATCGTCGGCAGCCGCTTCGCCGACCTCACGTTCGGCGTGCCGTCATGGCAGGCGCCGGGCATCAAATATGTCTGGCTCAATGTCGATCCCGCATCATGGCAGCAGCCGCGCAGCGCCGAGGTCGGTATCGTCTGCGATGCGCGGCTCGGGCTCGAAGCGCTGGCGGCGGCGTTGCCGCGGCGCCGGCCTGCGCGCGACATCGATCTCGACAAGGTGCGCCGGTGGGCGCGCGAGCAGGCCGATGCGGCCGAGCCGCAGATGTCCTACATCCGCGCGCTGCGGACCGCGATTCCCGATGACGGGATCCTGGTGAACGAATTGACCCAGATCGGCTACCTCGCCCGCACCATGTATCCGGTCTACCAGCCCGGCACCTTCATCACGCCGGGCTATCAGGGGACGCTGGGCTATGGATTTCCGACCGCGCTCGGTGCCGCCGCCGGCAATCCCGGCCGTCCCGTGGTCAGCATCAATGGTGACGGCGGTTTCGGCTGGGCGATGCAGGAATTGTCGACGCTGCGCAAATACGGGCTCGATGTCGCGGTGGTCGTGTTCGCCGACGGCCATTTCGGCAACGTAAAGCGTTTTCAGGAGGAGCAGTTCGGCGCGACCTACGAGGTCGATCTCAACAATCCCGACTTCGGCCGCCTCGCCGCGGCGTTCGACGTGCCGTTCGCGCGCACGCAATCGCCTGCCGAATTGCAGGATGCGCTGGGCCGCGCGGTTCGCGACCACGCGCCGATCCTCATCGAGGCGCAGGTCGGGCCGATGCCGAGCCCGTGGTCGCTGATGCGCCTGCAGGCGCGCCCGGGCGCGGCGAATACCGGACCTCCCAATCCGCTGGGCGAGCCGTGAGCGTCCTACGACTTTAGTCGATTGAAATCCGATTGGGTTTCCAGGGAGCATTCCATGAAGATCGCAAGGTTCAATGGTGGACGCATCGGCATCGTGGTCGGCGACACCATCCGTGACGTGACCGTGGCCGCAGGCATCGATCCGGCGGAATGGCCGCCGGTCGGGCCGGTGCGGCTGATCGCCGATTTCGCAGCGCTGCGCGACAAGCTCGCGGCGGCGGCGCAGATGGCGTTGCCCCTCGCCGCTCGACGAAGCCCGGCTCGAAACGCCGGTGCCGTGGCCCAACAAGGTGATCGCCTATCCGACCAATTATCGCGACCATGCGGCCGAGATGGCCTCGACCACGCGCGCGGACCTCCAAGGCTATTTCCTCAAGGCGAATTCGTCGCTGTCCGGGCCGAACGACCCGATCGAGTTGCCCGATGTCCCCGGCCGCGAAGTCCATCATGAATGCGAGATCGCGGTGGTGATCGGCAGGCAGGGCCGGCAAATCCCGATCGCGCGCGCCATCGACCACGTGTTCGGCTATTCCTGCCTGCTCGACATCACGATCCGCGGCAAGGAGGAGCGCGTCATGCGCAAATCCTTCGACACGTTCACGCCGGTCGGGCCGTGGATCGTGACGGCGGATGAAATCCCCGACCCCGCCGACATCAGGATGCGCCTGTGGGTGAACGGGGAGAAGCGGCAGGAGGCAACCACCAAGGACCTCATCGTCGACATCGCGCAGATGATCGCGCTCGCGTCGTCGGCATCGACGCTCTATCCCGGCGATATCATCGCCACCGGCACGCCGGCAGGCGTCGGCCCGATCCGCGACGGCGACCGGGTCACCATCGAAGTCGACCATGTCGGCCGCATGAGCGTTCCGGTCGTCGCCTCCAAGCGCGGATCGAGCCCGGTGTTCAGCGCGCCCTATGAATTCAAGCGTGCGCCGGTCTGAGCCGGAAACCGCCGGAAACATTCGCGCGCGCGGCTGCTGCGGCATCTTGTCTCTTTCGACCAATGTCTTGCGCTGCCATGCCTTCCCGCATGTCCCATCGAATTGCCATGTTCACCGGCTTTGCTACTGTGATCACAGCAGCCGTGCCCCCGAATCGGATCCTGAAATAGCCGTGACCGGAGACCAGACGACGCAGCGAGTGCCGCTGTACCGATTCCCGTTGCTGTCGGCCGGTGCCCCGGAGGCGACGCGGCACAATGCGATGCTCCCCCGCGCGATGCCGCCCCGGCCCGATGCGCCCTCGCGGCGACGCTGGGCTCGAGCGTCTCGGCTATCCCGGCGAGTTTACCGCGGCCGGAAATTTCGTCCGGCTGAAGACGATGGGGCTGGCGTATCTTTCCTATAGCTCCCGGGTGCGCGTGCATTGCTCCGGCGTCAACGCGATACGCCAGCAGTTCTGCCTGCACGGAAGTGCGGTCACGTCGTTCGGCTCGCAGCAACTGCATGTCGATCCGGACCGCCCGTCCCTGATCCCCGCGCGCGCCGCGGCCATCTACGATTTCGAAAAGAATTTCACCCAGCTCGTCCTGTATGTGGACGCAGCCGCGCTGCGCAGCACGTTGAGTGCCCTGATCGGAATTCCGCTCGACCAGGCCATCACGTTTGCAACGCCGACCAATTCGCAAAAGCCGGAATTGCAGCGATTGCGGCAACTGGTCCGGTTTCTCGTTTCCGAGCTCGACCGGGAGGACTGCCAGTTGTCCGACTTCGGACTGGCCGAACTCGAACAGACCCTGCTGGTGTCGTTCCTTCATGCCAATCCCCACAATTTCAGCCATCTGCTGGAGCGGGACCTGCGCCGCGCCGCGCCGTGGCAGGTTCGGCGTGCCGAAGAATTCATCGAGGCCAACTGGAACCGGCCGCTCACCATCAAAATGATCTCGGCTGCCACCGGTGTCAGCATTCGCAACCTGATCAAGGCCTTCCGTCTGGCGCGCGGCTGCTCGCCCATGGCCTTCGTGAAGCGGGTCCGGCTCATGCAGGCCCGCCAGATGCTGACGGCGCCGGCGGAAAATACGTCGGTCACGGCGGTCGCGTTTGCCTGCGGATTCGACAATCCCGGTCATTTCGCGGGCGACTATCGCCTCGCGTTCGGCGAACTGCCCTCGCAAACCCTGACGAAAGTCAAAGGCCCGGCCTACCAAAGCTATACGGAATCCTGGGGAACTCGGCTCGAGCCGCCGGAGTCTGTAGTGCGAACGCCCTGAGCTTTTGCGTCGGGCGGAATCCGACCAGCACGCCGACTGGCACGATGGGTGAAGCCGGCGAGCGTCGGCTGCTCGCCGAGGGGCGACATAGCCGGCCAAGCCCCGCCGGAGGTTCCTGCTCGCGCTACGCCGCCTTGCGGGTGGCTAGGAAGTCACCCATGCGGTCGAGCGCTTTGAGAATGTTCTCGGTCGAATTTGCGTAGGACAGCCGCATATAGCCTTCACCGAGAATGCCGAAGTCCGGACCGCCGATGACGGCGACGCCGGCATCCTCCAACAGCGACGAGGCCAGCGGCTTTGCCTTCCATCCCGTGCGCTTGATGTTGGGGAACGCGTAGAACGCGCCCTTCGGCGTGGCGCAGGAGATGCCGGGCAGGCGGTTGAGCCCTTCCACCACCACCTTTCGGCGGCGGTCGAATTCGGCGACCATCCGGTAGGCCTCGTCCTGCGGACCGGTGAGTGCCGCAAGGCCGGCATGTTGCGCGGCGGCGTTGACGCAGGAATGCAGGTTGACCGCGAGCTTGCGCGCATGGTCGTAGAGCTTGCCCGGCCACACCGCATAGCCGAGCCGCCAGCCGGTCATGGCATAGGTCTTGGACCAGCCATTGAGCAGGATCAGGCGGTCACGGATCGACGGATATGACAGCAGGCAGACGTGGCGCTCGCCGTCATAGACCATGTGGTCGTAGATCTCGTCGGACATCACCGCGACATCGGGAAACCGGGCGAGGCCGGCGACGAGCTTGTCGACCTCGGCCTTCGGCGTCACGCCGCCGGTCGGATTGGCGGGCGAATTGAGGATCAGGAGCCGCGTCTGCGGCGTGATCAGCGCCAGCGTCTCCTCCGCCGAAAAGGCGAATGCATTCTCCTCGCGCACCGGCACCGGAATCGGCCGCGCTCCCGTGTACTCGATCATCGAGCGATAGATCGGAAATCCGGGATCGGGATAGAGGATATCCGCGCCCGGCTCGCCGAACATCAGGATCGACATGAACATGGTCGGCTTGCCGCCCGGCATGATCATGACTTCATCGGGCGATACGGTGACGCCGAACCGTTTGTGGAGATCGGCCGCCACCGCCTCGCGCAACGGCAGGATGCCGTTCGCGGGCGTGTAGCCGTGGTGGCCGTCGCGCAGCGCCTTCACCGCCGCCTCGACGATGTGATCGGGCGTGCGGAAATCGGGCTGGCCGATGCCGAGATTGATGATGTCGCGGCCCTCCGCGGCAAGGCGCGTCGCCCGCGCCAGCACCGCGAACGCATTCTCCTCGCCGATCCGATCGAATGCCGCGATGGTGCGTAGCATGAGGGTCCCCCGGGTGTTTCCATGAGCGCCGCCGGGACGTTTTTCGAAAGCCTCTGCCGGCCCGGCGATCGCGCGGCAGTTCACCCGATCATCGGTGGAAAAGCAAATTGGCTGCGCGGCCCGAGCCTGTGGGCGCAAATCAAACGGCCCCGGAAGACGATCCGGGGCCCTTTGAAAGCATGCAGTTGAAAGGATGCCGGCGGTTCAGTTGCTTCCGACCTCCGGCACGTCGCGCAGCAGTTCTGCGCGGATGCTCGGATCGGAATCGGGTCCAATTCTGCCTCCCAGCGGCGACACGCCATTGAACGTGGAGAGCACAGGGGGGCGTTCCGGGTGGTCGTGATGCACAGGCGGCTTGGCCAGCGCGGGCGTGCCAAGCAGCACCGCCACCGCGAAGGAAGACAGCATCGTCTTCAGGGAGTTCATCTTGAGCCTCATTCGAGGGTGTGTCATGGCACCGCAATTAGTGTGGATTTCGGTTGGTGCAAGCCCCGCATAAGGCCAAAGGAAGGTGCTGAAAATATTGCAGTTATATGGATTTAACGCGGGTGACGCCGGATCGGTGGATGATGTTTCGATGATTCCGGCTGCAACACCTGTTGCGGCGCACAACGCCCGGAATCGCGAACCATTAACCAAAGTTTCTCCCGTGTATCTTCCGCAGGCACCGCGTGGTCCCTCCAACAAAATATGCGATCTGGTATGCGTGCTCGGAATGACTGGGGAGTGAGCCGTGGCGGGCAGATGGGCCGGGCGCAACGAATGATATGATTCGGTCCCTCCTTTGAAGCCCGGTCGTCTGGCCCGCGCGCAAGGATTGGGACGCGAAAGGATAGGAATGAACCAGACCTTCGCCCACGATATCGATCCACGCACCGGCCAGCCGGTGGGCTTTGCCGTCGATGCCACCCCGGCGCAACCGCCGCAGCCGGTGAGCCTCTCCGGCCGTTACGGCACCGTCGAGCGCCTCGATCCCGACCGCCATCGCGACGGCTTGTGGGACGCCGTTCAAGGCCACCCGCATCGCTTTACCTATATGGCGTTCGGCCCGTTCGCCGAAGCAACGGCATTTTCCGACTGGCTGAGCGCGCGGCAGCATGCAAGCGATCCGTACTTCTACGCGATCGTTCCGCCGTCAGGCCGTGCCGCCGGGCTCGCCGCGCTGATGTCGATCCGTCCGGAGATGCGGGTCGTGGAGGTCGGCAACATCCTGTTGAGCCCGCTTCTCCAGCGCACGCCGCTCGCCACCGAGGCGCAGTATCTGCTGGCCCGCTATGCCTTCGAGACGCTCGGCTACCGCCGCTACGAGTGGAAATGCGATGCGCTCAACGCCGCGTCGCGCCGCGCCGCCCTGCGCTTCGGCTTTCGCTTCGAAGGCATTTTTCGCGACCACATGATCATCAAGCAGCGCAGCCGCGACACCGCCTGGTTCGCCATGCTGGCCGCCGACTGGCCGGCGCGAAAGGCCGCCTTCGAACGCTGGCTCGCGCCGGAGAATTTCTCCGCCGATGGCACCCAGCGCGAGCGGCTGGGGAACGGCATTCCAATGGCGGCCGGCGGTAGCTCGGATTGAGCGCTTGCGAAATCCGGGACTGCGCTGTCCGATCAGCACGACGTTGCCCCCCGGGTTTCGCAAGCGCTCTACCCGGGCTACGGCTCTCTGCAGCTTTCGCCGCGCGCGGCGGCGATCAGCGCCCACAGAAGCGGCGGCGACAGCGGCAATTCGCGCGGCTCGACGCCGAGCGGGCGCAGCGCCGCGGCGATGGCGTTGGCAATCACGCCGCCGACCGGGATGATACCGCCTTCGCCGGCGCCCTTGGCGCCGAGCGGATTGTGCGGCGCCGGCTTTTCCTCCAGCGCGACGGCGCGGATGATGGGAAAGTCGCTGGCGGTCGGCAAGAGATAGTCGGCGAGCGATCCGGTGAGCAATTGGCCCTCGGCGTCATAGACGAGATGCTCGAGGAACACGCCGCCCAGGCCCTGCACGATCGCGCCGACCGCCTGGCCGTGCAGCGTCGCGGGGTTGATGATGCGGCCGACATCCTCGACGGCGACGTAGTCGATCACCTCGACCGCGCCGGTGCGGGGATCGACCGCCACATGGGCGGCATGGGCGCCATAGCTGTAGGTGCGCTTCGCGCTGGCGTAGCTGCCGTCGGCGGAGAGGTCGGCCTCGGCGAGTTCGCCGAGCGCGATCGCGCGTCGGTCCGGGCCGCGCGCCGCGCCGTCCGCAAGCACGATGTCCGCCGCCGCGCAGCCGAGGCGGTGCGCTGCCGCGGCGCGGATCGCGTCGCGCAGCTTGCCGGCGGCGTCGATGATCGCTGATCCGCCCATGACGACGGAGCGCGAGCTGTAGCTGCCGAAGCCTTCGCGCACCAGGTCGGTCGAGCCGTGGAACACGCCGCGGATGCGATCGAGCGGCATTTCCAGGGCGTCGGCGGCAATCTGGCTGAACACCGTTTCGAGCCCCTGTCCGTTGGCGGACGAGCCGACATAGACCGATACCGAGGCGTCGCGCTCCAGCACGAGGCGCGCCGATTTCGCGTGGGCCCGAGGCGCCGCCCTCGAAATAGCAGCCGATGGCGAGCCCGTGACGGCGTCCCCCGATCAGTTTTCCCTGCAGGGGCGATTTGGCGGCCCAGCCGATCTCTTCGAGGCAGCGCTCGAAGGTGATGCGATAATCGCCGCTGTCGGTCTCGGTCGCGAGGTCGAGCTCGACGACGCGCGCGAGCGGATAGGGCATCTCCGTTTCCGCGATCAGGTTGCGGCGGCGGAATTCGACGGGGTCGATGCCGAGGTCGTTCGCCGCCATGTCGAACAGCCGCTCGCGAAAGAAGTCCGCTTCGAACCGGCCCGGCCCGCGATAGGTGCCGACCGGGGTCTTGTTGGTGACGAGGAGCGACACCCGCATGTGGATGTTGGGAACGCGATACGGTCCCGACAGGATCTGCGCCGTGTTGCGTGCGCCGGTCGCGCCATTGGTGCGGATATAGGCGCCGACATCGGCCTTGGCATGGCCGCGCAGCGCGAGGATGGTGCCGTCGGCGTCGCAGGCGATCTCCAGCTCGCAGGCGACGTCGCGGGCATGGTTGGTGGCGATGAGATGCTCCCTGCGGTCCTCGATCCATTTCACCGGACGGCCGGTCAGGCGCGCGGCGAACGGAATGAGGAAATCCTCGGGGTAGAATTCGCCGCGGACGCCGAAGCCGCCGCCGACGTCGTTTTCCACCATGCGGATCGCGGCTTCCGGCAGTCGCATCTGCTTCGCCAGGATGCGGCGGTTGGGGAACGGCACCTTGGCCGCCCCATGAATGGTGAGCCGGCCGTCCTCCCATTCGGCGACAAGGCCGCGCAGCTCCATCGGCACCGCCGTGTGGCGCTGCACCTGGAACCGCTCCCGGCGCACATAGGCGGCGGAGCGAAAGGCAGCGTCGGCGTCGCCCTTCACCGCGGTCAGGGTGCCGGCGAGATTCGAGCCGGCCGGTGCGAACAGCGGGGGGCCGCTCTCGGCCATCGCGCGATCCGCCAGCACGGGCAGCGGCGCGATGTCGATCGCAACCGCCTCGCACGCATCCTCGGCGAGCGCGGCGCTGTCCGCCACCACCACGGCCACGGGCTCGCCGACATAGCGTACCCGGTCGGTCGCGATGACGGGCTGCTCGAACGGCCTGAAGGCTTCGAGTTGCTCCTGGCGCAACGGAATGGTCGGGACGCTGCCGATGTCGGCCGCGGTGATGACCGCATGGACGCCGGGCCGCGCCAGCGCCGCGCGAGCGTCGATCGCGACGATGCGGCCATGGGCGAGCGCGCTGCGCAGGATCACCGCATGCAGCAGCCCCGGCCGCGTGACGTCATCGACATACTCGCCCTTGCCGCGCAAGAACCGCAAATCCTCGACGCGCTCGATCGGGCTTCCGACCAGCGCATTCGCCGCGCGGGCGACATGCCTCGTGTTCATGGCATCATATTTCGTCTTCCGGCGCATCGTCAGTCTGAGCGGCTCGGCTGCAAAGAGCCGACATGGTCGCCGGCGCCTTTGCGCCGGCCGCAAATGTTGCAGTAGTCACACCCAGTAATCACGAATAAAATCGGTTGGGCAGCCCAGAAACGCCGAAAGCCGCAAAGGCTCATATAGCCCTCACGCCGCTACCGGCCTGACATCGCGGCCGGAATCCGGCGGGAGTGTTGGCCGAGGTGGCGTTCGCACGGGCGGCCGGGTGAGCCGCCGCACCATCGACGCACGCACAACGATGTACCAGGCGATGAACCCAGACGCTGGACGCATACACATACACCTCATGGAGGACCACATGACCGATCTGATGCACGCCGCCGCCGTCACCCCGCGCCGCGGCTTCTTCACACGTATGGCCGGCGCGATGGCGCTCGGGTTCGCAGGCTTCGCGGCGACACCGCTGCGCGCACAAACCGCGGCAGCGGGGTCGAACGGGCCGAATTGGCCAGGAGCGCTCAAGGGGCGTCATCGCCAGGTGGTGGACGCCTATGAAATCAACTCCGGCTTCCCGCTCGCATTCGTCTACACCTTCATGGCGCCGAACGAGCCGTCCGACGCGACGGCGGTGCTGGTGCTGCGCCACGGGGCGTTCCCCATCGCGCTCGGCGACGAGATGTGGAAAAAATACAAGATCGGGGAGGCCTTCAAGATCCTCGATCCTGAGACCAAGGCGCCGGCGGTGAAGAATCCCTTCTTCAAGCCGAAGCCCGGCGTGCTGCCCCTGGCGGACATGGCGATCGACCGGCTGCTCGCGAACGCCACGGTGGTCGGCGCCTGCAACATGGCCCTGATGATCCAGAGCAAGATGCTCGCCGGCAATGCCGGGGTGAGTGCGGAAGAGGCCGCCAAGGAATGGGCCGCCAACGTGATCCCGGGCATCACCGTCATTCCGTCGGGAACCTGGGGCGTGAACCGGGCGCAGCAAGCCGGCTGCAGCTATTGCGCAGGAGGCTGATCGGGCTGCGGCGCGACGCTTCGGTGCGCACTACAGACGTCATCGCCGGGCTTGTCCCGGCGATCTCGATAATGAGGGCACGGCGTTTCCACGCGCTCGCGCGGCGGCCGTGCCCCGATCATCGAGATGGCCGGGACAAGCCCGGCCATGACGAATCAATGTGGCTCTAACTTATTGAATCACCGGGCGACTTACCCGAGGAATGGGAACCGCCAGCGGTTTGCGGCTTTTTTGCGCCGGCGGGCCGGCCTTGTACGCCTTGCGTGACGGCTGGATTTCGACCGGCCCCATCTGTGCCATACTCCATCTGTGCTATATAGTGACGGTTGGGGTTGTCCTAAACGGGGGGTGCTTCGATGCATGGGGGCATTGGTCGCGTCAAACTGTCCTCGTCCGCGCTGTCCGGCGGAACGATCAGGATCGCGAAGCGTGACGAGATCGCATCCTTGCCGCGCTGGCAGAGCGCATTCGCCGGCGAGCGGAAGGACCGTCGCTTCTACGAGCTTCTCGAAGACACGGTAGGCGGGTTCGACTACGGCTATCTCGTCGCCGGCAGCGGCGAGGACATCTGCGCGATCCAGCCCTACTTCATCGTCGACCAGGATCTGACCGCCGGCACCAACGGGCACGCCAAAACCTTGATCGCGGGCATCAGGCGGCTGTGGCCGCGCTTCATGCGCGCGCGCACGCTGATGGTGGGATGCGCGGCGGGCGAGGGGCATCTCGACGGCAGCGAACTGGCGCAGTCCACGACGGCCGAACTGCTGGCGGGTTCGCTGCGCCGGGTGGCGCGGGAATTGAACTGCGTCATGGTCGTGCTGAAGGAATTCCCGGCCAAGTACCGCGCGCCGCTGCAGAGCCTGCAGCACGCCGGATTCACCCGCGTGCCCAGCATGCCGATGACCACGCTCGGCATCGACTTCAAGAATTTCGACGACTATGTCGACAAGACGCTGAGCCCGCGCACGCGCGGCAAGGTGCGGCGCAAGCTGCGCGCCGCCGAGCGCGCGAAGCCGGCAATCACGATGAGCGTGGTGGACGACGTGAGCGCGATCGTCGACGAAATCTATCCGCTCTATCTCGGGGTCTACGAACGCTCGCCGCTGCAGTTCGAGAAGCTGACCAAGGAATTCCTGTGCGAGATCGCCAAGCGGATGCCCGACAAGGCCCGCTTCTTCGTCTGGCGCCAGGATGCAAAGATCATCGCGTTCGGCCTGTGCACCGTGCAGGGCGACGCCATCTGCCACGAATATGTCGGCTTCGACTATTCCGTGGCCTTCGAGCTCAACCTGTATTACCGGGTGTTCCGCGACATCATCGAATGGGCCATCGCCAACGGCCACAAGCGGTTCTACAGCGGCAGCCTGAACTACGATCCGAAGTGGCACCTGCGCCAGTCGCTCTACCCCATCGATCTCTATGTCCGGCACACCTCGGGCCCGGTCAATGCGCTGTTTCGAAAGCTGCTCCCGCTGCTGGAGCCGACGCGCTCCGATCCGATCCTGCCGAATTTCCATAACTACGGGGAGCTTTGGGGGTAGGGGCGCGGGACAGACTGCGGTGGGCAGCGCGCGGCCGTCGCGCTAAGGTCGGCGCGAGCCCAAGCCGATGCCCCAAGCCGATGCCTCACGCCAAACTCCACACGATCCCGTTCCAGCCCGCCGCCATCGGGCCGCTCGCCGGCGTGCGGGTGCTCGACCTGACCCGGCTCGTTGCCGGCAACATGCTCTCGCTTCAGCTTGCCGACTTCGGCGCCGACGTCATCAAGGTCGAGCCGCCTGCCGGCGACCCGCTGCGCGACTGGCGCGACGGCGGCGTGGAGCTGCACTGGAAGACCTATGCGCGCAACAAGCGCTCGATCGTGCTCAACTTCCGCCATGCCGCCGCGAAGGAGGCGCTCAAGCGGCTGGTGGCGACCGCGGACGTCCTGATCGAGAATTTCCGCCCGGGCACGCTGGAGGAGATGGGGCTCGGCCCGGACGTCCTGCTGGCCGAGAAGCCGGGCCTCGTCATCGTACGCGTGTCGGGCTTCGGCCAGACCGGCCCCTATGCGCCGCTGCCCGGCTTCGGCACCCTGGTCGAGGCCATGAGCGGCTTTGCCGCCCGCACCGGCTTTCCCGACCGCGAGCCGGTGCTGCCGCCGCTCGCGCTCGCCGACATGATCGCCGGCCTCTACGGCGCCTTTGCGGTGGTGACGGCGCTGCGCGCCCGCGACTGCGGTGACGGCAGCGGTGGTGGCGGTGGACAGGTCATCGATCTCTCGCTGCTGGAATCGATGTTTTCGGTGCTCGGGCCGGAAGCCGCGATCTACCGGAGCACCGGCGTGGTGAAGGAGCGCGTCGGCAGCGGTTCCAACACCTCGGCGCCGCGCAACGTCTACCGCTGCGCCGACGGCGATTATGTCGCGCTGTCGGGCTCGACCGGCGCCATGGCGCGGCGGGTATTCGAGGTGATCGGCCGCCCCGATATGATCGAAGACGAGCGCTTCCGCACCAACAGCGCGCGGATCGAGAATCGCGCGCTGGTCGATGAAGCGGTTGGCGCGTGGTTTGCGGGCAAGCGCCGCGACGAGGCGCTGGCGCTGATGCGCGAGGCCCACGTCACCGCGGGGCCGGTCTACACCATCGCCGATGCGATGGCGGATGCGCATTTCCGCGAACGGGAGATCATCGTCGAGATCGACGATCCCGAGATCGGCGGCCTGCCCATGCACAACATCGTGCCGCGGCTGTCGCGCACGCCGGGGGTGCTTCGCCGCCCGGCGCCGCTTCTCGGCGAGCACACCGATGCCGTTCTCGCCGAGGCCGGCCTCGATGCCGCCGCCATCGCCAGGCTCAGACAAGAGGGAGGCGCCGCATGACCCGCTGGTTCGCGGCACGAGTCCTCGCCGTCGCGCTGGCCGGTGCGGTGGGCGGCCCCGCCATGGCGGCGTGGCCCGACGACCGGCCGATCGAGATCATCGTCGGCTTCCAGGCCGGCAGCGGACCGGACATCCTGGCGCGGCGCATTGCGCCGGTGCTGGCGAGGCTGCTCGGCCCGAAGGCGAGCTTCGTCGTCACCAACCGCACCGGCGCTGCCGGCGAGATCGCACTCACCGCATTGTCGCGCGCCGAGCCCAACGGCTACACAATCGGCGGACTTTCGACGCCGTCCTTCATCATCGTCCCGCTCATCAAGAAGCCGCAATACGATCCCGCCGCCATCATTCCGCTGGCGCGGGTGGTGGACGATCCGACCCTGGTGGTGGCGGGCGGCGCGAGCCCGGTCAAGGACCTCGGGGAACTGGTTGCGCGGGTGAAGGCGTATCCGGGCACGGTCGCAATGGGCCATAACGGCGTCGGCACCAACGGCCATCTCGCCGCGCTCGCCATCGCGCGCGCTGCCGGCGCGGGGCTCAACGACATCCCGTTCAAGGGCACCTCGGAATCGCGCACCGCGCTGCTCGGCGGCCATGTCGACATCGTCGGCATGAGCGTTTCCGAATTCGTCATGGACCGGGAGGCGGTCGGCCTGTTCAAGGGCCTCGCCCAGCTCAATCCGGTGCGCGCCCCGGCCCTGCCCGAAGTGCCGACCGCGCGCGAACTCGGCTTCGACATCGTGATCTCGTCGGAACGCGGCTTCGCGGCGCCGCGCGGCCTGCCGCCCGAGATCGCGCAACGGCTGGCGAGGGCGTTTCGCCTCGCGGTCGACGATCCCGAATTCCTGCGCGGCTCGAACCGCGACGAACTCGCGCTGTCCTACCTCTCGGGCCCCGATTGGGCGGCGAGCATGGCCGAGCGCAGAGCCCGCTACGAGGCGATCTGGAACGGCGCGGGGGAGAAGAGGTAGTGGCCGTGAACCGTAGCAGGCACAGGCGCCGCGACGGGCAATCGGAGCGCAGGGCAACATGAGGCGGCAGGTGAATTGGGTTTGGCCGCAGGGCAAGAAGATCGCGGTGGTCTTCAATGTCTGCCTCGAGGCGTGGTCGGACGGCAAGGCGCCCGGAATCAGCCCGATGGGCAATCCGCTGCCGGCGGGCGTGCTCGACACCATGGCGATCTCCTGGGCCGGCTACGGGGTCAAGTGCGGCATCTACCGTCTGCTCGATGCGTTCGAACGCCACCGCGCCGTGGCGAGCGTCATGGTCAATGCGGTGATCGCGGAGCGCGCGCCCGAGGCGGTCAAGGCGGTGGCCGGTGCCGGGCATGAGGTGCTGTCCCATTCCTATGCCATGGACGTGATCCCGGCGCTGCTCGGCGATGACGACGAGCGCGCCAACATCGCGCGCTGCACGGCGTTGCTGGAGGCGGCCTCGGGCGGCAAGGTCGTGGGCTGGCTGAGCCCGCGCGGCACCTCGCGGGCAGCGACCGCGCGCCTGCTTGCCGAAGCCGGCTATGCCTGGTACGGCGACGTGTTCGACGACGACCTGCCCTATGTGCAGACCTTCGGGGACAACCGGATCGTCGCCATCCCGCTCGGTACCGATGTCAACGACATGCCCTTCATGAAATACGGAAACGCGCCGCAGACGATGCTGGACGCCTTCACCGAGAACGTCGCCATCGCCCGGGAAACCGGCGAACTCACCATCATCGACGTAACCTGTCACGCCCATATCTTCGGCCATCCCCGCGGCGCCTACTACTACGGCAAGATCGTGGAGGCGGCGGCAGCGGACGCGGACGTATGGATCGGCACCCGCGCGCAGATCGCCCGTCACGTGCTGGCGCGGGACGCATCGTGATGGCCGCGTTCGATCATGACGGCGACCCGCACCGTGAGATCCGCGACGGCGTGCGCCGGCTGTGCGCTGATTTCCCCGGCGAGTATTGGCGCGGCCTCGACAGCGCGCGTGCCTATCCCGCCGCATTCGTCAAAGCCGTCACCGCGGCCGGCTATCTCTCGGCCCTGATCCCGGAGGAATATGGCGGCTCCGGCCTGCCGCTCACGGCGGCGGCCGCGATCTTGGAGGAAATCCAGCGCGCCGGCTGCAACGGCGCCGCCTGCCACGCCCAGATGTACATCATGGGGGCGCTGCTGCGGCACGGCAATGTCGAGCAGAAACGCAAATACCTGCCCCAGATCGCCTCCGGGGCGTTGCGCCTGCAGGCGTTCGGGGTGACCGAGCCTTCGAGCGGCACCGACACCTCATCGATCAAGACGGTGGCGCGCCGCGACGGCGATCATTACGTGGTCAACGGCCAGAAGATATGGACCTCGCGTTCGGAATATTCCGACCTGATGCTGCTGCTCGCACGCACCGCGCCCAAGGATGAAAGCAAGCGCACCGACGGGCTCTCGGTCTTCATCCTCGACATGCGCGAGGCCAAGCGCGCCGGGCTCACGATCCGGCCGATCCGCACCATGATGAACCACGCCACCACCGAGGTGTTCTTCGACAATGTCTCGATCCCCGCGGAGAACCTGGTCGGCGAGGAAGGCAAGGGCTTTCGCTATATCCTTTCCGGCATGAATGCGGAGCGCATCCTCATCGCGGCGGAATGCGTGGGCGACGCCAAATGGTTCATCGCCAAGGCCGCGGCCTACGCCAACGAGCGCGTCGTGTTCGGGCGTCCCATCGGCCAGAACCAGGGCGTGCAGTTCCCGATCGCCAAGGCCTATGCGCAGATGCGCGCGGCCGAGCTGATGGTTCGCGAGGCGCGCAGCCTTGTTCGACGCTGCCAAGCCCTGCGGCGCCGAGGCCAACATGGCGAAGCTCTTGGCCGCCGATGCGTCATGGGCGGCCGGCGAAGCCTGCGTGCAGACCCATGGCGGCTTCGGCTTTGCCGAGGAGTACGACATCGAGCGCAAGTTCCGCGAGACCCGGCTCTACCAGGTGGCGCCGATCTCGACCAATCTGATCCTCAGCTACCTCGCCGAGCACGTGCTCGGCATGCCGCGCTCGTATTGATCGCCGCCGGCTATGCCTCGGCCGCCGCCCCCGGGCCATGCGACGGCGGTAATCCGTTGCCTTTCACGCGCTTCACCGCGCCACCTGCGAATGAGCATCGGAGACTTTCAAGGGAGCGTGGAAATTGATAGCGTTACGCTATCGGATTCGCTCCGGATTCTGGCGATGCCGGACGGCATGTCATTAATCTGTGAAACATAAGGTCGAGGATCACTGCCATGAAAATGATGTCGCCTCCCACCGTTTGGACGCTCCTGGCCGTCGCAATTGCGGGCGCCTTCGCGTCCGATGCGGCGCAGGCCCGTTCGGCGTTCGACGGCGGCTGGTCCGTGCAGATCGTCACGCAGCGCGGCTCCTGTGATCCCAGCTCCGGCTTCGGCGTCGAGATTCGCGACGGTGTGATCTACGGCTCCGGCGGCATGCCCGTTCGCGGCAGGGTGGCCGGCAATGGTGCGGTCACGGTCAGTGTCGCCTCGGGCGAGCGGCGTGCCGACGGCAGCGGACGATTGTCCGGAAGCTCGGGCCGCCTCGGTACCAATCTGTTTAACCCTTCGCTACATGTACCCCATCCGACAAAAAACAACACCTGTTCGGTTGGTGTAGAGCTGAAAGGACAGCAAGCGGGCTGGCGGCCACTTTGTCGCTCAGAACATGGACGCCCGCCGCTCCGGACGTCCGCGGCTTCGGGTCAGAGTTGTGTCGATCGCGGTGGCACTGCGCCGTGATCGCTCAAAGCGGCCTGAGGTTCTTTTTTGGCCACCCGTCG
>CAVVCE010000050.1:0-9685 GCA_963746235.1 uncultured Alphaproteobacteria bacterium
CCAATGAAAGCGGCCGCTGGCGTCGCCTGCACCAGGAGGATTATTGCCAGGCGCTCGGAAAGCCGCCATCCGCCAAATACGAGTTCGAACCAGACGGGAATTGGCGGGCCGGCCGTGGAGGACATGTTCGAGATAACCCGGCGTCACATGCCCCCAACCGATCGCGTGCGTTTGCTCGACATGGTCGTGTTCAATGTCCTGGCCTGCAACACGGACGCCCACGCCAAGAACTACTCGATCATGATCCGCGGCAGTGGCGCATCGCTGGCTCCCCTGTACGACGTCATGTGCGGTGAGGTGTGGGAGAACGTCACCAAGCAGCTTGCGCAGAAAATCGCCGGCAAGAGCCGGGGCGATCACCTCGAGGGGAGGGACTGGCAGCGGTTCGCCCGCGCGTGCGGCCTCAATCCCAAGCAAGTCCTCGGCCGCGTCGGCACATTGGCGAATTCCGCGTTGGCGGAGGCCGAGACGGCCGCGGCCGAGGTCGCCGCAATGCCCGCGGGAACCCATCCGATCCTCGACCAGACGCGGAGCGCCGTGGAACGGCGGGCCAACGCGCTCCTGGCGGCGCTGCACGAGCTTGGAGACGAACCCATTGCAGAGGCCGTCGACGCCGAGGACGCCGCCGGCGACGAGGTGCTGCACTCCGTTGCGGGATGACGGGGGCGGCGGACGGGCGGCGGACGGGCGCCGCGCCCTTGATCCCGGACGTGCTGCCACGTCCGGCTGAACGCAGGGCGCGGGGATGGCGCGCCTCAGTGCCCGTGAACGCGCGGATGCGACAGGCGCTTTCCACGCCGAGACTTCATGTGCGGGGGCGTTCCGCCAGGTCTTGGAGACGTATAGACCGGCGGCGCCTCGGTTGCCCGCGGCGGTGCCAGCATCCGTCCCGACTGTCCCGGCGCGAGCAGTGCAGGATCGGGCGATTGGGCGTCGGCCTGTGACGTCGCCAGCGCCGCAATGCTGCCGGCAAGGATGAAGGTTGCAATCAGGATTCGGATCATGGGGCCTATGCCTCGGCGGCCGGGGTGCCTTGCGCCGCACGGAAATCTGCCAGAGTTCGGAGTTCAGGACAATTGCCCGTTGGAGCACCCATGAATTTCAAGAACGCGGGGACCCGTAACCGCGCCGCCCACCGGCGCCGCCGTGCGCTGGAAGGTGGTGCCGCCCACGCCTCCGCCGATCCACTTCGGGTGCAGCGGCGAGGCGGACGCCAACGGAGTCAGTCGGGGGCGATCAAAGCCAATTTGGGGAAATACGTATCAATGGTCCTCGCGCCATCAGCAGCGACGCAGGCCTCAGCAGTTGCATTTTGTACCTATGAGTGGTACATAGGTGCAAACACGGAGCTGCCGCTTGATCGTGAGCTTTCGGGACGAGTGGCTACAAGCCTTCTTCGTCGAGGATACACGATCGCGCTACGTCCCTCCCGATCTGGAAAGCCGGCTCTTTCGCAAGCTCCAGATGATCGACGACGCGACAACCGATCAGGACTTGCGGGTGCCGCCCAGCAATCACTTCGAAAAACTGCGCGGCAATCTGGCTGGTTTCCACTCGATCCGCGTCAACAGCCAATGGCGGCTGATCTTCCGGTGGGATGGCAGCCGCGGGGAGGCAGGAGGCGTCTATCTCGATGACCACAGCTATAGATGAGGCGAACCATGCTGACAACGAAGCGCAAGCCGGCCACGATCGGCGAGATACTAATCGAGGAGTTCATGCAGCCGATGGGGCTGACCCAGGCCGCCTTGGCGGAGGCGATGGGCGTTCAGCGCAAGCATGTCAACGAGCTGTGCAACGATCGCCGAAACGTGACGGCGGCGACGGCGCTCATCCTCTCGCGCGTGTTCGGTAACAGCCCCGACTTTTGGCTCAACGTCCAGAGGCGCAGCGATCTGTGGGAGGCGATGAATACTCCCCGCGAGCGCGAGCGGATCGAACGCGCGACCCCGCTCGGCGCAACAGACGATCAAGCCCGCGATGGTCCAGAAGTTCGCCAGAACCGCCCGCGAACGCATCCGGATCGACGGCGGCGGCTATCGCCGTGAGCACCTTCGCGCCCCCGCCCCAACAGCAACGCAATCCGATCTTCGCCCTGACCGCCTATGCCAAGAACGAGCGTGCGGACCTGAGCCAGGCCGACCGCAACGACTTCCGCCACCTGACCGCGCTCTTGGTCGAAGCATTACGCGAGGGGAATACGACGATGAGCAAGGTAGCCGAGAGCATCCGGCGCGGACAGTGTCTGTCAGTAGCGCATGATCTGTCGTCAGTTTGCAGCTCATGGAGTGTCGTGTTTTTTTGCGCCCAGAACAAAGAGGGTACGGTGGGCACGGCATCCATTCACGAGGTGTACGGCGGATGCGATTCTCAGATTTGCTGGATCGGACGGCAGTGAAGGAACTGACACAGGCGGCGGCTGATCTTCCGGTGGGACGGCAGTCGCGGCGCAGCGGAAGGCATCTATCTCGACGACCACAGCTACAGATGAGGCGAATCATGCTGCCAACGAAGCGCAAGCCGGTCACGGTCGGTGAGATTTTGAACGAGGAGTTCATGCAGCCGATGGGACTGACTCAGGCCGCCTAGGCGGACATCGTCTTGAATGCCCCAAACCTGGACAGCGCTGCGCATCTTCATGTTTTGATTTTTCGCTTGGTGCGGTGACCTCCCCTCACACACCTATCAGCAACTTCAACCTCCCTTTTAGTGTAGGTAGCCATGGCGTGCCGTTTGGCTGCGGCATACCCATAAGTCGCCACGGCTTGTCGGACTTGATCACAATAGGACTGAGCCATCGAGGAATTGGTCAGCAGCAGAGCAACGACAACGGCAACTAGAACCCTGGTCATCTGAGATTCCTCCTGAGTAACGCCAAGCGAATCGATTGCATCTCGGTGACGTTAGACCTGTCGCTGGACAAGATCAGCCCCGATCGTACGCGCCAGCAAACGGCCGGCAGCGCTTGGGCTGGCGGAAGGAGTGGGATTCGAACCCACGAGGGAGCGGAACCCCCTGCCGGTTTTCAAGACCGGTGCCTTAAACCACTCGGCCATCCTTCCCCGAGATTTCGGCCACCCGGTGCCGGGTACGCCCGCCCGAGTGGTCCGAAGTGGCCGCGTTATAGCAGGCTGCTGCCAGCCGTCGAGCCGGTCGCCGCCCCGATCGGGATTCACGACAGGCTTAACGGAACGGTCTTCTTTTTGCTTTATTTTGCACACCATTCTGGTCAAGTTCCATTTGGGTCGAATGGCGCCTTTGCAGGGGTGCCGTGCGGATTTGGTGATGACGGTTGCAAGGTGGGGGAGGCCGGACTCGGGGGAGTTCGGCCGCGCAATACGGGGGTCCCAGGATTTGATGAGGCTGGGGGAGGAGCGGGGAGCTACTGGCCGCACACGCATTGATTCGTATGCGTGCTTCGCACGCCTTGTTTCATTCGCGTGCTTCGCAGGGCTTGATTCATTTGCGTGCTTCGCACGAATTGGCGCGCTCGCAGCCGTTTCCCTCGTGCTCGCCAATTGCTCCGGTTCCAGTTCCTTCGGCTCGCTCGATCCCCGCTACGGGGTATCGAGCAGCGCGCGCGTCGTGGCGCCCGGCGAGCCGATCCCCAAAGGCGGCGGCAATTACCGCGTCGGCGCGCCTTATTCGATCGGCGGGCGAGTCTACACGCCGGAAGAAAATCCCAATTACCGGGCCGAGGGCGTCGCCTCCTGGTACGGCGAGGATTTCCACGGCCGGCTCACCGCCAATGGCGAAGTCTTCGACATGCATTCCATGTCGGCGGCGCATCCGACCATGCCGCTGCCGTCCTATGCACGCGTCACCAATCTTTCAAACCACAAGTCGGTCATCGTGCGCGTCAACGATCGCGGGCCCTATAGCGGCGACCGCCTCATCGACGTCTCCGTGCGCGCGGCGAATCTGCTCGGCTTTTACGGCAGCGGCCTGGCGCCGGTGCGGGTCGAATATGTCGGCCGGGCGCCGCTCGAAGGCTCCGACGACAACATGCTGATGGCGACGCTGCGGCAGGGCGAGCCGGCGCCGACGCCGTCGCTGGTGCGGGTCGCCTCGGCCAAGCCGTTCGTGCCGGCCGCGGTGCCGCGGGCCGCGTTGCGCGACGTGCCGACGCCGCCGGACCGACCCTATGGGCTGGGCGAGGGGCAGATGGTCTCCAATTTCCGGCCGGGCCGGGAGGCGCAGCAGGCTCCGGGCGCGGCGGTGGCGCGTGCCCGCGAGGCCGATCCGCCGACGCGTGCGCCGCCGGCGCTGTCGGCCTACGCACCGGCGCGGCCCGACCTCCAGCGCGGCGGCGACGTCCCCTATGCGAGCGCCATGCGCGGTCTCTACTGAGTTTTCAATGCCTTCGGCTTGATCGGGCGTGGTGCCCGCGGCTGCGGCTTTGTCGCAATTCATGCCATCCACAGCGGGATTGTTTCGCCGCCGCGGGCCTGCTACTGGATGCTACTGGAAGCGTGGGCACGTGTCTGGGTAGAGGTAGGGTCTTGGCAAGGGAGGCGGCCCCTTGACCGCATGAGCGGTCGGCTGCGGCGGCACTTTGAATTCTCCATTTCGCATGTCGTTTTTTCGCATGTCGTTTCTCGGCATATCGTCGAGGCAGGCTTCGGGCATGGTCGCGCTGGGGCTGGTGGGCTTTGCGCTCGCCGCATTCGCTGCGCCGGCCAATCTCGGGCTGGTCGGCGGCAGCAAGAGCACTGATTTCCAGACCACCGCCCCCTACGTCATCCTGCTGGATGCCAAGTCCGGCACCGTATTGTTCGAGAAATACGCCGACACGCCGACACCGCCGTCCAGCATGGCCAAGCTGATGACGTCGGAGGTGGTGTTCAACGAGCTCAAGCAGGGCCGCATCAAGCTCGACACCGAGTATCTCGTCAGCGAGGACGCCTGGCGGCGCGGCGGCGCGCCGTCCCACACCTCGAGCATGTTCGCGTCGATCCACAGCAAGGTGAGGGTCGAGGATCTGATCCAGGGCGCGGTGGTGCAGTCCGGCAACGACGCCTGCATCACGCTGGCCGAGGGGATTGCGGGCAACGAGCAGGCCTTCGTCGAGATGATGAACAAGCGGGCGCGCGAACTCGGCTTGCAGAAGGCCTATTTCACCAATGCGACCGGCCTGCCCGACCCCGCCCAGAAGGTGACGGTGCGCGAGCTCGGCCGGCTCGCCCGCCACATCATCCGCACCTATCCGGAATACTACCGCTATTACGGCGAGCACGACTTCACCTGGAACAAGATCAAGCAGCCGAATCGCAACCCGCTGCTGACCATGAATCTCGGTGCCGACGGGCTCAAGACCGGCTTCACCGTGGACGGCGGCTACGGCATGGTCGGATCGGCGGTGCAGAACGGGCTGCGCCTGATCGTCGTGGTCAACGGCCTCAAGTCGGCGAAGGAGCGCGGCGACGAGGCGAAGCGGCTGTTGGAATTCGGCTTCAAGGGCTTCGACGCGCGGCCCCTGTTCAACGACGGGCAGGTGGTCGGGGTCGCCAAGCTGTTCGGCGGTGCTTCCGGGCGGGTCACGCTGGTCGGGCAGGGCCCGATCAGCGTGCTGATGCCGAAAAATTCAAGCGACCACATTTCCGCGAAGATCGTCTATGCCGGCCCTGTCCCGGCGCCGGTCGCGGTCGGCCAGCAGATCGCAAACCTGAACATCTATCGCGGCGACAGCCTGGTGCTGGAGGCACCGCTCTATGCCGCCGAGAGCGTCGAGCGCGGCAACCTCAGGCAGCGGGCATTCGACGGCGCCGCCGAACTCGTCATCGGCCTGTTCCGCATGGGGACGAAGAAGATTTAGCGCGTTGCTCCCGCCCCTGCTTGCGGGGAGGTTGGGGCTGCGGGGTGGATGCATCTTTGCGCGGCACGGTCGCACCTCTCCCTGCTTGCGGGAGAGGTCGGATCGCGCAGCGATCCTGGTGAGGGGGCCTCTCCACGAGTCTGAGCGGTAGAAAGTTACGCTCAGAATTGTGGAAAGGCCCCCTCACCCCGACCCTCTCCCCGCAAGCGGGGCGAGGGAGGAGAGGCACCGCACCGTATGAACGAGCCCTAAGGTCTGCTCAGGCGGCAGGAAAGCAATGGCAGGACGTTTCATCACTCTGGAAGGCGGGGAGGGCACCGGCAAGTCCACCCAGACGGCGACGCTGGCGCGCCGGCTCGGCACCTTCGGCATCGGCGTCGTCGTGACCCGCGAGCCCGGCGGCTCGCCGGGCGCCGAGATCGTGCGCCATGTCGTGCTGTCGGGCGCGGCGCGGCCGCTCGGGCCGGTGGCGGAAGCCGTGCTGTTCGCGGCAGCGCGCCGCGATCATCTCGAAAACCTCATCAAGCCCGCGCTCAGCCGCGGCAAGTGGATCGTCTGCGATCGTTTTCTCGAACTCGACCCGGGTCTATCAGGGCATTCTCGACGAGGTCGGCCGCCCGTTCGTCAAGGGCCTCGAAAAGCTCACCGTTGGCGACGCCATGCCCGACATCACCTTCATCCTCGATGTTCCCGCGGAGATCGGCCTCGCCCGCGCCCGCGAGCGGCGCGCCGGTGCCAAGCCGGACCGCTTCGAGCGCGAGGATGTCGGCTTTCACGAGCGCCTCAATGCGGCGTTCCGCGATATCGCAAGCGAAGAGCCGCAGCGCTGCGTGCTGATCAATGCCAACCGCACCAAGGACCAGGTCGCCGCCGAGATCTGGATGCATGTGAAGAAGCGCCTGGCGCCGGAATCCGCGCCGCTCTCGGTCGAGGAGCTGCTGTGAGCCGGGCACCGGACAAGGGGGCCAAAGGGACTTCAGCGCAACGAGACAAGGACACTGACACCGAACCGGACGCCCCGCTGCCGCGGGAGACCACCGTCCTGTTCGGCCATCAAGCGGCAGAGCAGGCATTCCTTTCGAGCTATCGCAGCGGCCGGATTCCCCATTCCTGGCTGATCGGCGGCGAAGCCGGCATCGGCAAGGCGACGCTCGCCTACCGGATGGCGCGCTTCGTGCTGGCCCATCCGGACCCGCGGGCCGCCGCGGTGCAATCCGCGACCTCGCTCGCGCTCGATCCCGGCGCACCCGACGCTGCGGCGCATCGCCGGCAATGCCCACACCGATCTGCTCGTGCTGGAGCGCGTCCCCGGCGATTCCGGCGCGCTGCGCACGGTGATCACGGTCGACCAGGTCCGGCGCATCGTGAGCTTCTTCGGCTCGACGGCAGGCGAGGGGGGGTGGCGGGTCTGCCTGGTCGACAGCGCCGACGAGCTCAAATACCCGGAAGCTTCGAATGCCCTGCTCAAAATGCTGGAGGAGCCGCCGGCGCGCTCGCTGTTCCTCCTGGTCAGCCATGCGCCGGGACGGCTGTTGCCGACCATCCGCTCGCGCTGCCGGCGTTTGATCCTGAAACCCCTCGAGACCGCCGATGTCGTCGCCGCCGCGGCCGCCGCGTTGGGACCCGATGCCGACGAGGCCGCCCTCGCCACGGCGGCGCCGGCGGCCGGCGGCAGCGTCGCGCAGGCCATCGCGCTCGCCGGCGGGCCGCTGCTGGCGCTGCGCCAGCGGGTCGAGGCGATGCTCGACGCGCTGCCGGCCACCGATCCCAACGCGCTCCACGCGCTGGGCGACCAGCTCGACCGCGACCGCGGCCTGCTCGATGCCTTCGTCGGCGCGGTGCGCGACTGGCTGTTGCGCCGCCTCGACGCCGAGGCGAAGCGGGCGAGGCCCGACCGGGCGCGCATGACGGGCACCGCCGATCTCTGGGACAAGCTCAATCGGTCGGCGCGGGATGTCGAGACCTACAATCTCGACAAAAAGCCCCTGGTGTTCGCGATCTTCGGCTTGCTTGCCGAGGCGTCCCGCGGTTGATACCAACGTCGCCCGGCTTCACTCCCTCTCCCGCGAGCGGGGGAGGGGATGAAGCCGGATCACGCTGCTCGCGGCCCCAACACGCGTCCGGTCAATGGCAGAAAAGCCCCGCTTCTACATCACCACGGCGATCTCGTACCCCAACGGGGCGCCCCATATCGGCCACGCCTATGAGGCGATCGCCACCGACGCCATCGCGCGCTTCATGCGGCTCGACGGCCACGACGTCTATTTCCTCACCGGAACCGACGAGCACGGCATCAAGATGCTGCAGACCGCGAACCGGGACGGCATCACGCCGCGCGCAATTGACCGAGCGCAACGTGCCGCGTTTCCAAGCCATGGTGGAGCGGCTCGACTGCTCCAATGACGACTTCATCCGCACCACCGAGGAACGCCACCACCGCTCCTCGGCGGCGATCTGGGAGCTGATGGACAAGGCGGGCGACATCTACCTGTCGAAATATGCCGGCTGGTATTCGGTGCGGGACGAGGCCTATTACGCCGTCGACGAGACGACCGAGACCGCCGTCGGCGAGCACAAGGTGCGCCGTCGCGCCGACCGGCACGCCGGTGGAATGGGTGGAGGAGGAGAGCTACTTCTTCCGCCTGTCCAAGTACCAGCAAAAGCTGCTCGACCTCTATGAGCCGGTGCCGGACTTCGTGCTGCCGCGCGAGCGCCTCAACGAGGTCGCGAGCTTCGTGCGCGGCGGCCTGCAGGACCTCTCGATCTCGCGCACCACCTTCACCTGGGGCATCCCGGTCCCGAACGACCCCAAGCACATCATGTATGTGTGGGTCGACGCGCTCACGAACTACCTCACCGGCGTCGGCTTTCCCGACACCGACAGCGAAAAGTTCAAGCGCTGGTGGCCGGCCGACCTGCACGTGATCGGCAAGGACATCGTGCGCTTCCATGCGGTGTATTGGCCGGCCTTCCTGATGTCCGCCGGCATCGAGGTGCCGCGCCACATCTTCAGCCACGGCTTCCTGTTCAACCGCGGCGAGAAGATGTCGAAGTCGGTCGGCAACGTGATCGATCCCTTTGCGCTCGCCGATGCCTATGGGGTCGATCCGCTGCGGTTCTTCTTCCTGCGCGAGGTGCCGTTCGGGCAGGACGGCAATTACAGCCATGACGCCATCGTCGCCCGCATCAATGCCGATCTGGCCAACGACCTCGGCAACCTGGCGCAGCGCTCGCTGACCATGATCGCGAAGAATTTCGGCGGCGTGCTGCCGGCGCCGGGACCGCTCGAGCGCCAACGACACCGCCATGCTCGCCGCCGCCGACGCCATGATCGGCAAGGCCCGCGAGGCGATGAAGACGCGGCAGCTGCACCAGGTGCTCAATGCCGTCTGGGCGGTGGTCGCCGACGCCAACCGCTATTTCGCCGGCGAAGCGCCGTGGGCACTCGCCAAGACCGACCCGGCGCGCCAAGGCACGGTGCTCCACACCACCGCCGAGGTGATCCGGCAGGTTGCGATCCTGGCGCAGCCCTTCATGCCGAAATCGGCCGGGCGGATGCTCGACCTGCTTGCCATTCCGCCAGGCGAGCGCGACTTTGCTGCGCTGGGCGGAGGCAAGCGCATCGCCGCGGGATCGCAATTGCCGGCGCCGGCGCCGGTGTTTCCGCGCTATGTCGAGCCGGCAGCTGAGGGGGCGCGGTGATCATGCTCGTCGACAGCCATTGCCACCTCGATTTCCCCGACTTCGCCGACGACCTCGACGCGATCGTCGAGCGCGCCGGCGCGGCCGGGGTAGGGCGCATGGTGACCATTTCGACAAGGGTGCGCCAGTTCGATCGCCTGCAGGCGATCGCCGAGCGTTTCTCCAATG
>CAVVCE010000051.1:0-8307 GCA_963746235.1 uncultured Alphaproteobacteria bacterium
AAGGTTGTGTTTATTCAAGCGGACAATTCGGCCGTCCGTGCAATTATTTCGGTTCGTTGCAATCGGGACACTAACACGGCGATGATCGGCCGCGATGTCGGAATGCTCGCACAGCAACTGGCAGGTTAGTTTCTGACAAAAAAGTCAGAATGCCAACTCGCGAGAAAGCCCATGTCGAAGCGAGAAGCACTCCGAGACGGGGGTCCCCCACAACGAGGCCATGTGTTGTTCGCCGCGCGCGTCGCCGATGTAAGAGATGGCCCCAGCTGTTTTGCCGTCATGCCCGGATATTCGGCAGCTTCCCCCTTTGGGAACTCCCCGCCCAGGCCTCGCTATTTGAGATACGACCGCACCACGTCGATGAGGTCTTCCGCGGCGTGGGCACCTTCAGTGTTGGGATGGGCCGCGGGATCGATCAGATGCATGCGGATGTGATCTTCGATCACTTCGCCCATCAGGCCGTTGATGGCTCCGCGGGCGGCCGTGATGAGCTGCAGGACGTCGCCACAGCCGAGCTCTTGCTCCAATGCGCGCTCGACCGCTTCGACCTGCCCGCGAATACGCCGCACGCGGTTCACGAGCTTGGTTTTCTCTCGGATGGTATGGGACATGAACGGAATGCTGCCAGAACCAGGAACCATGTATGATTTCATGGCTAGCTGACAACGGGCTGTCGCCAATCTGAACGCAGCCTGAACGCGCCGTTGATCCGGGTCGGCAATTTCTCCGGCCAGGCACCCAACGAGAATGCCGAGCCTGGCGGATCTTCAAGATGATGGACGCGAGCCGGCACAAGTCGGTCGAGACACTGCGAGGCTACGTTCGCGATGCTGACGCATTCCGCGACCACGCGGCCGCCGAACTGCTCTGGAACGAGCCGCACGCCCACGCGTCGCACGAAGCGGCGGCGATTGGTGGTCGATAGGAAATGACGCCTCGCCAACCTGGCGAACTGGACTGGCGGACAAAGGAGCCGCTCCGCACCCTTTTTTTACGTGCCGCTGGTAGCGGGAAATCTGATTACTGCTACCACGGAGCGCTAACCCGAAACCCTTCCACGTCGGGAAGGTTTTTCATCAAGGGGTGGCGGATTGTCGGGAGATTTTCGCTAAGTATTGGTCGGAGTGGCAGGATTTGAACCTGCGACCCCCTCGTCCCGAACGAGGTGCGCTACCAGACTGCGCTACACTCCGATGTCGCTGGTGGCCGGTCTTATAGCCGCGGCTTTCCCGCGCTGCAAGCACGGACTACCGACAGCACGGACTACGGACAGGGCGACCGGACACCACGGACGACCGACAGCACGGATCAGCCAGGATCAAGGCACCACCGATCGTGACATGGTTCGCGGCCGCGCGAATTGTCCGCGCGCGGTTCACCGCGGCCACTCCGCGCCACGTCCGCGCCTGTCCTGTGCGCCCTGCCCTGTTGCGCTCGGGCCCCGGCGGTTGCATATGCTGGCCGACTTCTGGCCAGCGTGGAGACTTCCGATGGCCGGCCTGGTTACCCGCGTGGCGCTGGCGAGCATCGGGGCTGTCAAGGACGCCAAAAGCGTGCTGGCGGCCGGAGGGCTCGTCGCCTTTCCGACCGAGACCGTGTACGGCGTCGGCGCCGACGCCACCAACGACAAGGCGGTGGCGAAGCTCTACGCCGTCAAGGAACGGCCCTCCTTCAATCCGCTGATCGCCCACGTCGCCGATCTCGCCGCCGCCACGCGCCTCGCGGTGTTCGACGACGCCGCGCTGCTCCTCGCCCGCGCGTTCTGGCCGGGGCCGCTGACCCTCGTGCTGCCCAAGGCTGCCCACTGCCCGGTCGGCCTGCTGGCGACGGCGGGCCTCGACACCATCGCGGTGCGGGTGCCGAGCCATCCGGTCGCGCGCGAAATCCTCGCCGCGTTCGCCAAGCCGGTCGTGGCGCCGTCGGCGAACCGGTCCGGCAAGGTGTCGCCCACCACGGCGCAGCACGTGCTCCACGACCTTCGCGACCGCATCGACCTCCTCATCAATGACGGCCCCGCTCCGCTCGGCATCGAGTCCACCATCGTCGCCTGCCTCGACGGCGTGGTGCTGCTGCGGCCCGGCGCCATCGACCGCGACGCCATCGAAAAAGTGCTCGGCGCCGCCATTGCCGCGCCGGCGGCGCACCATAAGCGCACCCGAAAGGGCGCTCCGGCGCAGATGGCGCCCACATGGCGCCCCAATGGGCCCCCCATGGCGCCGGGCATGCTCGCCTCCCACTACGCGCCGCGGACGCCGCTTCGCATCAACGCCAAGGACGTAGCGCCCGGCGAAGCCCTGCTCGCGTTCGGCGCGGATCTGCCGCCCGGCGCGGGAGCGGCCGCCGCGATGCTCAACCTGTCGGCGCGCGGCGACCTCGTCGAAGCCGCCGCCAACCTGTTTTCGCACCTGCGCAGCCTCGACACCGAAGCGGCCGAGGCGATCGCCGTGGCGCCGATCCCGGAGCGCGGCATCGGCGAGGCGATCAACGACCGGCTGCGCCGCGCCGCAGCGCCACGCGATGGGGCCGCCCGGCCGCGCCGACCGGGTTGAGACCTCGGCCATTCCGGGTTCGGTGCTTTCGCACCCCCGCGGAATGACATGTGTTTTGAACCGGCCTGTTGTGGCCATCTGCGAGAAATCGACTATCTTCGCGCGCATGAACACCCACGTGCGCCCGCCCCTGTCGCCCGAGTTGATTGCGCGCTTCGCCGCCATCGTCGGCGAGCGCCATGCCATCACCGATCCGCTCGCCCAGGAGCCCTACCTGATCGAGGGCCGCGGCCTTTACCACGGCCGCACGCCGCTGGTGCTGCGGCCGGGGT
Source organism: uncultured Alphaproteobacteria bacterium (assembly GCA_963746235.1). Classification (GTDB taxonomy): domain Bacteria; phylum Pseudomonadota; class Alphaproteobacteria; order Rhizobiales; family Xanthobacteraceae; genus JAJPKK01. The sequence continues at coordinate 2,822 of CAVVCE010000051.1, forward strand.
CGGTCGAAGAGGTGGCGGCGATCCTCGGGCTTGCCAATGCGACCGCGACCGCAATCGTGCCCCAGGGCGGCAATACCGGCCTCGTCGGCGGCCAGATCGCCTTCGACGGCGAGGTCGTGCTCGCTCTCACCCGGCTCGACCGCATCCGCGAGGTCGATGCGGCGTCGAACACCATGACCTGCGAAGCGGGCGTGGTGCTGGTTACGGCGCAGCAGGCCGCCGCCGCCGCCGACCGCCTGTTCCCGCTGTCGCTCGGCGCCGAGGGCAGCTGCACCATCGGCGGCAATCTCTCTACCAATGCCGGCGGCACCGGCGCGCTCGCCTACGGCGTCGCCCGCGATCTCGTCGTCGGGATCGAAGTCGTGCTGGCGGACGGCCGCGTGCTGCACCTTCTCAACAAGCTCAAGAAGGACAACACCGGCTACGACCTCAAGAACCTGTTCATCGGCGCCGAAGGCACGCTCGGCATCATCACCGCCGCGGTGCTGAAATTGTTTCCCGCGCCCAAGACGGTCGAGACCGCATTCGTCGGCGTGCCGTCGCCGGACGCCGCGCTCGCGCTCCTCCACCTCGTGCAGGAGCGGACCAATCGCGCCGCGACGAGCTTCGAGCTGATCTGCCGCACCGCCTGGAGTTCGGCTTGCGCCATGGCCCCGGCTGCCGCGATCCGCTGGGCGAGCCGCACCCCTGGTACGTGCTGGTGCAGGTCGCATCGGCGGCGCAGCAGGACCTGCGGCTGGTGCTGGAAGAGACGCTGGAGGCGGCGCATGGAGCGGGGCCTCGTCACCGACGCCGCCATCGCCGACAGCATCGAGCATCGCCGCGCCTTCTGGCATCTGCGCGACATGCTGCCGGAGGCGCAGAAGCCCGAAGGCGGCTCGATCAAGCACGACATTTCGGTTCCGGTCGCCGCGGTGCCGGAGTTCCTGCGCGAAGCCGACGCCGCCGTGCGGCGCTGATCCCGGGCTGCCGGCCGGTGCCGTTCGGCCATCTCGGCGACGGCAACATCCATTACAATGTCAGCCAGCCGGTCGGCGCCGACACCAAGGCCTTTCTCGCCCGCTGGGACGAGATGAACGCCGCCGTCCATGCGGTGGTCGCCAAGTTCGGCGGCTCGATCTCCGCCGAGCACGGCATCGGGGTGATGAAGCGCAAGCTGCTGCCGCTGGTGAAAGACCCGGTCGCGCTCGACCTGATGCGCGCGCTCAAGCGCACGCTCGATCCCAACGGCATCCTCAATCCGGGCAAGGTGATCTGACGCGATCCAAACGCAGATCCCGCCGGGACGAATATCGGGCTGGACCCGCCCAGTCAGATTTCCAACTTCTCAGATTTCCAAGCGCTCAGCCGTGCTCGCGCAGGAACCCGGTCAAAAGCTGGCTCACCTGCTCCGGCTGCTCCTCATGAGCCCAATGACCGGCGCCTTCCACCATATGGACGCCTTTGAATTGCGTGTAGCCGGTCTTGCCGATGTTCATGGGGCCGCCGACCGTCCGATTGGAACCCCAGTCTTCCTTGCCCGCGATGACCTGCGCGGGGACATCGATGGTGCGCCCCGAAAGGTCAATTGCTCCGCCAGCGTCGGGGGGTAGGCGTTGTTGCGCCGGTGCCGGTATTCGTGCAGCGCGCCGGTCCACCCGCTGCGCGTATATTCCTGTCCATAGACTTCGCACTCCGCCTCGGTCAGCCATTTGCAGGCCTTGATATAGGCGGCGTCCGGCATTTCCACGGCGACCGTGGCCGGCATGCTCTTGCCCCGTCTCATCACATAATATTCGGGGATGCGCGCATTCTGTTCGGCGGATTCTTTGGCGGTATGCACCGGATGCAAGGGCTGCAAATTCTGGTTACCCCTGAAATCGGCGCTTTTCATGTAATAAAAGGCGCGGAAAAAATTGGTCATTCCCGGCGGCACCTGCTTCATGTCGCGGTCGGCTTCGGGGCTGGCCCAGTAATCCTGATAACCTCTCCGTGGCGGATCGAGTTTGGCATACTCCGCCTCGAGTTCGGCGTTGGTAAACTCGGGAACCGGCGCCGGTGCGCCGTTGGCGGTATTGAACGGGAACAATGGCGCCCCGCCAAAACCCCCGCCGATGAGCGTGAGACGGGGAAACATATCGGGCCGGATGAGTGCGCCGAAGGAGGCCAGGAGCGAGCCCTGGTCATGCCCGACCATCATCGCGGTGCTGCGATAGCCGAGCGCTTGGACCAGCGCGATCTGGTCGCGCACCATGTTGAGCATGAGAAAGGGTTGCGGATCCGCGTCCCAGGAATCGTCCCAGCCCGCGGTGCGGCCAAAGCCGCGACAGTCCGGGGCGACCGCACAATAGCCGGCTGCGGCCAGGACCGGCATCACCTTGCGCCAGCTATAGGCGAGGTTGGGAAATCCATGAAGCAACAGCACCAGAGGCCGGCCCGGCGTTTCAAAGCCTGCCTCCAGTATGTTCACGGTCAGGCCGTTGACGTTCGGAATGAGACGCGCCCGGACTCCGGCGGGAAGCGTGCCGTTGCCATAGGGCGGCAAGCCGCGGACATCCGTATTCGTGATCGCTGCCCGCGCCGGCGCGGCGGCAGCGAATGCCAGGCCGCCGGCACCCGAGGCCGCCGCCGCAAGCAGCGCGCGCCGCGACAGCCCGAGCGTAGTGGTATCGTTGGAGTCCTGGGTATCGTTGGAGTCCTGGGTGTCGTTGAAGTCCTGGTCCGACATGGCGAATCCCCTGATGCGAATCCCCTGATGATCGACCGCGCGATTATCTTTGATTTCGCGGTGAATGAGAGCGTTGCCGATCATAATTGTTCCGCATCGGAAGACAAGTTCGCCTGGCGCGACTTACCCCGCAAGCGCCTTCTTGATGGCGAGGAAATCGCGCCAGACGAAGCGCTTCTCGATCGGGTTGCGCAGGAGATAGGCGGGGTGGAAACTCGCGATGGCGCGGATCTCGCGGGTGCCGGTGTGATAGGCGTGCCAGCGGCCGCGCGACCTGCGGATGCCTTCCTTGATGCCGAGCAGCGTCTGCGCCGACGGGCCGCCGAGGCAGACCAGGATATCGGGGTCGGCCAGCTCGATCTGGCGCAGCGTGAAGGGCAGGCAGGTCTGGGTTTCCTGCGGCGTCGGGGTGCGGTTGCCGGGCGGCCGCCACGGGATCACGTTGGCGATATAGGCGTTGCTGCGGTCGAGGCCGATCGCCGCCATCATGCGGTCGAGGAGCTGGCCGGAGCGGCCGACGAAGGGCAGGCCTTCGAGGTCCTCTTCGCGCCCGGGCGCCTCGCCGACGAACATCACCCGCGCCTTCGGATTGCCGGCGGCGAACACCAGTTGCTTCGCGGTCTTGCGCAGCCCGCAGCCCTCGAAGCGTGTCGAGCAGGGCGCGCAGGTCATCGAGGCTCGCGGCGCTCTTCGCCAGCTCCCGCGCCGCCATGATGGCCGCGTCCGCGGACGGCGGGGCATCGGCGAACGGCGCCGCTGCCGGCGCGCGCGAAAGGTTCGCTCCGCCAACCGCCGCAAGCGGGGACGTGCGGGCCGGCTTTGCTGCGGCACGGCGGTCGCACGCGGCGCCTGATCGGGCGCCGGCAACGCGCCGCGGACTCCGCAGCGACGGCGGGCCGCGGGTCCGCGGCGAAGCGATCCACCGGTTCTTCCTGCAGCACGGCATCGACGCCTGCCTCCACATAGAAGGCGAGGATCGCACGCAGGTCGGCAGGGTCGGCATTCATGGCGGGAGGCTTAGCACGTTTCCTGCATCCCAAGTGCCGCACAAGACTGTGCCGCACACGACTTGCGCCGCACCCGATTGCAAAGCCACGATTGCCGCGATCCGGCAAACGTGGAAAAAGGCCACCCCTTGCGACCCTGCTTCGGAGAACAAAATGGACGCCGCCGAACTGCCGCCCCGGGAGTCCATGGAGTTCGATGTGGTGATCGTCGGGGCGGGCCCGGCCGGGCTCGCCGCCGCGATCCGGTTGAAGCAGATTTCGCCCGATATTTCCGTGGTCGTGGTGGAGAAGGGCTCCGAGGTCGGCGCCCACATCATGTCGGGCGCGGTGATCGATCCCGGCGGCCTCGACGCCCTGCTGCCGGAATGGCGCGGCGAAGACACCCCGATCAAGACCGCGGTGACCGACGACCGTTTCTATGTGCTCGGCCCCGCCGGCGCGGTGCGCATCCCCAACATGCTGTTGCCGCCGCTGATGAGCAATCACGGCAATTTCATCGTGTCGCTGGGCAATGTGTGCCGCTGGCTCGCCACCAAGGCGGAGCAGGCCGGGGTCGAAATCTACCCGGGATTTGCCGCGGCCGAGGTACTTTACGGCGCGGGCGGAGAGGTCGTCGGCGTCGCCACCGGCGACATGGGGGTGGGCAGGGACGGCAAGCCCAAGGATTCCTTCACCCGCGGCATGGAATTGCGCGCCAAATACACCCTGTTCGGGGAAGGCGCGCGCGGCCAGCTCACCAAGGTCCTGATCGCGCGCTACGGCCTCGATCGCGACCGGCAGCCGCAGAAATTCGGCATCGGCATCAAGGAGCTGTGGCAAGTGGCTCCGGAGCGGCACAAGCCCGGCCTGGTGCAGCACTCGTTCGGCTGGCCGCTCGGCAACCGCACCGGCGGCGGGTCCTTCCTCTACCACTACGACGCCGATTTCGTCAGCGTCGGCTTCGTCGTCCACCTCAACTACGAGAACCCCTATCTGTCGCCGTTCGAGGAATTCCAGCGCTTCAAGACCCATCCGCTGGTGCGCGATACCTTCGCGGGCGGCAAGCGCATCGGCTATGGCGCCCGCGCCATCGCCGAGGGCGGCTGGCAGTCGGTGCCCAATCTCGCTTTCCCCGGCGGCGCCCTGATCGGCGACGGCGCCGGCTTCCTCAACGTGCCGCGCATCAAGGGCACCCACAACGCCATGCGGTCGGGCATGCTCGCCGCCGAGCACGCCGCCGCCGCGCTCGCGGCCGGGCGCAGCCATGACGCGCTCGCCGATTACGAGGCCTCATGGCGCAGCTCGGCGATCGGCCGGGATCTGTGGAAGGTGCGCAACGCCAAGCCGCTGTGGTCGAAGCTCGGCACCGTGGCCGGCATCGGGCTCGGCGGCCTCGACATGTGGGCCAACTCGCTCGGCGTTCTCGCCTGTGGGCACGCTCGGCCACGGCAAGACCGATGCGGCCTGCCTCAAACCTGCGGCAAGGTGTCGCCCGATCGCCTATCCCAAGCCCGACGGCAAGCTCACCTTCGACCGCCTGTCCTCGGTGTTCCTGTCCAACACCAATCACGAGGAAGACCAGCCGGTTCACCTGAAGGTGGCGGACCCCGACCTGCAGAAGCGCTCCGAACTGGAGATTTTTGCAGGGCCCTCCGCCCGCTATTGCCCGGCCGGCGTCTACGAATGGATCCAGGAAGGCGATGCCGGCCCGCGCTACGTCATCAATGCGCAGAACTGCGTCCATTGCAAAACCTGCGACATCAAGGACCCCAATGCGAACATCACGTGGGTCG
>CAVVCE010000052.1:0-4089 GCA_963746235.1 uncultured Alphaproteobacteria bacterium
CAAAGCAGGCGTTCTCGCCTGCCTAGGATCGCCCCTGATCCGACCCCTCAAATTGTCCTTGCCCGCCAGCCCGGCGGGTTCACAGCGTCATATAGGAGACGGCCCCGCAGCCGCAAGGCGGGAATGGACGAAATCGGCTGTACTAACAAGCTCGAAACCATTGCGGCAATGGGGCAGCCGGGGCGTCACGGCCTGACGCGGTAGACCACGAAGGGCCCGCCCCGGGTCGCCGCGACCGGCTCGAGCCAGCCGGGTACCTCGCCGGCCGCGAGCCGCCCCCACAGGCTCGCATCCCGCTCCGCCGCACCGATGCCGCCGAGCGTGTGGCGGTCGCACACCGCGAGATAATCCGGCTTGGCCGCGGCAACCACCTCCCGCGCCGCCGCCGGCGGCAGAGCGAAGATCTCGTTGGCCGCGATGATCGGCCCGACCAGCCGGTGATAGGGCGCCGACATCACCGAATGCGGCGTCAGCGCCAGCACGAACGGCCCGTAATCGATGTCGGTGGCGACCAGGCCGGGCGGCAGCGCCGCCAGTTGGGCGTAGCTCGTGCTGAGCAGGCAGCCGGCCGTGACCCGCGAATTCTCCGCTGCGAGGGGTTGGGCGGTCATCGCCTCCACGGCCGCCAAGGCCGCCGCGGCGGTAACCGCCGGCGCCAGGAACAGCGCGATCAGGGCCCGGACCGCCATCGTGCCGAGCCGCAGCGATGTGAGCATGCGCACCACCCCCGCGGCCACCATCGGTATCGCCAGCCATATGGCGTAGCTGAAGGCACGCACCATGGTCAGCAGGATCGCCACCGAGACGACCAGCGCGGCGGCAGCCACCAGGAAGCCGAAATCCCGGCGCGCCGCCGGATCGCGCGCGATGAGCACCATGAACAGGAGGGCGACCGCAGGAAAGGCGGCGACCGCGGCTCCCATGGGCGGCGATTTCCAGGCGACCGCCCACAGCGGCTGCATTTCCGAGACGTGGTTGAACCACACAGATCGCACCGTCTCGTCCATCATGGCGAACGGACCCGCAAGGCAGCGCGGCTCGATGGCGGCGAAGGCTGCGGCGGCCACGAGGCCGGTGGCGGCGACGCCGGCGGCACGAACCTGCCAGTGCGCCCCGGCCAGGAGCCGGCCGGTCAAAGCGAGCCCCAGGGTCGCCAGGATCACCGCGACGGTGGAATTGACGGCGATCGCATCGCAGGCGGTGCGCCCCCATTGCGCCGGGCCGACGCTGACCAGGAACGCCGCCGCGACGCTCCCGGCACCCCAGGCGCCGTAACGCGCGAGCGCCCGGCCGGCATCGGGCACGACGACGAAGCGCAGCGCCATGGCGGCGCCGGCAAGGACGATATAAGGCAGCCCCTCGAAGCCGATCGCCATCGCCGCGCCGGTCAGGACGCCGGCGGCGGCCGCGGCCCAGCGGGTGCGGTCGCTCCACGCCACCGCCGCCACCAGCAGCACCGCAATCGCGATCTGGACGTTGTGATGGTCGATCCGCCCGGGAATGAAATGCTGGAAGGCGGGCAGCCCGACCGCGGTGAGCACCAGCGCGATCGGCGCTGCGTCCCGGCCGGCGACGCGCCAGGCGACCGCCGTCGCGCCGGCCATGGTCGGCAGCAGCCACAGCATCGGCCACACCGTCCGCATCAGCCGCTCGGCGAAGGCGGCATCGGTGAACTGGCCGAACAGCCACAACATTCCGGCGAGCCCAGCATCGATCAAGCGAGACCAGTGGGTGTCATAGCCGTCGGGCGGCCCGAGCCGCGCTTCGTGCAGGTTGAACCAGCCATGGCCGTCGATGAACCCCCGCATCTGGACAAGCCGCATGGCGTCGTCCATGTCGGTCAGGGTCAGCGCCGTGTCCGCCCAGTGGTCCGCCAGGAGTTGCACGACGATGACGAGCCATGCGAGGCCCAGAAGAAGGACGAGGCTCCGAAAGGCGGAGCCCTGAAGGGCGATGTTCGGCACCGCCGGGCGTTGGGGCAAGGGACACCTGCAAGGGACGGGAACGGCAAAGACAGGAACTGACGAACCGAGCCTTAGCGGCTGCGGCTTGCGTTTCCATTAATTCGGCACGAACCTTGCCCCCCTGCGGGCGTCGCCACATCGGCATCAATCACGTCGGCGTCAAAATGCGACGGGCCGTCGGAATGGTGCTATAGTTCGGCCACGGCAACGGCCCCGATGAGGAGCTTCATGATCTTGAGAACATTCACATTTATCGCTTTTCTGGCGGCGTTCGCGGCGGCCCTGGCGAGTGCGCCGTCACAAGCCGCAGAGCCCTTGTTTCCGATCGGGTCGCTGGTCGGGTTCGTGCCGCCGCCGGGCTTCGCGACCAGCAAGCGCTTTCCGGGCTTCGAGAATACCGACAATGGCGGCTCGATCGTGTTGTTCAACCTGCCGCCCCAGGCCTATGCGGACGTCGAAAAGTCGATGACCGCGGAGGCGTTCAAGGCGCAGGGCATCACCGAGGAAAAGCGCGAAAACCTGACGCTTCCCGGCGGCAAGGGCGTGCTGGTGATCGGAACCGAGCTGGATAACGGCCAGAAATTCCGCAAATGGATGTTTCTGGGATCGGTGCCGGCGGCCATCGCCATCGCCGCGGTCCGCATCCCGGATACGGCGCTGAAGGAATATCCGGACAGCGTCATCAAGACATCGCTCCTCACCATGACCGCGCGCCCGTCGGTGCCGATCGAGGAGCAACTCAGCCTGGTGCCGTTCCAATTGAGCGAAATGTCCGGGTTGCGGCCGGTGCGGGTGATCAGCGGCTCGGGCATTTTCCTCACCGACGGCCCCAAGGATACGCCGGACGTCGCCGAGCAGGCGGTGTTCGTGGTGTCGATCGGCCAGGGCGGACCCGAGCAGGCCGAGGAGCGCGCCAATTTCGCGCGCAACATGTTCACCGGGCTCGCCGAGTTCAAGGACATCCGCGTCGTCAGCGGCGACATGCTGCGGCTCGGCGGCGGCAGCATGCCGACCCATGAGCTTCAGGCCGAGGCGAAGGATGCCAAGACCGATACGCCGATGCGGATCGTGCAATGGGTGCGGTTCGGTCCCGGCGCATTCGTGCGCATGATCGGCATCGCCCGCGCCAACGACTGGAGCAAGGAATTCCCGCGCTTCCGCGCCGTGCGCGACGGGGTCAAGCCGCGGGAATAGGGCCGCGGATCGCCGCCGGGTCGGCAGCGACCGCAGCGCGTAGGCCCGACGGGACGGCGCGCGCCGCCTCGCCGGTTTTCAGCCGCCACAGCAGCCGAACCGCGAAAGCTGATGCGTTGGTTCGGCGTGGCCGGCATCGCGCTAGCGACCTCGCTCTGGTCCGCATCCACGTTCTTCTTTCTTCTCTACTGGACCTGGAAGGTGCTGCCCAAGGGTCGCGTCGGAGCGGTCGCATGATTCCACGGCCGGCGCATTATTTGCTTCGCTTCGACGATCTGTGCCCCACTCACGACCGCGAACGCTGGCGGCGATTTCTGCCCATCCTGGCTGAGTTTCGCGTCAAGCCAATTCTGGCCGTTGTGCCCGACAATCGCGATCCTGAGCTCGTCGTCAACGAAGCAGATCGCGGATTCTGGGCGGAGATGCGCGAGTTGGAAGCTGACGGCGCATCCATCGGCTTGCACGGTTTCCGTCATCTGCGGGCAGCTCGCGGCCGCAGCCTTGTGCCTCTGCACGATGAGTCTGAATTCGCCGGCGTCCCCGAGGCGATGCAGCGGCAGTGGATCCACGAGGGACTCGAAATCCTGCGCGACTACGGACTGAATCCAACCATCTGGGTTGCGCCACGACACGGGTTCGACCGCGCTACACTGCGCGTGTTGCTGCAGGAAGGAATCGGCGTGCTCTCCGATGGCTTTGCACAGCGGCCATTTCTTCGCGGCGGCGTGGTCTGGATTCCGCAACAGCTTTGGGGAGCGCAACACAAGCGCAGTGGATTATGGACCATCTGCCTGCATTCGAACACGGCGACGGAGACGCAGATAAAGGACTTGCGTGAGTTCCTGAGCCAGCATCGAAGCCAATTGACGACTGTCGAACGCGTTCGAGCCGAGTTTGAGGCAACGCAACTCACACTGGCAGCTGGATGCGT
>CAVVCE010000053.1:0-20352 GCA_963746235.1 uncultured Alphaproteobacteria bacterium
CGGTGTATTTCTTCGCCGGCGTCGGCATCGGCGTTTACGGCCTGGAGCGCGGGCTTCTGAGCGTGGACGGAATGCTGACCCGCCATTGGCGGGTGTGGTTGGGGCATTCCTCGCAGCGTTCGTGATGTGGTCGGTGCCGATCGGGCTGATGATGAAGGATGGCGACAATGGTCCCATCGGCCTGCAGCTCGTCTCCGATTTCGGCTTCGTCCTCGCCTGTGCCAGCGGCTGCTTTTTCGTCGCCGGAGCCTCGCCTGCGCTTCGCGCGGCGGCGCTGGGCTTGGCTCGACAACCTGTCGGACAACGCCTATGGCATGTTCCTGATCCATTATGTGTTCGTCGTCTGGCTGCAATATGCATTGCTGGACGTTGCGCTGTTCGCCATCGCCAAGGCGGCGATCGTGTTCGGCGGGACGGTGATTGCGAGTTGGGGTGCGATGATCGCCATGCGCCGCATTCCGCTCGGCGCCTGGCGGTCTCGGCGCGACCGGGCGCCGCGCGCAGGCGGCTGCGGCGGTGGGCGGGGAGCAAACCGCGTCGACCAAGATCATCGAATAGGCCTCAACCTCGAACCGACCCCGGGCGATCGAACGCATTATGTCTCTGGTTTTCAAGCTCGCACGCCGGAACCTGTTTCACGACCGGCTTCGATTCATCGCGACCGTCATCGGCATCGTCTTCTCGATCGTTCTCGTCACCGTGCAGATGGGACTGTTCCTGAGTTTCGACCGCATGGTGACGACCATGATCGATCATGCCGACGCCGACCTGTGGATCGTGCCGCGCGGCACCAAGTGCTTCGAGGACCCCTCGCTGCTCGACGAGCGCGAGCGGTTCAGGGCGCTGTCGGTCGAGGGGGTGGCGGATGCGACGCCGGTGGTGATCGGCTTTGCGCCAGTGGCGCACGCGCAATGGCGCGACCACGCCGATCTTCCTGGTCGGATCCGACATACGGGCCGATGGACTGCACCCGTGGAATCTGGTCGGCGGCAGTCTCGAGGCGCTCTCGATCCCGGGTGCCGTGGCGGTCGACCGTTCGTATTTCGAGCGGCTCGGGTCGAAGGGCCTCGGCGACAGCGCCGAGATCCGCGACCAGAAGGCCGAGGTGACTGCGGTGACCAGCGGCATCCGCTCGTTCACCACCACGCCTTATGTCTTCACCACGCTCGACCGCGGGCGGGCCTATATCGGCACCTCGCCCAACAAGGCGACCTATTTTCTGGTCCATCTCGCGCGGGGGGCGGATGCCGCAGCCGTTCGCCGCCGGCTCGACGCCACCCTCGTCGATGCCGAGGTGCTGACGCCCGGCGAGTTTCGCGGCCGCAGCCGCTCGTTCTGGCTGTTCGGAACCGGGGCCGGCGCAGCCCTGTTCGCCGGCGCCTTGCTCGGCATGATCGTCGGCACCGTCATCGTCGCGCAAACGCTCTATTCCAGCACGAAGGACCATATCAACGAGTTCGCGACGCTTCGCGCCATCGGTTCGTCCGGGGCGTATATCCACAAGGTCATCATCTTCCAGGCGCTGCTGAGCGCCGTCATCGGATTCGGCATCGCCTCCGGGATCGGCTGGATCATCGTCAAAGCGACCGCCAATTCGGCGCTGCCGGTCATCATGACGCCGGCGCTCGTCGCCGGCCTGTTCGTGCTCACGGTCGCCATGTGCGTGCTGTCGGCCATCGCGGCCATCGTTCAGGTGATGCGGATCGATCCCGCGATGGTCTTCACGCGATGACGCGAGGCGATACTCGATGCGGTCGATGTCGTGAAATTCCTCGGCGCCGGCGCCGGCCGGGTGGAGGCGCTCAAGGGCGTGAGCCTCACCGCTCGCGGGCGGCGAATTGACGCTCCTGATGGGGCCGTCGGGCAGCGGCAAGACCACGCTGCTCTCCATCCTCGGCGCCATGCTGACGCCGACCAGCGGAACGGTGCGGATCGCCGGCCGCTCCACCGCGGGCGCCGGACCGGAGGACTTGGCCAAGCTCAGGCGCGAGCACATCGGGTTTGTCTTCCAATCCTACCATCTGTTTCCGACGCTGTCGGCCTTGGACAATGTCCGGCTGGCCTTGGACGTGCGCGGCGAGGGCGCCATGCCGTCGCGAGCCAGGGCAAAGGAAGCGATGGCGACGGTCGGCCTCGCCCACAAGGTCAAATCCTATCCCCGCGAGCTCAGCGGCGGCGAGCAGCAGCGCGTGGCGATCGCGCGTGCCATCGTGGGAAACCCGTCGTCCGTCCTCGCGGACGAGCCGACCGCGGCGCTGGACAGCGCCAACGGGCATATCGTCATGAAGGTGCTGGCGCAGATCGCCGAGAATCCGGCACGCGGCGTGTTGGTGGTGGCGCATGATCCGCGTATAATCCCGTTCGCCAATCGCATCATTCGCATCGAGGACGGGCGCATCGTCGGCGTGGAGCCGGGCGGTGCCGGGCTCAACTCAAAATAGCGAGGCAATCGTGGGATTCCTGGTCGCGTCGAAAAACCTGGCCGCGTCGAAAAGAACGAAGACGGGTGTCCTGGTCGCGATGCTCGGCGTCGTCGCGGCGGTCGCGATTGCCGCGCAGATGCGCGCGCAGGAAGGCCCGCGCGCCGCCGAGACCCCCGAAGACCGGGGCTGGCAGGCGGTGGCTCCCGGCCGTGTCGAGCCATGGTCGGGAGAGATCAAGATCGCCGCGGCGGTCGTCGGCCGGATCGGCGACGTGCTGGTCGGCGTCAACGACAAGGTGTTCGTCGGCGAGCCGTTGATCCGTCTCGAGGATGGTGAGGCGCGGGCGCGCATTGCCACCGCCGAGGCGCAGATCGCGCTGCGCAAGCGCGCCCGCAACGACCAGTCCACGTCCAGCCGGGCCGCCGAGCGGCGCCGGGCCGAGGATTGGGTGGCCGACGCCGAACGCGGCGTGTTCGAGGCCCAGTTGACGGTCGACCAGGCGGCGGTCTCGAAGCGGGCGGGGCGGGCGTCGGATGCCGACCTCGCCGCGGCGCGGACGGCAATGTCGCGCGAGCAGGACCGGCTCAAGCAGCGCAACTCCGAGCTGCGCACCCTGGAGGACGACAAGAACACGCCGCTGCCGACCTTGAACGAAGGCCAGCTCAATGTCGCGCGCGCCGAGCTTCTCCTGGCCCAGGCCGGCATCGAAAAATTGACGATCCGCGCGCCGATGGCCGGCACCGTTTTGCAGGTCAATGCCAAGCCCGGCGAATTGGCGGCGCCCGTCCGCCGTCCAGCCGCTGCTGCTGATCGGCGACATCTCCGCGCTGCGCGTGCGCGCCGAACTCGATGAGCGCGACTTCGGCGAGATCAAGGTGGGGCAGCCGGCGCTGGTGCGGGCTCCCGCGTTTCGTGGACGCGAATTCGCGGGAAAGGTCTCCTCCATTGCTCCGCTCGTCGATGCCGGGCGCATCAATGCCCGCGACCAGCGCGGGCTGAGCGATGTCCGCGTGGTGGAGGTGCTGGTCGATTTGGCCGAGGGCGGCCCGCTCGCGGTCGGGATGAAGGTGGATGTATATTTCCGTCATGACGGTCCAGCGCGCCAGTAGGGGCGAACGGAGGTTTGTCGCATGCGTTCGCGCTGCGGCGCGCGCATGCGCGGGTTTCCGGTAGCCCCCGGCGCGTCGATTCCCGCCTCGCCGTGGGCGATGCGGCCTTGAAGGCTCCGCTCGATTGTGAAAAAAATATTTCACCGGGATCGTTCGGAGCACGGCGTGCCTGACGCAGACCACGAAACCCAGCGCCGTCAACGGCTTTTCGACCAGCTTCGTACCAAGCTGCTCGATCTTTCGCGCAAGAATCCGATGCTCAACTACCGGCATCGGGTCGGTTCGCGCCGCCAGCTCCGCATCGTCGATTGCGACCTCGAAACGGTATTGGCGGAACTTTCCGGCAAGCAAAGCGAACTTCCCGTCGAGGCGCTGCCGGAGCCCGACGACCTCCCGGACGACGAGCGCACCGCCGGCTTCCTCGCCGCGCTGGGGCAGGCCAGGGCGATGGACCTCGAATATCTCACCCGGGTCCGGGCGCTCGATGCGGTGGCGCGGCAGGACGATGCTGCGCTCGCCGATCTCGACCGCTGGCTGCGCGACCATGTGCGCCGGCGGCTCGGCCTGCCGCCGCGGCCCGACCGCCATGCGCTCAACGTTGTCGAGCACGCACGCAAGCACGGCATCGAGCCCGCCTATGAGCTCGTGCCCGCGTCCGTCGATAGCCCGCGCCCGCTTGCCGGCCTGCAGACCCTGTATGTCGCCGACGAGCTCGATTCGCGCCTGGCGAGGATTGCCGCCGACGCCCGGCTGGCGGAGCAGGAGACCGGATTGTCGACCCTGTTCCTGGCGTTCGGATTTCTGCGCTGGTACGAGCGCAACGACAGCGAGACCGTGAATTTCGCGCCGCTCCTCCTGCTGCCGGTCGAGCTCAAGCGACGGATGGAGGGCCCGCGCGCGATCTACACCGTCCGCCCGGTCGCCGAATTTCCCGAAATCAATCTCAGCCTGCGCGAATGGCTCGCGCGCGCCTCTCCGAGCCGCAAGCTCCCCGAGTTCGACGACGAGAGCGACGGCATCGAGAGCTATTTCGAGGGCGTCGCAGCAGGCCATCGCCGGCCTCGACCGCTGGCGGATCGAACGCAACCTGACGCTCGGCCATTTCGCGTTCGGGCGTCTCGCCATGTATGCCGACCTCGCCCCGGAAAACTGGCCGACCCACCCGGCCGCACAAACGCTGGTGCAAAGCCTGCTGCACGGCTCCGAGACTGCCGCCGCCGGCGACTTGTTTTTCGCCGAGGACTACGATCTCGACGACGACAAGATCGAAGACATCGCCCCCATCCTCATCAACGATGCCGACGCTTCGCAGCACAGCGCCATCGTCGACGCGATGAAGGGCAGGAACCTGGTGGTCGAAGGGCCGCCGGGGACCGGAAAGTCGCAGACCATCACCAATATCCTGGCGAACGCGCTTTATGCCGGCAAGACCGTGCTTTTCCTCGCCGACAAGCTCGCGGCCCTGCAGGTCGTCAAAGGGCGGATGGATGCTGCCGGCCTCGGCGAATTCTGTCTCGAGCTGCATTCGGACAAGGCGCAGCCCAAATCGATCATCCTCAGCCTGCAGCAGCGCTACGAAATGGGCCGCGACCGCGGCTACGAGCCGGCCTGGCCGATCGACATGAGGAAGCTGCGGAGCGCGCGCGGCCGCGTGCGCGAATACCTCTCTGCCCTCCACGCCAGGGACGAGGCCGACGGCCGCACGCCGTTCGAGCTGTTCTGGGCGGCGATCGCCGGCCGGCACGCGCTCGACCGCGAGTTCGAGGCGGTCCGCCGCATCGACCTGTCGGACATATTCAGCGGCCGGCCGGAACAGATCGAGGAATCTGCCGACGCCCTGAAGCTGTTCGTGGCGGCGGTGGAGAGCTTCGAGCAGCGTTACGGCAGGTTTGCCGATTCGCCGTGGACCAAAGCGAATTTCGCTCCGGCGCCCGATTGCGAACCGCGCCTGATCGCAGACCTCATACGCGATGCACATGACGCGGCGCTGCGGCTGATCGAGATGGTGGCGGCGAGATCGGCGAAGCTTCAGATCGAGCTGCCCCGGCTTCCGTCCAAGCTGCTCGACTGGATGGCGGCGGCGGGCCGGCTTCCGGCGATTCCCGAGGACTCGCTGCTCGGCCAGGTGTCGGCGTTCACGCCGGGCGAAATCCTGGTGGCCGCCGACCTCGCGCGGATGCGTCTCGCCGTCGAGGACGGCGGCGCCCACGCCATCGTGCAGGCCGATCCGGTCGCGGTCGGCTATCTCGCCCAGCAGGCGGACGCCTGCGGGGTGATCGCGCAGGCGCCGTTCGAAGTCGTCGCCCATGCCGACAAGATGGCGGCGCTCAAGGCTTCCCTGCTCGACGGCCTCAAGAAGATTTCGTCCCTGGTGGCGGCATTCGCGCCGGGAACCGAGCCGGACGTAGCGGTCGGGGCGGCGATGGCGGATGCGGTGCAATTCGCCGCCGCGATCCCGCAATACCTCGATGAATTTCTCTGGTTCGACGGTGCGAGCCATGAAGACCTGCTGTCGGACGGGGCGCACCGGGTTCGTTTGCTGGCGGAAACCGAACGCACGCTCGATGAGAAATTCCAGAGCAACGAGCGCGGCGAGTGGCCGCCGGTGGAAGAGCTGCGGATCGCCGCCACCGTCGCTTCGGCGACCGGCCTGCGTCCGCTCGCGACCCTGGTCACCGGGCAGCGGACGCGGGCGGGCCACGTGCTGCGGGCGCTGGGCGTCGGGTTCGACACGCCCGATGTCCAGTCCGACCTCGAAACGCTGATCTTTCACATCGAGGCGCGCGAGCGATTCCTCGCTGACCGGCGGCTTGCGGCGGCCGCCGCGCCGTTCTGGGCGGAATTCGCGACCCCGTTCGAGCAGCTCGCGGCCGTCACCCGCCTGCGCGCCGCCTTCGCGGCGCGGGTCGCCGGCCTCGGCGAGATCGGCCAGGTCCTGAAGTCGCATCTGTTTTCGGCGAATGCCAAGATCGCCGAAAAGCTGCGTTCTTACCAGCCATGGGCGGCCAAGTTTCAATCGGACCTCGCCGAGTGGCCGGAATCCTGCGGCCACATGACGCTGCGGCAGGCGGCGCAACGGATCGAGGAACGCGCGGCCCAGCTCGGTCAATTGGCGGACGGGATTCGGGAGTTGCGGCTTGCCGAGGTCAACACGTCGTTCGATCAGCTACGCCGGAACGCCGACCGCCGGCTCCAGGTCTGGGAGCTCGAAGCAAAGATCTCCGACGATCCCGTCCTGGCCGCGGTCGGAGAAGCGATCTGGCGCACGCCGCGCGGCTGCGAGGCGCTGCGCGAGACCGTCGGCCTGTCCCAGGCGGTTTCGACGGCCAGTCCGCCCGCCGGGATTCGCGCACGCCTGAATTCCGCCGAGGGCCCGGCCTTCGCCCGGTTGCTGGAAAGCTCGGTGGTCTCGATCGGACTTGCGGCCGAGCGCTATCGCCGTGACATCGCGCGGCTCGCTGCGCTGACCGGCATGGGTTTGAACGCCGACGGCGACGATCCGGCGGAGGTGGCCGCCGCCATTGCTCCGCTGCTGTCGGCGCTGCCGTCGCTGGGCGAATGGCTCGATGCCGCACGGCGGCGCACCCATCTCGGCGCGATCGGCCTCGAACCGCTGATCGCGGCATTCGAAGCGGCCGGAATTTCTTTCCAGCGGCTCCCCGACACCTTCGCGGCGCTCGAGGTCTTCTACCGCGCTGCGCTCGCCAAGCGGCGCTATGCGCCGCTCCAGAGCATGAAGAGCCTCGACATCGAAAACGAGCGCCGGCGTTTTGTGGCGACCGACCAGACGCTCAAGCAGCGCCAGCGCGAGGCGGTCCGCATCAAGCTTCTCGGCAACGCCATCCCGACCGGAACATGCGCCGGGCGGAAGAAGGACTGGACCGAGCTTCATTGCCTGCGCAACGAATTGACCAAGCAGGCGAGGCACATTCCGATCCGCAGCCTGCTGTCGCGGTCGCGGCGCGCGATCCAGGCGATGAAGCCTTGCTTCATGATGTCGCCGCTGTCGCTCGCCAAGTACCTGCCGTCCCAGGCGATGAATTTCGATCTCCTGGTCATCGACGAAGCCTCGCAGATGAAGCCGGAGGACGCGCTGGGCGGACTGTTGCGCGCCCGGCAGGTCATCGTCGTCGGCGATCGCAACCAGTTGCCGCCGACGGATTTCTTCACCCGCGTCACGCCGGCCGAGGAGTTCGGTAGCGACGCCGACGAGGACGCCGACGACATCGATGCCGAAGTCGATCCTCGATTGGGCGCTCAAGACCTACCAGGCGCCGCGCCGGCTCAAGTGGCATTATCGCAGCCGCTGCGAGAGCCTGATCGCGTTTTCCAATCGCGAGTTCTATTCCTCCCAAGCCGGTTCCGCCGGCGATCTCATCACCTTTCCGAACGCCCGGCCGGGCGCGTTCTCGATCGATCTCGTGCGGGTCGACGGCAGCTACAAGGCCGGCCGCAATCCCGCCGAGGTCGGCCGCGTCGTCGCGGCGGCGATCGCGTTCATGGTCAGGAATTCCAGCCTCCCGCCCGACCAGATCCCGACGCTCGGCATAGCGGCGATGAATCTCGAGCAGCGCGAAGCGATCCGCGAGGAGTTCAACCGGGCGGCGCGGGACGAAGCGGTCGAGCGATACCTCGCCGCCTGCAATGCCGGGAGCCCCACTCGCAATCCCGAGCCCTTCTTCGTCAAGAACCTGGAGAACCTGCAGGGCGACGAGCGGGACGTGATCATGATCTCGCTCACCTATGGCCGCGAACCCGGGCAGGCCCGCGTCGCCCAGCGGTTTGGCCCGATCGCGGGGAGCCAGGGGCATCGCCGCCTGAACGTGCTGTTCACGCGGGCGCGGCGGCGCGTCGTGGTGTTTTCGTCGATGGGATCGAACGACGTTCTCGCCGGCCCCGGCAGCCGGCGCGGCGTGCGGGTGCTGCGCGACTACCTGCGCTATGTCGAGAGCCGACGGCTCGAGGCGGGCGAGGCGACCGGACGAGGGGCCGACAGCGATTTCGAGCGGGAGGTCCGCTCGCGGCTGGAAGCGCACGGATTTTCAGTCGATCCGCAGGTCGGCGTCGCCGGCTATCGCATCGACCTCGGGGTGAGGCATCCGAGCCAGCCTTCGGTCTATCTCGCGGGGATCGAATGCGACGGGGCCGCATTCCACAGCGCCAAAAGCGCGCGGGACCGCGACCGGCTGCGCGAAGCGGTCTTGCAGGGACTGGGATGGAACATCCTGCGGGTGTGGTCGACGGATTGGTTTTCCAATCCGGAGGGCCAGACCGCAAAGCTCGTCGACGATCTCTTCCGCCTGGCGGAAACGCCTGTCGTCGCGGACCCGCTGTGGGTGCCGGACGGGGGCGCCGTTGCCGAGGCGGCGGTGGGGGTGGTGGCGAATCCGCCCGGGCCGGTCGAGCCGGCGGTCCCGCGCGAAGATGTCGGCGCAGACGTGCCGCGCCCAGACCTGCCGGGTGCGGACGCCGAATACCCACGAGATTCAGGCGACCTCGGCGGTTGCGGACGAAGCGGCCCGCGAGGTGATCCGCGGGCCCGGACGATTGAGCAAGATCGAGGCACGGGACGCATTACGGTCGTTCCGCGACCAGGTCATCCTGAAGGAATATCCAGGCTCCGAACCCGAACGCTGCATTCTGCGCGATATCATGATCAACAAGATCCTCGAAGCGCGCCTCGACGAGCCCGACCAGTTCGACGAGAAAATCCCGCTCTGGCTCCGCGAGCGCACCGACCAGCGCCAGATCAAATTTCTCGGCAATGTCTGCGCGATCGTCGAAAAAATGGCGTGAGGCAGGAACGACGGGGTATGAAGCGATCGCGCTCTAAAGCCACTTCATCCACTTGAAGAAGAAATACGGCACGACGGCCGCGAACAGCATGAGGACGAGCGCCAGCGGGTAGGCGTATTCGAATTCCAGCTCGGGCATGTGCTTGAAGTTCATGCCGTAGATCGAGGCGATCAGGGTCGGCGGCATGAACACCACCGCGGCGACCGAGAATATCTTGATGATGTTGTTCTGTTCCAGGCTCACCACCCCGAGCATGGCGTCGAGCAGGAAGTTGATCTTGCCCGAAAGATAGGTCGCGTGGTCGGAAAGCGACTGCACGTCGCGCTGCATGCCCTTGAGCGTCGCGCGCTGGTCCTTGGCCCATTTCGTGGTGTCGGCCTCGGTCGCGAGATAGAGCAGGAGCCGGCCGATCGACACCAGGCTTTCGCGCACCTTGGAGGTCTGGTCGCCCTTGCGTCCGATCGTCTTGAGAATCTCCTTGAAGCTGCGGGTGCGGTCGGCGCCGCCTTCGGGCTCCAGGATGTCGTGGGAGGCGGTGTCGACCTCGCCGCCGATCTTCTCCAGGATGTCCGCGGCGCGGTCGATCACGGCATCGAGGAGGTCCAACATGACGGTCTCGCCGGAGACGGTCGCCGGGCACTGGCGGGCGAGCTTGGCGCCGACGATGGCGAACGGCTTGGGCTCCTCGTAGCGCACCGTGGTCAGGCGATGGCCGGACAGGATGAACGTCACCGCCGTCGTGCGCGGCACCTCGCGTATCGGAGTGGCACATCAGCGTCGCGGTCATGTAGCGCGCGCCGTTTTCCACATAGAGCCGGCTGGTGACCTCGATCTCCTGCATTTCCTCCCGGGTCGGCACCGCGATGCCGAGGGTGCGCTCGACCAGCTTGTCTTCCTGGTAGGTCGGAGCGAAGAGGTCGAGCCAGACGGCGCCGTCGGGAATCGCGCCGTCGTGCTCGATGTTGACGCGTTCGAGGGTCGTGCCGCGCGGCACATAGGCTGAGAGCATCGGCATCCCCCGGCAGTTCGCGCCGCGCCTCGTGGCGCACTCATGTGTCCGCACTCATGCCCGCAACCGAATGCGGCGGCAAGCATTTAAGTGTCTGGCTCGCGGGGTGGTTCGGTGGCGTCGCCGACGCGTCGACACCGTGCCCGCAGCGCAGGATTTCGGGCGCGACCACACCTCATCGTCACGGCGCCGAAGCGGGGCTGCCACGCGCGAATCGAGGGGCGGAGCCACAGCCGCCGCAGAGGTCGGCCGCGGCGATCCGATTGTGGCGAAATCGGGATGGCCGGCGCGCGCAAACTGTTCCGGGAAGGGCAGGCGAAGCTGGCGCGCTTCGTCGCGAAACCCCTGGCAACCGGGGCTTTCAGGCATTGCTGTGGGAAACATTCATGGCTGCGGGCGACGCCGCGCCGCGCAGGCTTCCCATACGCTGCCCGACTGCGCTAATATCGCTGCAGCCTCGGGCGGGTGCGGTAAAGTTGCAACAGAGTTGGGGATTGAGACGCGGCAGCGCCGCCCTTGTGTAGAACGGGCGGCGCAATTGCGCTATTTCCTTGGTGAGTGGAATCGGGGACCGCGAGACGCGGGGGTGAGGGAAATATGGCGGCTTGGAAGTTCGCTTTTGTCGGGATCGGGCTGTTGCTCGGCGGATGCATGCAGGCGACGCTGGAGCAGGCACCTGCCACCGGCGATGAAGCCGCGCGACAAGGAACTGCTGGCCAACGCGCCGTACAATACCAACTATCCGATCCCCGAGCCGTATCAGCGTCACGTCGTCGACTACCACCGCAAGGAAGCGGCGGGGACCGTCGTCATCGATACCGACGCGCGTTATCTCTATCTGGTCCAGGCGAACCAGAAGGCGATCCGTTACGGCGTGACGGTCGGCGAGGAGGCGCAGGGCTGGTCCGGTGTCGCCAAGATCGGCAGCATGACGGAATGGCCGACCTGGACGCCGACCGCCGGCGAGCACCAGCGCCTCGGACCGTTGCCCAACTTCGTGGCGGGCGGCCCGCAGAACCCGATGGGCGCCCGCGCCATGTACTTGTTTGCCAACGGCAAGGACACGCTGTTCCGCATCCACGGCACCAACCAGCCGGAATATATCGGTCAGGCGATTTCCTCCGGCTGCATCCGGCTCACCAATGAGGACGTGATCGACCTCTACAACCGGGTCAAGCTCGGCAGCCCGGTGGTGGTGCTGGCCCCGGGGCAGGGCGATTCTCCCGTCAACCCGAGGCTTGCGCTCACTGCGACCGGCGGCTCGGGCCCGAACTTCGATTTCCGGTAGCCGACGGGCTGATTCCTGATCGGCTGATTCCGGGTTCGGCCGAGGTCGGGTTGGCCGGCGATCCGACGAGCCTCAGGCGACCGGGCTCTCGCCACCTGGGCTCCCGCCGATGTCGATATGGACGATTTCCGGCGGCATTCCGAGCCGCACCGGCGCGAAGCTGGTGCCCAGTCCGCCAGACACGATCATGTGCCGGCCGGGACTCCACGATATGCCCATAGGCGAACCGCGCGCCGTAACGGGACGGGACGAAGCTCGGCCACAGCAGCGGAATTCTGATCTGGCCGCCATGGGTGTGGCCCGCAAGGGTCAGACAGACGCGCGGCGGCACTTTGACGAAGATGTCGGGCTCGTGCGCCAGCAGGATTACGGGGTGGTCGGTCGTCACTTGCCGCAGCGTGCCGGGCAGATCGTCCAAGCCGCGAAACTGTGCCGCGCCCGAGCCGGTGCGCCAACTGATCTCCGAGGCCTGCGATCCAGAAACGGGCGCCACCCTTGCCGAGCAGGACGGCGCGGTTTTCGAGGCAGGGAATGCCGACCCGCGCCAACGCGCTGCGCACCGGGCCGACGCTGTGCCACCAGTCATGATTGCCGAGGATCGCCCACACGCCGAGCGGGGCGGCGAGGCGCGCGAATTCGCCGGCCCAGACTTCGGGGGGAACCTGCTCGGTGACGAACCGATGATGGGCAACGTAATCGCCGAGCAGGACCACGAGGTCGGGTCGCAGCGCATTGGTCGCGTCGACCACGCGGCTGATGTGCTCGACCGCCATGTTGGGGCCGCCGGCATGGACATCGGCGATCGCCGCCACCGTGAGCGCGGCCTGCGTTCCATCCCGGCGGGGTGAGGCGGTAGGTGGTCGTGACCAGCCGCTCCGGTTCGATCGCGGCGGCATAGACCGCGGTGCTCACTCCGGAGAGTCCGGCCGCGCCGATGCCGCGCAGGAGAAATCCGCGACGGCTGAGGGCACGGTGGCCGGGGGAGTGGCCGGCGGCCACGCCCGGCCCGGAGGGAGCACTCCGGTCACGCCTCTGCGCGGGATCAACGGGGCTCATGGGGTCCTTTTATGGCCCAGATATGAACGGACAATTTCATCCGGCAGAGAAAGCCCCTCGTCCCTTCGCCCAATCCAGGGTGCGGTCGAGCGCCCGCGTCAACCGCTCGAACAATTCGTCGATCTGTGACGGCGATATGACCAGCGGCGGGCACAGCGACAAGGTGTCGCCGGCGAGCGAGCGCACGATCAGGCCTTCCGCCTGGGCAAAGGCGACGCAGCGCGCCCCGACGCCCTGCTTGGGGTCGAACGACCGCTTGGTGCGCTTGTCCGCAACCATCTCGATCCCACCGACCAGCCCGAGCCCGCGGGCTTCGCCGACCAGCGGATGTTCGCCGAGGCGCCGCAGCCATTGCTGGAACTGCGGCGCGATCGCCGCGACTCTGCCGACGATCCCGTCGCGCGCATAGATTTCGAGCGTCTTCAGCGCGACCGCGGCCGCGACCGGATGGCCCGAATAGGTGAAGCCGTGGCCGAAGGTGCCGATCTTGCCGCTTTCGGCGACCAGCGCCTGGTACATGCGTTCCGGGACCATCACCGCCGCAATCGGCAGATAGGCCGATGACAGCGCCTTGGCGACCGACACGGTGTCGGGCCGGAAGCCGACCACCTCGCTGCCGAACATGCGGCCGAGACGGCCGAAG
This sequence comes from uncultured Alphaproteobacteria bacterium, assembly GCA_963746235.1. GTDB lineage: Bacteria > Pseudomonadota > Alphaproteobacteria > Rhizobiales > Xanthobacteraceae > JAJPKK01. Next base: position 13,325 of record CAVVCE010000053.1, read on the forward strand.
CCGCAGATCACCTCGTCGGCGATCATGAGAAGATCGTACTTCGCGCACACCTTCATGATCTCGGCGAAATAGCCGGCCGGCGGCACGATGACGCCGCCCGCGCCCATCACCGGCTCGGCGATGAAGGCGGCGACGGTGTCGGGGTCTTCGCGCAAGATCAGCGCTTCGAGTTCGTGGGCGAGACGGGTCGAGAACTCCGCCTCGCTCTCGCCGTCCTCGGCGTAGCGGTAATGATGCGGGCACAAGGTGTGCACGACGCCGGCGATCGGCAGGTCGAAATCGGTGTGGTTGGCGGCAAGGCCGGTCAACGACGCCGCCGCAATGGTGACGCCGTGATAGGCGCGCTGCCGGCTGACGATCTTCTTCTTCTTCGGCCGGCCGAGGCCGTTGTTCATGTACCAGACGAGCTTCATCTGGGTGTCGTTGGCTTCCGAGCCGGAATTGCAGAAGAACACCTTGGAGATCGGCACCGGCGCGATCTCCTTGAGCTTCTCGGCAAGCTCGATGGCGGGGTCGTGGCTGCGCCCGTTGAAGAGATGCGCGAAGGAGAGCTTGCGCATCTGCGACGCCGCCGCCTCCACCAGCTCCTCGTTGCCGTAGCCGAGCGAGGTGCACCACAGGCCGGCCATGCCTTCGATGTATTCCTTGCCCTCGGTGTCGTAGATGTGGACGCCCTTGGCGCGCTCGATGACGAGCGGCCCGGTGTCGCGGAACGCCGCGAGATTGGTGTAGGGGTGGACCAGGGTTTCGACGTCGCGGACGGCGAGGTTGCTCAACACGGTCATCGGGGGCGGCTTTCGGCTGGGCGCGGGATCGCCGGGGAGGCGCCCGTGAAAGGCCGCGGCCGCGGCAAAGGAACGGCGGTCGCTGCGGCCTGCAGGGCGTAATCAGGCCGAGACGGGGCTTCGTGAACGTCCCATTGGCAGATGCGATAGCCGCTATGGCGCTCGGCGAGGTCCACATGGATGTGGTCCTCGTGATATCCGTCCGAGCCGGGACCGAGCACGGTGGTGAAGCGCGCGCAGGCGGAGGTTTTCATCGCGAGGCGGAAATCCCTGGAAACAGCGACATCGGTCGGCTGGACCACCTGCCCATTTTTGAGCCGGAGCGCACGAATGTCGAGCGCGTTCGCGCGGCCATGCTCGCTCAATTTGGCGCCCCGGACACGGTTTTGGCCGCGGCATTCGAACGAATCGAAATTCTCGATCGACGCCAGCTCCGAGCCCAAGGCGGCGACGCGGGCGACGAGCTCGTCGCGGACCCAGGTCACGATCGCCTCCGCCGTCTCGCAGCGAAGCGTGGCGGGCGGTGATATCGCGATCGCGACCCGGTTCTTCGCGACGATGCGCTCCAGCGAGACGATGTCGGGGCCGCCGCACGCGCCGGGTCCGGAGATTTCGCCGAGCGGCCTGAAAACGGCGCGATCGGGGGTGAGGCGAAGCTGGCAGGCGCTGGGCGCCGCGGCGGACTTGAGCCCCGGTTCGTTGGGAGCCTCGACGTGACCAAGTTCCGCCGGACGCGGGCGCGGCAGAGGGGTCGGCTGCGCTGCCGCGCCGCCGCCGATCATGATACCGATTGCCATCACCGCCAATCCGAGCTTCACATTCCCTGCATCCGCGAATATCGCGGTCTTTTCAAGATCGCCCGCGCGCTGATTGTCGCGGAACCTCCGGCGAGGTCGGTGCAGGCGACGCCTGCCGGGTCGACTTCGAACAATATCACTGAGGAGAGACGGTCATGGCTCATGTCACTAAGCGCAATCCTGATCGCTGCCCGACCCATCCCGGCGCTTTGCTGAGGGAGGACGCGATCCCGGCGACCGGCAAGACCAAGGCCGAGATTGCGCGGCTTCTCGGCATTTCCCGCCAGCATCTCTATGATATTTTGCGCGAGCGCAAGCCGGTCTCTCCGGCCATCGCCGTTCGGCTCGGCAAGTTGTTCGGAGATGGCGCAGGAGTTTGGGTGCGCATGCAGGCGGCTCACGATACCTGGCACGCGGAGCGCGAAGAGGATGTAAGCAATATCCCCACGCTCCATCCGAGAGCCGCATGAGCATTGTGCTCGCGACCTGACGGCAAGGGACGAGGCAAGAGCGGCGGCGTGCCGCCGGGCAAGAACAATGCTATCAATCACGCGGTGGCGGAAGGCCACCGGTATGCGATGGAGTTACCCGTGACAAGGCACGAGCGAATCGAGATCAATCCCGAAATCATGGGCGGCAAGCCGGTGATCCGAGGGACGCGGGTGCCGGTTGAGATCCTACTTGCAAGCTGGGAGCTGGTTTGACGCCTGAGGCGATCGTGGCCGATCATCTGCGGCTCATGCCAGAGGATATTCGCGCCGCGCAAGCCTTCGCCGCAGACTATTTGGCTGATGAAGCTCTCGTCTATGGCTAGCCTGGCGTGCGCTGGTTGATTGACGAATGCGTCGATGCGAACTTGGCTGCGCTGTTGCGCGGGTTGGGGCACGACGTCGTTTACGTGTCCGACCTCACGCCGCGTGCCGCCGACACGGAGGTCATGAATTGCGCCCACCACGAAAATCGGCTGCTGTTGACGGAAGACAAGGACTTCGGCGACTTGGTCTTCCGTCGAGCAGGGCCGGTGCCCGGCATCGTCCTTCTGCGGATCGACTCGTCACGACGCATGCATAAGGGACCACGATTGTTGGCCGCGATCGACCGGTTCGGCGATACGTTATTCGGCCGCTATACGGTCATCGAAGATGCCCGCTTCCGTTCGCGCCCTCTCCGGCCGGCGTTCTTGTGAATCAAAGGCGCAAACTGGCTGATTTGGAAACAATGGCCACCGCGACTCCGGCAGGACTGGCAGGCGATGATGACGTTCGACGCCGTCGTGGTCGGCCTCGGCGCCATGGGCAGCGCCGCGGTCGCGAGCCTTGCCCGGCGCGGCTGCCGCGTCATCGGCATCGAGAAATATGCGCCGGGCCACGACCGCGGCTCGTCCCATGGCGCGACCCGCATCATCCGCCTCGGCTATTTCGAGCATCCCTCCTACGTTCCCCTGCTGCGCGCCGCCTACCCGCTGTGGCGCGACCTCGGCCGCCAAATCAGGCCTGCCGCTCCTCAACATCACCGGCATCGTCGAGATCGGTGCGCCGGACAGCGAGCTCGTCGCGGGGACGCTGCGCTCGTCGCGCCTGCACGGCCTCGCCCACGAGGTGCTCGACCACGCCGGCCTGATGCGCCGCTTTCCGGCGTTCCGCGTGCCGGAAGGCTATGTCGGGGTGTTCCAGCCCGATGGCGGGTTCCTGCGGGCGGAGCAGGCGATCCAGGCGCAGCTCGCGCTCGCGCGCAAGGCCGGCGCGCAATTGCGAATCGGCGAAGAGGTCGTCGCGGTCGAGCCGCGCGGTGCCGGCGTCCGCGTGGTGACGCGGGATGGTGCCATCGAGGCCGGTTGCGCCATCGTCACCGCCGGGGCCTGGGTGAAGTCGTTGCTGCCCCGGCCTGCCGGCGCCGATCCGGGTGACCCGCCAGGTGCTCGGCTGGTTCGAGCCGCATGACCGGGCGCTGTTTGCTCCCGCGTGCTTCCCCGTGTTCATGCTGCAGAACGCGGACGGCATTTTCTACGGCTTTCCCGACGACGGCGCGAACGGCGTCAAGGTCGCCAAGCATCATCATGCCGATGAGAACGTCGATCCCGACCGCTATGACCGCGAGGTGTCGGCCGCGGATGAGGCGATGATCCGGGCCGCGCTCGCCGCCCATCTTCCCGCCGCCAACGGCCGGCGTCTCGCCGCCACGACCTGCCTCTACACCATGACACCGGACGGCGATTTCATCCTCGACCGGCTGCCGGGCCACGCGGCGATCATCGTGGCGTCGCCGTGCTCCGGGCACGGCTTCAAGTTCGCCCCGGTGATCGGTGAAATCCTGGCCGACCTCGCTATCGCCGGCACCACCTCCCACGACATTTCGCGGTTCGCGCTCGGCCGCTTTGCTTGAAACCTCTCCCATCGCGCGACCGGTGCGAGCGTGGAGGGAGATCGCAGATCCCTTGTGCGCGCTTCGCCCGGCGGGTTTGCCAGCCGGCACGGCCTTGCTACGTTGCGCGCAAAGCCCGGTAGAATGGGCCGCACAGACCGGTCGAATACCGGCGGAGGGGATGAAATGCTCGGGTTGATGCAGGACTGGCCGCTGCTGTGCCACCGCGTGATCGATCACGCCGCGCGCTACCATGCGCGACCGTCCGGTGATTTCGCGTTCCGTCGAGGGACCGATTCACACCACGAATTACGCGCAGATCCGGGCCCGCGCGCTCAAGGTGGCGCAGCGCCTCGAGCGCGACGGCATCACGTCCGGGGACCGCGTGGCGACGCTCGGCTGGAACACCTGGCGCCACCTCGAGGCGTGGTACGGCATTCTCGGGATCGGCGCCGTCTATCACACCGTCAATCCGCGGCTATTCCCCGAGCAGATGGTCTGGATCGTCAATCACGCCGAGGACCGGCTTCTCTTCACCGACCTCACTTTCGTGCCGCTGCTCGAAAAGCTCGCCGACAAGCTCCCCACCATCGAGCGCTACATCGTGTTGACCGATGCCGCCCACATGCCGCAGACCAGCCTGCGCAACGCCGTGGCCTATGAGCAATGGCTCGCCGAGGCCGACGGCGACTTCGCTTGGAAATCGTTCGACGAGAACACCGCCGCCGGCATGTGCTACACCTCCGGCACCACCGGAAATCCCAAGGGCGTGGTGTACTCGCACCGCTCCAACGTCCTGCATGCGCTGGCCACGAACCAGCGCGATGCCCTGGGGCTGTCCTCGCTCGACACCGTGCTGCCGGTGGTGCCGCTGTTCCATGCCAATGGCTGGTCGCTCGCCTTCTCGGCACCGATGTCCGGCGCCAGCATGGTGATGCCGGGAATGAAGCTCGACGGCGCTTCGATCTATGAGCTGCTCAACGCGTTCAAGGTCACTTGCACCGCCGCGGTGCCGACCGTATGGCTGACGCTGCTGGCCCATCTCGAGGCCGTCGGCGGCACGCTGCCCCATCTCAAGCGCGTGGTGATCGGCGGCGCCGCCTGCCCGCGCGCGATCACCCAGAAATTCCAGGATGTCTACGGGGTCCAGGTGATCCATGCCTGGGGAATGACCGAGATGAGCCCGCTCGGCAGCGCCTGCTCGCTCAAGCCGGAATATGCCGGATTGACCGGCGAGGCACGGCTCGACATCCAGCAGAAGCAGGGCCATCCGCCGTTCCTGGTCGAGATGACCATCGCGGACGATGCCGGGCGCCCGGTGCCCTGGGACGGCAAATCGTTCGGACGCCTCAAGGTGCGCGGGCCCGCCATCGCCAAGGGCTATTTCAAGGGCGACGGCGGCGACATCCTCGACCAGGACGGATACTTCGATACCGGCGACGTCGCCACCATGGACCGCTACGGCTATATGCAGATCACCGACCGTTCCAAGGACGTGATCAAGTCCGGCGGCGAATGGATCTCCTCGATCGCGCTGGAAAACCTCGCCATCGGCCATCCCAAGGTGGCGGAGGCCGCGGTGATCGGCATTCGCCATCCCAAATGGGACGAGCGGCCGCTCCTCGTCATCGTCATGAAACCGGGCGAAGCCGCTGCCAAGGAGGACATATTGGGCTTCATGCGGGGCAAGGTCGCGACCTGGTGGATGCCCGATGACGTGGTTTTCGTTGACGAAATTCCCCATACCGCGACCGGCAAGATCCAGAAAATGACGCTTCGCGAACGCTTCAGGGACTATGAACTGCCGACCGCGCGGGCCTGATCGAGCCCTCGTGATCCATGGCGATGCCATCGGACTTGAAGGGTGGGCAAAGCCAACGGGTCCGGCCTTCGGCCGGCCCGATGACAGACTCCGCGTGCCCACCATCGTCGTATCCGCGTGGCACGGCGCGAAGAGCGCGCCCTTGCCCATCCTACTGATTGGTTTCATGGAATCGATCCACTAGCTGGAGACTTGTCCAGGCAGACGGAACCCGTCGGTTGCGCTCGCGCCATCCGGGGGCATTGCCTCGGCCGGGAAGGGCCTTTATGCATGGACGCGCCGGCCGCGTGCGGTGTCCGTGTGATCGCCGGTCCTCTCGCGGGAGACCATTTGATAACGGTAACGGCACCTTGGGATAGCGACACCTTCGGGGTAACGAGACCTTTTGGGGTAACGAACCTTTTGGGGGAACGACAATGACGATGGCCTTGACGCGCCGTCGGATGGTGGAAGAGCCGGTTTCGCAGCTCGCCATCTGGGCCCGCCGGCTTGCGATCTTCGCGCTGCTGGTCGCGGTGCTCGCGATCGGCATCGAGCAGTGGGGCGCGCTGGAGATCATTCCGGTGCTCGTCACCTTCGGCGCCGCGCTGGCGCTGGCGGTGCTCGCGATCCTGGTCGCGGTCGCGGCTTTCATCATGCTGTGGGTCAATGGCGGCCCGGGGGTCGGCGCGGCGGTCACCGGCGTCATCATCAGCCTGATGATGCTGGGCTATCCCGGCTATCTCGGCTACCTCGCCTATACCCTGCCCGCGATCAAGGACATCACCACCGACCCGATCGATCCGCCGCGCTTCGAGGTGGTGGCGCGGCTGCGGCCGCCCAACTCGAGCAACTATCCCGGCCTCGCGACCGCGGAACTGCAGAAGGATGCCTATCCCGACGTGGAACCGCTGCTCGTCAAGGTGAGCCCGGCGGTCGCCTATGACAATGCGATGAAGATCGTCACCAAGCGCAAATGGCGCGTGTTCGATGCCCGCCCGCCGCAGCCCGGCCGCGAAGGCCATATCGAGGCGATCGCACGCTCGCCGATCATGGGTTTCCGCGACGACGTGGTGGTGCGCATCCGCGCCGCCCGCGACGGCGCCCGCATCGATGCCCGGTCGGCGTCGCGCTACGGTTATACCGATTTCGGCGCCAATGCCGCCCGGGTGGAAGCCCTTCTGGACGAGATCGACGACCTCGCCAGCGTGCCCGAGCGTCCGGTGAAGCAGGCCAAGCCCGTCAAGCCCGACCCGAAAAAACCCAATCAGCGCGCCAAGCGGT
>CAVVCE010000054.1:0-14408 GCA_963746235.1 uncultured Alphaproteobacteria bacterium
CCGCGGCCGCCATGACCCCTGCGGCGAACCGCCTCATCGCTTCGATCCCCCACGCAGGTCGCTGCTTTGGGTTTCCTGATTGAGCAGCAGTTCGACCCCGCCGCTGAATTGAATCGAGGCGCCATTGTCGATGATTTCGAGGTGATTTGCGTTCAGCCTGCCGCCGTTGAGGAGCTTCATCTCCACCGGGCTCTCCGAAACGATGTGCCCGGTGCTGGTTTCCACCGTCGCCTCCGACAGCCGTCCTTCATAGCCCGTGGTCGAGGTCAAAACGATTTCGTCGCGCAGCTTGAGGATTTCCGACTTGGTGTCATAGAGCCCGTTGATGGCCTTGATCTGCACATGCTGGCCATCCTTCAGCTCGACCTTGGCGTTGATGCCCTTGAGCTCCAGGACTTCCGGCTTGGTGATGTCCTGCGCCGCCGCTCGCGCCGTCAGTTCATATGGGCGGGCGTCGCTGGTGAACCCGGCCAACCTGGGGGCCTCCATGGTGATCTTGGTTCCCGACAGCGACACCTTGCCGATATCGATCGGGAACACCCCGATCAGACGAAACGGATTGAAGAACGTGGCGATGACGATCACGGCCGCGACCAGGGCGATGCCGGCCGGGATCGCCCGCCGCATCCAGCGCACGAATTGGCTGTGCCGCGCCGCGGCGCGAAACAAGCGGTCGCCGTCGCGCCTGCCGATTTCACGGCTGATGCCTGGCGTAGGCATCGATATGGTCGACGAATAGCTCAGGTGGCCACCCCCCTTGAACCCCGGTGCGGAATCGACCAGCCCCTTATAGCACATCCCGCGGCGAAAGGCTCGCTCTTTGAATATGGCTTCGGCGCGGCCGGGGTTGGCGCAGCTCAGCTATGAGCAAATATATCTTCTGCCGCCCATCCGGCGAGGTCGAGCCGGACCCGGTCCGGCAGGAACCGGAAACAGGCCGCCGCGAGGTCCGCACGGCCCTCGCGGGCCAGCATGGCATCGAGCTTTTCCCGCAAGGCATGGAGATGAAGCACGTCGGATGCGGCATAGGCAACCTGGGCGTCGGTAAGTTCCTCGGCGCCCCAATCGGAAAGCTGCTGCTGCTTGGAAACGTCGATGCCGAGGAGGTCGCGGACCAAATCCTTCAAGCCATGCTTGTCGGTATAGGTGCGCACCAGGCGCGACGCGATCTTGGTGCAGTAGACGGGTGCGGGCATGACCCCCAGCGTCTGCTGCAAAATGCCGAGGTCAAAGCGAGCAAAGTGAAATATCTTCAATACGTTATGGTCGGCCAACAGGGCCTTGAGATGGGCCGCCGGCGCGACGCCGAGGGGATTCTGGCCGCGGGGAATCTGGACGACGTCGGCGCTGCCGTCGCCGGGCGATAGCTGGACGACGCACAGGCGGTCCCGGTGATGGTCGAGCCCCATGGTTTCGGTATCGATGGCGACCGCATTTCGGTAGCGGCTGAGATCCGGCAGGTCGCCGCGATGCAGGCGAATCGTCATGATTTATCTCCGAAATCTCCACAATTGCGACCCGCCGCGCCGCTCAGCATCCCGATCCCATCCAGGCAAACGATTGAAAACACAGAGCTTTCTCCCATATCCCGCAGGGGTGTAGCACAGGCGGGGCTGCCGTAAAAGCGTGCGATTTGCGGTTTAACCACTTCGTGCCAGAATTGCTGCGGGTGGAGGGGGAAATTAATGAAGCGGTGGCTCATCGCTGTGGGCCTGCTTGTGGTCGCCTTGCTTATGGTGGGCCGGGCCGGCGATGCTTTGGCTGCAAGGCATTCTCCCACGCTGCTGGAGAAAATCCTTGCGGCGTTCACGCCGCGGCCGACCCCGCACCACTCTGTCGGAACCACCAAGCCCGTGGAGACGCGAAAGGCTGAACCGCCGGTGGCGAAGCCTGTAGTGACGGCGCAACCGGTCCAGGCGCCACCCGCGGCCGTGACACCCGATCCAATCGCCCGGGTGATGGAGAATCGGGCGATCGAGAAGACGCAGTCGGTGCGAGACCTGCAACCCGACCCGGCATCAAGGCCCGTCCGAACAACGCAAGCGACCAAACTGGCCAAGCCCACCCGGGCGACCCAGCCCGCGAACACCGCGCAGCCAGTGCAGGCGGCGCAGCCCGAACAGGTAGCACAGCCCACGCCGGCAGCACGGGTCAACCAGCCTGTTCAGGCGGAACCGCCGATCAAGATCGCACAGCCCCTTGCTGTCGCGCAGCCCGAATTGGAGCCTGTGCAGACCGCGACGGCGCTCAAGAAGGGCGACTTCGCCAGACCGAAGCAGCCCGTCAAACCGTCGCAGTACGAGGTGGCGTCGGTCGCAAAGGCGGAACCGGTTCACGCCGAGCCGCCGATCAAGGTGACACAGCCCGTTGTGGTGGTGCAGCCCGAGCCGGCGTCGAAGCCTGTCGAAACGACGCAAGCGGCCAAGAAGGCCAAGCCCGCCAAACCGACGCAGCCCGTGCCGCCCATGCAGGTGGCCATCCTGGGGGCGCCGAACCTGAAGGCAGCGTTGCCGGCCGAGACCGCTGCGCCGCTCGAGACGCCGCGGCAAGCCGATGAACCTCGCGTTCCGGCGGCGAGGCCCGACCCGAAATCTGCATGCAATGGCGGGCAGCGCGTGGTGTCCGCCTATTATTGGGAGGGCCACCACACCGCGAGCGGCCAGCCGTTCAATCCGCACGGCATGACCGCCGCACACCGCACCTTGCCGTTCGGCACCCGTCTCAACGTGACCAATCCGCGCACCGGAAAAACCGTCAACGTGACTCATCAATGACCGCGGGCCGTACGTGCGCGGGGTCAGCCTCGACCTCAGCCTCGGCGCCGCCCAGGCCATCGGCCTGCAGGGAACCGGATCGGTCTGCATTCTGTGATCGGCTGACGCCGTCATTGCCCGCCGCCGCCATGATCGCACCTGCGTCGCGGGACACCGTCCCGGCGCCGGACAGGTCCATGCAGGCATGGACGCCTTCGACTAAGGCCCCCGAAGAACGGCCGCGAACCGGCGGACGTCTCGCACACGCATCGCGTGCGCGCGGTGACCCCTCGGTAACCAGTCCCCGAGATATTCACGATCACGGGTAGTTTATGTAAACGATAGTCGTATTTATAAGTGGTTGTTGGAATTTGACTCGCAAACTGAGGTTGTCAAAAATCCAACGTGCAAAAGGAACAGCCTCGTGCACCTTGGAGCGCTTTCAAGAGACCGGTTCAAGCGCCGTTCGGAAATTTTTGACGCGGGCGGGGCGGGGCGGAGTGCGTCCGCGGCGTGGTGGTGGAGCGCGTATGCCCTGAGCGTCGCAGCGGCCATATTCGGCGCCGCGCTGACGTTGCTTGCCTGGTACGAAGCATTTCAACATGAAAACCTTCTCGGAAACCAGGAGTTGGGCGCGCGCGCCAGCGACCATTTTCTGGCCCTGCAAAACGGGATCGACCAATACATAAGCGACATTTCAGCATTGCGCGCGGCATTCCAGGCCTCCGAGCACGGCATCTCCCGTCGCGAGTTCCAGCGTTTCAGCGACGATCTGTTCCACGACAAGACCGCCATTTTCGGCACGTCGTGGATTCCGCGCGTCGCGCGGAGCGAACGCGCGGCGCACGAGCTCGAGGCTGCGCGTGACGGACTTCCAGGCTACGAAATCAGATCGATAGCTGCGGACGGAAACCTCTACCCCGCCAAAGACGCGGACGAATACTTTCCAATTTTTTATTCGTCGAGACGCGATTTTGGTGCTTCCGTCTTGGGCCTCGACATAAACGACGGCGAAATACGCCAGCGCACACTCGAGCGGGCGCGAGACACCGATCAGCCGGCCGCCAGCGCAGGCTTTATTCTTCGCAGGGGCGATGGCAACCGCAACGGTTTTCTGGTCGCGCTGCCGGTGTACCGAACCGGCCTGCCCCACGCCAATGTAGAGGATCGGCGCCGCAATTTCATCGGCCTTGTCCAGGGTGTGTTTCAAACCGGCGCCATGATCGAGACCATCCTCGCCACCATGACGACGCCGAACAATATGGATCTGTATTTTTTTGCGGCCGATTCCGGCGATGGCGCAGCCCCGCTCTACGTTCACCGATCGCGCGCGCGAAGCCGACGCGTCCGCGCCGCTGTCGCGCGCGGCGATCGCTCAGGGATTGCACTGGTCCGGTGAGTTGAAGGTCGCGGACCGCGGCTGGACATTCATCGCGGCACCGCTTCCGGGCGGGCCAGGAACCGCCGTCCATTCGGGCTCCCGGATGATTCTGGTCGCAGGCGCGTTGATCAGCGCAATGATGGCTGCGTATTTCTGGACCGTCGGCCGCAACACCCGACGCCTCCAGCTCAGCAACCGGCAGCTCAGCGAGGTCAATGGCGCGCTCGCGCAAGCGCGGGTCAACGCGGAGCGCGCAACGCAGGACGCCCAAGCGGCGCATGCCCACCTCGTCGAAGCCTTCGAAGTCGTGCCCGAAGGCATCGCCCTGATGGACGCCGACGACCGTCTGGTGCTGTGGAACAGCCAGTATGCCGAAACCTATCGGGCAACCGGCGATGCGATCGCGGCGGGCTCGCAGTTCGAGGATATTCTTCGCAAGGGTCTTGCGCGCGGCCAGTATGCCGACGCCTTGGGCAAGGAAGAAGAGTGGCTCGCCGCACGCCTCGCCGGTCACGCACTGCCGTCGAACCGGCAGGAGCAACTTCTATCGTCGGGTCGCTATATCGTCGTCGAAGAGCGCCGGACCGCGAACGGCGGAAGCATCGGCGTCCGCATCGATGTCACCGAGATGAAGCAGCGCGAAGAATCGTTTCGGCTGCTGTTCAAGGGCAATCCGGTGCCGATGTGGGTCGTCGACATCGGGACGCTGAAGTTTCTGGCGGTCAACTCTGCCGCTGTCGCGCATTACGGCTATTCGCGCGATGAATTTCTGCAGATGACGGCGTTCGATCTACTGCCCGCCGACGACCGCGGGCAGCTCATGGAATACATCCAACCGGGCCGCATCAGTCAGGCGAGCAGAATCTGGCGCCATCGCAAGGCGGACGGAACCGGCATTCTGGTGTCCGTCTATCATGCGGACCTCGCCTATGCCGGCCGGGCGGCGCGTCTGTGCGCGGTCGTCGACGTTACCGAGCGCACCCGCGCGGAGGAGAAGCTCACCGAACAGAAGATGCAGATCGACATGGCCATCAACAACATGTCGCAGGGCTTGTTGATGTTCGACAGCCAGTCGCGGCTGGTGCTGTGCAATCACCGCTATGTCGAGATGTATGATCTGCCTGCCGACGTGGTGAAGCCGGGCTGCACGTTGCGGGAGCTCCTCGATCTTCGAATGGACGTCGGATCGTTTTCAGGAGACCCCGAGCAATATTGCCGCAGCGTTCTCGAAGACGTTGCCAAAGGCACGACGTGGAGCAGGACGATCAAGATGTCCGGCGGACGGACCATTCATGTCGTGAACCGGCCGTGCCCAGGCGGCGGCTGGGTGGCGACGCATGAAGACATTACCGAGCGCGAGCAGGCGCAGGCACGGATCGAATATCTCGCCCATCACGATCTCCTGACCGATCTGCCGAATCGGGCGGCCTTCAACGACTTCCTGGCGAAGGCGATCGAACGCGCCGCCGGGCGGGACGAAAAGATCGCGGTTATCTGCATCGATCTCGACCGCTTCAAGGAACTCAACGACGTATTCGGCCATGCGGTCGGCGATGGTTTGCTGCGCGCGCTTTCTACGCGATTGAAGGATGCGGCGGCGGGCGCGTTCCTGGCGCGGTTGGGGGGCGATGAATTCAGCCTGGTCGTGACCGAAGGACCTGAACCGGCGGCCGCCGAACACCTCACGACACGGTTGCTGGGGGCCACGGCCACGGACATCGAGGTCGACGGCCACCTGCTGCGAATCGGGCTGAGCACCGGCGTTGCGATTTATCCGACCGACGGTGCCGACGCGTCGACGTTGCTCGCCAATGCCGACGCGGGACTTTACCGCGCAAAGCGCGAGGGGCGCGGCTCGGTTCGCTTCTTCGAGGCGCAGATGGACCACCGCCTGCGCGAGCGCAGGGCCTTGCAGCACGATCTCGGGTCGGCGGTCGGACATGACGAAGTGAGGCTGTTCTATCAGCCGCAGGCATCGATCGACGGCGAAATCGTCGGCTTCGAGGCGCTGGCGCGCTGGCAGCACCCGACGCGCGGCATGATTGCGCCCGGCGAATTCATCTCGCTAGCCGAACACAGCGGCGTCATCGTTCAGATCGGCGAATGGGTTCTGCGGGAGGCCTGCCGGGAGGCTGCGTCCTGGGTTTGCCCGCTTCACGTCGCGATCAATTTGTCCCCGGTGCAGTTTCGCCACGGCGACCTGCCCAACCTGGTGCACGCGATCCTGTTGGAGACCGGACTCGCGCCGCGACGCCTGGAACTGGAAATCACCGAAAGCGTGCTGATGGACGATTTTGCGCGCGCCATTTCGATCCTGCGCCGGCTCAAGGCGCTCGGCGTGCGGATCGCCATGGACGATTTCGGCACCGGATACTCCTCGTTGTCCTATATCCAGGCGTTCCCCTTCGACAAGATCAAGATCGACCAGGCGTTTGTTTCCAATCTCGACAAAAATCCGCAATCGGCTGCGATTATTCGCGCCATCATAGGTCTCGGACGCGCCCTCTCGCTGCCGGTCACCGCGGAAGGCGTCGAGACCAAGGAGCAACTCGCGTTCCTGGCGAACGAATCCTGCGACGAGATCCAGGGCTATTTGATCGGCCGGCCACTGCCGATCGAGGAGTACGCCGAGGCAACAGGCAATGCGACGCAGCGGGGGCGGAAAATCTCATGCGCCGTTTAGCGCGCGCCGGTGAGATGCATGCCGCGGAGACGTAGACTGCCAAGCATGGGCTGCCAACCGCGCGCCGGCGAATGAGATCCCGGTCGGGCAGGTCCACCTCGTGCGCAACCGGCAAGGTGTCGGAGCGCGTGGTGTTGGGGAGCGATGACGAATGGGCGGCGGCGTAGTATGCTGGGTCGGCCGGTTTCCGCGTTCGAGCCGATTGGCCTCGTCCGAGTGAGCGGCCGACGACGTTGACAATCCCGAAGGCGTCACAATGGAGAAGACCAAATGGTGGCCGAAGATAATCCTGGACGGGTGCCATCCAGAATTGTGTTTACGGCGTTGATCTGTGCTGGTTACGTGTATGTCGCTTTTTGGGTCGGCTTCTTTGTCGAAGCGGTGATGTCTGGGCACAACGGGTGAATTCGCCGTCGCGGTGGCCGGCTGCATTTTTGGTCGTCCCGCGCCACCCGCGACGATCCGCCCGGGGGCTGGGGTTTCCGTGCCCCGGGGCCGGTTTGCGGCGCATGCGACCGCGCAGCACGCGCCGGGGGGAGTTCTGCTTAAAGGCTAAGCTTGAGAAGGAGAGATGCGACATGAGAACCCTCCCGTTTGCAGTCGGACTGATCTTGTGCGTCTGCGGGCTTTCATTGGCTCAGGCGGCCACTGTTCAAAAAAAGCCCGATCAGCGGCACCCGCCTGCGGCGCGGTCCGCTTTGCCGCATCCGAGCCCTGCCGCGCTGCGTCGCTGCGCCTTGTCGCATAAAATCTTGAACGCAGCTTCCAGAAGCGCATGCACGGGTCACACGCGGTGACCTGACTGATGATGCCGCCCTATTCTGGCGACTCCAACGCGCCAGCATCCCAGCCGATGCGCCCGGCTGGGGGCCGTCGTTGAATGCCCGCACGTAAATTTTGGGCGCCTTGGCGGCGGCGCCGGCTGAGCCAGCCATCCTTTTTTCGAGTTCCCGGAACGCAAGGGCCCGCCTTCTGTTTAATCAACAGAACAGGGGAGAGTGCAGCGCGTGAACAACCATGAATTTTACATCGGACGGGCCGCCGAATGTCTTCTGGCGTCCGAGCAAGTCGGCCAACCGGTTGACCGTGCGGCGTTGCTGCACATGGCCGCCAGCTACATCACCCTGGCCACTCATGCGGAGCATCGTGAGGTGCACCACGAGGTCTCGGCGGCCGCGTCCAGAACTGTTGGGGCAGCCGCCAATCTCAAACTCGAGGACGCCGCGAGGCGGCGCCGTGGACATCGAGGAACTGATGACGGCGATTCAGCGGAGAGGCGCCCCGGTCCGACATTGAGTGCGCGAGGCCTTCCGTGATCTTCCGGTGGAAGACCGAGAGGTGCTCGTTGAAATTGGGCTTGAGGCAAGGATCAAGGAAATCGGAATTACAGAAAATCGCCGCTGGGGCGGAGACCTAGCGGTTTTTCGGCCGCAACTGCACGACGGCGGCGGCTTTATGAACCAGGTGCTCCATCACTGCGAGAAGCTGATCTTGGCTGAATGGTTTTTTCAACAGGACGGCGTCTTGGAACCCGCGCGGCACGCCCTCGCGTCCGTAGCCGGTGACGAATGCGAACGGGGTGTTTTTCTTTGTCAGAGCGGCCGCAAGTTCGTCCACCGGTTGGCCTGCAAGATTAACATCGAGGAGAGCGGCATCGTATTCAGCCTGCGATATAAGCGATCGTGCCTTGTCCAGTGTTCCCGCTGATCCGATGACTTCGCAGCCGGCCCCCGCCAAAGTCAACTCCAAGTCCATTGCTACCAATGGCTCGTCCTCAATGATGATGATTCGCTTGCCTCGAAGAAGCGGCTGAGGGCTTTGAGCGTGGAGGAATGAACGGTGGGTTTCCATATTCGGAGTTGCGGCAATTTGGCCAATGCTTGGTTGGACTTCTTGTGGAAGCGGCATTGTGATTTGCCCGGTCAGACCGCCAGCTCCGTAGGACATCGAGACTTCGCCTCCGTGAGTTGACACGGTCTGTTCGATCAGGGTGGTTCCGAACCCGCGCTCTGTCGGTGCGGTGAGGTTCGCAACGCCGCTCTCCTTCCATTCCAGGACGAGATTGCGTCCGCCGTTCGTCTTCATTTTCCATTGTACTGACAAGCGTCCATCAGCGATGGACAAGGCACCATGCTTGCGAGCGTTCGTGGCAAGCTCGTGCAGGACCAGAGCCAAATGCACCGTGGATTGCGCATCGATCATGAGCCGCGGGCCGGAACACGCGATACGATTGTCATCCGAGGCGCCGAGCAAAACTTGCTCGCGTACCAGGTCCAAAACATCCGCACCCTGCAGCTTGGTCTGGGTGAGCAAATCATGCGCGCGTGCGAGGGCCTGCACGCGTCCGCTCAAGCTGGACCCGAAATCGGTCAGGTTCTTGGCCCGCCGCAGAGACTGGCTTACGATCGCCTGCATTGTCGCCAGCGTGTTTTTGACGCGGTGACTAAGCTCGTTCATCAACAGACGCTGCAATTTTTCCGCCTGCTTGCGTTCGGTAATGTCACGGCCGACCTTTGACGCGCCGATCACATTTCCCGATTTGTCGCGCAGCGGTGAGACGGTCAGAGAGACGTCGATGAGGCGACCATCCTTCGCAACACGCACCGTTTCGTAATGGTCGATGTGCTCGCCTCGTTTAATCCGGGCGAGAATCTCCTTTTCGTCGCCGTGCAACTCAAGCGGGATGATCCGCGTGATCGGCTGACCGATCATTTCCTCTGCTTTATGACCGAAGATGCGAGTCGCACCGGCATTCCAAGAAGTAATCCGGCCATCTACGGTTTTGCTGATAATCGCGTCATCGGAGGAGGCAACGATGGAGGCAAGTCGCGCCAATTCCAAGTCTGCCTGGTACCGCTCGGTGACATCCACGAGGAGGTTGATTCCTCCGACCAGTTGACCGGAGTCATCTCGCAATGGCGTTGGGTAGGGGAGGAAGCGGACCCTTGTGCCATCCGGCCGCTCGGCGAAGGCTTCGAAACCGCGGACCGGCCGGCCCTCCTTCAGGGTCATTGCCATCGGGCATTCGTCATGTGGGAGAGGACGGCCATCCGGCCAATAAAGGCGCCAGGACCCGCACCATTGGTCGGTTCCAAGCTGGGGGCGGTGGCCCCACAGGTCCGCGGCGGCTTCGTTGAAGTAGGTGATCCGTCCCTGCGCGTCCGTCGTATAGACCGCCACAGGCAATGCCTCGAGAAACGCGGTACCGATCATGACTGACGCACTCCATCTCGCTGCAGCCTCAACGAGGGCGGGTGCTCGGGGTTCCGCTCAAAGAAAAAATCTAGTGTTATGCTGCGGTTATTGGTTATTGAGGTGTGGTCCGTCCCACCTCCGTGCCAACCGCGAGGTTGGCGCCCTGGTGCGGGGGATTTTCCTATTTTAACGAAATAAATCATCAGCTTGTGAAAATGGATGGTGCCCAGGAGAGGACTCGAACCTCCACGACTTGCGCCACTGGTACCTGAAACCAGCGCGTCTACCAATTCCGCCACCTGGGCAGGCGCAGAGACATAAGGGCGCCGGTTTCCGCTTGTCAACAAGGCGTCGCATCATTGCGCCCATCATTGCGCCATCGCCGGGCCCGGGCGGAGCCAGGATGGCGAGCCGAGACGACGAACCTCTACGGCGAACTTTCGTCGCTCTGTACAGGGCAGGGACGATCCGGTATGCCGCGCCGGATCGACGCCCAGGGCCGACCCGGCTCGAACGATATCCGGCGCGGGCGCCCTACGGAAAGGCAGCCGATGACTGCGCAATCCAATGCCGACACCCTGATCACGATTTTCGGCGGGTCCGGCTTTCTCGGCCGCCATGTCGTGCGCGCGCTGGCGAAACGCGAATACCGCATCCGGGTCGCGGTGCGCCGCCCCGATCTCATCGGCCACCTGCAGCCGCTCGGGCGGGTCGGCCAGATTCACGGGGTGCAGGCCAATGTGCGCCACCGGCCTTCGGTGGCGGCCGCCGTGCGCGGCAGCGACGTGGTGATCAACCTCGTCGGCGTCCTGTTCGAGTCCGGCCGGCAGCGCTTCGAGACCTTGCAGGGCTTCGGCGCCGAATCGGTCGCGCTCGCGGCGGCGGCCGAAAATGCACAGATGATCCACGTCTCCGCCATCGGCGCCGACGAGCATTCGCCCTCCGCCTATGCCCGCTCCAAGGCCGAGGGCGAGCGGCTCGTTCTGGCGGCGACGCCGGAGGCGACGATCTTGCGCCCCTCCGTCGTGTTCGGACCCAATGACGATTTCTTCAACCGCTTCGCGGCGTTGGCGCGGATATCGCCGGTGCTGCCGCTGGTCGGGGGCGGGACGACGCGGTTTCAGCCGGTGTATGCGGGCGATGTCGCGGAGGCGATGGCCAAGGCGGTCGCGGGCGAAACCAAGCCGGGCACGGTCTATGAGCTCGGCGGCCCCGAGGTCATGACGTTCAAGGAGCTTATGCAATACGTGCTGGCGACCATCGAGCGCCACCGCCTGCTGGTGCCGATCCCGTTCTGGCTCGCGAGATTCCAGGCGTTTTTCTTCGAGTTCATGCCCAAGCCCCCGCTGACGCGGGACCAGGTCGAGCTGCTGCGGTCGGACAGTGTGGTGTCGGACGCGGCGCGCGCCGAAGGCCGCACGCTGGAGGGGCTCGGCATCGTGCCGCGCTCGGCGGAGGCGATCGTTCCGTCCTACCTCTGGCGCTTCCGCAAGACCGGCCAGTTCCGCGGCCGCGTCGCCTAGAATTACCCCGATTGCGCTGACTGTATCGTGTCGTTGCCCGGCTTGACCGCGCAAAGCACACCCCTTCACAGGAAACTCATGGGATCGATGTCGACTTCGAGCTTGATGCCGGTCGCGGGCTTGGGCGCCTGGCCGAGCCAGTCGCGCAGATAGGCGGACAGATCGAAGGCGCGCGGCGCCTTGATCAAGACCCGAAAGCGGTGGCGGCCGCGCACCACCGCGATCGGCGCTTCCGCGGGCCCGAGAATCCGCACCGCCTCGTCGCGCGGCGCCGCCACGCACAGGCGCCGCGCGCAGCCTTCGGTCGAGGGGCGGTCCGGCCCCGACACCACGATGCTCGCGAGGCGTCCGAACGGAGGATAATGGGTGCGCTCGCGCGCCTCGATCTCACTCGCATAAAAGGCCTCGCGGTCGCAGGCGATCAGCGCCCGCATCACCGGATGGTTGGGCTGATGGGTCTGCAGGAAGCCGTAGCCGCGGCCGGATTCGCGGCCGGCGCGGCCGGCAACCTGGTGCAGAAGCTGGAAGGTGCGCTCGGAGGCGCGCGGGTCGCCATTGCTCAGGCCGAGGTCGGCATCGATGATCCCGACCAGGTTGAGCTTGGGGAAATGATGCCCCTTCGCCACCAGCTGGGTGCCGATGACGATGTCCACATGGCCGTCCTCGATCGCTTTGAATTCCTCGCGCATGCGATCCGCGGTGGCGATCAGGTCGCTGGAGAGCACCATGATGCGCCGCTGCGGGAAAAGTGCGGCCGCCTCTTCCTCCAGCCGCTCGACCCCAGGGCCGCAAGCGACGAACTGGTCGCTCGCGAGGCATTTCGGGCAGGTTGCCGGCCGCGGGGTGAAGAAGCCGCAGTGATGGCACACCAACTGCCGCTTGAAGCGGTGATCGACCAGCCAGGCATCGCAGTTCGGGCAGGCAAAGCGGAAACCGCAGGCGCGGCACAAGGTGAGCGGCGCGTAGCCGCGGCGATTGAGAAACAACAGCGCCTGCTGCCCGCGTTCCAGCGCGGTCTTCACCGCCGCCGCGAGCCGCGGCGCGATATAGCGGCCGCGCGGGGGACCCTCGCGGGTGAGGTCGATCGCCTCGACGCCGGGCAAATGCTGGCCGCCGAACCGCTCCGGCAGCGCCAGCCGGCGATAGCGCCCTCGCCGTGCATTCACCTCGGTCTCGATCGACGGGGTCGCCGACGCCAGCACCACCGGAAACTTGGCGATGTGGGCGCGCACCACCGCCATGTCGCGGGCATGATAGTGCACGCCGTCTTCCTGCTTGTAGACCGCGTCATGCTCCTCATCGACGATGATGAGGCCGAGATCGGCATAGGGCAGGAACAGCGCCGAGCGCGCGCCGGCCACGACACTGACCTCGCCGGCCGCCACCGCGTGCCAGGTGCGGGCACGCATGCGCGGGCTCAGCTCGGAATGCCATTCGGCCGGGCGCACGCCGAACCGCGCCGCGAAGCGATCGAGGGATTGCGCGGTGAGCGCGATTTCCGGCATCAGGATCAGGCTCTGGCGGCCCCGCGCCACCGCCTCCGCCACCGCCTCGAAATACACCTCGGTCTTGCCCGAGCCGGTGACGCCGTCGAGCAAGGTGACGGAATAGCCGCCGGTCCGCACCGCGTCCCGCAGCGCGGCGCCCGCCGCGGCCTGGGCCGGCGCGAAATCGGGAACGGCATAGCCGGGATCGGGCGGCCGCGCCGCCGGCTCCGCCGGCAACGCAACCGCCTCGAGAGTGGCTTCGTCGATCAGCCCGTCGATGACGCCGACGGAAACGCCCGCCTCCTTCGCCGCGTCGCCCTTGGCGCGGGCAAGGCCGTCGGCGAGAAGCGCCAGCACGCGCGCGCGGGCGGCGGTCATGCGTTGCGGCGGCGGGCCGGCCATCCGCACGCCGACCCGCACCCGCTCCGGCCCGAGCTGCTCGCCCATCCGTAGCGCCATGCGCAACACCATGCCGCGCGGGCTCAGCGTGTATCCGGATACCCATTCGACGAACCGGCGCAGCTCCGGCTTGAGCGGCGGAATGTCGAGCTTGGCGGCGACGTCCTTTAGCCGGTTGTCGAGACGCGGATCGGGCGTCGCATCATTGGCCCACACCACCGCGGTGCATTCGCGCGGACCGAGCGGCACGCGCACGAGATCGCCGGGGGCGAGCTCGAGTTCCGGCGGCACCCGGTAGGAATAGGTCTGATCGAGCGCGACCGGCACCAGCACGTCGACGATGCGCTTTGCCATGGGACCGCCGGCATCCCCGGGTTTAAGGAAGCTCACACGAAGGGGTGGGATAACCAATATGGTGCCACGGCGAAAGGATTTCAGGCGGATGCGCGGGGCTAAAGCAGATCGCGCCAAGCCCAAACGGGGCGGGCAGGAGCAGGCCGAGCTTGCCGGCGCGGCCCCCGAGACCGCCGTGTGAAGTCGTCGATTGGCTCGCCCATCTCGGCGCCGAGCGGCGGATGTCGCCGGAGACCGTCGAGGCCTATGAGCGCGACGTCCGCCAGTTCCTCGGCTTTCTCGCGGCCCATTTCGGCCGCCGCGTCACCCTCGCAATGCTGCGGGATCTCGCGCCGCGCGACGTGCGCGCCTTCATGGCGCACCGCCGCGGCACCGGCATCGGCGGCCGCTCGCTGATGCGGGCGCTCGCCGGCGCGCGCTCCTTCGCCCGTTTCCTGGAACGCCAGGGCAAGGGCAAGGTCGGCGCGCTGTCTGCAATTCGGGCGCCGAAAATCCAGAAGAGCCTGCCCAAGCCGCTCGCGGTGGCGCCGGCCAAACGCCTCACCGACACCGGCCTGCGGGCCGGCGAGGACCGCGAGCCCTGGGTGCTGGCGCGCGACGCCGCGGTGCTGGCGCTGCTTTATGGCTCGGGCC
>CAVVCE010000055.1:0-17475 GCA_963746235.1 uncultured Alphaproteobacteria bacterium
GCGGATTCCGACGATTGCGGCCAGGGATTCCGATTGAACGCGGCCATGCGTTCCGATCGAAGGCGGCCACCTGTTCCGACGAAGGCGACCGGGGTGTGGTTGCCGGCATGGTGAGTTGATTCAGGTTTTCTTGGTGGCGTCAAGATTGGAACGTTGGGCGGCGATCTTTCGCATGCTGTCTCCCTTGAGGGCGAGGCGGTGGGCGTTGTGGACAAGGCGGTCGAGGACGGCGTCGGCGATGGTGGGGTCGGCGATGACCTCGTGCCAATGCTCGATCGGCACCTGACTGGTGATGATGGTCGATCCGCGCTGGTGGCGATCGTCGACGACTTCGAGGAGATCACGACGCTGGTCGCCGGTGAGCGGGGCGAGGCCCCAGTCGTCGAGGATGAGGAGGTCGACCCTCGACAGCATCTTGAGGAGCCGTGCATAGCGTCCATCGCCGCGGGCGAGCGCCAGAGCTTCGAACAGCCGTGGCAGCCGATGGTAGAGGACGGAACGGTTGTCGCGGCATGCCTTGTGGCCGAGCGCGCAGGCGATCCAACTCTTGCCGACGCCGGTTGGGCCGGTGATGAGCAAGTTTTGCTTGCGACCGATCCAATCGCCATCGACGAGCTTGGCGAAGAAGGCACGATCGATGCCCCGGGGAGCGCGCAGATCGGCATCTTCGACGATTGCAGCTTGGCGCAGTGAGGCGAACTTCAGGCGCACGACGAGCCGTTTGTTCTCCCGCTCGGTCGCTTCGCGATCGATCATCAGGCCGAGCCGCTGCTCAAAGGTGAGCGCGGTGACGTCGGGTTGACGTTGCTGGTCGTCGAAGGCCTTGGCCATGCCGGCGAGCCCCAGGGCGACGAGACGTTCTTGGGTATGATTGATGAGCATAGGATCTCCTTCTTGGTGGTCAGTGGTAGTAGCTGCGGCCACGGATGTTGCCGTGCCGGATGGGCTCGGCGTCGGGGCTGGTGTCGGGCAGGAAGGCCTTGTCGAGGCCGGTCTGGAGGATCGAAGCGATCGAGCCGATAGCTCGCTGCGCCAATGCTGATCCCACGGCGGCATGCGGCTTCGAGGCGCTGCGCCCCATAGGTCTTCTCCATCCGCAGAATGCCGAGACAGGATCGGAAGCCCTGCTCGGGATGGGGCTTTGTCCGCATGATCGTCTCGCACAGCGCGACCGTGGACGGGCCGATCTTCTCGGCGGCGGCCAGCAGACGGGCCGGCGTCCAGAAGGCGTATCGGCGATGCGCGCTCGGCATGTGCTCGGGGATCGTGGTGTGGCGGCGTTTCACGGCAGAGCGCGCGTGGCTCGCGATGCGGCTGCCGCGATGAAACACCTCGATGGTGGCCTCGGTGGCCCGCACCTCGACGACCTGGCGGATCATGCGGGACGGCACGGAGTAGAAGTGGCCCGCAACTTCGACATGGTAATCCGGCGCCACGCGGGCTCGACGCCATTCGGCATACTGGTAGGGCTCGGCCGGCAGCGGCATCAGGGCAGGCCGGTCGATGGTGTAGAAGAACTCGCGGCGGCTGGCACCGAGCCTGCGCATCAGGCGGGCGTTGAGTTCGTCGACCAGCGTGCGGATGGCGACGTTCAACTCGGCGAGCGAGAAGAAGCGGCGGTTGCGCAGCCGCGCCAATACCCACCGCTGGACGATGAGAACCGCCGTCTCCACCTTGGCCTTGTCACGCGGCTTGCGTGGCCGCGCCGGCATGATGGTGGTGCCGTAATGGGCGGCAAGGTCCTGGTAGGTTCGGTTGACACCCGGCTCGTAGCGGCTCGCCACGGTGACCCCGGCCTTGAGATTGTCGCAGACGAGCGCCTTCGGCACCCCGCCCAGGAAGGCGAGCGCATCGACATGGGCGCCGATCCAATCGGGCAGCGCCTCGCTGAAGCGCGCTTGGGCGAAGGTGTAATTCGATGCCCCCAGGACCGCGACGAAGATCTTGGCAACACGCACCTCCCCGGTGAGCCCGTCGAACACCGGCACGGTATCGCCAGCGAAGTCCACGAACAGCTTCTCGCCGGCCGCGTGAGTCTGCCGCATGGTCGCGGTGATGCCGTGGCGCCATTCGACGTAGAGGTCGCAGAACCGGCTGTAGCCGTAGCCGTCGGGATGATGGCCCCGGTATTCCTCCCACAGCAGCGCCAGCGTCACGCCGCGGCGGCGCAACTCGGCATGGATATGCCCCCATTCCGGCAGCGGCTTCGATCGCGGAGGGTTGTATCCCGCAGGCGCGAACAGCTTGCGTTCCAGCGCCGCATCGTCGAGCTCTTCGGGCACCGGCCAGGTGATGCCGATCACGGCGGCGCGGCGAATGTATTCCCCGATCGCCGTGCGGCCGATCCCGACCGATCGGGCGATCACCCGCTCGCTCGCCCCACAGGCGTACTTCAGGCGCAGAACTTCTCGAACCTTCCGCATCGACAATCTCTCGGCGGGCATCGGACCTCCAGTTGCGCGAATCGCAAAAGGAGGACCTTGCCCAGCTCAGATCGCCGACAACGCTCCCCGCCTCACCCTATCAACAGGGTGGCCGCCTTCGTTCGGATCAGGTGGCCGCTTTCGATCGGATTGGGTGGCCGCTTTCCGTCGGAATCGGTGGCCGCATTCCCTCGGAATCCGCACGCCACCATGGAAGCGGCATCAGAACCTGTAGTTCACGCCGACCAGCAGCGTCTGGACGTCCGGTTGACGCTGAACCGGTCTGCCGCCGGCGCGAACACGGTGGAGTTCACGTTCCAGCTGTTCAATCCGAGATAATTGTACTCAAGCGAAGCCGACCATTGCGGCGCGAAGGCCCATTCCACCCCCGCTCCCACCAGCCATCCGCCGTTGGTGTTGGACGAACTCACCGAGGCGCCTGTGGCGAGGTTGGTCAGGCTCGCGCTATTGCCGACCCAGCCGCCGCCGGCCTTGCCGTAGTAGAGCCAATTGTTGGCGGCGATGCCGAAACGGCCAGCTACCGTCGTGATCCAATTGGTGTTCGCGGAGCCCTGGAGGACGCCGGCCGAGCGCGTCGCGTTGAGCGAGGAGCCCTCGAAATCCCATTCAGCGCCGAGCACGAAATTTCCGATCTGATAGTTGTAGCCGGCCTTGCCGCCACCGACCACGCCACTGCTGCCGGTACTGACGCTCGCGCCGGTGAAATTGTCGTTCAGGCTTCCGT
This sequence comes from uncultured Alphaproteobacteria bacterium, assembly GCA_963746235.1. GTDB lineage: Bacteria > Pseudomonadota > Alphaproteobacteria > Rhizobiales > Xanthobacteraceae > JAJPKK01. The sequence continues at coordinate 3,169 of CAVVCE010000055.1, forward strand.
TGGCCCAGCCGCCACCGAGGTTGGCGCCGACATAGAGACCGGTCCAGACTGGCGCTTCAAAAGCCGAACAGAGGATCACCCCACAACCCGCGCTCGCGCCGTCTCCGCTACCCTGACCAGCTCCGACGGCGCGAGCGCTACCGTCCGGACTCGTCGCTCAAGAGGGGGTCAAATTTGGGCGCCGATTGACACGCAGAGGCTGCAGTGACACCGCCTCCTGTCGTCAAGAGTGAATCCGTTCCAAACAATGACCACACACCGGAAGCACATCAATGCCATGGAGTCGTTTAGGAAAATGCTGAATTCGGTGGGGGCACTTTTCGCGGAACGTGAACCACCCAGAGGCGTCCGTGCCATCGCCTCGGCGACCAACTCGCCGACACGCTCGCGTGTGATGGGTTCGACGGAGAGCTCGGGGAAGTTGGGCGCGCGCTCTAACTGGCCTTCGCGTCCCCGCGGCGTGGAAGCTTCCAGCCGGGGCGGACGAAATGGCAGGTGTAGCCGTCCGGATAGCGCTCCAGATAATCCTGATGCTCCGGCTCGGCCTCCCAGAAGGGGCCGACGGGTGCCAGTTCGGTCACGACCTTGCCCGGCCAGAGGCCGGAGGCTTCGACATCGGCAATGGTATCCTCAGCGACGCGCTTCTGCTCTCGGTCCAGGTAGAAAATGGCGGAGCGGTAGCTCGTGCCCACGTCGTTGCCCTGACGGTTGCGCGTGGTCGGATCGTGAATCTGGAAGAAGAATTCGAGCAGGGTCCGGTAGCTGATGATCCTCGGATCGAAAACGATCTCGATCGCCTCGGCATGCGTGCCGTGATGGCGGTAGGTGGCGTTCGGCAACGTCGCCGCCGCTATAGCCGACGCGGGTTGAGATGACGCCGGGCATTTTGCGGATCAGATCCTGCATGCCCCAAAAGCAGCCGCCGGCTAGAACCGCGCGCTCCGTTGACGATGTCATCGTGTATGCCTTTCGAGAGGAGTGAATGTGGCCCAAACATGCCAGTCTGGATGCGGGGCGGCAATGCGGGACGACCCTGCTGGCGGGTCCGGGCACCCCGCAGCCCATGAATGAGGGCGCTGCCATGCGTTCGGGGCCGATTCTTTGCGTCCTGCCGTCACTGGTCCTCTCGCGTGCGGGATGGAACGACAGAAACGCTACTTTAACCCAAGCCGCCCCAGACCCGGAAGTTTGAGGGCGGGGCGGCGTAGGTCCAGCCCAGCTACGGCATTCAGTACGTTGACCTCAACGCCTTCTACCCACCCAAGAGTAAAGCCCCCATAGCCACCGAGATTGATGCGGATGCCTGTCCGGGATGGTGACAGCCCGATCCACCGGCGGTCAACAGGGAAGTCCTTGCCGATGGCAGTCGGGGGCAGCGTTGCGGCCATCTCTGGGACGGCACTCATGATCGCCGTGACAAAGGTGTTCGAATTGGGCCCCGGCCAGGCACGGTAGTCGCCTATGTTCGGATACGGAAAATCCCGAACAGCCTCGCGGATACGGGGGATCATCCGCTCAGCCGCAGGACCGTCCGCCGCAAATACCACCTCTGGCGTGCGCCCGAACCATCGGCCATCCGGAACGAAGCGGTCTATCCAAATCGGTTTACCCCAAGCCGTGTAGTCGAACCGACTGTATGCGGTGGCACTCGCTTCCTTCACAACGATCCAGCTGTGGGTCGCGACAATTCCCCGCCACCGCACCGTACGGGCGGAAAAGACGCGGACGACTGCTCCATCGTCCTGCCCCGACGGCGGCAACAAACCTGCGCTTGAGCGGTCTGCCGTCTTCCAATCCGCGACCCGGTCATCCACAAAATAGAGAACCGCCGAGACAGCGACCGGAATCAGAAAGAAAATAACAAAACCGAGTGATAGAACGTGAACCAATTGAGTTTTCCAAGCTGGGTGGTTTCTTCCCGTCCCATGAAATGGGGATGCGATGCGCTCTGCGCCAGTGGCAAGGGGGGCGGCCATCCGCGCTACGGCAAGCGAGCGCGGCGTGAAATATGCAGTGCCGGGCTCTACCTGCGCGATGCAAGAGTTGACGCTGTGGTGATCTCACGGAGAGGCTGATATGGCAGCTCGAACAGCACTGGTTCTGCAGGGCGGCGGGGCGCTTCGCGCGTACGAACTTGGAGCCGCAAAGGCCCTTTATGAAGAACCCAATTCCGAGGGGCTCACGCCGCTTGAGGCGCTCGAATCATTCTGGGACGAGGTGAAGGAGCCGGGGTTTCTGTTTCCGCCGCTTTTTCGGCGATACGGATCCTTCTTCGGCAATCCGCATTTCTACGAACCCCGGCCTGATTTTCTGAATTGACCGAACTGGACATACTTCTACAGCGTTGCGCCGCTGCGCCGTGCCTTGGCGGATTTGATCAATTTTACGTCGTTGGCTGACAGGGAGGCAGCACCGGAGCTGCTGCTCAGCGCGACCGATCTGCAGGACGGTCACATCCAGTATTTTCACAGCCGTGAGCAAGGTCTTACGCTGGACCATATCATTGCCAGCGGCAGCCTGCCTCCGGCGTTTCCCAGCACCATGATCAAGGACGGGAGCAAGGAGAGATTTTATTGGGACGGCGGGCTGTTCGACAACACGCCACTCGGCGCCGTCCTCGACAGGCTTGACCGGGGACCAAAGGTCCGCCGCACCGTCTATGTGATCAGTCTTTTTCTGAACAAGGCGCCGCTGCCCCGCAATCTGCTCCAGGTGTACGCGCGCAGGAAGGATTTGCAGTTCGCGAATAAGTCGCAGGAGGATGTCAAACTGCTAAAGCGATTTAATAAGGTCGCCAAGCTCGTCGAGGCGCTTGAAAAGCTTCCCGGCGGAAATCCGCTCAAGGCCGATCCGGCTTTCACCGACGTAGAAAAAGAAGGCTGGATTCAGGTGCCGGATATCATTTCAGTGCCACCGCCGGAGAAGGTGCAGCAATTCGACGACAGCGACTTCTCTCCCGAGGCCGTCCAGGCGCGGGAGGAAGAAGGATACGAGGCCACCAAGAAGGCGCTTGCTGAAGCGGCGGCCAGGAGGGCGGATTAGATTCAGAAAGCCGACAAAGGTCATGACCAATGCGACGGTCATGCGCCGTGACTGAGTCCGCTGTGGCGCGGGACCGTCACGACGCCGACCGACCACTGGGTCCGCTGACCAAGGTGAACCCGCCGCGCCGCTGTTCGAACTGCGAGGCAAATTGTGGCGCAATGCGGCCGCTCCAACTTCGGTTGCGTCCGGTGAGGAACTATGAGATCGAAATGATCTCAATCTCTTGATCGGATGTGCCGACTACATCCCCAACAGCTTTGCCCATCAGAAGTCTTGCCACCGGCGATACGAAGGAAATAGAGCCGGACTTGGGGTCCGCTTCGTCCTCTCCCACGACACGATATTTCTGTACGCGCCCGTTGTCGCGCTTGAATGTCACCGTGCTCCCAAATGCAACGGTGTCGGTTGACGTGGGATCGGTAATGACCTGAACTGTCCGAACTCTCGCCGCAAGGTAGCGCACATCACGTAAGGGATTTGCTGCCTGCCGCCGTCGCTCATTCACGTCTTCGATCGTTTGCGCTGTCTGGTACGCCTCGCGAGCCTGTTGGAGCTGGAGTTCCAGCGCCTTTAGTCCCGCTTCCGTAACGAGGTTTGGGTGAGGTGAAACCGGTCGGTCGGGAAGGAGGGTCTCCGACGCAGTTTCGGCACTGTCTTCCTTGGTAAAGGCAACGCTCAACTCGGACTCCTTTCAAGTCAGATGGGCCACGCCGCTTTGTTAGCGCCATCCCATGGTGGGAGCGATGTGGGTCAGAATTGTCTCAATCACATGCGCATTGTAGGTAACGCCCAATTGGTTCGGGACGGTGAGCAGCAGCGTGTCGGCCTCGGCGACGGCCTCGTCCTTCTTGAGCTGTTCGACCAGGGCATCCGGCTCGGCCGCGTAGCTGCGGCCAAAGATCGCGCGTGTGTTCGCGTCGATGAATCCGATCTGATCGTCACCGTCGCCCGCGCCCCCGAAATAAGCGCGGTCGCGATCGTCGACCAGCGCAAAGATGCTGCGGCTGACCGAGACGCGCGGCTCGCGCTTATGGCCGGCCTCCTTCCAGGCGGCGCGGTATTCGCGGATCTGCGCCGCCTGCTGCACATGGAAGGCCTCGCCCGTTTCGTCGTTCTTTAGCGTCGAGCTCTGCAGGTTCATCCCGAGCTTTGCCGCCCAGATCGCCGTGGCGTTCGAGCCGGCACCCCACCAGATCCTCTCCCGCAGACCTTCGGAAAATGGTTCCAGGCGCAGCAGCCCGGGCGGATTTGGAAACATGGGCTTTGGATTCGGCCGGGCGAAGCCCTCGCCGCGCAACAGGTCCAGGAACACCTCCGCATGACGCCGCCCCATGTCGGCGTCGGTCTGACGGTCGGCCGGCTGATAACCGAAATACCGCCATCCATCGATCACCTGCTCGGGCGAGCCTCGGCTGATGCCGAGCTGCAGACGTCGGCCGGCGATGAGGTCAGCGGCGCCAGCATCCTCGGCCATGTAGAGCGGGTTCTCGTAGCGCATGTCGATGACCGCCGTGCCGATCTCGATGCGGCTGGTCTTCGCGCCGACGGCCGCCATCAGAGGAAAAGGCGAAGCGAGCTGGCGAGCGTAGTGATGGACCCGGAAATAGGCCCCGTCCGCGCCCAACTCTTCGGCGGCGACGGCCAGGTCGACGGATTGCAGGAGCGCGTCCGCGGCCGAGCGGGTCTGCGATTGCGGCGAGGGCGTCCAATGCCCGAAGGAGAGGAATCCGATTTTCTTCATGCGAGCAATCTATTGATGCGCGTCGCTGTTTGCGATCCTCGATGTGCAGGATGGTGGAAGGCGTTTTGCGGCGCTGTGCGCGGCCGGCATCACTGCTCCTCACTCACGTTCGGGGACGGGAACGTCGAACCCGTTGAGGGTTGTAGAAACGAGGCTGTACAGACCAACGAGATAGATGAGCTCGTTGGTGCCGTGTTGGCCGAAGGTGCCGACCGCGAGGCGATAAAGCGGTTCGGGCAATGTGCCACACCGCACAAGCTTATAGGCCACATCGAAGGCCACGTTCTCTTCCTTTGAGAGGTCGTTCGGTTTCAAATCGCCCACCAAAGCAGCGAGACGTTCGGGCGCTCCCGCTCTGCGACCGCGATGTGCGCATAGATCTCATAGGCGGCGTCAAACCGTGCGCCCACCACGAGGATCGCGATCTGGCGCACATTGTCGGGGAGTGATGCGTTGGCGGTCATCGCGAGAGTCAAATCCCAGATCGCCTTGCCGATCGCGGGCTCGTGCAGCCATGGATTCCAGGGCCCCATAAGGGCGCCATCTTCGCGCTCCACCTTGAACGCGTTGAAATTGCTTGCAATACCCCTGCGCATTTCGTCGTAAAGCGGCTTTTGCTGAGGCGTAAGTTCGGCCGGCGGGATGAGAGGTAGGCGCATGATGTTCTTCTCCGGAATATTGCCTTGTCGAACGTTGGGCCGGCGTCTCCGCTAGTCGAAACTTCGGCAGGGGAACGGATATCGAGGTCGCACCGTCGGTTCTTCAACCCGCTGGAATGCAGTTTCCGGGATAGCGATTGACACGCACACCATATAGACGACCTTGGGGATCTCAATTGTGAACGCTGGACCACAATGAACGCACAATCAGAAACAGTCGAATTCTGTGAATTTGATAACACCTACGCTCGGTTGCCGGATCGTTTTTTTGCTCGACTGCGGCCTACTCCGGTCGCTGCCCCGCGTCTGATTAAGCTCAACACGAAGCTCGCTATGGACCTGGGACTTGATCTTGAAAAGCTTACGACGCCGGAGGGTGTGGAAATCCTCGCCGGCAATCGAGTGCCGATGGGAGGCGACCCGCTCGCCATGGCTTATGCGGGCCACCAGTTTGGGTCCTTCGTGCCTCAACTCGGTGATGGACGCGCCATTCTCATTGGCGAAGTGATCGACCGCGCCGGCACGCGCCACGACATCCAGCTCAAGGGGGCCGGCCCTACGCCGTTTTCCCGCCGCGGAGACGGACGTGCGGCGCTCGGACCTGTGCTGCGTGAGTACATTGTAAGCGAGGCCATGGCGTCTCTCGGAATTTCGACGACGCGAGCGCTCGCCGCAGTGACCACCGGCGAACCGGTTCGGCGCGAGACGATCTTACCCGGCGCGGTACTGACTCGCGTCGCATCGAGCCACATTCGGGTCGGTACCTTCCAGTTTTTCGCGGCGCGGGGGATGTTGATGCGATCCGCCGCCTCGCTGATCACGTCATCGCGCGGCACTATCCGCAAGTTGTTGGCGCCACGAACCCTTACCGCGCCCTTCTCGACCAGGTGATTTCGAGCCAGGCAGCCCTCATCGCAAAGTGGCTGCTGGTCGGCTTCATTCATGGTGTCATGAACACCGACAACATGTCGATCGCGGGCGAGACCATCGACTACGGTCCCTGCGCGTTCATGGACTCGTATCACCCTCAGACGGTTTATAGCTCGATCGATCAGATGGGACGCTATGCTTATGGCAATCAGCCGGACATCGCGCAGTGGAACCTCATCCGTCTAGCGGAAACGCTGTTGCCGCTGCTTGCGGAGGACCGCGACGCCGCCCTCAAGGAAGCACAGGAGGCGATCGGCGAGTTCTCGAAGGTATTCCATACGGCCTACGCTACGGGCCTCAGCCGCAAGCTCGGCCTCCTGGAATCACCGGCGGACGACACCTCCTTGGCACAAGATCTGCTGGATCGCATGGCCCAGAATGGCGCCGATTTCACCCTGGTATTTCGGCGCCTATGCGACGCGGCCGGACCTCAGGGCGATGTCTGTGTACGCACTTTATTTGCGGATCCGGGGGCCTTCGACAATTGGGCCGAGAGATGGCGCCATCGGCTCGCCAACGAGAGCGGGGAGCCAACGGAGCGGCGTGCCGCGATGCGCGCGGTCAACCCAGCTTTCATCCCGCGCAACCATCTGGTGGAGGAAGCGATCATCGCGGCCGTGAACGATGGAGATTTTTCGGTTTTCGAGAGACTGTTGTTGGTGGTTTCCGTGCCTTACGAGGATCAGCCACCGTTCGGGCGATACGCCGATCCGCCGCGACCCGATCAGGTCGTGCATGAAACGTTTTGCGGCACCTGATCTTTTGGGTTATTTCGGCGGCGGCGGGATTTGCTATTGCGTGGCTTGCGACGCTGTCTAACCCCTAATATCAGCGTGTTAACGGGCGGGGAGACGCCACGGATTATCCTTTCGCTTTCGAGCGGACAGCGGCGGTGGCAACGCCGATCGGTGCAGGGCCTTTTCCCAGCTTGGCGGCATGCGGCCCTGCCGTTCCGTTGTCCTTTGCAACCGCCGTCGGTTTGGCTCGATCGACTAGCCTACGGGCAGCCTTGAGGTCAGCGTCTCTCCCCTGCGCGTAAATGCCGGCGTAGGGGCCTACATACGGACCGGCGCCGTACCCATCGTAATAGGCATAGTTCGGATAGGTCCAAGAGTAGGCGTAGCCGGACGACGGCCAATACCCAGGCGCCGAGACGCCGAGGTAATCGGAGTCGACAAATCCGAGAACACCGTTGACGTTGACTTGACACCATCCGTCGGCGCAAGCGCCGGTATTCACCACCCAGCCGGGCGGGATCACCTCGATGATGTATTGGTCATAGCCCGGCGCATAACGCAGATTGAGATAATCCAGGACGACCGCTGGAGCGGCGGCGGCCCATCCGGCGGAGAGCACCACGAAGCCGACGCTCATTAGGGAGCATTTCAACGTATTCATGTTCTTTTTCCCTGCTGCAGGTGACATCTTCTCCGCAAATGCCTTGGCCGGCCGATGATCGGTGAGTGTCCGCCTGGATGGTCAGCATCTGACCATGGTTGAGCTTGCCGATCAGATCGGGTTGTGGAGCATGCCGGCTCAAATAGTTGCTGGCCGCCAGGGTGGGAGTCGTCACAATGCCGCTGGAACATAGCGCGAAAGGGACCGCACCATGGAAACCGAGGTGGAGGACGATCTTGCGGCCGCGCTTGTTAACGACAAGACGGCGACGCTCCCGCTCCCGGACGCACGCCTGGACGCGATAGAAATGGTCGCCCTGGAAAGGGGAAGCTGAGAAGCCGAAGTAGCGTGAACCTGATGATGCATCGGGGCTTGGGTGAGCCACTTCCGCGGGATTGCACGGCCTTTGATGGGTCAAAAATTGGCCCACTATTCGTCAAGTCATTGATATTGCTCCGACCATAGAGTCCTGCCGGGCCCACCACGCAGTCTCGTGATAAGCCGGTTTCTTGCGGTCTCTGAAACAATTCCCGGTTTGCCGCGACATTCGATCGGACCGGAGCGGAGTCTCCGGTCTCTGCTACGGCTGACGGCCGATCGCGGGGGCAAAATGCCGCCCCGTCTCTGGCTCGCGCAAACCCTTTCCCGGCAGATTTTATCCCCAAGGACAGAGACGCGTTCGCATGGCGACTGAGACCGGTTCGCATTCATGGCCGTGGCCTTCGGAGCGCGAATGTCGTCAGGAGTCAGCGAGAAGTCGAATGAAGGCGCGCGCTCGGTTCAGGATGATGGGCCACTATCGCGCTGAAGGACTCGATTGATGAACGAGCCGCGGGTAATCGCCTTCGGCTCATCGTGTCTCTCTTCCGTTTCTTGATATCTGAATACGTGGAGGTCATTCAATATGGGGCTGTATTGCCAAACAAAATCTAATGTTCGCCGCCACCCGAAGGTGTCATCATATACCAAGAGGCCGTAAAACCAAAGGGTGTTAAAAAGTTCTTCTATGGCGACGACGTCGTTGGTCGTCAGTCTCGGCAAATCGATAACCTGTATTGGCGGCGTTTTCTCGCCTGCGCCGAGAATATGAACGGGCAAGTGAGAGACGGTCTCGTATCTTGGGTTGTTTGGAGGATTGGGTGTGACAATGACACCGTGCCTTATCTCCCGGATCATGGCGGGCGTTTTTCCATGATTTTTCAAAGCATATGAAAGACGCGGTGCGGGCGACTTTTCTTTCGGCAAGGAAGCGCTCTTCGATGCCTGCGAAATTGTACTGACGATATTTTCGATTTCGATTTGAACGAAAAGATGAGCTCTTTCGGCGCCGACAGCCACTTGGGAATTGAGTTTGGCAGCATTGGCAGCGATTTCCGTGGAACGGGCGAGACTGATTGTAAAAATGCCGAGAATGGTGGTAAAAGTGGCAATTACTAGAATTCCTATGGCGGTCCACACCTCAGGCTTCCAGTTCGCAAGAACTTTGAAACCTTCGACGATAACTCCGCCTTCATAGGGGCATCGATTGCCGGCGGAGCCCTGTGGACAGGGGTGCACAAACGACGATGACGCCCATTCAATACAAACTAGAACAAGTAATATTATCAAGGCTGCGGTTAGTGTTCGTCTTAGCATTCGGTGGTCGCCGTTCCGAAGTTGCCCACGCTCTCTGGGTTTATTATAGCGGTGTCGAGCCCGCGAGTCCCGGGGCATATGGGCGTTGTTTGTCGGGGCTTCGGCGGCCAAAATTTCCGGTTGGCGACCAGGGGCTTCAACGAACCGATCGAGCCGATGACGCTTCGAACAGCGCGGCTTCGTCGATCTGGCGAGGCTCGGCGCGCTCGCCGCTTGGTGCGAAGGTCTGGCACGCCGCCGCTATGCGAACTCGAACGTGAGATTTTGTCGCGGCCAAACGCATGTAGGCCGCGTCCGACGCTTCCTAGATCGTCTGGGCGATGATGTTGTCGACGGCGAATGGATTTCTGAAGTGAGGCCAGGCGTTTCATGCCAGTGGACGGCGTCGAGCACAGGCCAAGGAAAGCAATTACGCGTACAGTCGGCTCGGAGCGGCGAGCTACCGGGGGCGGGCTTGGTTGCCGGCATGCGCGACGACGCCGGTCTCAACAACGGGAGACCGCGTTACCGCATCGACCATCGCGGCCGTCAGGAGTTTAGCGAGGCAGCCATAACCCCAATCATTCATGTGAAGGAGGTCTGCGGACAAGAACGCCTCGAAAGGCACGCCATCCAGGTCATGCCATTCCCGCATGACGGCAAAGCGCGGAAATAAATCCACGACCGTTTGCTTGGCCGCGGATGAGATAATTTGGATCATCTCCTCCGCGTCGGCCTTTGATAACACCTTCGGTGCGAATTGCGGATCTATGAGGACGACGTCGGCGCCGATCGCCTTGATCCGTGCGATGCCGGCATGCACAAGCCGGAACGAAAATCCTCGAACTGCGTCCCGAGCGAGAACAACTCGATGGCTTGTCCCAGCGTCGGCGTGTTCGACGCGCTCCATCGGCGCGGCCGCGTCACCGATGCCATCCTACAGGCCTTCGACCTGGCGGAACTGGACGGCGAGGACTTACGGCCGTTGCCGCTGGGCAAGCGCAAGGAACGCCTGGCGAGGTTGCTGGCTCGCGTGCGGGTTACCGACGAGAACGGCGCCGTGGTGTTCCTGCACGCCTGCAAGATGGGCCTGGAGGGGATCGTGTCGAAGCGACTTTCGGCGCCCTATCGGTCCGGCCCGTCGCGGGACTGGATCAAAGTCAAGAACCCAGACAGCCCGGCGATGATCCGAGCTCGCGAGCATTTCGCGCGGTTGAGGCAATGACGGCCGATCAAACCACGCGGTCGGGCGGCTTAGACGCAGCGCGCCGAGCGCACTTCGATTCACGATCCGGATGTGCCGCGCGATATTTGCGGTTGGCGTCACGATGCGGTTTCGGATTCTTCGCCCGTTCGGCAGCTACCCAAATGCGGCCATAGGCCTTTTTCTTTTCGTGGTCCTTGAAGGGCATCGGGGCCTCGCGCGCATTCTGTGGGCAGTCTACCGAGGAAGCCGATTCGAGGGCGAGGGGAAATTCGAGCCACCGGGGTATGTGGTGACCGGCCAGTGGGATGGATTCGCGGCCCCGCCAAAATGGTGGAGATGCACACCTCACGAGCCGATCTGGTGAGAACTTCGCTATCGCACCGGGGTGACGTGCTGATGGTCACCCGCGTCGACCGCCTCGCGAGGAGCATCGGGGACCTTCAGGATATCGTTCGTGCCGTGCGAGCCAAGGGGGCGTCCTTGAAGGCGACCGAGCAGCCGATCGACACCAGCACGGCGGCAGGTAAGTGCTTCCTCGACATGCTCGGGGTGTTCGCGGAATTCGAGACCAACCTACGTCGGGAGCGCCAGCTTGAAGGGATCGCGAAGGCCAAGGCCGCCGGGGTCTACAAGGGCCGGCCCGCGTCGATTGACGTGACCAAGGTGCGCCAGTTGAAGGCCCAGGGCATGGGGGCCTCGGAGATCGCCAAGGCCTTGAAGATCGGTCGCGCCTCGGTCTACAGAGCGCTTGGAGAGCGAGCGTAGCCGAAGGTGGGCCCGGCGTCCGCCCGTGGTGGTATTTGGATGGCCGAACCGCGAGCGCCCGAGCGTTCCTGCGGTTTCGCATGTGTCGGGAAAGGGAGCGACCTGGCCTGACGCGGCCGGTGAGCGGAAGGGGCTTGTTGGAAAATCCACAGCGTAGGCGCAACGGGCGAACTCCGCAGCCGCCCTGGCAACGGATCGAAGGGCGGAGACGATCAGTGATGAACCCGCCGCCTCAAAGGCGCGATTGAGATCCGCGAGGGTCCGGCTACTTTCTCATTAAGTTCAGGAGGTTGATCAAGCTTGCACCAATAAGGATAAGGGGGACTGGCTCGATCCCCATGCTCCGAGGCTGATGTACTATAGGCGCTCGGAAGGCCTCGGCCTAACCCGCAAGACCGCCAAAGCCCTTTCCTCCGGAATGTCCGCCGACCAGGGGCCGCGCGGACGCTAATCAGATTGGCCGCACCGTGCTTGTCGGCGCCTTGGGGCGCTCAAACTTGGGATTGCGGGGCCCCGGTTGACGCCGGCGCTGCTGCGTCGGTCACCGGTGCCAGCAGCAAGATCCTCGGCCAGGACGAGGTGAAGCCGCACGGGACAGAACACGTCAAGCCACGGCGTCCCGGCGATCAGCGCGGCCCGGATCGTCGGCGACCAGAGCATGTCCCGGCTGGCAACAAGCTGCTCATTCCAGCGCTCGATGACGGCCTTCGCCTCGGCGCGCGCGGCCGCATCGGCAACCTGCCGCTTGGCACCGATGGCAATGTCCAGGCCCCGTGTCCGCACGCCCATTGCCGAAGTATGCCGCGCCGTGGCCGCCAAGCCATCCCCGGTGGCTCGAATTTCCCCTCGCGCTCCGATCAGCCCTCTCGGTAAACTGGTCAGAGAAAGTGCGCGAGGCCCGGATGCCCTTTAGGGACAGCGAAAAGAAAAAGGCCTATGGCCGCATTTGGGCAGCTGCAAAACGGGCGAAGAATCCAGAATTGAATCGCGAAGCTACCCGCAAATATCGAGCGAGAAATCTGGAGCTTATCCGAAAGAAGAACCGCGAATTGATGCGTGCTCGGCGCGCTGCGTCCAAGCCGCCCGAAATCTGAACTGGTCGCCGGCTTCGATGGTGTTGCCAGTCCGCCACAGCCTTCTACCAATATCAGTATGCTGATTTTTTGACCCTGACAAAATTGTCATCTTCACTAGATTTAACGGCGGCGCTTTCATCATACTTCCCCGATGGGAGAGCCCTGTAACCGGGACCCCAGCCCAACTTCCCGGCGGGCTGGGGTTTCCCGTGTCGACACTGGCGATGGGGACGAGCACCCCGCGTCATCGGACGATCATTGTCCGCCCCTTCTCCGTGATCGCCAGTCTCACCACGCCGAGCGTTCGGTCGCCGGACTTCACGATCCCCGGTGTCGCGGTCGCGAAGTCCGGCGCGGATCAATCCGCCGAGCAACCCGATCGTGAAGCCTTTGGCCTTCAGCTCCGAATTCGGCGCAGCCGTTCGGATAGCCGGCCAGCATTTCGAGCGCGCTGATCTGATCGCCAGTCAGACCCCGGTCCTGTGCGGTCATGTCATTGCGCCTCGGGGCGCCGCTGTGAACCCGTTATCAGTCGGGTCTCAGCCGCGTAGTAAGCGCAGATGATTGGCGTGAACGCGGCGCTTGATCGGCGCCATCGCGAGTTTTGTGGCCGCTTCCACGCTCTTGCCGTCCACGAGCGCGAGCGCCCCGGCGGTGTGCGCCGCCGCGCCCGCATCGATTTTCACCAGCACCATCCGCGTACATTCCGCCGCGCCGTCCTGACCGCCGGTAGCAATCTTCATCAGTCGCATTGCGATCACGCTTTGCGCTTCAAAACAGAATTGCGCCGCATCGATCCAGGATTTCCAAAACAACATTTTTCCACCTGTGTTTGCTGCACTGCGGCGGGATAATCAAAACAGCGACACTTCGTTCCGAACGCGGCGCCGTCGCGAGGGCAGGTAGTCACGCGGAACGGTCCCATCCCCTGCGGCGCGAGGCCGCCGATGCGTCCGGCCGGTCGGGGCACCCCGGGGGGGGCAGAGCCCCCGGGAAGGGCACCAGCGACGGCGAGGCGAGGGGGCCGATCGCTTCAAATCGGGTATCAAGTGATTGGGATGACGGGTGATTGTCATGATTTTCGCTCATTTAATGCCCGGCCCGAAATCCGCCGCCCCGCTACCATCGCCCCTCCCGATGTCTCACCATCGCCGGGCTGTCCGGGTTCTTGACCTTGATCCAGTCCCGGGAAGGGCCGGACCGGTACGGCGCCGTCAGCCGCTTCGACACGATCCCCTCCAGGCCCATCTTGCAAGCGTGCAGGAACACCACGGCGCCGTTCTCGTCGGTGTGCTCGTTGAGCGCGATCCCGGCCCGCACGCGAGCCAGCAGCCTCGCCAGGCGCGCCTTGCGCTTGCCGAGCGGCAGCGGCCGCAAGTCCTCGCCGTCGAGCTCCAGCAGGTCGAAGGCCTGGAGGATGGCGTCGCGCACACGGCCGCGCCGGTGGAGCGCGTCGAAGATGGCGACGCCATCGGCACCGGCGACCACCGCCTCGCCGTCCAGCGTGAACGACTGCGCCTGAGCTTGGCCGCCGCCGCGGCGATGGCGGGATAGCGCTCCGTCCAGTCATAGCCGCGGCGGGTGAACAGGCGCACGGTCTCGCCGTCCCGGCGCACGATCAGCCGGTAGCCGTCATGCTTGACCTCGTGCACCCAATCGGGGCCGGAAGGCGGCTTGGGAGCACGGGACGGGATGCAGGGGTCGACGAAGCCGTCGGCGCGGATGCGGCGGGGGAGCATGGTCGAATTAAATAGCCGCCCGCCGGCCGGTGGAGTCGTCAGATTGCCGCGACCTCTGGGGGAAGGAACAGCTCGGTCGAGCCTGCGTTGAGTCGCCGCTTAAGGGACCTGAAAGCCCCTCAACCGCGCCGCG
>CAVVCE010000056.1:0-114758 GCA_963746235.1 uncultured Alphaproteobacteria bacterium
CTACGGCGAACAGCTCGACCTCAGCGACGACTTCCGCAACGGCTTCATCGATTCGCTGCGTCTGGAAACCATCGACGATACGCGAATGGCGGCCGCCCGCGCGGACCGCACCAACGCCAACTACACCGTGTTCCAGAGCGGCGTCTATACCGCCTGCGAACCGTGCAAGGACGATCCCAAGAAGCCGCCGCTGTGGCAGGTCAAGGCGGTCCGCATCATCCACGACGAAGCCGAAAAGATGATGTATTTCGAGGACGCCAGGGTCGAGTTTTTCGGCGTGCCTTTGGCGTATTTTCCCTACTTCTCGGCCCCCGACCCGAGCGTCAAGCGCAAGTCGGGCTTCCTGATGCCGATCATCACGACGAGTTCGGCCTTTGGCCTCGGCATCGAAACGCCGTACTATCTGGCGCTGGCGCCCAATTACGACCTGACGATTTCGCCGCGCATCACCACCACCCAGGGTCCGCTGCTGCGCGGCGAATACCGCCAGCGCTTCGAGGAAGGCAGCGTGACGTTCCGCGCCTCCGGCATCGACCAGTTGGACCCGAACTACTTCATCCGCAGCGACGGCAGCGAGACCCCGGGATTCCGCCAGTGGCGCGGCGCACTCGAAACCCAGGGCAAGTTCAGCCTGTCCCCGGCATGGACATGGGGCTTCGACGGCGTCCTGGTTTCCGACCAGACCTTCTTTCAAGACTACAAGATCATGCCGTTGCAGCAGACGAGCCTCGACCCGCAGCTCAACGCTTTGACCGAAGGCGTGTCGCAGCTCTACCTCACCGGTCGCGGCGACCGCAGCTTTTTCGACATGCGCACCATCAAGTATTACGGGTATTCCGAATTAGACGTGCAGAGCACGCTGCCGGTGATCCTGCCGGTGATCGACTACGCCTATACGTTCGAGCAGCCGGTGTTCAACGGCGAACTCGGCTACGCCGTGAATTTCACCAGCCTGTCGCGCCAGACGGCGAGCTACGATGCGATCAGCCAGAACGCCGTGATCAACAACTGGTGCGGCCTCGGAACCGCCGACACCGCGATGAAGATCCCCACCAACTGCCTGCTGCGCGGCATGCCCGGCACCTACTCGCGCCTGTCGGCGGAGACCACCTGGCGTAGCCAGTATATCGATCCCTTCGGCGAGGTGATCACGCCGTTCGCATCGATGCGCGCCGACGTCGCAGCGTTGTCCGTGCAGGCCCAGCCTGGCGTCGCGAATTACCTGGCGCCCGGAGACAGCGACGTGGCCCGGATGATGCCGACCGCCGGCGTCGAATACCGCTATCCCTTCATCGCGATCCAGTCCTGGGGCACGCAGACGCTGCAGCCGATCGGCCAGCTCATCGTGCGCCCCAGCGAAACCAATATCGGCAAGCTGCCGAACGAAGACTCCCAAAGCCTGGTGTTCGACGACACCAATCTCTTCAAGGTCGACAAATTCGCCGGCTGGGACCGGACCGAGGGCGGCGGCCGCGCCAATGCGGGCCTCCAATACACCGCCCAGTTCAACCGCGGCGGCTACGTCGACGCCTTGTTCGGCCAATCCTACCAGCTATTCGGGACCAACTCCTTCGCGGTCGGCGATTCCACCAACACCGGTCTCGGAAGCGGCCTCGACAAGCCTGCTTCCGACTATGTCGCGCGATTGTCCTATCAGCCCAACAAAATCTATGCCTTCACCTCCCGGTTCCGCTTCGATCAGGCCGATTTCAGCCTGCAGCGCTTCGAAGTCGAAGCGCGAGCGACCTTGGACCGCTGGAGCGGCACGATCATGTATGGCGACTATGCCGCACAGCCCCAGCTCGGATTTCTGTACCGGCGCGAAGGCATCCTCGCCACGCAGGCCTTCAAGGTCAGCGAGAATTGGGTGATAAGCAGCGGCGCCCGCTACGATCTCGCGGCCGGCAAATTCGACCAGACGCGGTTCGGCATCGGCTATATCGACGACTGCTTCATTCTGTCGCTCAACTATTTCACCGATTACACGTACAGCGGTAACGTCTCCGCCAGCCAGACGGTGATGCTGCAATTCAACCTGCGCACCCTCGGCGGCGGCAATTTCTAGTTGCCGGCTCCGGTCTTGCCTGGACGGCCGAATGGGTGAATAAAATCGGTCGGAGGCTTGCGGCCCGCGGATTCGGCGGAGGTGAAAGCACGATGGAAAACCGGCGGAACGTGAAAGGAAAGTTCGTTCGCACGATCTGTTGCCCTCGGCTGCCTGCTGGCGGCGATGGCGGCATCGAACTTCGCATGCGCCCAGCAGGTGGTGCTGGTCGTCAACGGCGACGTCATCACGAACTACGACATCGAGCAGCGGATGAAGTTCGTCCAGCTTTCCACCCGCAAGCCGGCGGTGCGCAACGAAGTCGTCGAAGACCTCATCGACGAGAAGCTGAAGGTACAGATCGGGCGGCGCTACAAGATCGAGATTCCCGACAACGAGATCGACGTGAGCTATGCCGAGATGGGCCATCGGATGCGCATGACGCCGGAGCAGTTGACCACGGCACTCGCCCAGGGCGGCGTCGACGCGACCACGCTCAAATCGAAGATCCGCGCCGACACCATTTGGCAGAACATCGTTCGCGGCAAGTTCCAGGGTGACTTGCAGGTTCGCGAAAAGGACGTGCTCGCGGTCATGCAGACCGAGAAAAAGGACGAGAAGACGGAACAGGTCGGCTACGAATACCGGCTGCGGCCGATCCTGTTCGTGGTTCCGCGCGGCGCGACCCAGGTGGCCGAGGCCCGCCGCAAGGACGCCGAGGCGCTGCGCGGCCGCTTCACCGATTGCGACAGCGGCCTGAAATACGCCCGCACCCTGCGCGACGTCGCGGTCCGCGACGTCATCGTCAAGAGTTCCTCCGATCTGCTGCCGGCGCTGCGCGAGATCCTCGACAAGACCGAGATCGGACACTTGACCGCTCCGGAAGTGACGCAGCAGGGGGTCGAACTGTTCGCCTTGTGCGAAAAGAAGGAAACGACCGAGGACACTCCCGAGAAGCGTCAGGCGCGCGACAAGATTTTCAACGAGAAGTTCCAACTCAAAGCCAAGCGCTTTCTCCAAGAGCTGCGCAAACAGGCGATGATCGAACGCAAGTAATGTCTTGATGGTCCGGCCCCTCGCTTTGACGCTCGGCGAACCGGCAGGGATCGGCCCGGACATCACCATCGCGGCATGGCGGCGCCGCCGCGAGCTCGATCTGCCGCCCTTCTACGTCATTGCCGATCGCGATTTCATGGCGCAGCGCGCGCAACGCCTGGGCGCGGCCATCGCGGTGACGGCATGCGAGCCGGGGCAATCCGCGTCGATCTTCGCCGCGGCCCTGCCGGTGGTCGATGTCGGCGTGCCCGTCACCGCATCGCCCGGCCATCCCGACGCCTCCAGCGCGCCGGCCGCGATCGCCGCCATCGATCTCGCGGTCCGGGACGTCTTCGCCGGCCTCGCCGACGCCATCGTGACCAATCCGATCGCGAAGAACGTGCTCTACCGTTCCGGGTTTTCCGAGCCCGGCCACACCGAATATTTGGCCAAGCTCGCGGCCCAGGCGACCGGGGTCGCGGCGCGGCCGGTGATGATGCTGTGGTCGCCGGAGCTTGCGGTCGTGCCGGTCACCATCCACCTGCCGCTGTCGCAGGTTCCTGCCGCCCTCGATGCCGACCTCATCGTCGAGACCGGCCGCATCACCGCGCGCGATCTCGCCGCGCGATTCGGCATCGCCCGCCCGCGGCTCGCGGTCGCCGGCCTCAATCCCCATGCCGGGGAGGACGGCGCCATGGGCGAAGAGGATTTCGCGATCGTGCGGCCGGCGGTGGACCGGCTCAAGGCGGAAGGCATCGCTGCGCGCGGCCCGCTCCCGGCCGACACGATGTTCCATGCCGCCGCGCGCGCGAGCTACGACGCGGCGCTGTGCATGTATCACGACCAGGCGCTGATCCCGATCAAGACGCTCGCCTTCGACCACGGCGTCAACGTGACGCTGGGCCTGCCGTTCGTGCGCACCTCGCCCGATCACGGCACCGCCTTCGACATCGCCGGCAGCGGGCGCGCCGACCCCGCGAGCCTGATCGCCGCGATCCGCCTGGCCGCGAGGCTCGCGGCACGCACGCGGGCCGCCAATGCCGCATGAGCACGCTGGACGATCTGCCGCCGCTGCGCGAGGTGATCAGGCGGCACGGCTTGTCGGCCAAGAAATCGCTGGGCCAGAACTTCCTTCTCGACCTCAATCTGACGGCACGCATCGCGCGCGCGGGCGGTGCGCTCGACGGCGTCACCGCGGTGGAGATCGGTCCGGGCCCTGGAGGACTGACCCGCGCCCTGATTGCCTCCGGTGCGCGGCGGGTCATCGCGGTCGAGCGCGACAGCCGCGCGGTGGCGGCGCTCGGCGAGATCGAGGCGCGCTATCCCGGCCGGCTCACGGTGATCCCCGGCGACGCCCTCGCGGTCGACATCGTCCCTCGGTCTCGACGGCGGCCCGGCGCGGATCGTCGCCAACCTTCCCTACAACATCTCGACGGCATTGCTGGTGCGCTGGCTCGGCACCGAGCCGTGGCCGCCGTGGTTCGACATGATGGTGCTGATGTTCCAGCGCGAGGTGGCCGAACGCATCGTCGCCAAGCCCGGGGACAAGCAGTTCGGCCGCCTTGCCGTGCTGGCGGGTTGGCGCACCGAGGCCAAGATCATGTTCGATGTCGCGCCTTCGGCCTTCGTGCCGCCGCCCAAGGTGACCTCGTCGGTGGTCCGGCTGGTCCCGCGCGCGAGCCCCCTGCCCTGCACCCGCACGACGCTCGAACGCGTCACCGCGGCCGCATTCGGCCAGCGCCGCAAGATGCTGCGCCAGAGCCTGCGCTCGCTCGGCACCGATCCCGCGCCGCTGCTTGCCGCCGCCGCGATCGATCCGGCGGCGCGGGCGGAAGATATCCCGGTCGCAGGTTTCGTGGCGCTCGCCAATGCGCTCGACGCCGCACCGGGACTGCCGCAGGATGGCGCCGGCAAAGAGAATCTCTCATGACCAAGCTGCTTCGCCAGTCGCTCGTAGCCTATGGCGCCCCGTTATGCGAGACGATCGTCGACCGCCCGCCGCCGCAGGGAAGCGAAGTCCTGGTCCGCGTCGAGCGGTGCGGCGTGTGCCACTCCGACCTGCACATCCAGGACGGCTATTTCAAGCTCGGCGGCGACAAGAAGCTCGATGTCAGCGCCGGCCGCGCGCTGCCCTTCACGCTCGGCCACGAGATCGCCGGCGTGGTGGAGGAAGCCGGCCCCGACGCCGCGATCGCGCCGGGGCGCCGGGTCGCGGTCTATCCGTGGATCGGCTGCGGCGCCTGCCCGGCCTGCCGCCACGGCGACGAGAATCTCTGCGCGGCGCCACGCCATCTCGGCATCGCCGTCGACGGCGGCTATGCGACCCATGTCGTCGTCCCGCATCCGCGCTACCTCCTCGACTACGCGCCGCTGTCGCCGGCGTTGGCGGGCGCGCTGATGTGCTCGGGGTTGACCGCCTATGCGGCTCTCAAGCGCCAGGCCACCCGCGCCGCACGCGGGCCGGTCCTGCTGGTTGGCCTCGGCGGCGTCGGCATGATGGGCCTGGCGCTGGCGCGAGCCATGTACGCCACCGCGCCGCTGGTCGCGGACATCGATGCCGCCAAGCGCGCCGCGGCGCTCGCGGCGGGCGCCGCAGCAGCGTTCGATCCCGCCGACCCGGCGGCCCGCAAGGCGGTGCTGGCGGCGACCGGCGGCGTCCACGCGGTTTGCGACTTCGTGGGGTCGGAAGCCTCGCTCGCCTTCGCCACCGGCGTGCTCGCCAAGGGCGGCAAGGTGGTGGTCACCGGCCTGCTCGGCGGCGGATTTTCGACCCCGGTCGCAATGTTCCCGCTGCGCGCCATGACCATCGAGGGCACCCTGACCGGCACGCTCGCCGAGGCGGAGGAGTTGCTGGCGCTGGCGCGCGGCGGTGCCGCCGTGCCGATCCCCATGGCCGAACGCCCGCTGGCGCAGGCGCAGTCCGCGCTCGACGATCTGCGCGCCGGCCGGGTGGTCGGGCGCGCAGTGCTGGCGATGTGACCGGGACGGCGCAGAGGCGCCGGCAGAATGCGGCCGGGTTTCCCGTCGATGCGGACGCCCGCAATCAGCGTTCGAACGTACTCCAGTCGTAGCGGTGGCAATTCCGAACCTCCCAGCCATACGCACAGCAATCGCGCGTGAGGTCGAGCGCGAACCGCGGATCGGGATCGTGGATCAGGAATTGCCTGCAGATCGACAGGTGATCTCGAAGCGCGCCTTTCGCATCCCCTGCGACTGCAGTGGAGGCGACGACGCAGCTACTCAACACCAGCAAGGCAATGACCGCCTTCATGACGCATCTCCGCAATAGCGAGGGCTGCAATAGCGAGGGTTGCAATTAGCGCAAGTTGAAGACGACCACTCGCTATCGCGTATGCGGAATTCGACGTGTGAAGCGGTTCACACAGGAAAGGTTTTTTCGACTTCGGCACCGGCCCCATATCGAGATCGCGCAGTCGCCCGCATGAGCGCGGCGACATGCGGATCACGGGCAAGCGGGAAACTCCATCGACCCGGGCCGGCATTCCCGGATGTCGCTTCGCTCATCCGGGTACCGCTCCATGCGGGCTACGCGCTCGCCGCCGTTATGCCGATGCGAGCATCGCGGGGCGTCCCTACAGCTCCGCCTGCAGCGAGCGCACGAAGGCGGAGAGCCCGGGCTGGCGCTCGCGCTTGAGCCGTTCGGCGCGGAGAATAGCGCGCACGTCGTCGGAGGCGTCCGCCACGCGGCGATTGATGACGACGTAGTCGTATTCCGCCCAGTGGCTCATCTCGTCGGCGGCTTTGGCCATGCGGGCGCGGATCACGTCGGGCGTGTCTTGGGCGCGCGCTCGCGCAGGCGCTGCTCGAGATCGGGGATCGAGGGCGGCAGCACGAACACGCTGACGAGATCGTCGCGCCCCTTCTCGCGCAATTGCTGGGTGCCCTGCCAGTCGATGTCGAACAGCACGTCGCGGCCGGCTCGCCAGCGCCGCCTCGACCGGCGCGCGCGGCGTGCCGTAGCGATTGCCGAACACCTGCGCCCATTCCAGCAGCTCGCCGCGCTCGACCATGGCGTCGAAGCTGCGCGCGGTCGATGAAATGGTAGTCGCGGCCGTCGACCTCGCCGGGCCGCGGCGGACGCGTGGTCACCGAGATCGACAGGTCGATCGCGGGATCGCTGTCCAGCAGCCGCCGCGACAGCGTGGTCTTGCCGGCGCCGGACGGCGAGGACAGCACCAGCATGAGGCCGCGCCGGGCCACGCTGGAGGTCCGATTCGGCCGTTCGCCATCCCCTACTCCAAATTCTGCACCTGCTCGCGGAACTGCTCGACCGCGCCCTTGAGGGCGAGGCCGATATTGGTCAGCTCCACGTCGTTCGACTTGGCGCACAGCGTATTCGATTCGCGGTTGAATTCCTGGGACAGGAAGTCGAGGCGCCGGCCCACCGCGCCGCCCTTGGCCACCATGCCCTGGGCCTGCTCGACATGGGCGACGAGGCGGTCGAGCTCCTCGCGCACGTCGGCCTTGGCGGCGATCAGCACCGCTTCCTGGTGCAGGCGGTCGGGATCGAAGCGGTCGGAGGCCTCCATCAGGAGCGCGACCTGCTCGGCGATGCGCTGCTTCACCAGCTCCGGCCGGCGCGCCGCCGCGGTCTCGGCGCGCGCGATCAGCGCGGTGATCTCGTCGAGCCGCGCGGAGAGGATGCGGCCGAGCGCCTCGCCCTCGCGCCGGCGCATCTCGACGAGGTCGGTCGAGCACCTTCGGCAAAGCCCGCGACCACCGCCGCCTCGACGGCGCGGCGCTCATCCTCGCGCTCCTCGGCATCGACGACATCGACCACGCCCTTGATGTTGAGGAGCCCGTCGAGCCGCGGACGCTCCGCGTCGACCCGGCCGGAGAGCTGCTTGACCGCGGCGAGGACCGCGGCGAGCACGTCCTCGTTGACGCGCACCTGCGCCGGCGCGCCGCGCCGCTCGACGGTGAGCGTCGCATAGATGGTGCCGCGGGCGAGCACGTCGGCGGCTTTCGCGCGCACCGGCGCCTCGATGGCGTCCCAACCGGTCGGCATGCGCAGCCGCAGGTCGAGCCCCTTGGCGTTGACCGACTTGATCTCCCAGGCCCAGGCATAGCCGGCGGATTTGCCGTGGGCGCGGGCAAACCCGGTCATACTCGACAGTGCCATGGACAAGCTCACATTTCGGGGGACGCGAAATGCGCCGCACCTTAACGGCGCGCGGGCGCCGTCTCAAGCCGGTGCCTGGCGGCGGCTTTCATCATGGCCCGGGCCAAGGACGTGAACCAGAGCACCGTTTCCGAAGTTCGAATCATATCGATATCATCAATCAACCTCGTCCTGAGGAGCGCGCTCCGAAGTCGGGCCTGCCCGACTTCGGCATCCATTGGTGTCGAAATCGAACAGCCGATTCGATCGCGCGTCTCGAAGGACGGTTGCAGGCAAGGCCGTGCCACAGCGTCCATCCTTCGAGACGCCATGCTTCGCATGGCTCCTCAGGATGAGGTCCGTGGGATTAAATTCGACGTTGTGCGATCTGATCGGTTTCATGGAAGCGATCCACTAGAGCATGTTCCGATGACAGTGACGTCGTAACCTTGGCATCTGCCCGGTGGTTGCATATTTGAACTGGCTACGCTCGGTTCATCCTGCCGACGGACGTCCTGCCGGGGACTTCTTGCCGGCCGATCTGCGATGCATTAAATCTACCAAGCAGCGAGCAGCGCGATGAATGTTGCTTCCAAGGGCGAGCATTCCCACCATCACTCGGACGGCGCGGGCACCCCCACGCCCCGGCACGGACTGCGGAAGCGACGCCGAGAAGGACCCCGTCTGCGGCATGACGGTCGATCCGCACAAGACGCCGCATCGCCACGTTCATCAGGACCATACCTATTACTTCTGCTGCAACGGTTGCCGGAGCGAAATTCGCCGCCGATCCCGCAAAGTATCTCGAAAAGAAGGCCGGCCCCGCCGCGGAGCTGCCGCCCGGGACGATCTACACCTGCCCGATGCATCCGCAGATCCGGCAGGTCGGTCCCGGGAGCTGCCCGATCTGCGGCATGGCGCTCGAACCGCTCGAGCCCGCGCCGAGCCGCGGCCCAATCCCGAGCTCGCCGACATGACGCGGCGCTTGTGGATCGGCCTCGCGCTCGCCATCCCGGTGGTGGTGCTCGAGATGGGCGGGCACTCACCAACCTGCACATGATCGTGCGCAGCCGGCTGTCCAACTGGATTCAGCTCGTTCTCGCGACGCCGGTCGTGCTGTGGGCGGGCTGGCCGTTCTTCGTGCGCGGCTGGCAGTCGCTGGTCACCCGCAATCTCAACATGTTCACGCTGGTCGCGATGGGCACCGGCGTCGCCTGGCTCTACAGCGTCGTCGCCACCATCGCGCCCGGAGCATTTCCCCCGGCATTCCGCGGCATGGGCGGCGCGGTCGCCGTCTATTTCGAGGCGGCCGCCGTGATCACGGTGCTGGTGCTGCTCGGCCAGGTGCTGGAGCTGCGCGCCCGCGAGCAGACCTCCGGCGCCATCCGCGCGCTGCTCGACCTCGCGCCGAAGACCGCGCGCCGGGTGCGCGCCGACGGCAGCGACGAGGAGGTCGCGCTCGACACCGTCAACGTCGGGGATCGCCTGCGGGTGCGGCCCGGCGAGAAGGTGCCGGTCGACGGCGTGCTGTTGGAAGGCCGCTCGTCGCTCGACGAATCCATGGTCACCGGCGAATCGATGCCGGTGACCAAGGACGCCGGCGCGAAGGTCATCGGCGGCACGCTCAACCAGACCGGCAGCTTCGTCATGCGGGCCGACAAGGTCGGCCGCGACACCCTGCTCGCCCAGATCGTCCAGATGGTCGCGGCGGCGCAGCGCTCGCGCGCGCCGATCCAGCGGCTCGCCGACCAGGTGGCCGGCTGGTTCGTGCCGGCGGTGATCGTCGTCGCCGCGCTCGCTTTCATCGCCTGGGCAGCCGTTCGGACCCGAGCCGCGGCTGGCTTTTGGCCTGGTCGCGGCGGTGGCGGTGCTGATCATCGCCTGCCCCTGCGCGCTCGGGCTCGCGACCCCGATGTCGATCATGGTCGGCGTCGGCCGCGGCGCTCAGGCCGGCGTCCTCATCAAGAACGCGGAGGCGCTGGAGCGGATGGAGAAGGTCGACACTCTCGTCGTCGACAAGACCGGCACGCTGACCGAAGGCAAGCCGAAGGTCGTGGCCGTTGTGCCGTCGCACCGGGCTTCGACGAGAAGGACGTGCTGCGGCTCGCCGCCGGCATCGAGCGTGCGAGCGAGCATCCGCTGGCGCGCGCCATCATGGATGCGGCCAGCGAACGCGGCATCTCCATTCCCGAAGTGACCGGATTCGACTCTCCGACCGGCAAGGGCGTCACCGGGATGGTCGAGGGCCGGCGGGTCGTCCTCGGCAACGCGAAATTCTTCGCGGAATCCGGGATTTCGACGGCCGCGCTCGATGCCGACGCGGAACGCTTGCGTGGCGACGGAGCAACCGCGGTTTATCTCGCGGTCGACGGAAAAGCCGCCGGGATCATCGCCATCGCCGATCCGGTGAAGGCGACGACGCCGGCGGCGCTGCGCGCGCTCACTGACGAAGGCGTGCGCGTCGTCATGTTGACCGGCGACAACCGAACCACCGCGCAGGCGGTCGCGAGCCGTCTCGGCATTGCCGAGGTCGAGGCCGAGGTGCTGCCCGATCGCAAGAGCGCGGTGATCGAGAAACTGCGTCGCGCAGGGCCGCGTCGTCGCCATGGCCGGCGATGGGGTCAACGATGCGCCGGCACTCGCCGCGGCCGATGTCGGCATTGCCATGGGCACCGGCACCGATGTCGCGATCGAAAGCGCGGGCGTGACGCTGCTCGGCGGCGATCTCACCGGCATCGTGCGGGCGCGCCGGCTCTCGGCCGCCACCATGAGCAATATCCGGCAGAACCTGTTCTTCGCCTTCATCTACAACGCAGCCGGCATACCCATTGCCGCCGGCGTGCTTTATCCCGCGTTCGGCATCCTGCTGTCGCCGATCATCGCCGCCGCCGCGATGTCGCTTTCTTCGGTCAGCGTCGTCGCCAATGCTCTGCGTTTGAGGCACGCGCGACTGTAGCAAAGCGGCTCCGATATTGGACGCGCGCGATATTCGCCGATGGGTGCGACGAAGTTACCCATATGGTGAGATCGGTACCGTTCGACTATTTCCGGGAAAGCGCGCAACGATGATTCCATCGAAGGCAAACACAGCTTTCGGACTTTCATTCCCTTATTAACCGGATTCCGTCCGGGCGCGCACTCTTAATCGCCTCGAATTACGTCGGGCGAAAGGAGTTCCCGCGCAAGGGCAGTGGATTGACGCTCTCCGCCACATGAAACGGCCCGACACATCGGGCAGGATCTGCACATGCACGACCAACGAATGACGTTTCCATCGGCTGCATTGGCGGCGACTTTGCTCGTGCTATCCGGCGGCGCGCTCGCGCAAGACAACTCCAAAGTCGTCCCGGCAAATGCGCAGGCGAAGCAATACGGATCGGGATGGGAATGCAAACCGGGATTTCGACGGGATGGCGCGGCATGCGCAATCATCAAGCTGCCTGAGAATGCGTACCTGTCGGACGACACCTACGGTCCGGGCTGGGCGTGCAAACGCGAGTACAAGGCGGATGGCAACCGCTGCGTGGCGGTGAAACTGCCGCAGAACGCCTATCTCGCGGGCTCTTCCTATTCGGACGATTGGGAGTGCGAGCGCGGCTTTCGAAAGGCCGGAGCCGCCTGTGTCTCCGTGACCGTGCCCAAAAACGGATTTCTGTCAGACTCCTCCCAAAGCCGGGGCTGGGATTGCGAACGCGGCTTTCGCGCGACAACCGATGCCTGCGTCGCTGTGAAGGTGCCGCAGAACGGGTTTCTCTCGGATGCCACGTACGGAAGCGGCTGGCAGTGCGAGCGCGGCTTCCGCCAGTCCGACCAGGCCTGCGTGGCCATCGAGGTTCCCCGCAACGCCTACCTCGAAGGATCCGGAAAGGACTGGAGGTGCGAGCGCGGTTTCCGCAAGGCCGGCCGCGACTGCGTCGCAATCAAGATCCCCGTCAACGCGCATCTCGACTATTCCGGCAACGACTGGAATTGCGACCGTCCGTTTTGGCGCCAAAAGGACGATTGCGCGATGCCGCGGTAGAATTTGCACATCAGGGGAAGAATTTGCACATCAATGAAAGAATTTGACGGTGATTAGGCACCTATTCCATCGCGCACCGCATCTTCAATCTTTCCCGCTCGCTGGAATTTCCGGCTTCCGATCTTATATACTCGGAGGGTTGATCGATAATTGTCCGATACCCGGCCGCCGGTTTTTGTTACGGAAACCAAGTTCTGGGCGGATATCCTTCTTTGTGGCCCGAGCCGCGGGCTGGAGACGAAGGCCACGCTACGGCGAGGAAAACAACCATGACCGACAAGGCAATCGAGCTGGATGCGCGTCGCGGGATGGCGGCACAGAAAGCGACTGACCTTCGCCGGTTGCTGGCGGACGTGGAAGCCAATGAAGCAGCGCTGCGCCTGCGGCAGGATGAGTTGGAAGCCCATCTGATCGCAGCACCGGCGGCGAATTGGGACGAGGCGGCCGGGAAGGCGCGCTATCTTCTCAACCTCTTTGCTGCTACGGTGTCTGCGCAAGACCCACGCAGGCAAACGCTTATCTCGGCCGTGCTCGCTGATTTTCGGCGGCTCTCTGCCGAGCCCTAGCGCCCAGCCGGGCAGTTCACATCGCGCTGTTTGCGCCGGCTGCGGCCAGGAAGATTTGTCGGGCGGTCGGCTCCAACAGGGTTCGACTCCAACAGAGTAACGGGACCATGACGCTCAATTTTCCCAATCAAAGCCGCTCTTATGACGCGACACGACGGGCCGTGCGGTTTTGGGGGCATGACGGCCCGATGGAAGCTGCATTTTTCGTCAACGAAGATGCGTTGAGGCGGATCGAGCCCGGCATTGGAGGCGACGAAGCCGGGCTTCTCGGAGCGTTCGATTCGCACCGCGACTTGATATACGCAACCGCCATGAAGATTTACATGCGCGCCCGCAAAGGTTCCTACGAGCTGATCCCCGCGGATTTCTAACGTCGGTTCGTGCACGGGCGAGCGCGGGATGCGCGTCGAAAGCGAGCCATGCGCGGGCGTGCCACGTGCCGTGACGATTTGACCTTGTGATGACCAAGGATTTCCGTCACAACAAGACGTGTCCTGTTGAGCCACTTCCGCTTGTCGCACCATCGTTTCGCACTATCGTTGCCGCGGCCCCGGCTCTTGGACCTTCGATGCGATAGCGATCGCATCCGGAACTGCTCTGACAGAGGGATGCCATGCGCATATATGTTTTCAAGTCGGTTTCGACGGAGCGTCTGCGCGCGTTCGCCAGCGATCCCGATGTCAACAGCCTGCCGCGCCAACACGGTCCCTGGGTCGTCACCGGGGCGATCGCACCGGGCGGCGCCCCGCCGCACAACTTCTCGCGCGAAGCCATCGAAAAGGCGATCACCGCGTCGGGATTTCAGCTCTGGCGCCTGCGCGAAAGTGCCGACGTTCAGAGCTAGGGCCTAGGCGACACGGGGCGTAAGTTGAGGCAATGGTGGGTTGGGTGGATTGAACGTAGGACGGGTTGAAGCTCTTGCGAAACCCATCGCGCGCCGTTCCCCGCGACGTCCCATTAATAGGTTTGCCCGTTGATGGGTTTCACTGCGTTCTACCCATCCTACAAGCTTCCGATTTGAGTCGAAATTCGACCGTGCTCTAGGTCTGACGCGGCGGGCCGCCCGCGCCCGAGAACGGTCCTCCGCGCCCCGGGGGCTTGCCGGCCAGCAGTTTCTTGCCGCGCGGGGCCGGAAGCAGCCCCTCGCGCTGGGCCTTCTTGCGCGCGAGCTTGCGCGCCCGCCGCAGCGCTTCATTCTGCTCCCGGGCCGATCGTTCCGACGGCTTCTCGTAGAACCTTCTGCGCTTCATCTCGCGAAACACGCCTTCGCGCTGCATCTTCTTCTTGAGCACCCGAAGCGCCTGATCGATGTTGTTGTCGCGAACCAATACCTGCAAGAAATATTCCCTTCATGCGTGGTCGAGCGTGCAAGCGTGCGTCGGTCAAGCCGATCGGGCGGAAAGCGTGCTTGCCCGTCGGACCTCGTATTCGGCGGCGCACGCAACCACCTCACCGATGCCACGTCGGGAACGACCGCTCTAACCTTCGGGGTAGCAATAACCTTCGGGGTAACAATTGCGGGGCCCGTATATGCCCAACATGCGCCACGAGCCCTGCGCCCCAGAACGTAGCGAAGGCAAATCGATCATGCGCCCATCCCAGGCGAATAGCCACAGGTTTGTTTGAACGCCTCGATCTCGCCTCGGCAATTCCGTCATGGCGTTGTGCTTTTCTGCTATGCCGGTGCCAAGGCGTGGCGTAGTTTATCGAAGGTGCGCTTGCACGCCTGCTTCTGGTACATAGATTCACGGCAGCGATGCCACCGTTCGAAACGCCGGGATCGTTCGACTTTCGACCGCAGACGAGGTCATCGACCCCGCTTCTTTTGCCGCGGCAGTTACAAGCTCGATCGTCCGGAACGAGACCGCGGAGCGAAATCTTGCTCGCACGCAAGAACAGTCTTTGGCGTGGCCGCGGTTGTCCGCACACGCCCCAACAGGGGTTTCTCGCATTCGCTCAATTCCAACAGACCTGACGCGGAGGCCGAGGCCGGCAAGCATCGGCTGCGATGCGCGACACCGGCGCGCGCCCGGCCATCGCAACCCGGCAACAGCTTTCGATCGTCCCGCGGCGACCGGCGGAGTGCCGGCATGAGCAAAGCCGTCGGCGCCGGCGCCAAGACCACGCTTTATTGCTCGTTCTGCGGCAAGAGCCAGCACGAGGTGCGAAAGCTCATCGCCGGACCGGCGGTCTTCGTGTGCGACGAATGCGTCGAATTGTGCATGGACATCATCCGCGAGGAACACAAATCCTCGCTGGCGAAGTCGCGCGACGGCATCCAGACACCCAAGGAAATCTGCACGGTCCTCGACGACTACGTCATCGGGCAGGACCACGCCAAGAAGGTGCTCTCGGTCGCCGTCCACAACCACTACAAGCGGCTCCATCATCAGACCAAGCACAGCGATGTCGAACTCACCAAGTCGAACATCCTGCTGATCGGCCCGACCGGCTCAGGCAAGACGCTGCTGGCGCAGACGCTGGCCCGCATCCTCGACGTGCCCTTCACCATGGCCGATGCGACCACCCTGACCGAAGCGGGCTATGTCGGCGAGGACGTCGAGAACATCATTTTGAAGCTGCTGCAGGCGGCCGATTTCAACATCGAGCGCGCCCAGCGCGGCATCGTCTATATCGACGAGATCGACAAGATCAGCCGCAAATCGGACAGCACGTCGCTCACCCGCGACGTGTCCGGCGAAGGCGTGCAGCAGGCGCTGCTCAAGATCATGGAAGGCACCGTCGCGTCGGTGCCACCCCATGGCGGCCGCAAGCATCCCCAGCAGGAGTTCCTGCACGTCGATACCACCGATATCCTGTTCATCTGCGGCGGCGCCTTCACCGGCCTGGAAAAGATCATCTCGGCGCGCGGCCGCTCCACTTCGATCGGCTTCGGCGCCACGGTGCTCGCGCCGGAGGACCGCAGGTCCGGCGAAATCTTCCGCGACATCGAGCCTGCCGATCTCATGAAATACGGCCTGATCCCCGAATTCGTCGGCCGTCTGCCGGTGGTGGCCACGCTCGGCGACCTCGACGAGCCCGCACTCAAGCGCATCCTGACCGAGCCCAAGAACGCGCTGGTCAAGCAGTACCGGCGGCTGTTCGAGATGGAGAGCATCGACCTCAGCCTCGCCGACGAGGCACTCGGCGCCATCGCCCGCAAGGCGATGGAGCGCAAGACCGGCGCGCGCGGCCTGCGATCCATCATGGAAACGATCCTGCTCGACACCATGTTCGACCTGCCGAGCCTGGAAGGCGTCGAGAAGGTGGTGATCTCAAAGCAGGTCGTCGAGGGCGTGTCACCGCCGCTCTACATTCATACCGACCGTCCGGACCGCATCGGCGACGCCGATGCGAGCGCCTGAGGCCCGGCCACGACAGACGACCAAGAATCGGCCTCGCGCGGGCGTGGAGATACATATGACGGGAACGAACAAGGTCACGGCTCTCAAACGGCGCGGACCGCAAGACGACCGCTACGATGCCGGCGCGATCCGGCGGCGCCGCATGACGTTCAATGCTGGCGGCGTCATCGCACTGCTCGCCTTGGCCTCGATTTTCGTAGCCTTCTTTTCACTGTTCACGGTGCCGCAGACCAGCCAGGCACTGATCGTCCGGCTCGGTGATCCCGTCCGCACCATTTCGGCGCCCGGCCTGCATATGAAGGTGCCGTTCATCGACAGCGTGATCTATGTCGACAACCGCATACTCGACCTGGAGAGCGGAGCCGAGGAAGTGATCGCCGCCGACCAGAAGCGGCTCGTCGTCGAAGCCTTCGCGCGCTATCGGATCCGCAATCCGCTGCGCTTCTACCAGACCGTCGGTTCGATCGACGGTGCCAATTTGCGCTTGTCGCCCTTGCTCAACGCGGCGCTGCGGCGCGTGCTCGGTGACGTCACGCTGACCCAGGTGGTGCGCGACGACCGTGCCGCGCTGATGGCGCGGGTGCGCACCCAGCTCGATGCGGAAGCCCAGGCCTTCGGCATCGAGGTCGTCGATGTCCGGATCAGCCGCGCCAATCTTCCGATGCAGAACAGCCAAGCGGTCTATCAGCGCATGCAGACCGAACGCCAGCGCGAGGCAGCCGAATTCCGCGCTCAGGGCAGCGAGAAGAGCCAGGAAATCCGCGCACGGGCCGATCGTGACGTTACCGTGCTGGTCGCCGATGCGACGCAGCAGGGCGAGCAGGCGCGCGGCGACGGCGATGCCGATCGCGCCCGGATTTTCGCGCAGGCCTACGGGAAGGATCCGGAGTTCTACGCGTTTTATCGTTCCATGCAGGCTTACGAGGCGGGGCTGCAACCCAGCAACACCCGGCTCGTGTTGCCGCCGGACTCCCGGTTTTTCCGGTTTTTCGCCGGCCCGTCGCCCGCGCCGCGCTCGAAATAGCGGATAGCTATGCTGATCCACCGGGGAGAGGACCAGATCGGGTCTATGCCGATGGTTCGCCGAGAGTTCTTGACGACCGGGCTCGGTCTTGCCGGCGCGCTGCTCGTGACGGCGCCGGCGGTTGCGGCGGTCCGCCCCTCGAAGTTCCGCGCTATCGCGTTCGACGCGCTTGCGGTCTTCGATCCGCGATCCGTCGCGGCGCGCTGCGAGGCACTGTTTCCCGGCCGGGGCAGCGAACTCATTCAGATGTGGCGAACCCGCCAATTCGAATACACGTGGCTGCGAACGGTGTCGAACCGCTATGCGGATTTCGAGCGCGTGACCGACGATTCCCTGACGTTCGCGGCCAAGGCGCTCAATCTGGAGATGACTGCGGAGCGACGCGGGCAATTGCTGCGAGCCCATTTCGAACTCGAGGCCTGGCCGGATGCGATGCCGGCATTGACGACGCTAAAGGACGGATCGAGCCTCGTCCTGCTCTCGAATTTCACGCCCGGCATGTTGAACGGCTGCATCAAAGCCGCCGGCCTGGACGGCGTGTTCGATCAGGTCTTGAGCACCAACTCCGCACGGACCTACAAGCCCGATCCGCAGGCCTACGGACTGGGCGTCGCTGCACTCGAACTGGCGCGCGAGCAGATCTTGTTCGTCGCCTTCGCCGGCTGGGACGCGGCGGGGGCGAAGTCGTTCGGGTACCCGACCTTCTGGGTCAATCGCCTGGGACTTCCACCGGAGCAGCTCGGCGTCCTGCCGGATGCGACAGGGCCAGACCTGAACGCCCTGCTGGCCTTCGTGGACTGAAGACTGCAACCTCCGCGGAATCCGGCGCTATCGGCGCGTGATCGCCGGCCATCTGTCGGAGCAATGTTTCAAGCTCCGTTGGATCGACACCGTCCGCGTTCATCAGCGCCGTGAAGATGCTATCGGACAATATCTCCGAGAGTGTGGGTTCGCGAAAGTACCAGCTCATGCGATCTCCTCGTTCCAATAGTCTCATCAAGCCCCCCTCTCGACCCGCTACTCCGCGGCAATTCTGACGGGGACATAGTCCCGGTCCGGCCGCTGCGTCGGTTCGAAGACCTCAGGCGCCTCCAAAACCTCGTCGACCCGCACCCGGAACCACAACGCATAGAGCGCGGGCACGACGACGAGAGTCAGCACCGTCGCCACCAGCAGTCCGCCCATGATGGTGATCGCCATCGGGCCCCAGAAGACGCTGCTCGCCAGCGGGATCATTCCGAGGATGGCAGCGAGCGCCGTAAGCGCCACCGGCCGGGCGCGGCGTATGGTTGCAGCGATCACCGCACGATGCCGGCCGTGGCCGGCGGCGATGTCGCGGTCGATCTGGTCGACCAGGATCACGGTGTTGCGCATGATCATCCCGGCAAGCGCGATCAGGCCGAGCAACGCGACGAATCCGAACGGCCGGTGGGAGACGAGCAAGGCTCCGGTCGCGCCGATCAATCCGAGCGGCGCCGTCACGAACACCAGGGCGAGCCGCGAGAAGCTCTGCAACTGGACCATCAGCAACGCCAGCATCGCGATCGCCATCACCGGGAACACCACGGCGAGAGCGACATTCGCCTTGACGCTCTCTTCGATCGATCCGCCGGTTTCGATGCGATAGCCGTAAGGCAGGGCGGCCTTGATCGCCCGAAGCTTGGGCAGGACCGCGTTGGTCACATCGGGCGCCTGCACGTTGTCGACGACGTCACCGCGCGCGGTCAGCACGATGTCGCGGTTTCGCCGCCACAGGATCGGTTCCTCGAACTCATAATTGAGCCGGGCGATCTGCGACAGCGGCACCGCCACGCCGTTGCGCGTGACGATGGTCAGCGACGGCAGGCGATCGAGCTCGAGGCGCTCCGAGGGAACCGCGCGGGCGATGACGTCGATGTGCTCGATGCCCTCGCGGTACTGCGTCACCACGTAGCCGGAGAGCAGCGTCTGCAGCATCTGCGAGACGTCTTGCGGGGTAAGTCCGAGCGCACGGGCGCGGTCCTGGTCGACCTCGAGGCGGATCGACTTGACCTGTTCGTTCCAGTTCAGGTGCGGGTCGATGATGTCCGGGTTCTCCGCCATCACGGCCCGCACCTGCTCGGCGATGCCGCGGACCTTCAGGGGATCGGGGCCGACGACGCGGAACTGCACGGGGAAGCCGACCGGCGGGCCGAACGTGAAGCGGTCGACCCGCGCCCGCGCCTTCGGCATCACGCCGTCCGCCAACGCGCGTTCGAGCCGGGCCTTCACGCGCTCGCGGGCCTCGATGTCTTTTGTCACGACGACGATCTGGGCGAAGCTCGGGTTCGGCAGCACCGGATTGAGCCCGAGCCAGAAGCGCGGCGAGCCCTGGCCGACATAACTGGTGTAGGTGACGATGTCGGGATCGCCGGCCAGCAACTGCTCGGCCTTCTTGGCGGCCGCGTCGGTGACGCCGATGGCGGTGCCTTCCGGCAGCCGCAGCTCGAAAAACAGCTCGGTGCGGGTCGAGGTCGGAAAGAATTGCTGTTGAACGAGGCCAAAGCCCGCAATCGCCACCACGAACATCGACACCGTCACGGCGACGACGGCTTTACGCCAGCGCAGCGCAAGCTCGATCACCCGCCGCAGCCCGCGGTAGATGCGGGTGTCATAGATGGCGTCGGGATTGCCATGCGTGCCCGGCTTGGCCAGATCCAACTTGGCCAGGTCCGGCAACAGCACGAGGCCCAGATAAGGCGTGAACAGCACCGCCACCACCCACGAGGCGAGCAGGGCAATCCCCACGATCCAGAAAATGCCGCCGGCATATTCGCCGGCGCTCGACTTGGCAAAGCCGACCGGCAGAAAGCCGGCGGCGGTGACCAGCGTTCCGGTCAGCATCGGAAACGCGGTCGAGGTCCAGGCGAAGGTCGCGGCGCGGGCGCGGTCCCAGCCCTGCTCCATCTTCACCACCATCATCTCGATGGCGATGATGGCGTCGTCGACCAGAAGCCCGAGCGCGATGATCAATGCGCCGAGCGTGATGCGGTGAAGGTCGATGCCGGCGGTGTACATGATCGTGAGCACGATCGCGAGCACCAGCGGAACGCACAGCGCGACCACGATGCCGGCGCGCCAGCCGAGCGAGAGAAAGCTCACCAGGAGAACGATGCCGAGCGCCTCGACGAACGTCTCGATGAACTCCGAAACCGAATGCTCCACAATGCCGGACTGGTCGGCGATCTGGGTCACCTCGATGCCGACCGGAAGCTCGGCGACGATCCCCGCCATCGCGGTCTTGAGGTCCTCGCCGAGCGTGATGATGTTCGCGCCGTCCTGCATCGAGACGCCGAGGCCGAGCGCCGGCTTGCCGCCTTCCCGGACGATGAAGGTCGCCGGGTCCTCGTAGCCGCGGCTGACCGAGGCGATGTCGCCGAGCCGAAAAACCCGGCCGTCCGCTTGCACCGGAACCGCCGCGATCGCCTCGGTGCCCGAGAACGCGCCGGTGACCCGCAGATTGATCCGATCCGCCGAGGTGTCCACCGCGCCCCCGGAGGTCACCGCATTCTGCCTGGCGACGCTGTCGAAAATCTGCTGCGGCGTGATGCCGAGCGTCGCCAGCTTGGCGTGGTTCAGCTCGATGAAGATCTTCTGCGGCCGTTCGCCGATGATGTCGACCTTGTTGACGTTGGGAACGCGCAGGAGCTGCTGGCGGATGTCTTCGGCGCGCGTCTTGAGCGCGGCAAGGCTCAGGCCGTCTGCGCTCAGCATGTAGATTGCGGAATAGACATCGCCGTACTCGTCATTGAAGTTCGGTCCGATGACGCCCGCCGGCAGGTCGCCCTTGATGTCGCCGACCTTCTTGCGGACCTGGTACCAGAGCTCCTTCACCTTGGCGGGCGGCGTCCGGTCGATCAGATAGACCTGGATAAAAGACAGGCCGGGCTGGGAGTAGGTTTCGACACGGTCGAGAAAAGGAAGCTCCTGGAGCTTCTTTTCGATCTTGTCGGCGACCTGGCTCTGTATCTCGGTGGCGGTCGCGCCCGGCCAGGCGACGTTCACCACCATGCTCTTGATGGTGAAGGATGGGTCCTCGGCGCGCCCGAGATTGAGGTAGGAGTAGGTGCCCGCCCCGCCGAGCACCAGGATCATGAACAGCACCAGCGCGCGGTGCGTGATCGCCCATTCGGAGAGATTGAAGCCCATCATGGCGCGGCTCCCCTCACGGTTCATCGATGGCGCGGACCCTTTGGCCGGCCTCGAGCTTCTGCACGCCGAGGGTGACGACGCGCTCGCCGGCGGTCACGCCCGCGGTGAGGAGCGCAGCGTCGGCGGTGAAGGACGCGACCGTCACCGGCCGCAGCTCGAGCGCGCCCGCCTTGTCGATCACATAGACCGACGCGCCCGCGCCGTGATTGAGCACCGCCGAGAGCGGAAGCCTCGCCACGGCGGCATCGCCGTCGTGGGCGAGCGTCACCGTCGCGGTCATGCCCAGCGCGACCGTCTCGTCGGGGTTTTCGATCGTGAAGCGCGCGGCATAGGTGCGGGTCAGCGTGTCCGCCTGCGGCGACAGTTCGCGCAGGCGGGCCGCGAAGCGGCGCTCGGGGCCTGACCACAGGCGCACGCTCGCCTGCGTCGCCCGCGCCTCGCCGAGCCAGGTTTCCGGCAGCGCGACCACCGCTTCCATTTCGCCGCGCTGTGCCAGCCGCGCCACCGCCTGGCCGATGGCGACGACCTGCCCCGGCTCCGCGAGCGTCGCGGTAATGACGCCGTCGGCATTCGCCTTGAGCTCGGCATAGGCAAGCTGGTTGCGTGCGAGTTCGAGCGCACGCCGCGCCCGTTCGAGCCGGCCGTCGGCCTCGTCTTTCGCAGATTTCTTGCGTTCGTAATCTGCGACGGCGGCATAGCCGCGCGCCTTCAGGCTGGTAAAGCGCACTTCGTCCGAGGACGCCTGCGCGAAATTCGAGGTGGCGGCGGCAATCTCCGCCTCCGCGCTTGCGACCTGAAGCCCGAGGTCTTGCGGATCAAGCCGTGCGATGACATCGCCGGCATGGACGAGATCGCCGACATTGACGATCCGCTCGGTGATCTTGCCGGCGACGCGGAAACCGAGATCGGTCTCGTAACGCGCGCGCACGACCCCGACGAATTCTCGGCTCGCATTCTGCGGCTGGAACGCGACCCGCTGCACTTGCACCGGACGCTCTGGCTTTGCGATCGCCGAGACCGCCTGATCCTGGCAGGCCGCAAGCAGCGGCAAGCAGGGCAACGGCGGCGAGCGCTCTCAGCGCTGAGATCGAGGAGGAAGACGCTGACATCGAGGAGGAAGGCATGGCGGCGCTCCTTGACTGACGCATGACGCGTGATGACTTTCATATTTCATCACATTGCAGACACGATTCGGCCCCGCCGGGGTTCGACATGGAATCACCGGCGGGGGGTAATGGCGCGCAGCAGGAAGCGAACAGACGCGCGGGCCTCGGCCTCCAGATCATGCCCCTCTTCGAGGCATTGGCCGATAAGCATGGGGTGGGTGAAGCAGAGCACCGACCGCATGACCAGAGTCTGCCGTCGCACGCGGCTCGACCGGCTCGAACTCGCCGGACTCGATGCCGTCACGCAAGATCAGTTCCGTGACATTGCGCATGACCTCCTTGTGGGCGCGAATGGTGTCCCACATGTGATCCATGGCAAACAGGACCATCTCGTTGACGCGATGCTCGATCAGCAGGTTTTCCTTGTGATAGGCCAGGATCTCAAGGACCAGCCGTTCCATCCGCTGGCCGGCCGGGCCCTTTGCGCGCGCAGCCGCCCAGGCCTTCTCCTCGACCTCCGACAGGCACCGCCGGCAGATCGCTTCGACGATTGCGTTCTTGGACGGAAAAAACCGGTAGACGTTGGCCGGCGACATTTTGAGCTCGGCGGCAATGTCGGCGACTGCGGTCTTGGCAAAACCCAGCCGGCGGAACAGCGCCTCCGCGGTCTCCATGATCCGCGCACGGGTATCGTCGGGACTGGTTCTGACCTGCGGGTTCACGGATGCGGACTCACGTCTTCGGTTGATGTGACTAGTGACGACTTTAATAATTCGTCACTCGTCAGGTGTCAACCTGGACCATGATGCGATCACTGCCGTGTGATGGCGCAGGCGACGAATGCTGGACGGATTCGGCCCCCCTTGTCGTCCGTCCGCCACCGATCAGCGCGGCGCCGGTGGCGGGCGGCTGCGGCTGCGGCTGGCGCACCGCGCCTTGGGTGGTGCGACGGGGTGCGGCCGGAGCCGCTGCCGGGGCGGGTGCTGCAACCACCGGATCGGCTGCGACCGACGCGGTGCCGCCGTCGCGTTGCTGCTGCTCCATCGCACGCAACCGCGCGACGCCCTTCTGATGCTGATCGAGCGTCTCCGAGAAGGTGTGTCCGCCGGTGCCGTCGGCGACGAAATAGAGCTCCTTGGTGCGGGCGGGATTGGCGACCGCCTCGAGCGCCGCGCGCCCGGGATTGGCGATCGGGCCAGGCGGCAGCCCCTCGATGACATAGGTGTTGTAGGGCGTCGGCTGCTCGATTTCGCTGCGCATGATCGGCCGGCCCAAGCGTGCCTTTGCCGCCGACCAGCCCGTAGATGATGGTCGGGTCGGACTGCAGCCTCATGCGCTGCTTCAGGCGGTTGACGAACACCGCGGCGACCCGCGTGCGCTCGTCGGCGCGGCCGGTTTCCTTTTCGACGATCGAGGCGAGCGTCACGAGTTGTTCCGGCGAGCGTAGCGGCAGGTCCGGCGCGCGGTGATCCCAGACCTCCTGGACGACGCGCTTCTGGGCCGCCTGCATGCGCTGGATCACCTGGTCGCGCGGCGTGCTGCGGGTAAAGCGGTAGC
Organism: uncultured Alphaproteobacteria bacterium; assembly: GCA_963746235.1. Lineage (GTDB taxonomy): Bacteria > Pseudomonadota > Alphaproteobacteria > Rhizobiales > Xanthobacteraceae > JAJPKK01. Next base: position 24,011 of record CAVVCE010000056.1, read on the forward strand.
TCTCCGGCAGCAGCGACCCCTCGCGCGGAATCTCGCGGATGTTGCCGGCGAGCATGTCGGCGTCCAGGAGCCGCTGCACGATCTGCTCGGACGTGAGGCCTTCCGCGATCGTGACCTGATGCTGCACGACCTTGTTGCTGACGAGGGTGTTGAGGACATCCTGCAGGCTCGCCTGCTTGGTGAACTGATACTCGCCGAATCGCAGCTCCTCATGGGTCTTGGCGAGAAGCGATCCGGCGATGAAGGTCAGGGGATGCTCGATGACGCCTTCCTTGGTGAGGAGGTCGGCGATGTCGCGGATGCCGGAGCGGGGCGGGATGTTGACGACCTTGTCTTCCGCCAGCGGGCCGGGCGCATCGAATCGGTGCTTGCCCACCGCGAAGCCGACGCCGACGATGATCGCCAGCAGGATCAATATGGTGAAAACGGCATTGCCCGCGATCACCAGCGGGTGCCGCGCACTCTTCGACCACTTGGTAGGCATTGGCACCCTTTCGGGCTCGAGCGCGGCGCGCGGACTGCGCGGCGTAATCCGCCTGGAGTCGCCGCCGATCCTGCCGGACGGGTCCGCCGAGAACGAAGAAGCGGCAGCCGCCGATCGGCGCGCCGCCAACGGATCGGAAATCTGGTCAGTGCTGTCGGCCATGCATCCAACTCGTTGCGATTTCGATTAATCTGATTTCGATTAATCTGATTTCGATTAATCTGATTCCGATCAACCTGTTCCACAGTCTACCACATTAACCTCCGCAGCATTGTGGCCTTTTGTCGGTCGCTGCATGTTTTCCGGGCAGTGCCGCCGCCTGCCCGCGCGGCAGTCAATCGGCGTAGCGGCGGAACACCAGCGAGGCGTTGGTGCCGCCAAATCCGAACGAGTTCGAGAGCGCCACGTCGATCTGGCGCGGCTTTGGCCGCATGGGGTACCAAGTCCATCGCGGTCTGGACCGAGGGATTGTCGAGGTTGAGCGTGGGCGGCGCGATGCCGTCCCGCATGGCGAGGATCGAGAAGATCGACTCGATCGCGCCGGCGGCGCCGAGCAAATGTCCGGTCGAGGATTTGGTCGACGACATGGCGATTCGGCCGGCCGCATTGCCGACCAGCCGGTGCACCGCATTGAGCTCGATCTCGTCGCCGAGCGGCGTCGAGGTGCCGTGGGCATTGATGTAGTCGATCTCGGCCGGGCTGATGCCGGCGCGCTTGATCGCCGCGGTCATGCAGCGGTAGGCGCCGTCGCCATCCTCGGCGGGCGCGGTGATGTGATAGGCGTCGCCGGAGAGGCCATAGCCGATCAACTCGGCATAGATTTTCGCGCCCCGCGCGCGGGCGTGGTCGAGGTCTTCCAGAATCACCACCCCGGCGCCTTCGCCCATGACGAAGCCGTCGCGATCCCGGTCATAGGGCCGCGAGGCCCGCGCCGGATCGTCGTTGAACCCGGTGGACAGCGCGCGGCACGCCGAGAAGCCCGCCAGCGAAAGCCGGTTGATCGGAGATTCAGCGCCGCCCGCCACCATCACGTCGGCGTCGCCGAGCGCGATCAACCGCCCGGCATCGCCGATCGCATGGGCGCCGGTGGAGCAGGCGGTGACGACGGCATGATTGGGACCCTTGAGGCCGTGGGCGATCGACACATAGCCGGAGGCGAGGTTGATCAGCCGGCCCGGGATGAAGAACGGCGACACCCGGCGCGGGCCCTTCTCCTTCAATATGATCGCGGTCTCGGCGATGCCCTCGATGCCGCCGATGCCCGAGCCGATCATGACGCCGGTCGTGATCTGCTCGTCATAGGTCTTGGGCGCGCAGCCCGCATCGGCGATCGCCTGGGTCGCCGCGCACATCGCGAAGGTGATGAATTCGTCGACCTTGCGCTGCTCCTTCGGCTCCTGCCACTGGTCGGGATCGTAGGTGCCGTCGGTGCCGTCGCCGCGCGGGATCGAGCAGGCGATCTTGCAGGGCAGATCGGACACGTCGAAAGTCTCGACCCGGCTCGCCCCGCTTTCGCCGGCGAGGATCCGCCGCCACGTCGTTTCCACGCCGCAGCCGAGCGGCGTGACCATCCCCATGCCGGTTACGACCACACGTCTCATTTCATGCCTGCATGCAAAACCCACCCGGCTACATTTACCCGGGCCGGCAGCTTTCGCAAAGCCCGCGCAATGAGACGGAAGCACCGGGGACGGAGCACCGGGACGGAGCACCGGCACGAAGGCGCCAGCACGGAAGCAATGCGTGCGCCCGCGACCGCGCCGGGCCTCGCCGGCACCGGCGGTCAGTGCGCCGTCGGCACGCCGTCAGCCGCCGTCAACTCTTGGCGTTCTTTTCCAGGAATTTCACTGCGTCGCCCACGGTGAGAATCGTTTCCGCGGCGTCGTCGGGAATCTCGCAGCCGAATTCCTCTTCGAAAGCCATGACGAGTTCGACCGTGTCGAGGCTGTCGGCACCGAGATCATCGATGAAGCTCGCGGCTTCCGTGACCTTGTCGGGCTCGACGCCCAGATGTTCCACAACGATCTTCTTCACCCGCTCGCCAATGTCACTCATCGTTCAAACCTCGTGCGCCTCTCGAATTGGCTCAACCCGCCAAGCGACCTCGCGATCAAGCGACCTCGCGATCGTCATGGTGCGGCCGATCATTGCTCGGCCGATCGGCCCCGTCTTGGTCGACAGCAGAAGGACAATTCCAGCCACGGGGTTATGCAACGGACCCAGCCCCCACACCAGCGTGTCGTCCAGCCACTCGGGGGGTTACCATACTTCAATTGGCTTGACCAGCATGCCGGCGCCGCCCTCCAAAGGCGGCGCGGCCGGCATCGCAAAGCGCTCAAATCATTGCCATTCCGCCGTTGATATGGAGGGTTTGCCCGGTCACATAGGCGCCCTCGTTGGAGGCGAGATAGAGTGCCCCCGCGGCAATGTCGTCGGGTTCGCCGAGCCGGCCGGCCGGCACCCGGGCGAGGATCAATTCTTTCTGCTTGTCGGTCAGCGCACCCGTCATGGCGGTTTCGATGAAGCCGGGCGCGATGGCGTTGACGGTGACGCCGCGCGAGGCAACCTCCTGGGCGAGCGACTTCGTCATGGCGATCATGCCGGCCTTGGCGGCGGCGTAATTGGCCTGGCCGGCATTTCCGGTGACCCCGACCACCGAGGCGATGCCGATGATGCGGCCGAACCGGCGGCGCATCATGCCGCGCACCGCCGCGCGAGCGAGCCGGAACGCCGCCGTGAGGTCGACCGCGAGCACATGATCCCAGTCCTCGTCCTTCATGCGCATGAACAACTGGTCGCGGGTGACGCCGGCATTGTTGACGAGGATATCGACGTGCCCCATCGCCTTCTCGGCGGCCGGGACCAGGCCCTCGACCTCTTCCTTGCTGGCGATGTCGCAGGCAATCACGTGGACACGGCCGCCCAATTGTCCCGCCAGCGCATCGAGCATATCGCCGCGCCGTCCGGAAATCGCGACCACTGCGCCCTTGGCATGCATCGCCCGGGCGATCGCGGCGCCGATCCCCCCGGTCGCCCCGGTGACGAGCGCGGTCCTGTCGGTAAGGTCGAACATGGTGTTCTCTTCTTGTTTGCCGTAGCTGGGAGCTTAACGAGCACTGCAATCCACCGGCCGGAGTCAAGCGCTTTGGGCGTCCAGTCGTTGAGGAACAGACTTGTAGGGTGGGCAAAGCGAAGCGTGCCCACCATCGTTGTATCCGCGTGGGCACGGCGCGAAGAGCGCGCCTTTGCCCACCCTACCGATTGGTTTCACGGAATCGATCCAATCAGCGGGCTTTCCGCAACGCAGGCGACATGATGCGTCGATCTCCGCCGTTCAATTCCGGATGGTCGCAGGGGACATCGCGACGATGTGCGGCGGTCGTCCAGTCGTTCGGGTTGCGTTCGGATCGGCGCCCGTCTCCTGACGCGCCGAAGCGTCGTCGCGGTCTGCGACAATTGGAACACACAATGGAAAGAGTTCCTGAACGAGCGCCCGAAAGCGGCGCCTGAAGAATTGTTTGGACAGCTTCACAACATGTGGAAACAAATACCGTGGTCAGACCGATGAACACAACATTTTGGCTGCTGGACATCCCTCGCAATCAGCCGCAAGCCACAGTTGCCGGGGATACCAAGTTCGAACAGATCACCTGTCCGGCCAACGAGTACCATACACGCGGCGGGCGACGGTTGGGTGAATTGCGGGCCACTATCAACCCCGCCGGCATCAGGGACTTCACATGGACCTGGTCGCACGACATATTGGTATCTGAGCGAGTATTGGATGTCTTTTTGAAACATCGCGTCACCGGATACGAGATTCAGCCGGCCAAGCTTTCATATTCCGAGCGAAGCCAGGGGAAGCCGCCCGTCATGTACGAACTCATCGTCACAGGATGGGCCGGCATGGCTTCGTCGGCCGCTGGGCTGACCTTGGCGAATTCGTGTCCGGCCTGCAATCACAGGAATTATGCGATCGCGGAGCCGAATCGATTGATCGACCCGGCATCGTGGGACGGAAGCGATCTCTTCATCGTATGGCCGCTGCCGCTGTTTCGCTTCGTCAGTGACCGTCTCGCCAACATTCTTCGGGACGAACGAATTGCCGGGGCGAAGCTCGTCCCGGCGCCGGAGATTTCCTTCAAGCGCGGAAATCTCGCCACTCCCGGTCGTCTGCTGGATTGGATGCCGGCGAGCCGGGCCCATGCCTTGGGAGACAAGCTCGGGATCAACTGAGCAAGCGCGGGGGACACCCTGCGCCTGTTCCGAATTCCACCAGAGGGGCTGCCAGCCCTCGCCGAGCAATCGGACCCGATCTGATCGCTTGCCCCGCCGTGCGCGGGATGGACTGAGTGAGTCGTTGCGGCCTCGCGACGAGTTGGCGGGCTTTCCGCAACGCCGGCGCCGTGATGCGCCGTTCAATTTGCGATCTGCGAACGTCGCCGCCGCGCCGCTGCCAAGTTGGTCGCTGCTGGTTCGGGCGCGTTCGGATTGTCGCCCGTTTCCCGACGCGACGAAACGGTCGTCGTGGCCCGCGACCGAAACTCAAGACTGAAAGAATCAAAAGCAATTTCAAGGTTTTAGCTGGATCAAACAGGTCCAACCGGATAGCTGCGACAGTCGCCATCAGCGCCGATCCGACCCTAAATTTAGTAGCCGAATTGCAACAACTCACGACAATCGTTTCGGCACCATTAATTCAGCCCACGGAAAGCCACGATTGAGCTAAAGAAAGATGGTCCCGACCTCGCGGGGGGGATTGGGGTTGAGGCCGGGACCTGCTCTTTGGGGAAGAGCGCGGTGATTATACTACCCCGGCGGGACAATGACATTAAAATTTCCGTAACAAAGGCGGGGCCGCCACATTTGGCGGCCCCGTCCTTTTGTGGCGCTTGTCATGGAAATGACTGTGCCAGGGTACCGCGGCCGGGTGGATGGCGGCTCGTTTCACGCGATCCCGATGCATCGATCGACCGCCGGAGTCGTGAGGCCATGAGCTGCCCCCGACCACGACAATTCGCGCCGGAAATTCCAGCCGAATCGAGTGCGGGCGCGCCGGCAAGGGTCGAGAGCGGTCCGAAGACGCATGCGCACGCTTGCAGATCGTGACGCGATCTCGCCGGCGCAGCCGCAGCAGAGACCTGCACCCAATAGGGACCGTATAGCGGCCACGTCTGAGCACGTTTGCTGCCGCCGCGTGCAGTGCAACCGTACGGCAACTTGTCGCAGGCGGACAGCGTGCGGCTCACGGAGCGCCCACGGCCAGCCGTGTCCCGACTCGAGGCGCGCGCAAGCTTTCGCAATCGCGCGCAGGGCTCGATCGCCCGCTCACTTCAAGGCGAAGACGTAGATCGCGCCGCCCTGAGGAACGTCCGGATACTTGCCGGGAAACAGCAGGTTCAGGCGCCCTTGCATCCGCGCCGCGTCGACACCCCAGCCGGATTGGACGGCGATGTATTGCTTGCCGCCCACCGCGAACGAGACCGGCACGCCGTTGACGCCTGATAGGGTCGGGTATTGCCACAGGATCTTTCCGGTCTTGGCATCGAAGGCGCGGAACAGGCGGTCATTGGTCCCGCCCGAAAACAAAACATCGCCGGCGGTCGCGAGCACCGGACCCCAGTTCTGCGACGGCAGCTTGGTGGTCCATGCCCGTTTGCCCGTATCGATGTTCCAGGCCTGCAGCTCGCCGATGTGATCGGCGCCGGCGGCCATGAGCATGACATTGGTGGCGACCCCGACATAGCGCTCGCCGGGCACGTATTTCGCCACCTCGCCCTTCAGCTCGGAACACAGGTTTTCGTTGGCAGGAATGTACAGCAGCCTCGTCTTGGGGCTGTAGGCCGCCGGAGGCCAGTCCTTGCCGCCCCACATGCTCGGGCAGAAGGTCGCGACCTTGTTGGTGCCGGGCTTGCGATCGGGATCGACGATCGGCCGGCCGCTCTTGGGGTCGACACCCTTGAACACGTTGTGGCTCACGAACGGCTGGCCGGTGACGAAGTTGATCTTGTCGGCGGTGCGCTCGAGCCGCCACAGATAGCCGTCGCGGGCGACATCGACGAGGCCTTTCACGTCCCTGCCGGCGTGCTTGTAGTTGACGAGGATCGGCGGCGAGACTTCGTCCCAATCCCATGAATCGTTCTGGTGATACTGGAAGTACCCCTTGATCTGCCCGCTCTTACCGTCGAGCGCGACGACCGACGACGTATAGAGATTGTCGCCGGGCCGCTGGTCGCCCATCCACGGGCCGCCATTGCCGGTGCCCCAGAATGCGAGATTGGTGTCGGGATCGTAAGTGCCGGGCACCCAGATCGAACCGCCCCCGGTTTTCCACTGATCGCCCTGCGGCCAGGTCTCGCTGCCGGGCTGTCCGGGCTCCGGAACCGTATAGGTCCGCCACAGCTCCTTGCCGGTGTCGGCGCTATAGGCCGCAACGAAACCGCGCACTCCCAATTCGCCGCCCGAGGTGCCGAGCATCACTTTGCCGTCGGCCACCAGCGGCATCAGCGACATGTAGTAGCCGTTCTTGTATTCGGCGACCTTGGTCACCCACCTCTCCTTGCCGGTCTTGGCATCGATGGCCACGAGGTTGGCGTCGGCCGATGCGAAGAACAGCAGGTCGCCGTAGAGACCGACGCCCCGGCTGGTGGGATGCAGGGTCGTCAGATCCTCCGGAAGCGGCCGTTTGTAGCGCCACAGCACGGTGCCGGTCTTGGCCTCGATTGCGAGCACCTGGTTGCCGGGCGTCGCCACGAACATCACGCCGTTGTTGACGATGGGCGGCGCCTGATGGCCCTCGACCTGGCCGGTGGCGAAGCTCCACACCAGTTGGAGCCGGCCGACATTGGCCGGCGTGATCTGCGACAGCGGACTGTAGCCCCAGCCGTCATAGGTGCGCCGGAACAGCAGCCAATTGCCGTCTTCGGGTTTCTTCAGCCGCTCGGCGTTGACGAATGCGTAATTCAACAGCACGTCCGGCAGCGGCGGGCCCCCGGTCGGCGTCGTCGAAGCGGGCGCAATGGTCTGCTGCGCCGACGCCGCCGAAATGCCGGCGACGAAGGCGGCGGCCGCTGCGCCGTGCATCCATTTCCAAGCTTTGAACATGTCTTCCCCTCCTTGCACTGATTCCCGTGCGGTTTGATCCGGCTTTTTTGGTTTACCGCGATTCGTTTCGGCCCGGCCCTCGCGGGTCAGGCCGGTATGACGCCGAGCCGTCCGATGAACGGCTTTGCCACGACGAGGTTGCCGTCGACGATCTCGACCGGCAGTGCCGACAAGGCGCGTGGCGATGGGCCGTCGATCACCGCGGCGGCATCGCGCGGATTATAACGCGAATTGTGACAGGCACATTCGATGACGTTTTGCCCCGCGACCCATCCACTGACCTCGCAGCCTGCGTGCGGACAGACCGCCGAGTAAGCGACGACGCCGCCCGCCGCCCGCTCACGCGTGGCTCCCACCAGCGTCGAGACATCGAGCGTCACCAGCAGCACCTTGTTGAGCCGCGAGCCATTGCGGACGATTTTTTGTGCCGGATCCATCGGCCACGCCAACAGCGGCGTGGCGGGAATGTCCAGCCGGCGCCAGCGGGCGCAGCTCGGTGCCTTCGATCGGGACCAGGAGATCGCCTCGTTTCGGCCGCTCGTCCGCCGGCTCCGCGAATGCGGACGTGGCGACGCTGCCCGCCACGGCCTCCAAGCCGGCAATCGAGGCGAGTGCAAGCACGTCGCGCCGCGTCGATCTGACGCCGCAGCCGCATCCCTGTCCGCTTGCGGTCCGGCTTTTCGTGCTCATGATCTCTCCCTCGGTAGCGCGGACGATTCCCTTGATCGAATCCAACGATCGCCACGCGCCGCAACGGTAACGCCCGCAATGGTGATGTTCGAGCCTACAACATTCTGGTAGTCTCGCGACGACCTCCGAGAGTCATGAAAAAGGGAGCTTGCCATGAGGAGAATTGTGTGCGCGATCGCTGCGGTCGCCGCAATCGCGATCGCGGCGTCCGTCACCGCGCCCGCACAGCAGGGGCCCAGCCCGCCGGCCTATCGCCCGGGTCTGGGCGATATCATGACAACGACCATACAGCCCCGGCACATCAAGCTCGGGCTCGCCGGGCGCGAGAAGAATTGGACCTACGCCGCCTACGAAGTCCACGAACTGGAAGAGGCTTTCGACCGCGCCTCCATCCAGTGGCCGCAGTGGCAGAGATTGTCGATCGTGGAGATGATCGAAACGATCGTCAGACAGCCGCTGCTCGATCTCGGGCAGGCCGTCAAGGAGAAGAACGAACGGCTTTATAACGATGCCTATGGACGCCTGACCGAAGCCTGCAATGGCTGCCACCAAGCCGCGCGCCGCGGCTTCGTCGTCATTCAGGACCCCAAGGATTCGGTGTTCGCCGATCAGGATTTCCGCACCCAGCCCTGACGCGCCGCGCGCGTTCGCGACCGTTGCCCTGACGCGCGTCCTGCCGGGCGCCCGGCGTTTCCGGCCGGTTCGCGCGCCTTGAGAATGCCCAGTCAGCCGCCTGAATTCTTCACGCTTTCGCCCCGGAGTACCGGTTAAACCTGAGCCGGACGGCGGAGGCATGTATGCGATCGCGGGTTTGCGTGGGGAGGCGTGCCCAGCGGCTGCTGGCGTCGGCTCTTTGCGCCCTGGCGGTTCTCGCTTTCGCGCGCGACGGTTCAACCGCCGCGGCTGGCGATGCTATCCCCTGCCGATGCATCCGTCGTCGTGCATGGTAATCGCCGCGTCGATGCGGCGGCGATCCGCGAGCATTTTCATGCGTCACCGGAAGGCCGGCTCGATCCGGCGGCGGTCAATGCCGGATTGAAGACGCTGTACGCGACCGGCCTGTTTGAAGACGTGAAGATCGCCTGGTCGGGTCCGCGCCTGGTCGTCACCGTGCTGGAGGCTCCGGTCGTCGACCGCGTGCAGTTCGAGGGCAACAAGCAGTTGAAGGACAAGGATCTCACCAAGGAGATCCGGTCCAAGGCGCACACTCCCCTCACCAAGGCGGCGATCCAGGACGACGTTGCACGCATCGCAGAAATTTACCGCCACACCGGCCATTACGACGCACAGATCACCCCGAAGACGATCACCAAGGGCGAGGGACGCGCCGACCTCGTCTTCGAGATCAAGGAGGGCGCGAAGACCGGAATCAGGAAGATCGTCTTCATCGGCAATCACGCCTATTCCGACCAGCGGCTCAAAGGCGTCATCAAGACCAGCGAGTCGGGCTGGTTCGGCTTCCTCAAGACAACCGATGTCTACGATCCCGACCAGATCGAATCCGACCGCGACCTGCTGCACACCTTCTACCTCAAGAATGGCTTCGCCGACGCAGAGGTCGTCGCCGCGACAGGCGCCTATGACGCGACGCACAAGGGCTTCGTCGTCACCTTCACCGTGGACGAAGGCGATCGCTACCGGCTCGGCAGCATCGACATCCAGTCGCGCCTCACCGCCGTCGACGGGCCTGCGCTCATGGGCGAATTGAAGATGGCGAGCGGCGACTTCTATGACGCCGAGGCCGTCGAAAAGTCGGTCGAGGGCCTTACGGCGGCCCTGGGCAAGCAGGGATTTCCGTTCGTCTCCGTGCGTCCGCACGCCCGGCGCGATCGCAACGCGAAGCTCCTCAATCTCGTGTTCGCACTCGAGGACGGCCCGCACCGCTATATCGAGCGGATCGTGATCCGCGGCAACAGCTTCACGCGCGATCATGTGGTGCGGCGAGAATTCGACATCACCGAAGGCGATGCCTACAACCGCGCCCTCGTCTCCCGCGCCGAGCGGCGCCTCAAGGCGCTCGGCTTGTTCAAGTCCGTGAAGACCTCGACCGAGGCGGGTTCGGCACCCGACCGCGTCGTGCTCAACGTCGACATCGAGGAACAAGAGACCGGCGACTTCGCCATAGCGGGCGGCTACTCGACCTCCAATGGCGTGGTCGCCGAAGTCAGTATCTCCGAGCGCAACTTCCTGGGTTTAGGACAGTTCGTGAAGGTTTCCGCCACCGTCGGACAATATGTGCGCGGCGCCAAGCTGAGCCTCGCCGAGCCGTATTTCCTGGACAATCGCATGACGCTCGGCCTCGACTTCTTCGGCAATCAGACCCTGACCAACGCCAATCAATCCTACGGCAGCACCAATTACGGCGCGGCCGTGAAGCTCGCCGCCCCGATCACCGACACCCTCGGCACCGAAGTGCGCTATTCGCTGGTGAACCAGAGCCTGTCGCTCGACCCTGCCCTGATGGATTGCCTGCCGCCCCACGCCTGCGTTGCCGCCTCCGCCGAGGTGAAGCAGGCGGCGCTCGATGGGCCGGCCTGGGTCTCCACCGCCGGCACGACGTTCCTCTATTCGACCCTCGACAATCCCAAGAACCCTCACGAAGGCTTGCGCGTCGAGGTCAGACAAGACGTGGCCGGGCTCGGCGGCAATGTCGATTTCTACAAGAGCACCGACGACGTCCGCTACTTTCACGACTTCGGAGACGACATCGTCGGCATGGCGCGCGCGCAGGGGGGCTTGGTGATGCCCTATGGCGGACAGCCGCTGCCGTTTGCGAACGGCTTTTTCGGCGGCCCGCAGCTCGTGCGCGGCTTTGCGCCCAACGGCTTCGGGCCACGCGATCTCACGCCGGGCACCACGCTCGACAATATCGGCGGCAGCAGATACTGGGCGACGACCGCGGAACTGCAGTCGCCGATCCCCTGGCTGCCGCCCGATATCGGCCTCAAGGCCGCGGTGTTTTCCGATGCGGGGAGCCTGTGGGGCTATCGCGGACAGACGTCTTTCCCGACGCTGTCCCAGTCGCTCAACGTCGCCGATTCCCGCCAGGTGCGCTCTTCGATCGGCGCCGGCCTGATCTGGGATTCCCCATTCGGCGCGCTGCGGATCGACTACGCCTATCCCACGACCAAGACGAACTACGACGTCACCCAACGCCTGCATTTCGGGGTCGGCCCGTTTTGACGCCGGCACCTGACGTGCGGACGGAGCCCTCGAGGGCAGCATTCGACCGCCTGCGCGGCATGCGTCGCAATCACTCCGCCGCTTCGGCCGCGAGTTCGGCGAAAGTCTCCGCGGCGTCCTCTGCCAGGACGGCGGCGACGATACCGGCATAACGCGCCGGCGCGTGGCGGCGCACCAAGCGCAGCATCAGGCGAAGCTCCTGCAACAGCATGAGCGCGAGGCGCGGCCGGCTGCAGCGGCCCCAATTGCGGATTGCGCTCTCGCGCGCGTCGATTTCGGCGCGGTAGAGCCGCTCGACGATCACCACGGCGGTGCCGAGATCGGCGCCGGCATAGCGTTCGGCGAGGCGCTGATAACGCGTCCGTACCTCCGGATGCGCAGCGCCCTGCGCCATCAGGCCGGCAACACGCCGCTTGAAGGTCGAATGCCGGATTGCCGGCGAGAACGTCGCCGCGAGCGCGGCCAGTGCCGCATCGAGCGCGCTGCCGCCGCGGGCGCGGATGGATTCGGCCGCGCGCCGGCCGCGTGCATGATCCCGATCGGCAGGAAAGACGGCCATGGAAAGCCCTGATGGAAAATCAGAATCGCCCCACCTATTATAGGACTATTCCTAGTTTTGTCAATATTTTATTCCTACCCCAGGCCCCGCCGCCGCGGCCGGGCCGATCGGTTTCTAGCGCTCGCCGCCCATGATGACGCGGTGGACCGACACCACGCTGGCGGCAGGAAATTCCAGGATCTTGGAAGGATTGTACTGCTCGAGCCGCAGGCGTCTGGCGTCGCTCGACACGAACCGCTTGACGTAGGCATGGGGAGTTTCATCGTCGCCGATGGCGATCTGGGCAACCACAAAGGCGCCCTTGCTGATCGGCAGCCGCGGATTGACGAACACCATCTCGCCCGCGAAATAGCGCGGCTCCATGGAGTTGCCGACGACATAGACCGCATAGGCGTCAGCAACGCGCGACAGGCTCGGCGGCGCCAGGATGTCGGCTACCTGGTTGCCATTAAGGATGAATTCGCCGTCCCTCCCGCCCACAGCCTGCCCGTAAACTGGAATCCGCGTTGCGATTTGCACCTCGCCGGATATTTCGGCGTTCGGAGGAATAACCGGTGCTGTGGATTTTTTTCCTACCATTTTAAGTTGCGATTCGTCAACCCGCAAAATCCGCGCCACCAGGCCCCGAACCTCCTCGGGCAGGCGATCGGGGATTCCGCGCTTGATGAATTGCTGGAAATAGGCGTGGTTTTTTCCCGCCCGCAGCGAGAGCTCCGACAGCGACAGGCCGAGCTCGGCGACCCTGGCGACGATGAGGCTGCGTACCGAATCCATGGCGTGACTATACAAAACTCGCTCCGTCGCAGGTGAGTAGGATTTTTCCTCTTGTCATCCTCCGTAATAGTCCTATCATCGCGCGATGTCAAATCGCCGGCTGCCGCTCCGGCTCTGCCTGCTCGTCCGCGCCCGCCGCGCTCGCCGGGCACGGCCTGCCCGGACCGATCACCCCAGGAGGACATCGTGGACCAGATCTGTTCGCCGACCGAACAAGCCGCCGCCATCTCCGCATTCAAGAATGGCGCCTCCATCAACGCGGTCGCGAGCATGCTCGGCAAGACGCCGGGATCGGTCGAATGGCTGCTCAAGAAGAACGGGCTGAAGAAGCTCGACGACCTCGGCATGATGAAGAACGACACGCTCGGCGACTGCACCTGCGCTGCGGTCGGCCACCTGATCCAGACCTGGACCTCGCAGACCACCGGACAGGCCATCATTCCCGACGCGCAAATCGTGGAGCTCTATGAGCACGCCTGCGGCTACGACCCGACGGACCCCGACAGCGACCAGGGCGGCGTCGAGATCGACGTGCTCAACTACTGGCGCAAGAATCCGGTCGACGGCCCAAATGGCCCCCATTCGCTCGATGCCTTCGCCGCCGTCGCACGGCGCCATCATGGCGACGTCAAGGACGCCGTCTGGCTGTTCGGCGGCGCCTATATCGGCGTTGCGCTGCCGCGTGTCGGCGCAATCGCAGGAGGTGTGGGACGTGCCGGCCGGCGGCCCGGCCGGTGACCAGTACGCCGGGCTCGTGGGGCGGCCATGCGGTGCCGGTCATCGCCTATGACGCCTCAGGCCTGACCTGCATCACCTGGGGCGCACTCAAGCGGATGACCTGGGCGTTCTGGGACGCCTATTGCGACGAGGCCTATGCCTGCCTGAGCCGGGACTGGGCGGCCGCCCGCGCACCGAGCGGCTTCGACTGGGCCGCGCTCGACGCCGATCTCGGCGGCTTCCGATCCGCGGCGTGAGGCGCGACGATGCCGCCGCCGGAGCGTGACTACGAGAGCCAATGGCATCTCGACAAGAAGGTGCCGCTGGCGCTCATCGTCACCATCATCGCCCAGACGATCATCGCCGCCTGGGCCGCCTCGAACATCTGGACCCGCGTCGGCGAGCTCGAGCACAAGGTCGAGATCGCCGCCCCCCAGGCGGAGCGCATCATCCGGCTCGAAACCAAGGTCGACGGCATCACCGGCAGCCTTGCCGAGATCAAGACGCTGGTGAGCCGACGGATGGACGGGCGGCCGTAGGATCGAACGCGGCAACGGGTTGAATCGCGTTTTCCCCCGGCCTGCTCACGATCGCGACCGCTGACATCTCGATGACGACTGGCTCGAAACCCCGAGCGCGGACTGCATGAGTTGAAGATCGGCACTAGAGAATATCTCGCGGCCAGCGGCCTCAATGCCATCGCCCGGTCGCTGCTCGCCCAACTGGGCCGGATGGCCGGCCTCCGGAAAAGGACGAACCCAATGGCTGACAGCTACGACATCAATAAAGACCGCTATATCGTCCCGCCGGTGGGGTCGCCATCGCACCCGGGGCGACGGGGAATCCCGGTGACGCCCTCCGACACGCTCGACGTGACCAATGCCAGCGGCGACAACGCGCCCTGCTACGCCAAGTCGCTCTATGTGGGCGTTTCCGGCAATCTCGCGATCGTGCACGCGGGCGACAACGGCAACGCTGGCGCCGGAACGGCGGTAACCTATCCGAACGTGCAGATCGGCTGGTTCCCGATGCAGGTGCGCCGGGTGATGGCGACCAACACCACGGCGTCGAGCATTATCGGGGCCTACGACCAATGATCGGCCTGGGCCTGAGCATTCCGGAGATCGCGGTTCGGGGCAGCGGACTGCCGCCTTGGCTGCTTGCGCCCGGCGGCGTCATTCCGGACCTCGATCTCGACTTCGCCAACGGCCGGGCTTGGACCAAGACGAAGGGATTGGTGCTCCCTGCCTCTTTGCTCACCGTCACCCGCGCCTCGCAAGAAACCATTATTGACCCGTCCGGCAACGTCACCTACGCGCCGAACGGATCGGGGGTTGGTGGCGGCCTCGGCGCGGCGTTGTCGAATGCCGGCCTGCAGGTATGGGAATCGCGGACGAACCAGCAGACATACTCCGCCGTGAACACCACGGGATGGTCCACCAACAACGCCACACTGAACGGTGCCAGCGCCGTGTCGCCGGACGGCACTACGAATGCCGCTACCATTACGGACAACGCTGTCAGCGGTATCCACGGCGTTTACCAACAATCGCAAGCGGTAACCGCAAGTCAGACACAGACATCATCGATCTTCTTGAAACAAGGCACTATCCGGTATGCCGAGTTTCTTTGTTACGACACCTCCGGGAATGGCGTCGTCATTTTCGTGGACACTCAGCTTGGCGTGCTTTCGGGGTCGGGAACGATTGGAACCGGGGCCACCTATGTAAGCAGCAAGATCGAGCCGTACGCGAACGGGTGGTGGCGCGTTTCTCTCGTTGGCGCGATGACTACCGACACGCACTTGTTCCAAGACCTGCGGATGAGCCCGGACGGGTCCACGGCTTCTTACGTCGGGACCGGCGGCACACTCTTTGCGTGGGGCGCGCAGCTTGAACAGGCAACCTTCGTGAGCCCGTACATCCCGACGACATCAGGGACGGCAGCGCGGGCAGCGGATGTGGTGACGTTGACCAACGTGCCGACATTCGGCACGAGCGCTTCCGCGGTTATCTGGTCCTCGCCAAACGCGCCGGTGTCATATTCTGCTCTGCAGGCTCAGTTGACGATCACGAATATGAGTAATCAGACGCAGCGCTTCGGCTTCTTCAAGACGAATGTAACTGGAGCTGCCGCCTACTTCTACAATGGCGGGAACGGAATTACCGGCACGCCTACTTGGACGCCCGGGGTGGTTGGCAAGGCGGCCATCAACATCAATCCCGCCGGCGCGGTCGTTGCCTTCAACGGGGGCAACCTGACGACTTTGTCGGCTGCCGGGATCAGCGGGTTCACTAAGGTCAATCTCGGGACCGACCAAAACAGCGGGGTCAACGGTAACGCCACCATCTCCCGCATCGCCATCTGGGCGACCACAGCGCTGTCTACAGGCGCGCTGCAGCAGGTGACGACATGATCGGTCACCTCCTCGCCTTCGCCGACGAAGCCACAGCCAAAGCACCGATTCCCGTCGTTGGGCGGGAGCACAGCGTCGACGCCGCAAGTGGAATATGGCGCGCTGCATCTCGGGCATTTTCGTGTGGGCGCCGGTGCAGAATGCGACCGTCAACGGCGTCGTCATGCGCGCGCCGTACGACTCACAGTGGCGCATCTTGATTTCGTTGCCGACGCCGGACGCCGATCTCATGGCCTCGACCGTGCGCGAGTGTCGGTAGCTAATCAAGATGTCCGGTTTTGGTAGCACATCATTTGTCCGCTTCGTGGGTGGTGGACACGGCCGGTTTGGAAGCGGTGGACGCCCCGGCGCGGTGTTGGGCTAGCGTGCTGTTAGGGCGACGTTCTCTAACTTCTTTCTGGTCGGTTTCTTGGTTCGACCTGAGGACCGTTTCTTCGTCCCGACCTGCCCTGGCCCGGTGACGCCGCGCGCAGCCGCCGTCAAGGATGGCCGTCGCGCCGACGGTGCGGCGGGCTCCGGCGCCGCCAGGCCACGCCTTGACGGCGGCGAGCACGGTGTCACGCTTGTGGTGGTCGGGACTGCCGCGATCTGCGCCCCCTGCGCGGTGTAGCGTGCAATCCGTCGCGGGCCGTGGAACACGGCGAGGGAACCGTCCGGGTATTCGCGCACCTTGACGCGCGCCTTGACGTAGTGGGCGCGCGCCGTGCTGGCGGGCAGTTGCAGCCGGCGACTTTCATAGGCGACGGTGTTGTCGCGGGCCACCACCCGCTCCTCCTCGATGCACAGGGCGTCGGCGAGACGGGCCGGATCGGCGGCCACGAAGGCGGTTCGCTGGCGGCGCGTCCGGACCGGTGAGCGTCGAAGCGGCGGCGGAGCAGCGTAGTGCGTTCGCCCGCAAGGAGCATTTCCTGCGCAACGGTCTCGCGCCGGATGCTCGGCGAACCAGAGTGGATGAATCCTCGCGGCTTCGATCGCATGCGCAGCCGATAATTCCGCCGCTCCACAACGGCATTTTTCTCTCAGCACAGCGAGGCCTCCGCTCGGACACACCCCGCCCTCCCATCGCACCTGCGCCGATCCCCCCGCTGGCCGCTTTGGCCGGCGGGGGCGTTTTTGCGTCCGACGTGCGTCCAGCGTCCCCAACCCTTCCCCGGAAAAGGGAATTTTGCTATGAAAGCCCGGCGCGAGCCCATCAGCGAGCAGCTTCCTCGCATCGATCCGGACAGGCATTGGCCGCTGCCGATGCGGGCAGAATAACAGCGTCGGTAACTTCATCCCAGGGGAGACGACTCATGCGAATCAGCAAGCCGTTCTTGTATGCGAGCGTAGCGGGCGTATTGGCCGGCCTGATGGCAACCGGCGCAAATGCGCAGACGGCGCTCGGCGGCCAGGTCTCCTCGGCCGAGGAGGGCGCGATGGAAGGCGTGCTCGTCAGCGCCAAGAAGGAAGGCTCGACCATCACCACGACGGTGGTGACCAACGACAAGGGGCAATTCAGCTTCCCGGCGGACCGGATCGAACCCGGGCACTACAACATCACCATCCGCGCGGCCGGATATAATCTCGTCGGCCCCAGAGAGGTCGATGTCGCCGGCGGCGCCGCATCGGCCGATCTCAAGCTCGCCAAGGCCAAGAACGTGCACGCGCAGCTCTCCAATGCCGAGTGGCTGGCGAGCGCGCCGGGCAACGACCAGATCAAGTCGTTCCTGCCGGATTGCGTGGGCTGCCACACGCTGCAGCGCGTGTTCTCTGCCATCCACACCCCCGACGAATGGAAGCAGGTGTTCGCGCGGATGGGCCGCTACGCCCCCGAGAGTGTGCCGACACGCCCGCAGCTTCTGCTCGCCGGCGGTCCGCGCAGCGAACGGCCGCGCGTACCCGCCAACCTGATGGACGCCGCGGCGGAGTTCCTGGTCAACGCCAATGTCAGCAATCCCGACAGCGAGGGATTCAATTTCAAGCGGCTGCCGCGGCCGAAGGGCCGCTCCACCCATGTGATCGTCACCGAATACGATCTGCCGCGCAAGGAAGCGCTGCCCCATGACGTGATCGTCGATGCCGACGGCCATGCCTGGTATTCCGACTTCGGCAACCAGTTCGTGGGCGAGCTCGATCCCAAGACCGGCAAGGTGCAGGACTACGCGCTGGAGACGCTGCGCCAGGATCAGCCGAAGGGCCCGCTCGGCCTCGAATTCGATCCCGAGGGCAACATCTGGGTCGGCATGTCCTATCAGGCAGGCGCCTCGAAGATCGACCGCAAGACCAAGCAGGTCACAACCTATCCGCTGCCGAAGGAATGGCAGGGCATCACCAGCCAGACCAACATGGTGACGCCGACCCATATGCATGTCGACGGCAAGGTGTGGATGGAAGACACCGAAAACGGCCGGGTGTTCCGCCTCGATCTCGCGTCCGGGAAATGGGAGGACCGCGGCGTCGCCACCACCGCGAAGGGCGAGACCATCCGCGGCTACGGCATGCCGTCCGACAAGGACAACAATCTCTATCTGATGTCGTTCGGCGACACCCGGATCGGCAAGCTCGACGCCAAGACCAACGTCGCCCAGATTTGGAGCACCGCGTTCGCCCGTTCGCGGCCGCGCCGCGGCCGGTTCGACGATCAGAACCGGCTGTGGTTTGCCGAATATGCGGCGAACCGCATCGCCATGTTCGATCCCACCACCGAGCAGATCAAGGAATGGAAGCTGCCGACCGCATGGAGCCAGCCCTACGACGTCGTCCCGACCAAGGGCGCGGCCGAAGTGTGGACGGGTTCGATGCTGTCGGACCAGGTCGCTCGGCTCAACCCGAAGACCGACGAGATCGTCGAATATCTGTTGCCGCACACCACCAACATAAGGCGCGTCTTCGTCCAGGAGACCGGACCGCGCCCGGTGCTGTGGGTCGGCAGCAACCACGGCAGCGCCATCGTCAAGGTAGAGCCGCTCGACTGAGTGGAGCGTGGGGCGAGGTTCCAAACTCAGAATCGTCGTTCCGGGGCGCGCGTGTTCTCTTCGCGCGAACCCGGAATGCCGGGCTGCGGTGCAGCCGGCGAGGCCCGCCGGATTCCGGGTTCCGGCCTGCAGCCGGCCCCGGAATGACCGCGCAAATGCTTTGATCGACAAACCGGGGATCGACAAACCGGGCTGCCGTGGGCGTTTCCCGCGCCCCGCTATACAATTCGACTGAGAAATCGCTCCTGTCGAGCAGCATATGCTCACAGCGTCACGGAGCTTTTGGGAGGAGACGATGGAAATGAAACAGGCCTGGAATCGGCGCGAGGTTTTATCGGTGGCCTCGGGCGCCTCTGCGGCCGGTATCGCGGCGATGGTCTTGCCGGCGCAGGCACAGGTCACGGTGCCCTGGTCGACCGGCACGGCGCTGGCAAAGACCAAGGCGCCGACGAACGCGACCGATTGTCATCACCACATCTACTCCTCGCGCTTCAAGGTCGACCCCACCTCGAACCTGCGACCGGGCGATGCGTCGGTCGCCGATTATCGCCTGCTGCAGAAGCGGATCGGCACGTCACGCAACGTCATCGTGCAGCCGTCGACCTATGGCGTGTTCAATGACGGCCTGGTCGAGGCGCTCGGCGAATGCGGCGAGACGGCGCGCGGCGTCGCTGTGGTCAATGCCGGCGTGACCGACGCTGAATTGAAGCGCCTCGACGCCGCCCGTGTTCGAGGCATCCGCTTCAATCTCGCGACCGGCGCCGCCACCTCCATCGGGATGCTCGAGCCACTGGCAAAGCGCATCGCCCCGATGGGATGGCACATCCAGATGAACGCCAATGCCGACGTGATCGTCGCCAACAAGGACCTCCTGAACCGCCTGCCATGCCCGATCGTGTTCGACCATCTCGCCCATGTCCCCGAGCCCGTCGGCATCGCGCATCCCGTCTTCGGCGTGGTCGTCGACCTCCTGCAGAAAGGCAAGGCCTGGGTGAAGCTCTCCGGCGCCTATGCCGACACCAAGGTGGGCCCGCCGACTTATGCGGACAGCACGGTGGTAGCGCAAGCCTATGTGAAGGCGGCGCCGGAGCGCCTGGTGTGGGGCAGCGACTGGCCCCATCCGTCGGAAAAGGACGACCACAAGCCGGATGACGCGGTGCTGTTCGACCTGTTGGCGCAATGGGCGCCCGATGAAACCGTGCGCAACCGCATCCTGGTCGACAATCCCGCCAAGGTTTACGGCTTCGGGTGACGGCGCATTCGCAGCACAGCGCGTAGGGGCGCATGTATGGACGGCGCCCAACGATGTTCCGCGGCGCCGGCTGTCAATGCCTGATGTTAGGCCTGAAATATTTCAGGTCCGGCGGCGCTTGGTCCTTTTTGGACGGCATCAGCGAGCGATCCGCGCTGAGAAAATAGTTTTCCTTCCCGATCAGGACGTGCGGGTTGTTCTCGGTGCAATTATTGTCGTACCAGAACGGGTTGTATTCGCGGCGATAGGTCTTGGTTACCGTCCATGGCCGCGTCAGCGCGTTGTCGGTGGTGGTGATCTCGTCGAACAGCAGATTCCGCTTCGTCTTCTCGAGCCAAATCCGCTCGCGCACCACGGTCCGGGAATCCTTGTGCAGCGGCAAGCCGCTCGCCTCGAAGGTGCGTGGTCCCTTCATGTTGCGCGTCTCGATTTCGAGCACGTCGTAGGTGCCGTCGCCGTCCTCGTCGATCCATTTGCCGATGGAGTAGCCGGCGAAGGCGGGTTCGATGAAGCGCGGCCAGTCGTGGCCGTCGGTGAATATCCGGCGCGGCATCACGTTCTCGAACAGGATGTAGGTAATGCCGGGCGTGAACACGAATTCCATCGGAAACAGCGCGGTCATCATGCGCGGCATGCCCGGCGGCAGGCAGGCCATCCTGGTATCGAGACCCGGTCCGCCTGCCTCCTGGTCGGCCACGTTCGCCTCGAAGATGGCGAGATATTCGGGAGTCAGGGGGGCATCCTGGTCGCGGCCTGCGGGCTTCGCCGGATCCCAGCGGTTGCCACCGGTGACGCGCCATTGGCCCGACCAGTCCGGAAATTTCGCCTGATCGTCAGCCCGCGCGGGACCGACCGCCTGCGGCAGCATGGCGAGCAGAAAGGCGGCGATGGCGATGCGAGCGAGCATGGCGCTTTCCTCGGTGTGCCGTGCGGCCGGGACGCACCCGCGGCATTTCGCACCCACATGAGCCTCGCCCGTCCGTGCTCCGGTACGCTACAACAGCTTGCGGGGGTCGAGAAGCCTCCGCGTCGCGGCGGCGCGTTGCGCGGCCGGCAGTTTCGCCCGCGATGCCTGCGGCTTTTCCGCGGTCGTCAAACTTGGTATCGGTGATCATTGCGAATGATCGCGCCATCTCCTGCGGAGAGTGCATCGATGCTGACGCGCCGCACAATGGTTGCCGGTTGCGGGGTTGCGGTCGCCGCGCCGCTGATCCCCGCGGCGCAGGCGCAGGTGGTCAAGAAGCCGGTCCACATCATCGTGGGCTTTCCGGCCGGCGGCGGCACCGACGTGATCGCCCGCATCCTGGCGGAACGCTTGCGCGGCTCCTATGCGACGACGGTCATCGTGGAGAATAAGCCGGGCGGCGCTGCACGCGTCGCCATCGACGCCATCAAGAATGCCGAGCCCGATGGCAGCGAGATCCTGTTCACCCCGGATTTTCCCATCACCATCTATCCCCACAGTTTTCGCTCGCTGAGCTACGATCCCTCGCGCGATCTCGTGCCGGTCGCGCCGGCGGCAACGGGGCCGCTGACCTACAATGTCGGTCCGGCGGTGCCGGGACGCGTCACCTCGCTCGCCCAATTCGTGGAGTGGTGCAAGGCCAACCCTGACAAGGCAATCTATGCGACCACAGCGGCCGGCGGCACCCCCCATTTCGTCGGCGTCATGTTCGCCGCCGCCGCCGGACTGAAAATGACGCCGATCCACTACCGCGGCGGCGCGCCGGCCCTGCAAGATCTCGTCGGCGGCCACATCCCCGCGAGCATCAATCCCATGAGCGAAGCGCTGCCGCTCGCGAATTCGGGGCGGGTGCGGATTCTCGCGGTGTCGAGCACGCGGCGCTCCAAATTCCTGCCGGACGTGCCGACCATTCGTGAGGCCGGCTACAATGTGGTGGTCGATACTTGGCTCGGCGCGTTCCTCCCCGCAAAAGCACCGCCCGAGATCGTGCGCGCGCTCAGCGCGGCGATCGCCGAGGCGGTCAAGTCGCCGGAGATGATCGACAGCCTCGCGAAACTCGGCAGCGAACCCAGGTTCCAGCCGCCGGACGAGTTCGCGGCCACGGTCAAGGCCGACACCGAGCGCTGGGCCCCCGTGGTCAAAGCATCCGGCTTTGTCGCCGACGAATAGAAGCCGCACCCTTGGATCAAACCGAGTAACGGATTCCCGCGCCCTCGCCGCTGCCGTTTCCGGCATCGATTCCCCCTATGCCTGGGCGCGGCTCGCGGCGGCGGTGGGGCTCGGGACCGTCGGGGGCGTCGGCATGTGGTCGATGCCGGTGGTGCTGCCGGCGGTGCAGGCCGAGTTCGCCGTCGCCCGCGGCGACGCCTCGCTGCCGTTCACGCTCTCCATGTTTGGTTTTGCGCTCGGCGGCGTGGCGATGGGCCGGTTGCAGGACCGCTTCGGAATCCTCGCCACGGCGGCGCTCGGCATTGCCGCGCTCGCCAGCGGCTATTTTTGCGCGGCACTCGCGCCGAGCCTGTGGTTCGCGGCATCCCTTGCCGATCGCCCCGGCGTCGGCTCTTGCCGATCGCCCATACCGGCATAGACTAAGGGTTCACTTGTGGAGCCGTCCTGCCCATGGGCAATTACTTCGAAGATGCCTTGAACGGCCGCATCGACGAGATGCTGGACGCCTGCACGCGGTGCGGCAAATGCGTCGAGGCCTGCCCGGTTACGACACCGGCCGGTGTCGTTGCTCCCGCAGAGGAAGTGATCACCGGCGTGATCGACATCCTGCGCGGCGGCGAAGGCGCGGCGGCGTCCCGTCGCTGGGCGTCGACCTGCATGCTCACGGGCGACTGCATCAAGGCATGCGGCGAAGGCGTCAACCCACGGTTCCTCCTCGCCATGGCGCGGCTCGCCATGGCCAAGGCGAAAGCCGAGCCCCGCGAGCAGCGCCGCCAGGGCGTGGAGGGTTTCCGCAAGCTCAATCTCGACGTCACCGTGCAGTCGCGCATGCAGTCGGGCGACGACGTGCTCGCACGGCTCGGCCAGAAGGTCGCCGCAGGCAACGCCGACAGCGACGCTCCGGCGGACTTCGTCTTCTATACCGGCTGCAATCTCCTCAAGACGCCGCACATCGCATTGCTCGCTCTCGACATCATGGATGCGCTCGGCGTGACCTACAAGGTGATGGGCGGGCCCACCCATTGTTGCGGGGTGATCCAGTTGCGCACCGGCGACACTGCCGTCTCCGCCAACATGGCCGCGAACACCATCAGCAAGCTGGCGCAAACCGGGCAGGTGCTGTCGTGGTGCCCGAGTTGCCACGTCCAGTTCTCCGAGGTGATGATGCCGGCCTATGAGCGCGGCGTCGGCAGCCGTCCCTTCGAGATGACGCCGTTCATGCGATTCCTCGGCGAACGCACCGACCAACTGCGGCCGCTGCTGCGCCATAGCGTACCCATGCGCGTCGCCCTGCACCGCCATCCCGGTATTCCCGGCGTGGTCGAAGCGGCGATCCGGCTGCTGACCGCCGTGCCCGGCGTTGAAGTGGTGGATCTCGGGCTGCCCGCCGTCGGGCTCATGAGCAACGCATTGCGGACCTTGCCGGACTACAAACGCCAGCTCCAATTGCAGGAGCTCGAAGCTGCGCGGGACGCAGAAGTGGATGCGCTGGTCGCGGTCTATCACGCCGACCACCGCGAGCTCTGCGCCCACGAACGCGACTGGCCGTTCGTGGTGATCAATCTCCTGGAGGTGGTGGGCGCGAGCATGGGCATCGCCTATCCCGACCACTACAAGCGGCTCAAGATGCTGCAGGACGTGGACCTGATCGTCGCCGAATGCCGCGACCTCCTGGACCATCACGGCATCCGCGACGATGCCGCGCGCCGCTCCATCAAAGCGATGCTGGAAGACCAGCCGCTGCCGCTCCGGGGCGGTTAGAGTCTCGGTGCCGTAGGCAGGCGCTGATTCATTCGACGCGATTGCGCCCGCCGTCCTTGGCTCGGCAGAGCGCGCGGTCCGCTTGCGGACATTGACCGGCCTTGGGATGGCAAAATCTGGAGCAAAATCCGTAAATAATTGAATCGACATATCCGGATTTGTGGTCGGGTACGGTAGCTGGAAACCGACGCGGACGGTCCTACGGCGCGTTTTTTGCCCCGCCCCCTCTTGACGGCGCGCGTGTTGTGGAACCATGTCATTTGCTGCCTATTGCGGGATCGCGACATGAGCGAAGCCACTCCCGTGACCGTCTCGACCGCGCGCAACGCCCTCGCGGGCTTGCCGTTGACCGCGCGCCTTACGCTTTTGTTCGCAGCCCGATTGCAGCGCGGCACCCTCGAGGTGAGCCTGCCGAACGGCCGGCGTCTGCGTTTCGGCGGCGTCGAGCCGGGACCGGCCGCCGTGATGATCATCAATGATCTCGGATTCGGCCGCCGCTTCATTGCCGGCGGCGACATCGGCATCGCCGAAGCCTATTTGCGCGGCGAATGGGAGACCCCGGATCTCACCCAGTTCCTGCTGCTGTTCTGCGTCAACCACGACCTCAGCGAGACGATGCTGGAGCACCGCCCGTTCGTGCGGCTGTGGCAGCGGCTGCGCCACCTGATGAACCGCAACACCAGGTATCGCGCCAAGCGCAATATTTTCGCCCATTACGATCTCGGCAACCGCTTCTATGAAAGCTGGCTCGACGAGACCATGACCTATTCCTCGGCGCTGTTCGCCAAGGGCGCCGACGATCTCGCGACCGCGCAGCGGTGCAAGTATGAAAGCCTCGCCCACGAGATCAAGCTGGGCACCGGGCAAAGCGTGCTGGAGATCGGCTGCGGATGGGGCGGCTTCGCCGAATACGCCGCGCGCAACTACGACGTGCGCGTCGTCGGGCTGACCATCAGCCGCAAGCAGTTCGACTACGCGAAGGAGCGCATCTTCACCGCCGGCCTCGGCGACAAGGTCGACATCAGGCTCCAGGATTATCGCGACGAGCGCGGCATCTATGACCGGATCGCCTCGATCGAGATGATCGAGGCGGTCGGCGCGGAATACTGGCCGACCTATTTCGGCCAATTGCGCGACCGGCTGGTGCCCGGCGGCGTCGCCGGCATCCAGGCGATCACGATCCAGGATCGCTTTTTCGATTCCTACCGGCGCGAAATCGATTTCATCCGCCGCTACGTTTTCCCCGGCGGCATGCTGCCCTCGCCCGGCATTCTCAGGGATCTCGGCGACAGCTTCGGCCTCCCCCTCATCGCCGAGAAGGTGTTCGGCGACGACTATCCTCGTACGCTGGCGGCATGGCGCGACCGCTTCCGCTCGGCCTGGCCGAACCTGACACCGCTCGGATTCGACGAGCGGTTCCGACGGCTGTGGGAATACTACCTCGCCTACTGCGAGGCAGGGTTTCTGTCCCGCCATATCGACGTGCGGCAGATGATTTTTGCCAAAGCGCCAGTGAAAAAGAGGAATTGTCATGAACTTGTAGCGGCGAACCTTCCCCGATAGGTTCGCGTATCATCGTCGAACGCCGATCGGGATCGCAGACCGCATGCACATTCACCGTGGAATTACCGATGCCATCGGCCACACGCCGCTGATCAGGCTCAAGCACGCATCGGAAACGACGGGCTGCACCATCCTCGGCAAGGCCGAATTCATGAATCCGGGTCAGTCGGTCAAGGACCGCGCGGCGCTGTTCATCATCGAGGATGCGGTGAAGAACGCCCGCCTGCGTCCCGGCGGCGTGATCGTCGAAGGGACCGCGGGGAATACCGGCATCGGCCTCGCGCTGGTCGGCAACGCGCTCGGATTTCGCAGCGTGATCGTCATCCCGGACACGCAGAGCCAGGAAAAGAAGGACATGCTGCGGCTGTGCGGCGCCGAGCTCGTCGAGGTTCCCGCGGTGCCGTATTCGAACCCGAACAACTACGTGAAGGTGTCGGGCCGGCTTGCGGCGCAGCTCGCCAAGACCGAGCCGAACGGCGCGATCTGGGCGAACCAGTTCGACAATGTCGCCAACCGCGACGGCCACATCCGCACCACCGGTCCCGAGATTTGGGAGCAGACCGCGGGCAAGGTCGACGGCTTCGTCTGTGCGGTCGGCACCGGCGGCACGCTGGCCGGCATCGGCATCGCGCTCAAGGAGCGCAACAAGGACGTGAAAATCGGCCTTGCCGATCCCCTCGGCGCCGCGCTCTACAGCTTCTACACCACCGGGGTGCTCAAATCCGCGGGCTCCTCGATCACCGAAGGAATCGGGCAAGGGCGCATCACCAAAAACCTCGAAGGCGCACCGGTCGACATTGCCTTCCAGATCCCCGATGAAGAGGCGCTCCCGATCGTGTTCGATCTGCTGGAGCACGAGGGTCTCTGCCTCGGCGGCTCGTCCGGCATCAATGTCGGGGGCGCGATCCGGCTTGCGCGCGAACTCGGGCCGGGCCACACCATCGTCACCGTGCTTTGCGACTACGGCACGCGCTACCAGACCAAGCTGTTCAATCCGGAATTCCTGCGTTCCAAGGGATTGCCGGTCCCGACATGGATGGAGCGCCGTGCCGCCGTCACGGTGCCGTTCGAAAAGGTGTGATGGATGGTGCCCCCGCCGCTGTCCTCAGCCAGCCGGGCGCCTTGGGAGAGCCGCATATGGTAGAGCCACCGCCACATCCACGCAGCAAATGGCTGGTGACCACCGACTGGCTCGCCGCCAATCTCGACACCCCCGGCCTCGTTGTCCTCGATGGCTCGTATTACTTGCCGGCGATGAAGCGCGACGCTGCGGCTGAATATCTTGCCGGACACATCCCGGGTGCGTTGCGTTTCGATATCGACGAGGTCGCCGACCACGCGAGCGACCTGCCGCATATGCTGCCGTCGGCGGCGGCGTTCGCCGCGGCCGCAGGCCAACTCGGCATCGGCGACCACGACACCATCGTTGCCTATGACGGCCACGGCATGTTCGCTTCGCCGCGGGTGTGGTTCACGTTCCGCCTGTTCGGCGCCAAGAACGTGTTCATTCTCGAGGGCGGGCTGCCGAAATGGAAGGCCGAGGGCCGGCCGCTCGAATCCGGCACGGTCACCCGGCCTGCGAACACTTTCGCTGCGCATAAGAACGCCGACGCCGTGGCAACGCTCGAGCGGATCCGCGAGGTCATCGCCGCAGGCAGCGCACAGGTCGTCGACGCCCGGCCTGCCGACCGTTTTCGCGGCGAAGCGCCAGAACCTCGGCCCGGCCTGCGGTCCGGCCATATCCCCGGCTCCCGCAATGTGCCTTCCACCGCCGTCGTCGAGAACGGGTCGCTCCTGCCGCACGACCGGCTGCGCGCCGCCTTTGCCGCCGGCGGCGTCGACCTCGACAAGCCGGTGATGACGAGCTGCGGTTCCGGCGTATCGGCGGCGATCCTGTGGCTCGCGCTGGATGCTCTGGGGAAGGAACCAGAAGCGCTCTATGACGGCTCCTGGTCGGAATGGGGCGCGCGGGCGGACGTGCCGGTGGCGACGGGCCGGCCGGCGCCACCTCGTCGGTCACCGCAATATCTGGCTGAGAAACAGCTTGGTGCGCTCGTGCTCGGGGTGCGCAAAAAACGGCTCCGGCGCATTGATCTCGACGATCTGCCCGGCATCCATGAACACGATCCGGCTGGCGATCTGGCGGGCGAAGGTCATCTCGTGGGTGACCACCAGCATGGTCATGCCGTCGAGAGCGAGCTCGACCATGGTATCGAGCACCTCCTTGACCATCTCCGGATCGAGGGCCGAGGTCGGCTCGTCGAACATCATGAGCTTCGGGTTCATGCACAGCGCCCGCGCGATGGCGACGCGCTGCTGCTGGCCGCCGGAAAGCTGATTGGGGTATTTGGCCGCCTGCTCCGGGATCTTCACGCGCGCAAGCAGCGCCATCGCGGTCGCTTCGGCCTGCTGCTTCGGGATGCCGCGAACCACGATCGGCGCCAGCGTGCAATTCTCCAGGACGGTCAGGTGCGGAAACAGATTGAAATGCTGGAACACCATGCCGACGTCGCGCCGAATCGCATCGACGCGCTTCACGTCCTTGGTCAGCACGAGACCGTTGACGACGATCTCGCCGCGCTGAAATTCCTCGAGCGCGTTGACGCAACGCAGCAGGGTCGACTTTCCCGACCCCGACGGCCCGCAAATGACGATGCGTTCGCCCCGCGCCACATCGAGATTGACGTCGGCCAGCACACGGAACGCGCCGAACCATTTGTGCAGCCCGGTGATCGCCACGGCGGGATTTTCGGATCCGACGAGGCCGGTCCCGCCCGGTTTCGCCGGTTCGCCATCCGCGCTCACCGTCTGTCACCCACCGCCAGCCGCCTTTCGATGCGCGCCGCATAGCGCGACATCGCATAGCAGAATGCGAAATAGACCAGCGCGGCGTAAATATAGCCGGTGGCGCTCGTCACCGGCGTCGACCATTTGGGATCGGCTCTTGCCACTTCGATGGTCTTGAGGAAATCGAAAATGCCGACGAAAAACACCAGCGTGGTATCCTTGAAGAGCCCGATATAGCTGTTGACGATGTTGGGTATCGTGACCTTGAGCGCCTGCGGCAGGATGATGTAGCGCAACGACTGCCAATAGCCGAGGCCGAGCGCATGGGCGGCATCATATTGGCCTTTTTGCATGGATTGCAGGCCGGCGCGGACCACCTCGGCCATGTAGGCCGAGGAGAACAGCGCGACGCCGACCAGCGCCCGCACCAGCTTGTCGGGCGACCAGGTTTCCGGCAGGAACAGCGGCAGCATGACGCTCGCCATGAACAGCACGGTGATCAGCGGAACGCCGCGGACGAATTCGATGAACAGCGTCGACAGCAGCCGGATCGCGGGCATTTGCGAGCGCCGCCCCAGTGCCAGCACGATTCCGATCGGCAGCGACACCACGATACCGACGGCTGCGACCACGATGGTCACGAGCATGCCGCCCCACAACGCCGTGTCCACCACCGGCAGGCCGATCGCGGGAGCGCCGTGCAACAGCACGAAGGTCAGCACCGGCAGCACCGCGAAAAAATAGATCGAACCGAGATCGCGGCGCGGCGCCTCGAGCCAGAGCAGCCATGCCGTCCCGAATGCCAGCAGGCCGAAGAACAGATCGACGCGCCAGCGCGCGGCGATCGGATACGACCCGTAGATGGTGTAGGCGAAGCGGTCGCCGATGAACGCCCAGCACGCGCCGACCTCCGGCCGCGCCGCCGACGGCAGGCAGGCCTCCCGATCGGAGCCGCTCCAGACGGCATCGACGAGCAGAAAATCGATCACCGGCGGCACGATCAACACGAGCAGCAGCACGACCAGCATCGTCAGCACCGTGCTGGCGGCGCTTCCGAACAGGTTGGCCCGGGTCCAGCCGAGCCAGCCGACGCTCGTGAGCGGTGGCGCGAGCGCGGGTGCCGGCGTCGTGCGTACATAGGCCGGAGGTCCCGGCGGTCGCCGGCGGCACGGCAGTGGTCGAAGCGTGGATCGCCGTCATCGCTCCACCAGCGCGACGCGGGCGTTATAGGCGTTCATCACCAACGAGGTGATCAGGCTGAAGCCCAAATACACCGCCATGGTGATGAAAACGACCTCGACCGCCTGCCCGGTGATATTGAGTACCGTGCCGGTGAAGATCTGCACGAGGTCCGGATATCCGATCGCAACGGCAAGCGAGGAGTTCTTGGTGAGATTGAGATATTGGTTCGTCAGCGGCGGAATAATGACCCGCATGGCCTGCGGCATGACGATGAGCCGCAGCGCCTGCATGCGCCGCAGCCCGAGCGCCTGGGCCGCCTCGGTCTGCCCGCGCGAAACAGACATCACCCCGGCGCGCACCACCTCGGCAATGAAGGCGGCGGTGTAGATCACGAGGCCGAACAGCAGGGCGACGAACTCCGGCAGCACTTCGACCCCGCCGCCGACGTTGAACCGGCCGGCCTGCGGATAGTCGAATTCGAGCGGCGCTCCCATCGCGACAAAGGCGATAAGGGGAAGCCCGAACACGATCAGCAGCGTGACGGGAAAGCGCACCGCGCTCGATCGCCATGCGCCCGTACTTCGCCCCGCCAGCTTGTTAAAGGCGTAACCGAGCAGGATCGCGCAAGCGAGCACCGCGGCGACGTGCCAGCCATCGACGCGAGCGGCCGCGGCAGATAGAGACCGCGATTGTTGAGGAGAACGCCGCCGGGGAGCGCGAAGCCGTTGGCGAAATCCGGGAGCGCCTTGAGGACGGCGTTGTACCAGAACAGAAGCTGCAACAGCAGCGGCACGTTGCGGATGAGTTCGACATATCCGGATGCTAGCCGTTCCACCAGGAAGTTCTTCGAAAGCCGCGCAATGCCGATGGCGGTGCCGAGAAGCGTCGCGAGCAGGATACCGAGGCCGGCGACCAGCAATGTATTGGTGAGGCCGACCCAGAAGGCACGGCCGAAGGTGGAGGCCTGCGAAGAGTATTCGATCAGCGTCTGGCTGATGTCGAAGCCGGCAATGACGTTCCAGAAGCCGAAGCCCGATGCGATCTTGGCGTGAGCGAGGTTCTCGGCCGCGTTGCGGACGGCGGCATAGGCGACAAGTCCGAGCGCCACGCACAGCGCGACCTGGTAAGCGATCGCCCGCAGCTTCGGATCACGGAAAAACGGGACCTTCGGCGCGCCTTGCGGTGATCGCGGCATCGCCCTGCCCCGCCGCAACGAAGTCAGCGGATCGGCGGTGCGTATTGCACGCCCCCCTTGGTCCACAACGCATTGAGACCGCGCGCGATCTTGAGCGGAGAACCCGCGCCGACATTGCGATCGAACACTTCGCCGTAATTTCCGACCAGCTTGACGATGCGATAGACCCAGTCCTTGGTGAGCCCGAGCCGCTCGCCGAAATTGTCTTCGGTGCCGAGCAAGCGCTTTATCTCGGGATTGTCCGATTTCATCTGGTCGTCGACATTGGCTTTGTTGACGTTGAGCTCTTCCGCGTTGAGCATGGCGAAATGAACCCATTTGACGAGGTCGAACCACTGGTCATCGCCGTGGCGGACGAATGGTCCGAGCGGCTCCTTGGAAATGATCTCCGGCAGGACGACATGGTCGTCCGGCTTGGCCAGCTTGAGCCGCACCGAGTAGAGACCCGAGGCATCGGTGGTAAAGGCATTGCAGCGGTCGGTCTCGTAGGCCCTGATCGCTTCGTCGAGGGCGGCGAAGGTCACCGTTCTGAGGCGCATACGGTTGGCGCGGAAATAATCCGCCAGGTTGAGCTCCGTGGTCGTACCCTGCTGCACGCAGATCGTGGCGTCGTTGAGCTCCAGCGCCGAGTTCACCTTCAAGCTCTTGCGGATGATGAATCCCTGCCCGTCGTAATAATTGATGCCGGTCGCATTGAGGCCGAGTTGGGTGTCGCGCAGGAGCGTCCAGGTCGTGTTGCGCACGAGGACGTCGACATCGCCGGTCTGCAGCGCGGTGAAGCGATCCTTGGCGGTCAACGCGACGAATTTCACCTTGTTCGCGTCGTTGAACATGGCAGCCGCGATGGCGCGGCAGAGATCGACGTCGAGGCCGGTCCAGTTGCCCTGGGCGTCCGGCAGGCCGAAGCCGGGCAATTGCCCGTTTGCGCCGCAATTGAGCGAGCCCCTTTGCTTGACCGTGTCGAGGGTTCCGGCCTGCGCCAGGCCGGCCATCACCATGGTCGCAGCGGCAGCGAACAACGCGCGGACAAATCGTTTCATTTTGAACCTCCAAGACCGACGGTCCTGATCATACGACCTCACCCGCCTGGGGTGCGCGATCCATGGTGCTGCATGGACGGATCGACCGCTTGCAGATCGGCTGCAGATCGACTGCTTGCAATGCCGGTGACTGCGCCAGACCACTTTTGTGCTCCGATGCAGCTATTCCCACCCGTGTCGGCTTCTCAACGTATCTAGAGATCGGTTGGCAATCGAGGTCAAGGGGTTGACGGCCGTACCCGATGCCGCGGTAAATGGCGCCGATTTCACTCGAGACGAAGCCGCGGGCAGAATACGCGTGCCGCCGGTGCGGAAACCCCTCCCATGACCAGTAAGAGCGGCAACGGCGAAGGCGGTCGCAACCACAAGATGGCGACGCGGCTCACCCATGCCGGCCGCAACCCGTCCGCGCACCACGGCTATGTCAACACCCCCGTCTACCACGCCTCGACCATGCTGTACCCGAATGCGGAGGCCTATGTCGCCCATCGCAGCCGCTATCAATATGGCCGCCGCGGCACGCCGACCTCGGAAGCGTTTGGGAATGCTCTCAAGGACATCGAAGGCCCGCAATGCGAAGGTGTCGTGCTGCTGCCGTCCGGGCTCGCCGCCATCTCCACAACCCTGTTGTCGGTCCTGCGCGCGGGCGACCACGTTCTCGTCACCGACAGCGCCTATCTCCCGACTCGCAAGCTGTGCGACACCATCCTCACCCGTTACGGCATAACGACGACCTATTACGAGCCGACCGTCGGGTCCGGCATCGCCGCGCTGCTGCAGGCCAACACCCGCGCCGTGTTCGTCGAGAGCCCGGGCTCGCTGACCTTCGAAATCCAGGACATTCCGGCCATCGCCGCGGCGGCGCACGCGCGCAATGCCGTGGTCGTGATGGACAATACATGGGCGAGCCCGCTCTTTTTCCGTGCCTTGGAAAAGGGCGTCGACCTCTCGATCCAGTCCGGCACCAAATATATCGGCGGGCATTCCGATCTGATGCTCGGGACCGTCGCCGCCAACAAGGCGACCTGGAACAGGCTGAAGGAAACGGTCTACGAGATGGGACTGTGCGTCGGTCCCGACGACATGTTTCTCGGCATGCGCGGCCTGCGCACCATGGGGGTGCGGCTCGCCCAGCACCAAGCGGCCGGCATGAAGGTCGCCCGCTGGCTGGAAGCGCGCCCGGAGGTGCTGCGCGTGCTCCATCCCGCGCTGGAGAGCCATCCCGGCCACGCCATCTGGAAGCGCGATTTCACCGGCGCCTGCGGCCTCTTCAGCGTCGTCTTCAAGCCGGCGCCGACGGCCGCCGTGCATGCCTTCCTCGACGCGCTCACATTGTTCGGCATCGGCGCCTCCTGGGGCGGCTTTGAAAGCCTCGCCATCCCGTTCGACTGCACGCCGATCAGAACTGCCACGCCATGGGCGCCGGGCGGCCCGACGGTGCGCTTCCATATCGGTCTCGAGGACGTGGACGACCTTCTCGCCGATCTCGAAGGCGGCTTCGCCGCTTTCGCCGGGGTTGCGCACTGAAAGCAGGCGATGAAAACAAACGAGCCGCCGAGGGAAGGATCGGCGGCTCGTTGCAGCGCGCGGAAGGGACGATTGCGCGCGCGACTTGTGGTGAGGAGCGCCGCCGTCTCGAGATCAATCGGACAGCGCCCTCATTCGTTCGCGTCTCAGCGCTGTCCGCGGAAGTCACCCCGGAATTCGCCGCGATCCCCATCGCGCCAGAAGGCGAAGCGATGGAAATTGGGCCTTCCGACCCGCGACAGGACCGCAAAACGCTGTTTCTGGCCGTCGTCGAGGCTCTGGTAGAGCGGAGCCGCCGCATCGGCATAGCTCTTGAGCGCCGCCCCGCTCTTGGTCAAGTCATCGGCCTGCCGTTGCGCGCGCTGGATCGGATCGCCCGCCTGATCCCGTTCGCCGCGGGCCGCATTCGTCCGCTCTCCCCGCTGCGCGGCCAGTTCGCGGTAGGCCTGCTCGAACGCCGGCCATGACTTATCTTGATCGGGCGTCAGCTTCAGTCCGGCATGAAGCGCGGCCAAGCGCGCGTCAAGAAAGGCCGCGCGATCCTCGGCGCGGGGCTGCCAGCGCCGCCCGCCGTCCCTTCCGCCCGGAGGCTGTTGAGCATAGGCGTATACAGAAGCAAG
Source organism: uncultured Alphaproteobacteria bacterium (assembly GCA_963746235.1). Taxonomy (GTDB): domain Bacteria; phylum Pseudomonadota; class Alphaproteobacteria; order Rhizobiales; family Xanthobacteraceae; genus JAJPKK01. The sequence goes on from CAVVCE010000056.1 coordinate 57,953, forward strand.
CAGCATCAGCGCAGTGGCGCCAACCACGACTTTCCTCATCATCGTAATCCTCCTGTGGGATATTTCGTCGCGCCATGTCATATCCGTCCAGGCAAGAATTCAAGTTACGTTTTACTTACAATCTCATTACAAACCCGCAATGATTACAGTACCCCAATACTTGGTCGGTCGCATCGGCCAAGTGATATGACATCAGGCAAGTGACATCAGGCAAGTGGCATCAGGCGAGTGGCATCAGGCGCGTGAACATCAGCCAGGCGACATCCGCCGAGCGACACCGATCATGGCCGCGCAAAGGCGAAAAGCTTCGCCGTCAGGATCTGCACGGCCTCGCCGTTCTGGTTGGTGGTCGTGGTGCGCACCGTCACCACGGCCTGACCCGGTTTGGAGCGCGACGGCGTGATCTCGATCACTTCGCTGTCCGCACGCAGTTCGTCGCCGGGCCGCACCGGACGCGGCCACGCGATCTCCCCGCCGACGCCGATGACGCCGGTGGCGATGGGCAGGCCGCCTTCGGTGAGCATGCGCATGGTCAGCACCGCGGTATGCCACCCGCTCGCCGCGAGCCCCTTGAAGAGGGTCGTCTTGGCCGCGGCCTCGTCGAGATGAAACGGCTGCGGGTCGAACTCGGCCGCAAAGCTCTTGATCGCGGCGGCGGAGACCGCGACGGGTCCCGCCGCGAAGCGCTGGCCGACATGGAGATCTTCCAGATAGAGGTTACCGGCCATCATCGGCTCCCGAACAGCTATAGGTCAGGCCGGCGCTGCGGCGGGCACCACCGCGACGGGCGGCCGGCGGATCAGCCAGACGATGGCTGCCGCCACCAGGCACATGGAGCCCGCGAAGAAGAACGCGGGAAGATAGCTGTTCAGCGCGCTGCGCGACAGCCCGCCACCGAACGCCGCGACGGCTGCGCCGATCTGGTGGCTCGCGAAAATCCACCCGAACACGACGCCCGACCGCTCCCGTCCGAAATTTTGCGCCACCAGCCGCACCGTCGGCGGCACCGTGGCGATCCAGTCGAGACCGTAGAAGGCGGCGAACAATGACAGGCCGTAGAGCGTGAAGGTCGAGTAGGGCAGGAACAGCAGCGACAGGCCGCGCAGCCCATAATACCAGCACAGCAAGGCGCGGCAGTCATAGCGATCCGACAGCCAGCCCGATCCGATCGTTCCGACCAGATCGAACATGCCCATCATCGCGAGCGTGGAGGCGGCCTCGACCGCCGGCATGCCGTAGTCGGCGCACAGCGAAATGAAATGGGACTGGATCAGCCCATTGGTGCTCAGGCCGCAAATGAAGAATGTTCCCGCCAGGACCCAGAACGTCAGGCTGGATGAGGCATCGCGCAGCACGGTGAAGGCCCAGGTGAAGGCTGGCGGTTGGCGTTGCGGCCGCCGCCTTGGCCGCAGCCGGCGCCTCGCCATAGGGAGCCAATCCCAGATCGGACGGCCGGTCGCGCAAGAACACGACCACCAGCAATCCCACCGTTATGAGCGCACCGATCGTCGGCAACAATGCAAAGCGCCAGCCGACATGGTCGACCAGCCACGCGGCCAGCGGCAGGAAGACAAGCTGGCCGGTTGCCGTGCTTGCGGTCAACATGCCGATGACGAGACCGCGGCGGGCCACGAACCAGCGCGTCGCGATGATCGCCCCCAGCACCAGGGCCGTCATTCCGGTGCCGATACCGACCACGACGCCCCACAGCAGCACCAGATGCCACACCTTCGTCATCACCAGCGCGAGCAACAATCCCGAAACGATCAGCGCGATCGCGGCGATCACGATCCGCCGCACTCCGTAGCTTTCGATCAACGCGGCAGCGACCGGCGCCATCAGCCCGAACAGCACCAGGCGAATCGCAATGGCACTCGATATCTCCGCGATGTCCCAGCCGAATTCCTTGGACAGCGGCAGGATCAGCGCGCCCGGCAGGCCCATGGCACCTGCCGTCGTCAGAGTGGTCAAGAAGGTCACCGCGACGATCACCCATCCGTAATGGATGCCCCGCCGCGACAGCCGATCCGCCAAAGCCTGCGCCACCATGTCCGCTGCTCCGATCCCGGCCCACCTGCCCAAACACCCCTGCCCGAACCCCTTGCAAGGGGCGCCCAGCGGGGATATTGATGATGTACGTCATTGTTGTTTGATGATCTACGTCATTGAAGTCAACGCGGGCGGACGCACGGCAGGCATGCGACTTACGAAGGAGAAGGTGGCGCAGAACAAGGCGCGGGTCGTCGAGACCGCGGCGCGGCTGTTTCGCGAAAAAGGCTTCGAGGGCGTCGCCGTCGCCGATCTCATGCATGCGGCCGGCCTTACCCATGGCGGTTTCTACAATCATTTCGACTCCAAGGACGAGCTCGCCGCCCAGGCCTGCGCGCAGATTTTCGAGGGCTCGGTGGCGGCGATCGAGCGGATTGCGGCCATCGAAGATCGTTCCGAGCGGACCGCTGCGCTCGACGCCTACAAGCGCAGGTATCTTTCGGAAAGAAGCCGCGACGCGCCCGCGGCGCGCTGCCCCATGGTCGCCTTCGGGACCGACGTGTCGCGTCAGCACGGCCCGGTGCGCAAGGCCTATGCCGCCGGATTGCGGCGCTATCTCGATGCCTTCACGCGCGCGCTCGGCAGCGCCGCGCCGTCGCGCCAAAAGGCCGCCCGGGAGCAATCGATCGCGACGCTGGCGATGCTCGCCGGCGCGCTGTCGCTCGCGCGCAGCGTCGCCGAGGCCGACCCGGACCTGTCGAACGAGATCCTCGCCGCGGCTTTCGCGCGACTGCCGGAAGCCGCGGAGTAGAACGCTCTAAGCCTTCGCGCCGTGTTCCCGGTACACGAAATAGAGATTGCGCAGATAGACGAACAGGCCGAGCCCCTGCCCCAATATGAAGACGGGATCGCGGATATAGAGCGCGTATCCGAACAGCAGCAGCCCCCCGCCGATCGAGAAGAACCAGAACGCGACCGGGATGACGCTCTTGCGCGCCCGCTCGCTGGCGATCCACTGCACCACGAATCGCATGGTGAACAGCGCCTGGCCGGCATAGCCGAGCAGCACCCACCAGCTCAGTTTCATCACGAAGACGTTCTGCAGATAGTCGCCGACCGACTGCGACAGATCAACCAGCATCGCGAGCAACCTCCGAAACCTGCGGGACCCGTTTCTTGCGCCGGATCAGCCACCACACGCCCATGAGGTCGAGAATGCCGACCCAAAGCCGGTCCCATAGACCATAATTCGATGCCCCGTGCAGGCGGGGACGGTCGACGACGTCGACATAGGCGATGCCATAGCCTTCGCGGCGCACCAGCGCCGGAAGGAAGCGGTGCAGGCCGTCGAAATAGGGCAGTGCCAGAAACAGCTCGCGCCGAACCGCCTTCAGGCCGCAGCCGGTGTCGCGGGTGCCGTCGCGCAACACCATGCCGCGCACCGTATTGGCGACGCGCGACTGCAGCTTCTTGAATCCGGTCGCCTTGCGGCCGACCCTTTGGCCGGCGACCAGGCCGATGCCGGGATCGCGTTCGATCGCCGCCACCAGTGCAGGCAGAAAGGCGGGGTCGTTCTGGCCGTCGCCGTCGAGGGTCACCACCACGGGCGCGCGTGCGAAGGCAACGCCGCTGCACACCGCAGCCGATTGCCCGCATGAAACGGCGTGGTCGACATGGCGCAGGTAGGGGAATTGCTTCGCCAATGTCCGCAATTCGGCGGCCGTGCCGTCGCTCGATCCATCATTGACATAGATGATCTCGAACGGCGCGAGGGCCGCCATCGCGCGCGCGATCTCGCCGATCAGAGGCGCGACATTGCCGGCTTCGTTGCGCACGGGCACGACGACCGAGACACGTGGCACGGCGCCGGACGATGGTGGGTTGGCATTGGTCATCGATCTGTCCGGCTTGGATCCCGCGCGTTTTATGGGGCGATCAGCGCCCGGGCAACCCTTTTGATCCGGTCGGGCGACGGACCCGCAAGCGCGTGCACTGCGCCGTCCGTCCCCACGACGAAGCCCAGGCGGCGCCGCGCGAACCAATCGCGCACCCACAGCGCGCCGAACGCACCGACCGCGGCTCCCGCGATCACGTCGCTCGAATAATGCGCGGTCACCACGATCCGGCTCAAGGCGATGAGCAGGGCGTAGCCCCACAGGAACGCACGCGCGCGGGGAAAGATCGCGCCGATGGCGACGAGTGCCGCGAACGCCGTGGTCGTGTGTCCCGAGGGCAGGCTCGCATATTCCGGGCGCCAGGAAAACGGTTCATAGGCAAACGGACCCTGGGCCGACGGCCGGACCCGCCCGATCCAGCGTTTGACGATGGTGACGAGGAGACCCGGCAGCCCCACCGCAATGAATATGAATCCGATCCGAACGACCAGCATGGCGAGCACGCCGCGCGTCATGTGATCGAGCGCCGGCGAGGCGAGCAGGGCAATGACGAGAATGAGCCCGCCGGTCGGCACCAGGATCCAGCCGGAGCGGCCGAAATCCGTGATCGCGTAAAATCCGTCGACCAGCCACGGCGGCAACCCGGATGCGAATTGGTAGGCCCGCTGGTCGACCAGGATCATGGCGAGGGCGATCGTCACGGCGGCAATGACGCCATGGATGAGATGACGCCGCCATGCCGGCACCAGGCGCGCGGCGCGCGCCGGCGGCGCGCGCAACAGCAGCATGATGGCGTTGCGGGCGTTTTCGACGATCGCGTGCGCGCGCATCGTGATGGTGGCGGACATCGGCGCCCCGGCGCCCCGCGTCGCCGTCATGGCCCGCCCTCGGAACGGTACGTCCTGATGAAGACCGGCCGGCCGCCGCTTATGTTGTAGCCCTCGACGCGCGGGCCGGAGGCGTAGCGCAGCCCCAGCGCATCGGCGCGCTGCACGAAGGAGCGCTCCTGGCTTCTTTCGATGAAGGCGAAGCGGCAGCTTCCGCCATTGAGGAAATCGGCGGCGCTCGCGCCGTCGCCGTGGTTGAGATCGGTGCCGACCAGGAATACCAGGCTCGGCTCATGATAACCGGCGGTCACCGTGCCGGGGTCGGGACAATTGGTGCTGCGGACATAATCGGACAGGGGGACGGCCGGAAACAAATCGCCGATCTTCCCAAAGGTCAGGGCGTAGGCGGCGACCGACAGCATGATCGATGCCGCCCCCGCCCGCACCAGCGAGGCTTCGGCGCCGTCGACCCGGTAGAGCGTCCAGGCGAACAGTGCGAGGATCGCCGCCGCCGCGGCAAAGGCCCAACTCGGCAATCCCAGGCGCTGCCCGATGGTGAGATTGAGCGCGACCAACCCGGCCCCCACCGCCGCGATCAGGATGAACCACCACATGGTGCCGCGTACCAGCCAGCGGTTGCGCGACAGCGCTTGGCCGTCGACCACCCCGACGATCAGAATGGCAATGGCGGGATAGAGCGGCAGCACGTAATGCGGCAGCTTGGTCGGCACCAGTTCGAACACGATCCAGGACGGCACCAGCCAGGCGAGCAGAAATCTCGCGCCCGGCTCGCTGCGGGCACGCCACACCGCCGGCGCCGCCAGTCCCGCCAACATTGCACCCGGGAAGAACGTGACCCAGAACAGCAGGAGATAGAACCCGGGCGGCACCCCATGGCCTTCCTGCCCGCTTTCCACCTTCGCCAGCAAATCGTGGCCGATCGCCTCGACGAAAAAGCTGTCGCCGCTGCGCACGATGATGGCGATGAACCATGGCAGCACCAGCGCCAGCATCCAGATCGCACCCAGCGCGGGCTTCAGCCGCAGGAACCAATTCACGGAGCGGTCGGTGATGGCGAGCGCGACGATCGCAAGCCCGGCGATCATCAGGATCAGCGGCCCCTTGATGAGTATTCCGAACGCAATGGCGGTCCAGAACACGGCGGCAGTGACCAGGGGATGGGTGTTGACGCTCCTCTCGCCCTGCCCGGCCAGGTAGGCGCGTGCCATTGCGCCCATGGCGGCGACGACGGTCAGCGACAGCACGGCATCGGTCTTGGCCAGGCGCGCCTCGACGCCGAGCAGGATCGATGTCGCCATGATCAGCCCGGCCAGGAATGCGGCGCGGCGCGACACGAAGGCGAGCGCCGCCCAGTAGGTCGCAACCACCACCCCGATCGCCCCGATCAGCGAAGGAATCCGATAGAGCCAGATGCGCAGGCGGGCCCGCGGCACCCCCAGCGCTTCAGCAAGTTGAACGACGCCGGCCTGAAGCCAATAGATGCCGACCGGCTTCTTGTAGCGAGTCTCGTCCTGGAACTTGATGTCGATATAGTCCCCGGTTTCGATCATCTGCTTGGTCGCCTGGGCAAACCGCGCCTCATCGCGGTCGACCGGCGGAATCTGGAAAAAGCCGGGCAGGAAAGCGAGCAGCGATACCGCCACCAGCATGGCGATGGCGCGCGCATGGGTTCCGGTGGCAAAGCCGACTGCGCCCGCAGTCCAGGCCTCCCCATAACGTCTGCGCGGCTTAGGCTCGCTGATGACCGTCATTTCGTTTTCCCGGCGCGCCGGCCTTGCTCCCTGCTCCGAGGCCGCAGAGAAAAGCGCGTTTCTTCAACTCGTTAGGGCCAATTTCTCACGAAATACTGCCGGTCCGTCTAGCCACCCCGGGACTCTAACTACACGCGGAACATAGGAAATTCCAGCCCGCGAGGAAAGCGTTTGTGGGATGCCGCGGCCGACCGCGAGAGCGCGGCATTCACCGACGAGCGCCGATCTCGCCCTATTGCAATCGCACCACGACGCTGTCAGCGGCGCCCCTGGCGTCCATGACGGTGAGCCGGACGAAGCCCGGGCCGTCCGGCTGATAGAACATGGTTCTCTTGGCGGTGGCGGTCCCCAATGGGACGCCGTTCATGAGCACGGTGAGCGGCAACGCACCTCCGGAGACTTTCAATGCCAGTGCGTCCGGGGCGCCGCCGTCGCCGGCCGTGAGTTCGAGCCGCGCGCCATTGGGAGGGAACATGATCTTCAAGGTCGGCTCGCTGCCTTCGCTGGGGAGGCCAACCGGACGGAATCGCTGCAACGGCAGCGGCAGCTTGGCGTTGGCGGCGAACAATGCCCCGCGCGGCGCGTGGGACAGCGGCGCCGCGGTCTTTCCCGAGCGGGCGAAGGCGTCGAACAGGATCGGCGCCGCAGCCGTCCGGCCCACCAGGCCGGGAACCGGCGCGCCGTCCGGCCGGCCGACCCAGACGCCGATGGTGCGCTTGCCGTCGAAGCCGATCGACCAGGCATCGCGATAGCCGTAGCTGGTGCCGGTCTTGAATGCGATACGTCCTGCGGGGGCGTTCTCCGGCGGCGGCGTGCCGATCAGGATGCTGCCGACATACCAGGCCGCGACCGGATCCATGAGCCGCGTGGCGTCCGCCGGGGACGTGTCGCCGCCTGCCGGCAATGCCGCCTCCAAACGCTCGGTGAGCGGCACCGTGGTTCCGAGCCGCGCCAGCCCCGCATAAAGCTTCACCAGATCGGAAAGCCGCACCCCGACGCCTCCCAGGCCCATGGCGAGCCCGGGAGCTTCGCCTTTGGGAAGCACCAGCGCGGCCGCCGGCCTGGCGCAGCCGCGCCGTGAAGCGGCCGGCCCCGACCTTGTCCAGAACCGCGACCGCCGGGACGTTCAACGACATCTGCAGCGCCTTGCGGATCGCCACCGTGCCCTGGAAGGTCAGGTCGAAATTCTCCGGCGAATAGGCGCCGTAGCGCGCGGGGCGATCGTCGATCAGCGTCTCCGGATGGATCAGCCCGTCCTCGAACCCGAACCCATAGATGAACGGCTTGAGTGTAGAGCCCGGGGAACGCAGCGCGTTCGTCATATCGACCTGGCCGGCCCGCTGGTCGTCGAAATAACCGGCGGAGCCGACGCGGGCCAGCACCTCCCCGGTCGCATGATCGACGGCGAGGATCGCGACCGAGATGTCCGGCCCGAGCGCGCGGGCCCGCTCCCCCGCGAGGTCCTCCAGGCTTGCCTGCCAGGGCCCGTCGATAGTGAGGTGGATCAGGGACCGGCCAGGCAAGGCCGCAACCGCATCATCGGCGGCATGGGGAGCGAGCGAAGGCATGGGCATGCGTGCCGCCGGCACCGGCTCCGCCTTGGCCTGCATGATCTCCGCCGGGTCGAAGATGCCGGCAGCCGCCACCCGGTCCAGCACGCGGTCGCGTGAACGCCGCGCGGTTTCGATGGAGCGGTCGGGCCGCCGCGCCTCCGGCGACTGCGGCAGCGCCACCAGCAATGCCGCCTCGCCGAGGGTGAGCCGCCTCGGCTCCTTGCCGAAATAGGCGAGCGCGGCGGCACGAATGCCTTCCAGGTTACCGCCATAGGGCGCCATGCTCAGGTAAAGCGTAAGCACTTCGTCCTTGCCGAGATGGCGCTCGATCTCGACGGCGCGAACGATCTGGCGCAGCTTTGCACCGAGCGATCGCTCGATGCGCGGCTCCAGCAGCCGCGCCACCTGCATGGTGAGGGTCGAACCGCCGGATACGATGTGTCCATGGGCAATTATCTGCGCCGCCGCCCGCATCAAGGCGAAGACATCGACGCCGGCATGCTCGCGAAACCGCTTGTCTTCGTAGGCGGTCAGCAATGCGAGATACCGGGGATCGACGCCGTCGGCACGCGCCGGCAGACGCCAGCGGCCTTGCGCGGTCGCGTAGGGCCGCAGCAGCCGGCCGTCGCGATCCACCACGGTGGTCGAGAACTCCAGCCGATCCCCGAGCGGGGCGGGACCGAGCGAAGCGATCCACACGGCTACAACGCCCGCCGCGATCAGTATCGCGCCCCCGGCGACCGCGACGACGATCGCTGCCAGCGGCATCCATCGGCGGCGCGACCGGTCTCCCAATTTCGTGCTCCCGGATTGAGATTTGTGGGAGGGGGACGACCTGACCCCCCAGTCGATAGTGGTGCCCCCCTCCCGGCGCCTACCTCGGCGCCCACCTCCCCCCAGTGGGAGGCTTCCAACCGCAGCTTCATCACCTGCTCTCAGCGCGCGGCGGTAATTTCGATCGTTCCGGTGCTGGTGCGGCCGTAACGATCAGGTCGATACATGTCCTCCACAAAGGCCTGCGGCAGCACATAGGTGCCCGGGGACACCGCGCGAACCACATAGGCAACGGCGAACACCGCCGGCGACTTGCTGTTGCGGTCGAACGCCGCGCCGAAGTGGTCGTCGCGGAATTCGGAATACACCGGCTCGGCGGCTGCCTCGATCCAGTCCAGCGTTCCGGTGTCTCCCGACGACACCAGACGTGGGTTATCGATCTCGAAACCCGCTGGCAGGTAATCCGCAACGACAATGCGGCCATATTGGGGAGTCGGTTCGGTGATTTTGAGGACGACGGCAAAACGCTGGTTCTGCCGCGCCTTGGCGGGGTTCGCAGGCTTGCCGTCGAGGGTGAAATAAAGCCGCTCGAGCTTGAAGCCTTTCTCGGCTGCCGGCTCCGGAGTGATGGGAGCGCCGTTGACCGAGACCACCGCGCGCGCCGGCACATCGCCGGTGTTGGTGATCTTGAGGGCGCTGGCCTGGAGGTCGGCGGCGCGGACGCTGCGATAGAGCGGGCTCTGCCGTTTCTCGCCGCTCACGTCGAGCGACAGGCGGGCCTGCTTGCCGATCGCCCGCGCCGCGAGAATCATCCACGCATTTTCCTGGGTCGAGGTGTAGAAGGTCGCGTCGCGCGCGACCTCGACCCGCTGGACCGCCGTGGTGATGGTCGGCTGCGGCGCGCCGCCTTCCGCAGCCAGCATGACCACCGCGGCGGCATCGCGCAGCGACGATCCATAGTCCTCGCGTCCGAACTCGAAACGCGGCGGCGGCACCAGCGCCTCCAGCGCCGCGGCATAGACCCGCTCCGCCCTTACGCGGTCGCCGAGCAGGCCGAGCGCGCCGGCAATCTGCGCCTTGGCGATCGGCGTCGCGACATCGCCCAGCTTGGTATCGGCGATGTAGCGCAGGTCGCCCACCGGCGCGACGCCGTTGCGGGCGAGGACATAGAGCGCATAACTCAGATTGCGGCCACCGTCCTTGGCCGGCTCCGGCGCAGTGGAGACGAAGTTGCGCAACCGGTCGAGCGCGAGCTTGAAGCCGGAATCCGGCACCGCGAAGCCGCGCTCGCGCGCCCGCGTCAGGAAATCGGTCACGTAGGAGTCGAGCCAGGCGTCGTCGCCGCCCACCGACCACAGGCCGAACGAGCCGTTCGAGCCCTGCCGCGCGAGCAGGCGATCGATCGCATCGCGGATGCGCTGGTCGACCCCGTTATCGAGGGCGAGCTGGGATTCGACCGCCAGTTCATTGACGTAGAGGAGCGGCAGGGCGCGACTGGCGATCTGCTCGGAGCAGCCGAAGGGATAGCGGTCGAGCGCTTTCAGAAGCGTCGCCGCATCGAGTGCGGTCGATGGACCGACCGAAATCGCGACGCCGCCGGTTCCCGGCACGAGATCGGCGAACATGTCGCCGGACAAGGTCAGGCTTTCGCCGGCCGCGATGGTGCGGATGGTACGACGGGTGAGGATCTGGTTCGCCGGCTTTGCCGCCAGCACGTAGTTGCGGTCGAGCGCGAAGTTGCCGGGTCCCGCGATCTGCACCTTGATATTGGCGATCCCGGCCGCGGACGCCGTCAGCGGCACCGACAAGCGGTCGCGCTGCTGTGCGCGCAGCCGCAAGGTCTGCGGCGCGCCGGCGGCGAGCCGCACCGGCCCATCGCTCTGCACGGAAATGCGGTAATCGCCGGCTGGGCCTTCGACATTGTCGAGTTCGAGCTGTATGGCGCTGCGATCTCCGGCGAGCATGAACCGCGGCAGCGTCGCGGTGAGAACGACGGGATCGCGCACGGTCACGTCGCCGGAACCGCGGCCGACCTTGTCCTTCGACCACGCCACCGCCATCACGCGCACGGTGCCCGCGAATTGCGGGATGTCGAAACTGACCTCCGCGGTGCCGTCGGCGGCGACGCGGACGATGCCGGAATAGAGCGTGACCGGCGGCTGGGTCGGCGGGCTGCCTTGCAATTCCGCCCCGGCGGTGTCGCCGCCACTGCGGATCTGGCCGCGGGTTGCCTGCATGCCGTCGATGAGTTGGCCGTAGAGATCGCGGACATCGGCGGTGAGCCGGCGTTGGCCGAGATAGTAGTCGTCGGGCGCGGGCGGCTTGTAGTTCGTCAGATTGAGGATGCCGATATCGACGGCGGCGACGACGAGGCGCGCCTCTTCACCGGCCAAGCCGTCGATCTTGACCGGCACGCGCAAAGTCGTGCCCGGGCGCGACAAGGCGGGAAGACTGAGACTGACCGCGAGCGTCTTCGCCCTGCGGTCGACCGAGAACCACTGCACCCCGACGGCGCGGCCGGGCATGCGCTGGGCGGCAACGTCGAGCGGCCGCAGCAAGGTTGCGACGGCATAGCCGCCATTGCCCCAGTCGCGCCCGACCGGGACGCGGATCTGGTTCGTTCCCGGCTGCACGTCCTGACTGATGGTGGTGATCAGACGGTCGGCGATGATGTTGAGCATCACCTTGCCGGCGGTCCGCGCCGAGACCGCGAGGACCATGGTGTCGCCGGGGTTGTATTCCGGTTTGTCGAGCGCGGTTTCCAGGAGGTCCGGCGTGTCGGCGCTGGCTTGCGCATAGAACCCGGAATCGAAGCCGGACACCGTGGCTGCGGTGGTCCCGTCCGGGCTCGACACTTCGAGGCGGTAGCGGCCCCACGTCACCGGCACCGCGATGCGGCCGGGCTTGTCGGCGGCGACATCGACGGTACCGTCGGCGACGCGCTTGGTCTGCTTGACCGGCTCGTAGTTCCAGCTCCCGTCCTGCCGGTACCACTGATAGTGCGTTTCGACCCGCAGCAACTCGTAGCGCAGGCCGCTACGCGCGAGCGTCCTGCCGTCCGGCGCGACCACCACGACATCGAAAGCGGCATCCGCCGCCTCGCCGAGCGATGCGCCGGCGAACAGCGGCTTCACGCCGATCATCGGCGATTCCGGCGTCACCGGCAGCGTCAGCTTGCGCTCGATGGCGCGGCCGCCCGCCTCCGCCATGTGCAGCGTCACCTGCGCCTCCAGCGGGCGCGTCGTCTCCGGCAGCTTGTCGATGGTGACGTCGAATTTCGCCTTGCCGCCCGCGTCGGTGTTCGGGATATCCTCCAGCATCTGGTCGACGGAAGCCTTCTCGTCGTCGCTGTCGGCGGCGCCGAACGTGTAGCCGGCAAATCCCGGCCTTCCAGCTGCCGGCCGCACCTTGACGTCGCCGCCGAGCTCGAGATCGCTGGCCGCCGCGCCATAGAGGAAACGTCCGTCCACCGTAAGCTCGAACGGCACGCCCTTGGCAACCGCCGTCGCCTTGGCGGCGATGTCGAATTCCATCCGGTCTGGAACATAGTCCTCGACCATGAAAGTGGTCTCGCCGATCGCAGGGCGCTTGGGATCGGTGAAGACGTGCACCCGCCAGGTTCCCGTCGCGGCGGTCGGCGCGATCGTCACGTCCAGGCTGCGTCCGCCGATGCCCTGATCGGCAACGACCACGCGGCGATATTCGACCCCGTCCGGCCGCTCCATCACGACGGTCAAGGGCACATCGAGGGCGGCAACGCCGCGCGCATCGCGCAGCAGCGTCGTCACGTGCACCGTCTCGCCGGTGCGGTAGACCCCGCGCTCGGTATAGACGAAGGCATCGAGTCCCGCCGGCACGATGCGACCGGTGACGCCGCGGTCGCTGAAATCGAAGGCGGGTCCTTTCAAATTGAGAAAGGCGTAATCGCCGCGCGGATCGGAGACGATGATGAGCGCAGGCGACAGCCCGCCCTCCCCGCGCACCAGCCCGGGCTCGAACAGCGCATGACCGGCGGCGTCGGTGCGCCGGGTCGCCATCACTTCATTGTTGCGCGCGATCAGGCGGATTTCGGCCTGCGCCGTGGCGGTTGCGCTCGCCAGCGAATTGACGAAGACATGGATGCCGTCATTGCCGGAAAACGCGGTGAGGCCGAGATCGGATACGATGAACCACTGGGTGGCGAGGGAACTGTAGTCTTCGCTCTTCGCCCCCGCGGCTTCCGCCGACATCACATAGACGCCTGGGCTCAGATTGCCGACCGCCTCGTCGACCGGGAAAGCCGTCGTCACCTCGGCATTGAGCGGGCTTTCGACCGTGAGCTGCCCGCTCCACACGCTAAAGCCGCGCTCATCGGCGAGCCGCTCCAATTCGTAGCGGCTCAGGCTGCGCTGGAAGTCCTCGCCGATGACCGTATCGAGCAGGTTGCGGTCCCCGATCCGGTAGACCTTGACGGCCACGCTCGGCGTATTGACGCTGACGATCGGAATGCCGCGCTGCCCGGTGCGCGGCAGCACATAGGCCTTGGCGGTGAAGCGGACGAACGGGCTGCGGTCACGGACATAGATGGAGAAATCCGCGGATTTCGCCAGCGTCTCCTTCACCGTCGACGGCAGGCCGGCCCGCACCGTGATGCCGTAGCGCTCGCCGTGCGCGAGGCCCTCGACGCAGAGCTGCTTGTCGTCGGCGGACAGCGCCGGCTTATCCTGCCCAGCCAGGCTGACGAAGGGCGAAAGGTCGATGCGCTTGCCCGGCAACGGCTCGGAGAACTGGAAGCAGACGCGGGGCGAAGCGGAATCCGAATCGACGGCGTAGTCCAGCAGCCGGAAGCCGTGGTCGTCGCGCATCTTCTCATATTGCGCGCGCACGTCGGCGACTTCGCGCAACTCCAGCGACAGCCGCAGCGCATCGAGCGCCGGACGCCACAGGCTGCGGTCGGCATAGCCGCGTCCCAGCAGGACCAGCGCCTCCGCCTCTTCGCCCACGTCGGCGGTGCGCTGATAGGCGACATAGGCAGCGGTCGCGGCACGTTCGAGCAGCACTGCGCGCTCGCGGTCGTCGGCCGGCCTGGTCTGAAGGATTGCCCGCGAAAGGCGCAGCCAATTCGAGGCGTTGCCGGGGGCGACCGCAACGATCTGACCGAGGATCCGCATGCCGCCTTTTTGATCGTTGCGCGCATAGGCCGCTTCGGCGTCGCGGCGCAGCGCCGCCAACGGCTTCGCCACCGTCCCGGCATCGGCCTTGATCTGGCCCTCCAGGCGGATCGCGGCTTCGGCGAGATCGTCTCGGTGGTAGGGCTTGTCGGCGGAGAAGGCGGAAATGGATGAAAAGATCAACAGCGCCGCCGTCAGGCTGGCGCGCACCGATGCGAGCATAGGTCGACCTCCTACCCTGCAGAATAAGCAGGGGACCAGCTCTCCACCGTCTGCCACATGAAGCGAAGATCATGTCGAAGGCATGACAAAGTTCTGTCGATTTTCAGGCGACCCCGCGCCGAACGGCCCCAATCAGGTCAAAATTGGTTAGCATGCGTGTCTGCCGCCGGTGCTGCATGCGCGCACCCTTCTTTCCTGAAAGGCTTTGATCCCCGTGCCGGTCAACACCAAGCGCGTGTTTTACGTCAAATACCTCGCCGATCCCGTCTTTGCCCAGATGCTGGGTCAACGTCGCGACATCACGCTCGACCGGCTCGAAAACGACACTGCCGATGATGTGGCGGCCCCCGTGCTGGCGGCCGCCCATGTCTACCAGATCGGCTCGGCACGCGACGAGATCGCGCGCCGCTTTCATGCCGACGCCTCGCTGATCGGGCGCGCGCCCAATCTGCTGATCGTCTCCACCAATGGCGTCGGCTACGACACCGTCGACGTCAAGGCCTGCACCGAAGCAGGGGTCCTCGTGGTGAACCAGGCCGGCGGCAACCGCGAGGCGGTCGCCGAGCACGCACTCGGCATGCTGCTGACATTGTCGAAGCGCATCATGGAAACCAACCAGGTAATGCGCCGCACCCATCCGATTGATCGCACCGCCTATATGGGCAACGACATGTTCGGCAAGACCATCGGCATCATCGGTCTCGGCCACGTGGGCAGCCGCATCGCCGAACTCTGCCGCGGCCTGTTCGCGATGCGCGTGTTGGCATACGATCCCTATCTCACCGCCGCGGAATGCGAGGGCCGGCACGCCGTCAAGGCGGCGCTCGACGAATTGCTGTGTCAAAGCGACTATGTCTCGGTCAATTGCCCGCTGACGGCAGAGACCCGCGGCATGCTCGGCGCTGCGCAGTTCGCGCTGATGCGCAGCAGCGCCTATTTCATCAGCACCGCGCGCGGCCATATTCACGACGAAGCGGCGCTTGCCGAGGCCCTGCAAAGCCGCAGCATCGCCGGCGCCGGCCTCGATGTCTGGGCGGCCGAGCCGCCGCCGCGCGACCACCCGCTGCTGCAACTCGACAATGTGGTGGTGAGCCCGCACACCGCCGGCGTCACCAGGGAAACCCGCCACAACATGGGCAAAATCGCTGCCGCGCAGGTTCTCGACGCGATCGACGGCAAACCGGTCAATCGCATCGTCAATCCCGACGTTTGGCCGGTCTATGCGCGGCGGTTCGAACGGCTGCTGGGATTGGCGCCGGAAGCCTGAGAGGCGGCGGGCGCGAACGCGTGCCGGACGAAATCCGATCGCGGCGTTCACTCCGCCGCGACGGCGTGCACTTCGCCCTGTTCGACAGGCGGCATGGCTTTGCGGCCCTGCAAACGGGCCTGCAAACGGGCGAGGTAGAGATAGACCACCGGCGTCGTGTACAGCGTCAAAATCTGGCTGAGCGCCAGTCCGCCGACCATGGAATAGCCGAGCGGATGTCGCAGTTCGGAGCCGGTACCGTGGCCGAACATCATGGGGACGCCGGCGAGCATCGCGGCCGCGGTCGTCATCAGGATCGGACGGAACCGCAACAGGCAGGCTTCGCGGATCGCCGCCAGCGGCGGCATGTTGCGTTCGCGCTCCGCCACGATGGCGAAATCCACCAGCATGATGCCGTTCTTCTTGACGATGCCGATCAGCAGGATCATGCCGATGATGCCGATCACCGACAGGTCCATGTGGCCGAGACTGAGGGCAAGCAATGCCCCGATGCCGGCGGAGGGCAGCGTCGACAGGATTGTCAGCGGATGGATGAAGCTCTCATAGAGCATGCCGAGGATGATGTAGACGACCACGAGCGCGGCCGCGATCAGTGCCGGCTCGCTCGACAGTGACGACTGGAATGCCTGGGCATTGCCTTGGAAGGTGCCGAGCACCGAATTCGGCATGCCGATGTCGCGCACCGCCTGGTTGATGGTGTCGACCGCCTCGCCGAGCGCAACGCCGGCCCGCAGGTTGAAGGTCAAGGTCGCAGCGGGGAACTGCCCTTGGTGGTTCACCGACAGTGGCCCGGTCGTGTAGGAGTCCGCATCGACCAGCGCGGAGAGCGGTACCGCGGCGCCGGTCAGGGGCGATTTCACATAGATGCGATCGAGGGATTCGAGGCTGGTCTGCAGATCGGGAAGTATTTCCAGGATCAGGAAGTAGGTGTTGAGCTGGGTGAAATACTGGGTGATCTGCCGCTGCCCATACGCATCGTTCAACGTGTCGTCGATCATCTGCGGGGAAATTCCGAAGCGGGACGCCTGGTCGCGATTAATGGTGACCTTGAGCTGCGGCGCGCTGGCCAGAAGATCGCTCGAGACATCGACCAGTTCCGGCAGGGTCCGCATCTTGTCCAGCAGCTTCAGCGACCATTCGTTCAGTTCCGCGATATTCGGATCCTGAAGCGTATACTGGAACGCGGCGCGGGCGGATCGGCCGCCCACCGTGATGTCTTGCGCCGCCTGAAGGAACAGGTTCGCTCCGGTGACCTTCGCGAGTTGCGGCCGCAGGCGGTCGATAATCTGCGACGCGTTGAGTTCGCGCTCACTGCGCGGCTTGAGCACGATGGTAAAATTACCGGTATTCGCGGTATGGGCGCTTCCGGTCGACCCGGTCGTGGAGCCGAATGCGGCAACGTCCGGATCTCGCAAGATCACCGCGCCGAGTTCGCGGTTCAGGCGCATCATCTCCTCAGGCGAGGTATCCTGCGCGCCCTCGGATATGCCGTTGATGAGTCCGATATCCTGGATCGGGAAAAATCCCTTCGGAATGTAGATCACCATCACGACGGTCAGGGCCAAGGTGGCAAAAAATACGGCCAGCGTGATCGGCTGGTGACGAAGCACCATATCGAGCGTGCGTTGATAGAACGACAACATCGCAGCAAATCCACGTTCGATGAAGCGGTAAACCGCCCCATGATCGTGCAATTCGGCACGCATGAATCGCGAGCACAGCATGGGCGCGAGCGTCAGCGAGACCAGCGCCGACACCGCGATCGACGCGGTCACCGTCATGGCGAATTCGCGGAACAGGCGCCCGATGATGCCGCCCATCAGCAACAGCGGGATGAAGACCGCGATGAGGGACAAGCTGATCGACAGGACGGTGAAACCGATCTCGCTCGAGCCCTTGAGCGCGGCATCCATCGGCGTCTCGCCGTTCTCGATGTGGCGATGGATATTTTCCACGACGACGATCGCGTCATCGACCACGAATCCGACCGCGATGGTCAGCGCCATCAACGAGAGATTGTCGAGGCTGAAATTGAGCAGATACATCGATGCGAACGAGCCGAGCAGGGCAAGCGGCACCGTCACGGCGGGAATGAACGTCGCCCAGAAGTTGCGGAGGAACAGCAATATCACCAGCACCACCAGCACGATGGTCAGCATCAGCGTAAACTCGACGTCCTCCACGGAGGCGCGGATGGTGGTGGTGCGATCGAGTTGAACTCTGACGTCGATCGCCGGAGGAATCCTCGCCGTCAGGCGCGGCAGCATCTCCTTCACCTTGTCGACGATCTCGATGACGTTGGCGCCCGGCTGCTTGTAGATATACAGAAGAATGCCGCGCTGGCCGTTCTGGTAGCCAGCGACGGTGCGGTCGGATGCGGCGGCGATCGCCTGGCCGACATCGCGGACCCGGATCGGGCCGCCGTTGCGGTATGCGAGCACGATGTCGTTGAACGGCGCGGCATCGGTGATCTGATCGTTGGCCGCAATCGTGAAGCTCGTTCGCGACGTATTGACGGTGCCCTTCGCGGCGATCGTGGTCGAGGTGATCAAGATACTGCGCACCTCCTCGAGCGTCAGCCCGCTCGACGCGAGCTTGGCCGGATCGACCTGCACCCGGATCGAAGGCTTTTGGTCGCCCTGGATGGTCGCCTGGGCGACGCCGGGCACCTGAGAAATCTGTTGGGCGAGAAAGTTGTCGACGTAATCGTCGACGACATAGAGCGGCAGCGTGTCGGACCGCGCCGCCAGCATCATGATGGGCGAATCGGCGGGATTGACCTTCTTGTAGCTCGGCGGGCTCGACATTTGCTGTGGCAGCGTCTTGCCGGCCACGGTTATCGCCGCCTGAACGTCCTGGGCTGCGGAATCGATGTTGCGATTGAGCTCGAATTGTATGGTGATGGAGGTGCCGTTGAGCGCGCTCATGGAGGTCAACTGCGTGACCCCGGGGATCTGCCCGAACTGGCGCTCCAGCGGCGCAGCCACCGAGGCCGCCATGGTCTCGGCGCTGGCGCCCTGCAGCGCCGCATTCACCTGAATGGTCGGAAAATCGACCTGTGGCAGGGGCGCAACCGGCAAGAACGGGAAGGCCACCAGTCCGACGAAGCCGACCGCCGCCATCAGCAGCGACGTCGCGACCGGCCGCTCGATGAATGGCTTCGAGATATTCATGACGCCCGGGCCTGCTTGGCAACCGCCGGCGTGGGCAAGGTCACCGTCACCTTCGAGTTCTGCCGGAGCTTGTACTGGCCGTTGACGACGACGCGCTCGCCCTCGGCGAGCCCCGACGTGATCACGGTGCGGTCGCCGGTCGTCGGTCCGGACGTGATCGGACGCGACTGCACCACGTCGCCGTTGCCCACGACCCAGGTGAATATCCCTTCGGGCCCGCGTTGAATCGCCGCCGACGGAACCGTGAGAGCGTCGCGGCGCACTTCCAGCGACACCCTCGCATTGACGAAGTCTCCCGGCCAAAGCTGCTCGTCTTCGTTGGCGAACATCGCTTTCAGGCGCATGGTCGCGCTGGCCTGATCGACCATGTTGTCGATGAGGAGCAGCGTGCCTTCGCCGAGGGTGCGGCGATTGTCCTGGCTCAATGCGGTGACCGCAACCGGTCCACGGGCCAGAGCGTCGCGCACGTCATTGAGCGAACGGGCCGACAACGTGAACAACACGGCCGCCGGCTTGGTCAGCGTCAGCGTGGCGATGGGCGACGAATCGGAGGCGTGCACGATGTTGCCGGGATCGATCAGGCGAACGCCCATGCGGCCGTCGTTCGGGGCGACGATCGAGGTGTAATCGAGATTCGTCTGGGCGGTTTCGATCGCGGCCCGATCGGCATCGATCGAAGCGATGAGCTGATCGACCTTGGCCTGCTGCTGGTCGACCACCTGCTGGGTCTGGAAGCTCTTGTCGACCAGGGTACGAGACCGCTGGAGATCCTTTTGCGCGGAAATGAGCTGGGCTTCGTCCTGCGCCCTTTTCGCCTTGGCCTGATCGAGCGCCGCCTGATACAGGCGCGGATCAATCTTGGCCAGGACGTCGCCCTTGCGGACGTGCTCCCCCTCCTTGAACAGGACCTGTTCGAGCTTGCCGTCGACCTGCGGACGAATGCCGACCGTGAACGACGCCTGCACCGCGCCGAGCCCCGTCAGGTAGATCGGCAGGTCCTGCTTCTCCGCGAGCGCCACAGTCACCGGGACCGCGGCCGCCGACGGTTTCGACGCCCGTTCGGGTTCCGCAGGCCGCTGCTGCATATACCAGGCACCGGCGCCGGCAAGAGCGAGAACGATTGTCGAGATTACGAGGACGCGATGTCGGGCCACTTTGATTACCCCTGAGCCATTCCCCAGTCACAATTTCCGTGACATTATCGTTTCGCTCCCATATCGAATGTAACCGAACCGTCGCAACGAACAAAGTTCAATTTTGACGATTCGTGTAGCGAAGACCAGAAATTTACGGAGATTTTATACCGGTGCCAGGCATCCCGGAAGCCGCTCGAACAGGCCCCGTTGCCAGCAGCCTGAAGCGGTGTCATCGGCCTCCGGCGCGCCGATTGAACACCCTCAAGGCACCGGAATCCAGAGGTCGGTACCGTTATTTCGGGACTGTCGCCCGGCGGCCACTGACAGGGGGCCGACAGTCGCATAGGTCGTTTTTGCGCATTGCAGCAAACCGAATTGCACGAGAGAACCGTTTGGCCCGTGGCTCAGCGGACAGAGCAACGGCCTTCAACCTGTGCCAAGAGATGCTTCTCACAGACCTGAAAGTGCGGGCTTTGCGTGCAAGGCAACAGACCGATTTTCGGGACAGCAAGCTTCCTTCATTCGGCGTGCGCCTGGGGCGCGCTCCAAGTCTTTCATCGCGAAAGTTCGGAACCGCCGCATCAGGCTGGACGCGTATCCAACTGTTGCACTTCACGATGCACGCAAGAAGGCGCTGGCGCTGAAAGCCGACAGTTCCCCAGGTCAACGCGCCCTCCCCTTCGCCGAAGCTCGCACGGCATTCGTCGCGTTCAAGAGGAAGCATCTTCGTCCCCGCTCCCGCCAGGAGATGACCCGCAACATCACCAAGCACCTCACTTGGTCAAAGGCACCGGACGCCGCCAACGAGCCTGGCGGCACGCGCTTCGCCGACAAACACGATCACGGTAGCGCCGATGTTGACGCGCGCCGCTGCGAGTTCGTTCGTCTTTGTTCGGCGGCCCACCGGCGGCTTTTTCTTCACATATTGCTCAGCATGTTGAGACTGAGCATAGCGATCGTGAGGAGGCCGAATAAAATCGCGGTGACGCGGGCTATCTTTGCCTCGTCCATATCACCCTCAAT
The DNA here is from genome assembly GCA_963746235.1 of uncultured Alphaproteobacteria bacterium. Classification (GTDB taxonomy): domain Bacteria; phylum Pseudomonadota; class Alphaproteobacteria; order Rhizobiales; family Xanthobacteraceae; genus JAJPKK01. Next base: position 78,734 of record CAVVCE010000056.1, read on the forward strand.
CATTCCAGTACCGTTGAAAGCAGAGCAACAGCCTGTCGACCAGGCCTATATTCGTTCGACGCCGTGCCATTTTCGCTTATCCTTACCTCGTGGCTCCCACGCCCGTTTTGCACCGGATCCATTGAAGAAGGGGGAAATGGACACGGCAAACAATTGGTGAAGCCGGCCGATGGTTAGCGAATGTTGAGGGCGGGCAAGCCTCGATTCAACGGGGCTGTTGGGGCGGTAAGATTAAGTGCCGACCCGAAAGGAGGTTCGCATGACAGCTCTGCCACAACCTCGTTGCGCGTCAGGGCTCGGTTGCAATGTGCTACACCGACAACTTGGCCCCATCACTTTTCTGTTTGGGGCTTTTCTTTTGTGACAAAACAATTTAGATGCGACAGTTGGATTTCATTTTCAGATATCCATAGTCTTCAGATATCCATAGTCGGAGGAATAAGCATGGCGTTGAAGTCGATGTCCATTGAGAAGCTCTTTGCGCTGAAGGGTCAGGTTGAAGCGGCTCTTTCTTCAAAAGTCTTGGAACAACGGCGGGAACTCGAATCCTCGCTGTCGAAGCTCGGTCGTTTTCAAGGCGGAAAATCCTCAAAGGCAGCTCGCGGATACGGCTCCGTCGCGCCGAAATACCGCAATCCCGAAAATCCCGCCGAGACCTGGGCTGGACGCGGGTTGAAGCCGCGGTGGCTGACCGCGGCGATCAAGTCCGGCAAGACAGTGGAGGATTTTCTTATTACGGGTCCGGCAGTATCGAAAACTAATGGCCGCAGAAAGTCCAACAGCGCGGCCGTCAAAGCTAAACCCGCCAAAGCCGATGCTTGCCCGATTTGCGATTTTCAGACCACGCCGCCGCACGACGGGCGAACTCACCGCAGCCAGAAGAAGAAGGCACCGTTCTCTGCGGCAGAGTTGACGGACAAGGGCCTGGCGAAAGTGTAGCGGCACCCGCTCCCCCACCGGAGCGAGCTTCATTTCGGCGCTCTTTGAACTTCAGGCATTTCCAGCAATGCCCACGCGCGAACTCAGCCCGCAACATTTGTATGTGGGCTTTGATATTTTCTCCGCTCCGTCCCGCCCGTCATGCCCCCGCCTCGCGCCGCCGCCTGCTTCCCACCTCGACGCCGCTGATCGCGGCCGCGCGGCCGGCCTCCAGCGGATTACGATCTAAGCAGGCGATACGTGAGCACGGACTGACTCTGCGGACGGGGTGGCGTTGCGGCAGCCTCTCTCAAGACCGAGCGCCCGCTCCGCCGTCGCCCCGGTACGGGCTACGCGCGAATGGCTTGGCGGTGGCGAGGCCGATATGACGCCCCTTCCAAACGCACCCGCAAAGGGTGTAGCCTTGTGCGAGTGCTTACACCGGAACGCAATGAAAGAGGGAGGAAAGCAATGGATTCGCTGTGGCGGAATTTCCCCTTGGTATTCGCGCTTGCGGCAGCGGTTGCAACTCCCGCCTTCGGCCAAGCGGTGGCACCTGCGGCTGGGTCGGCAGCCGGCAGCGAGGAGGAAAGCGCCGCATCCATCCCCAATTTCTCGGGCATCTGGGTGCATGCGCTTCCCGGGTTCGAACCGCTGCCATCCGGTCCCACTGCGCTGGTCAACCGGTCGCGCCGCCCGAACGGCACTGGCGACATCCTCAAGCTCGACGGCGACTATACCAACCCGATCTTGAAGCCTGAGGCGGCGGAGATCGTGAAAAGTCACAGTGAACTGGGGCTCAACGGCATAGGCGATCCGAACCCCCGCAACCAGTGTTGGCCGATAGGGGTGCCTTTCGTTTTTACGAATGGCCCAACGCAACTGCTGCAACAGCCGGACCGGGTCACGATCCTTTATGGCTATGATCATCAGGTCCGCCGTGTGCCCATGAACCGACCTCATCCGGCGCAGGTGACCCCATCCTGGTACGGCAATTCCGTGGGCCACTATGAAGGCGACACGCTGGTCATCGATACCGTGGGCTTCAAGGTCGGACGGTATTCCATGGTCGACTGGTATGGCACGCCGCACACGGAGGCTCTGCACGTGGTCGAACGATATCGGCTGCTTGATCCCGAAGCCGCCAAGGAGGGGTTCGATCGGGACGCAAAGGAGCATAATGTCGCCATGGGGAAGCCGAACTCGGCGGGCAAGTACCTGCAACTCCGATTTACGGTTGAGGACAAAGGCGTCTTCACGACGCCATGGACGGCGACCATGACCTATCGAATTAGCCCCAATGAATGGGACGAACAGGCTTGCGCCGAAAACATCCAGTGGTACTCGGGAAAGGAAGCCGATGTGCCCCGGGCGAACAAACCGGATTTCTGAGGGGCGAAAAACATACGAGGACAATCGGTAACGGCGTCCGGAATGGTCGATTGCATCGGCCTTTCCTCCGGCAACTGCGTACGATGCTCGCATCGAGCGAGCATCAGGGTCGCTATCCCGGCGCTGCAAACCTTGACGCGGCCAGCGCGGGCTCCGAAGCCACTCTGTCTCACCGGATGGAACGACCCGGCTTTGATTGTGTGCCGTTTTCTTCCGCTGCGCGCCCCATCCTGTGACGTGTCCGCTCAGCCTTTGTCCGCCGCCCGCCACGCCACCACACCCGCCTTTACCGGCTCCCCCGTTTCAGCGCTCCGCCAAGTGCCGTTCGACCAGTAGCAGAGGTACGGAAGGGTGTAGGTGCCGACATGGTCTTCACACAACAGCTCACAGGATCGGTCGGCGGGTGGCGTGCCTTCACCCGGAAACGCGGCCAGGCGTTGTCGCCGGGCCGCGATGCGTTTGCTCCAGGTCATCGCGGTCACCGACTCAGCGAGATCAGGGCCGTTGTTCCAAATGTGTCCAACGCGCCTGCCGCACGCTTCCTCGGTTCATCCCGCCGGAGACAGCACTCGGTCACTTGACCTTCAGATTCTCCGCCGACGTCTTGCCCTTATTCGAGACTTCCTCGTATTGCACGATCTGCCCCTCGTTCAGACCGCTGAGGCCGGCCTTCTCGACCGCCGAGATGTGGACAAACACATCCTTTCCGCCCCCGCCTTGCGGCTGAATAAACCCATAGCCTTTTTGCGAATTAAACCACTTCACTGTTCCGGTCGCCATCACAACACTCCAGGAGTTCAAGTAACGCACCAAGACCCAGTCTGCACCGAGCGGACAATTCTCGCAACGTCCACCTGCCTGACCGTCTTTTGCGACGCATCGCCTGCATGCGCCCCCTCCTACTTCATCCAATGGTAGATGCCGTTCAGCCCGACAAGGCCAACGACAATAAGGTAGATGGCGACGACGTAATTCAACAGCCGCGGAACCAGGAGGATCAATATCCCCGCCACGAGAGCGACAATCGGAGAGATATGCGCGGCAGTGAGATGCATGAAGACCTCCACATAGGGTGATTCGGCTTGAAGGAAGTGACCGCTGCGAATGTTACACCGCTTTCGCAACAGTCAAACCGGCGGCACTCGCTCCCCGCAATATCGCAAGCCCGCGTCCACCCCAGCAGCCGTAACCGATTCCGCTCCCGACTCCCGGATCGAGGAGTCCGGACGGGGCTAAGACGAGGTTCGGAGCGACCCTGCTGCAGGCATGACGTGGTCTTCCGTGACGCAAGCGGAGCCGCCGGTTCCAACGGCGTGACGCGACGACCACGCAGCTTTTCGAAGTCGACTGTGGCGCACTCGGCCTCGCTATGAGTGTGCGAGCCACGCCTCGGCCTCCTCCAACGAAAAGGAATACTCATGGTCAAGAACGCCGGACCGCATCCTTTCGCCTTCCGCCAGGCTCACGATGGAGAAACGGCCGTGACCCTTTCCGTGGCCCGCCTTTTCCAGACGGAAGCCCTTCTGCTCGGCGATGCGATTGACGCGCCTTTCTTGTGAGTTGGACATGGGGTCGCTCCTATCGAGCCAGATCGATTATACGTCCGATGCGGAGCGGTGGGGAGATTTTCGCAGCCAGATTGTCGCGGCCAGTTGCCGGCCTGCGCGTCGTCCCACGGACCTCGTCCTGAGGAGCCGTGCAAAGCACGGCTCTCGAAGGATGGACGCTGGGGCACGGCCTTGCCTACGATTTTCCAGCGGCACAGCCCGCAACAAACGGCTGTTGCCGATCTCGACACCAATGGATGCCGAAGACGCGCGGGCACGCTTCGGTGCGCCCCCTCCAGGATCGAGCGTGAAGTCGCGATATCCGGTCTGGCAGCCGACCGCGTTCGAAATGGTCATCTCGAGACAGCGAAGGGTGTTCGGAGTTGCTCGGCCTTGCCGTCCCGGAAACACTGTTGGCGGCCGCCGATGAGGCGACAATGATATTCATCCGATTTATCGCCAAGCAGGAACGGCTCGGTGTTACATTGATCGTCCAGCGGTCGATGGATACGAAGGCAGGATGTAACAAATGCCGATGAGCGACAATGCGAAGTCTGCCGAGGCCATCCGTCGGAAGCTGCGAGCTCTTACCGCCGTGCTATTGGACCCAGCAGCTACCGAACCCGAGAGAGAAAATGCCGAGGGGCTCAAAGCACGTCTGGAAACGCAGCTTCGGCAAGAGGCCAAACCCGAGGGAAAATGGACAGGCATCATGTTTCGGCTGGGCCGAGGCGTTAAGGAGATAACATCCCCGCCCTCTCCCAAGGGCGACTGGACAGATCATGCCTTCCGACTCGGCAAAATGCTTCGTAGAAATCTCAAGCGGTAGCGGTTGGAGGACTCTCGCCTCCAAGTCATCGGTCGCACCCTGACCAAATCGCGCAGGACGCGGCGCTACGCGCCATGCCTCGCGCACCAGCAAAGAGCCCCGGGGCACGGCCCGGGGCCTCGGTATTCGCAGCTACCGCGAGGTCAGAACTTGTAGCTCATGCCGAACCGAGCCACGCTCATCTTGGTAGCGCCCCATGAATAGCCCGATGGGAGGAACCCTCCGCCTCCTGAAGAGACTGCAGTCCGGGCGTTGCCGAAATCGTAATAAAGGTATTCAACTCTCAACAGCAATCCGAAGCCGGTGAAGGGCGCCCATTCGAGGCCGCCGCCCGCGACCCAGCCGCTGTTGTATTGGTGAATGCGGCATCCGGCAGAGTACCCGGTCGAGGGAGAGAGGCTGCTCGCCCCGTATTGGATCTTGCCCCATGCGGCACCGCCGGTGCCGTATGCCAGAAGATTCGGCCAGATGAGATAGCCGAGGCGACCACGGAGCGACGCCGCCCATTCCACCTCCGAACTCATGCTGGTCGTTGCGCCGGGGGCCGCCGCAAATCCAGAGGCGATCTGCCAGGGCTGGGTGAAGGAGCCGCCGGCCCTCATCCCGGTCCAATCGCCTTCGATGCTGGTCACCCAGCTATTTGCAATTTGATAGTTATATCCGACGAAGAGGCCTCCTGCGAAGGCGGAGCCGCCCACATCACCGGACTGCGGAAACGCCCCAAACACGGAGGTTGAAGGAAGTGGGGTCCACGTCGCGTTAGCGCTCGAGAACGCCCCACCGACGTCGCCACCAAAATACAGGCCCGTCCAACTCCACGCAGGAGCGAGAATGGGGCCTTTGTAGTACGGGGCCATGTCGGCCGCCATGGCGGGCATGAGCAGCGCGCCGAACGACAAGGCAGTAAGAATCAGCTTTCTCATTTGCATCCCCTATTTGACCGTGCGAGCCCCGGCTCTGCAGCGCACGATTCACCCCTAAAACGCTGTCTGAAACAGCCCGGTCGGATAGTGAAACTTGTCGGCGGAGGGGGCGAGATAAAGTTTTATGCAAGCATCATTTTGCGAACTGATGTGGCGTCGCGGATACACATTATTGGTATTGAAAAACAACCCACATCGCAAACTATAACAACTAGCACAGCACATAGTGACCTTTCCCACATGAAACGGATCATCAGAACCCGCGAATAAATATATAAATAATATATTTTTGCGGCGACGCTCCGTCTTTAGGCTGCGACGGCATCTCGTACCCTACCATGTGGTCGTGATTCGCAGCGTCGGCGCCGAGTGGCCGCGACTCGTCTGCCCGAGCAAAGACAGAGGCTAGGGCCAATCATATTAATTATATATCCTACGCGATCTAGTTTCATGATCGAATTTATATGACGCTGCGCTTGTAATGTAGTTTTGATTTTCATAGTGCGCGGGGGCATTTTCGATGTCGGTCCAGGCCGTTGGTGGAAAGCACCGCGGATTGCCCGTCGGCGCCCCAGGCCAGGCGCACGGACTTTTCGTTCCTGCCGAAAGATCTGCTTGAAAAGTGCACATCCGTTCATCATCCGATACCACGAGATGAACGGCTATTCCTGCCTGCCCGACATTTTGTGGCATCCCGAGATCCGCAATTTCATAGAAATCGACGCCACCTTCCAGCGCCTGTTCAAAAAATCGACGTCGTGCCGAAGCGCCAAGCGGGCCAATGAGGGACTCGTCTGCATCGCAACCTTCATCCTGGCAATCGAGATCCTGGCTACCGGCCTCGCCGGCTGGGGGATCCGCTATCCGGCAGCTCGAAAGAAAGCGCAGGCGCTGCTCGAAGAGTTTGTTCCGAGCTCGCGCGCCTGGCTGGTCGAACGGTATCTTTACCCGCAAACAAAACAGCGACCCGCGTCTCTCGCCGCGGTCGAGCCATCGGATTGGGCGGATCGCGCCCCAATGCGCGGTCCGACCTCGCGACTCGAAATCCTATGCACGATCGTGCGGACGCTTGACGCCGCATGATTGCATGACCATTGACGGCATGACCTGCGACACTCGGAAATCACTTCTGGACAATACGGTGCGCGCGAAGGGACCACCGCCGCAGCCGGATCGTTGTCTCGCCAAGGCGGCATGTCCTATTTGTGCCGTTCCAGACGATACCCGACGCCGGACTCGGTTATGAGAAATTTCGGCTGGTTGGGATCCACCTCGATCTTCTGACGTAATTTTCGCACCAGCATCCGCAGATATTGCACATTGTCGCCCTGCGCCCTTCCCCAGATTTCCTTGATCAACTGCTGGTGCGTGACCACGAGGCCGAGATGCGAGGCGAGCACGTGGAGCAGCCGATATTCCTTGCGCGTGAGCGTGATCCGCTCCTCGCCGAGCGTCACCGACCGTGAAACGAGATCGACGACGAGCGGCCCGGTTCGCACGATCGGATTCTTGTCGGCGCTCTTGTGATAGCGGCGCAGCGCCGCCTCGCAGCGCGCCGCGAGTTCGGCGATGCCGAACGGCTTGACGATGTAGTCGTCCGCGCCGAGCTTGAGAAGCATCACCTTCTGCTCCTCCGCCGAATCGATCGAGAGCACGATGACGGGCACGTTCGACCACGCGCGAACCGATTCGAGCACTTCGATGCCGCTCATGTCGGGCAGGCCGAGGTCGAGGACGATCACGTCGGGCTGCATGTGGGCGGCGGCGCTGAGTCCGGCCGCACCGGTCTCCGCCTCCTTGACGAGGTAGCCGTGAAGCTCAAGCCCGGCGCTGACGAACCTCCTGATCTGAGGTTCATCGTCGATGACCAGCACGGAGTTAGCTGATTTGGGCATGGTCTAAGGTGGCGGCGTCCGCATTGAACCGGAAAGCGAATGGTCACGGTGGTTCCTCGTCCCGGGCCGAGACTTCGCGCCGCGATCGACCCCCCGTTCGCAGCGACGAATATCCTTGCAATCCACAGGCCAAGGCCGAGGCCCGGGATCGCCCCGAGCTGCCGGCGGCCGCGAAACGCCCGCTTGAACATCTCGGCGGCCTCGTCCTGCATGAGGCCCATTCCTTGATCGGTGACCGCGATGATCAATTCCCCGGCGTCGGCCCTGACCGCGATCGAGATCGTGGAGCCGACCGGGGAATATTTGCCGGCATTCTCGATGACCTGCCCGACCGCCTGCTCGACCAGGCCGGAGTCGAGCTTCAGCAGCGGCAGCCCGTCTTCCATATCGACCTCGAGCCGGTGCCCGGCCAGGCGATGGGAGCGTTGCCGGATCGCCGCAGTGATCACGTCGGCCGGGTCGGTCCACTCCAGCACCGGCTTGATGCCGGTGTCGGTGATTCGCACGGTATCGAGAAGGTTCTGGATGTCGCTGTCCAGGCGTTTGGCTTCCCGGTGCATGCCGTCGACCAGCGAACGAATGCGCCGGTCGTCGCGCAATGCGGGGATGCCGTCGAGCACGCTGGTCGAGCCCAATATCGACGCGATCGGCGAGCGCAATTGATGGGACACGCTGCCGATCAGCGCGGTCTTGAGAAAATCGGACTGCAGGCGCAAGATTCGCGTTGGCGAAAGCGGTGACGGCATCGATACGCATGAGCGTCGCGGCCGCCTCGGACAGAATCGCCTCGATCCGATCGTTCAACTGGCTGGTTTCGCGCGGAGAATGATGGCCGAGATTGACGGCGAGAACGCCGTGATCGGTGGTCTGGGTCGCGATCGACTTGAGCGCCCACAGATTGTCCGACGATCCGGATCGAACACCAGGCGCAAGCGCGGTCCTGCGGCGGCGACTATTGCGGCCGCTTCCGCGCGCAGGTGCGTGGACATGAAGGGACTGTCGGCCGGCGTATCGCTTTCGGCAGCTCTCCTGCGGCGGCTGGATCAGGAAGGCCTGGCAGCCAAGATGGCTGGTGAGATATTCCTGGATCGCCGCGACGAGGTCCGATGCCGTCGAACACAGCGCGAGGCGGCGCGACAGCAGATAGAGGTGGTGAATTTCGTGCTCGCGGCGGTGCGAACTGTCGGCCTCACGCTGCAGCCTGGCGGCGAGGTTGCCGGTCACCACCGCCACGAACAGGAACAGGGCGAGGTCGACGGCATCGCTCGGCTCGTTGAGCACGAAGCTGTAGAGCGGCGGGAGAAAGAAGAAATCGGACACCGCGACGCTTGCGAGCGCGGCGACCATCGCCGGCGCAACGCCCCAGCGGATGGCCGAAATCATCACCGGGAGCAAATAGAGGATGGAGTTGAACTCGAACGGCGAAAATTGGACGGCGAGCAACAGCACCACCGTGGTCGCACCGACCAACATCAAGGGAAACACCAGGGTGTTCAGCGCCGGCCCGCAGGGGCGTGCGCCAACCATCGCCGCCGGTGGCGACAGCGCCGCTGCTCCGCACCAGCCTGATATCGGGCCTGGAGACGTCATTTGCGCCCGAAAGCTGCTCGAGCCGGCGCTGAGCCGAGCCGAGAGCTTTCGCGCAAAATGCTCCGCCCGCTTTGCAACGCGCCATCAAGCCCGGTCGCCGTGCGGCTGACCGATGGGCATTCTGCAAGGAGCCGAAGGCAGTTGAGCGTCGAGCGACGACGTATCCGTCTCTGCACCTGATGCAGGCTCGCATTGTCGCTAACGTGATATCCTTCAGACCAACCCCGGCGGGAGCAATTGTCCCTCATTCCGACATATAAAATCTAGGTGATCGCTGCGCATTGAATATATATAAAAACAATATATCATAAAACGCTGTGCCTACTCTTTGAGTGAAAGCGCCAAAGAAGCAGTCAATCGACAGCGCCCTTGCGCAAATGACAGTCACGCCGGCGTGATGTGCCGGCGTGACGTTGTAGCGTGAGAGAACGTCGCGGCTGGATCAGAAGTGCCAGATCAGGTCCATCGAGCCGACCACCGCGTAGTGCCGGTGGGGCAATGGGGGCCCGATGGCGGCTCACCGGTTGGAATTGCCGTTGAAGGCGTTCGCATCCAGGGAGTGATAGTACCTCACTTCCGGACGGAATTCGACCTGCGGCGACAGCCAGTGCTGCCAGCCGATGCCCGAACTCGACATAACGCGTCTTCACGCCCGTGCGCTGGCCTTGCATGTCGTTGTAGAACTCGCCACGGAAGGAAATGTTGTTGAGGCCATTGATGCGGTAGTTCAGGTACACCACGCTGGTGAACACCCGCGCTTCGCAGGTCACCACATAGGGGCTGCTGCACTGCGCGAAGTTCGGCGCATTGAACTTGAACCCGTTCTGCACGTTGAACGGCCAGCCGCTGTTGGCGATGATGCCGGCCGGATCGGCGGCATTGAGCACCTTGTTCTGGCCGAGGGTGTAGGTCTCCCACGAGAAGTGCCATTGCTCATTGAAGTTGTGGTACCAGGTGATCCCGGTCCATTGCAGATTGTTGTAGCCCCAGGTGCCGCTGTTGATGGCGTCGGCCACAACGTAGATGTTGTCGTTGGCGTTGTCGCTCTGCCAACGGACGCCCGCCGTGTAGGACGGCTTGGCGCCGGGGTCCTTCAGCATCGTGTTGCCGGGGAAAACCACGTTCGGAAACGGATTTGGAACCTTCTTGCCCCAATCCCAAGGCCCCGTGTCGCTGCCGACGGTCACGCCAAATTGCACGAACCAGTTCTTGTTGAGCGCGGTGGTCGTTTGAATGCCGGTGTTGGTGTAGTTGTCGAAAGTGTAGGTGAAGGAGTGCGTGTACATGTAATTGTTGGGCGCAAGCTGCGCCTCGATGTCGGGCACCGAGATGAAGCGCCCGACGCGAATCAGAAGGCCTTCGGCGACCTGCGGAACGTAGAGCTCCCCATACACCATCGGGAAATCGTAGCCGTTGGTGAGGTTGTGGCCGAGCAACTGATAGCTCGCCATGCCCAAGGCCGTCGTGTAGCGCTGGTTCTCACCGTAGATGCCGGAGAACCGGAAGCCCCAGTCGATGTGATCGGTCTGCACCGTGTCGGGCAGGCGCTCGAAATAAACCACGGCCTGGTCGAGCTGCGCCGTGTTGGGCGTGTAACCGTAGGCCGCCGGCCAGTTGCCGCCCGGGCGTCACAGAGTTGGTGCTGAGGTTGCCGCCGCCGTTGACCCAGCCATAGACCTGCATATGGGCGTCGCTCATCCTCTTGCCGAGTTCGGTGTTGCCGATCGCCACCATGAACGGGCTGTCCACTGAGCCCGGCCGCGTCGTGCCGATGTTGGTGGAGCCGCCATAGGGCCATTCGGTAAACGGCATGGGCGGAGCGGTCTGCGGCGCCGAGTCGCCCCAGCCGGGGCGGCGCGACGGCGGCGCCTTCGGATCGGCGGGCGCCGCGTCGTGGCCCCACTCGAGCCGATAATAGTTGACGAAGCGCTCGAAGAACCCGTCGCCGAGATACTTGTCGAGGCAATCGTAATTCTTGTAGGGCGCATCGGGCGCCCGGCAATTCACGGCCGCGATGTTCGCTCACGTCGGCGTATCGGCGGCATGCGCCGACGACAACGGCCCCAAGGCCGCTCGGCACCGCCAATGCCAAGCCAATCCACCCCAATCTGTTCATGCTGCTGCCCCAACCCCGTCTCGCGGACTCTCCCCCGAGAATCCACTTCAACCCCAGCCGGGACAACTTTCGGCCAAAATCGGAGCATAGTCGATATTGGTGATTAACCGGTTTCATATCTTTAAATATCGTTAGGCCGAGCCTCTTTGCGTTGAAATGCACGCAAATTCGCCAGCACAGAGCTGGCGCGCCGAAATTATGTGCAGCCGATGACAGGTCGCCGAAATCGCTGATAATTTCGCGCGCTCTGCCGGATGACGCTCGCCGCGATCAGAAGTGCCAGATCAGATCCATCGAACCGACCAGGCATAATCCTCGGTTGGGAGGATCGGGATCGCCGCGTTGGAATTGCCATTGAATGCGTTGGCATCGAGCGAGCGGTAGTAAGTGACTTCCGGCCGGAGCTCGACCTGCGGCGAGAACCAGTGCTGCCAGCCGACGCCGAATTCCACATAGCGCGTCTTCGTTCCCGTGCGCTGCCCCTCCATGTCGTTGTAGAACTCGCCGCGGAACGACAGGTTGTCGAGCGACGAAATCCTGTAGTTCACGTACATCAGGGACGTGAACACCTGCGCCGTGCAGGTGAGAACATAGGGGCTGCTGCATTGCGCGAAGCCCGGCGCATTGAACTTAAATCCGTTCGCTCCGGCGAAGGGAAAGCCGCCATTGGCAATGATGCCGTCCGGATCGGCTGCGTTCAGCACTTTCCTCTGGCTGAGCGTGTAGGTTTCCCAGGAGAAGTGCCACTGCGAATTGAAGTTGTGGTACCAGGTGACGCCGTACCAATTGAGATTGTTGTAGCCCCAGGTGCCGTCATTGATGGCGTTGGCCACCACGTAGATGTTGTCCTAGCCGCTGTCGCTCTGCCAGCGGACGCCGGCGGTGACGGACGGCTTGGCGCCGGGGTCCCTGAGCATGGTGGTGTCGGGAAATACCGGGTTCGGGAACGGGTTGGCGACCTTCTGGCCCCAGTGCCACGGCGCCGTATCGGTGCCGAGGCTCGACGCCCAATTGAAAGAACCAGTTCTTGTTCGAGCGCGAGCGTGCTTTGGATGCCGTGGTTGGTGTAGTTGTCGAAGGTGTAGGTGAACGAGTGCGTGTACATATAATTGTTGGGCGCGAGCTGCGCTTCGATATCCGGCAGCGAGATGTAGCGGCCCATCCGGATGAGCAGGCCCTTCGGCGACCTGCGGAATGTAGACTTCGCCATACATCATCGGCAAGTCGAAGCCGTTGGTGAGGTTATGCCCCAGCAACTGATAGCTGGCGACGCCGAACGCCGTGGTGTAGCGATAGTTCTCGCCGTAGATCGCGGAAAACCGGAAACCCCAGTCGATGTGATCGGTCTGCACCGTGTCGGGCAGACGCTCGACATAGACGACGGCCTGGTCGAGCTGCACCGTATTGGGCGTATAATCATAGGAAGCCGGCCAGTTGCCCCCCGGCGTCACCTTGTTGGTGCTGATGTTGCCGCCGCCATTGACCCAGCCATAGGCCTGGATGTGGGCGTCGCTCATCGCCTTGCCGAGCTCAGTGTTGCCGAGCGCCACCATCAGCGGGCTGTCCACCGCATTGGGCCGCGTCACGCCCAGATTGGTGGCGCCGCCATAGGGCCACTCGGTGAACGGCATAGGCGGCGCGGTCTGCGGCGCGTCCGGCCAGCCGGCCCGCCGCGACGGCGGCGCCTTCGGATCGGCGGGCGGGCCTTCATGGCCCCACTCGAGCCGGTAATAGTTGACGAGGCGCTCGAAGAAACCGTCGCCGAGATATTGATCGAGGCAGTCGTATTTCTTGTAGGGGGAGTCGGGCGCCCGGCAGTCCACCGGCGGCTTCAGATACCTGACCGGCTCGGTGTCCGCGGCACAGGCAGATCCTGTCACCGCAACTCCGCTCAGCGCCAGCAATGCCAAACCGATTGAATCAAATTTACTCATTACCGCCGCCCCAACCCCTTTTCACGGACGCCGACGACTGGCGTTCGGCTCGCCCTCCTTGACGCCGATCCCTCCTCTTATTGGCTGCCACGGTTCAATCCGATTGCGCAGGCACACGCATGCCGGATCATTTTCTGACAAGCGGAATTGGCAGGTCGTATCGGTGGAGATGCCCGCTGGGTAGCGCAAGACCTGCAGCAGTTCGGCCTGCAGGTCGCGTCTTTGTCGTTCCGGTCAGAAGTGCCAGATCATGTCCGCCGACGCGACATATTCATAATTCCGGGTGGGAAGGAGGACCAAGATGCCGTTCGGGAGCCGCATTGAAATTGCCGTTGAAGGCGTCGCATCGAGAGACCGGTAGTAGACGATCTCCGGACGCAGCTCGACCTGCGGCGAGAACCAGTGCTGCCAGCCGAGACCGGTCGAGACATAGCGGGTTTTCGTGGTGGTGCGTTGGCCGTTCATGTCGTTGTAGAATTCGCCGCGCCACGAGATATTGTCGAGCTTGGTCGGGACTGTAGTTCAGGTAGTAGAGCGCGGTGAACATGCGCGCCGTGCAATCGGCGCATCGGTGTTGCCGCATTGCGCGAGGTTCGGCGCGTTGAAGTTGAATCCGTTGGTCGGGTTGAACGGAAAGCCGTTATTGGCGAGCACCGCGGCATTGGCGGGATCGAGTGCGTTGAGCACATGCCTCTGGCTGCAGCGTGTAGGTCTCGAACGACAGGTGCCACTGCTCGTTGAACTTGTGGTAGTAGGTGCCGCCCAGCCACTGCAGGTTGTTGTAACCCCAGATGCCGCTGTTGATGCCGTCCGCCGTCAAGTAGATGGTGTCGTAGCCGCTGTCGCTCTGCCAGCGGACCGACGCTGCGAGCGACGGGACTGCGCCGGGATCCTTGAGCATCGTGTTGTCCGGGATAGGTCGGATTGGGGAACGGATTGTTGATCTTCTGGCCCAAGTGCCACGGCGCCGTGTCGGTGCCGATCGAGACGCCGGTCTGCACCTGCCAGTTCTTGGTCAGCGCCAGCGTGCCGATAAGCCCGTGGTTGGTATAGTTGTCGTACCCGTAGGTCATCGAGTGCGAATACATGTAGTTGTTCGGCGCGAGCTGCGCCTCGATGTCCGGGATGGAGATGTAGCGGCCCAGCCGGATCAGCAGGCCTTCGCCGATGTACGGGATGTAGAGTTCGCCCCACATCATCGGCATGTCGTAGCCGTTGATGAGGTTGTGTCCCAGCAACTGGTAGCTCGCGATGCCGTAGGTGGTCGTATAGCGGTAGTTCTCGCCGTAGATCCCCGAGAAGCGGAAGCCCCAGTCGATGTGGTCGGTCTGCACCGTGTCGGGCACGCGCTCGATATACATGACGGCCTGGTCGAGCGGTCGCGGTGTTCGGCGAGTAGGCATAGGCAGCGGGCGCAGTTGCCGCCCGGCGTGACGCTGCTGGTGCTGAGGTTGCCGCCCGGATTGACCCAGCCGTACATCTGGATGTTGGCGGTCACTCATCGCCTTGCCGAGCGTCGGTGTTGGACGATCGCCACCATCAGCGGGCTGTCGACCGCATTCGGCCGGGTCACGCCGATGGAGGTGCGCGCCGCCATAGGGCCATTCGGTGAACGGCATCGGCGGCGTCGTCTGCGGCTGCCCCGGCCAGCCCGGCCGCGCCGCGACGGCGGCGCCTTCGGATCGGACGGCGCCGCTTCGTGGCCCCATTCGAGCCGGTAGTAATTGACCAGGCGCTCGAAGAACCCTTCTCCGAGATACTCGTCGAGGCAGTCGTATTTCTTGTAGGGGGCGTCGGGCGCCCGGCAATTCACCGACTTGCCGTACGACTTCGTCGGCGTGTCAGCGGCACCGGCAGAATCGATAGCCACAAGCCCAGCCGGCACCGCGAGGGCCAGCCCCACCAAGCCTATTTTTTTCATAACCCCGCCCCAACCCATTGCGCGACCCCGCTCGAAGCAGGTCCGCTTCAGTCACCCAGCACATCTATTCTTCGTTAGGGAGGATCGTAAAATCCATACAATTAATTAAATGTTTTCATATATTTATAATATCTATTTTTGTAAATTTGGTACTTATGCACGACATTGCGCCACCTGCATGGCCGCTTGCTGCAATTAAATGCAATAAACAACAGTCGGCGCCCCTAATATTTCTATATTTTTTCAGCGCAAAGATACGAGCAAATCAAGCAAATGTCACACCTAATAAAAATATGCTTGTACATATACGGAAACAATTGACAGTGGCATGGGCGGCACATTTGCCAAAAATAAGGCGGCATGCAAGCCGAGTTCAATTGCACAATTTCCGCTGATGCCATCTGAAGGCGATCGAAATCGATTCAGGTCCCATTTTGTCTCGCGAGGTGAACGGCCCAGGTCGGGTCTGGGGCTGCGGACCCACGCTGCCTGACGCGATCGAACCGATACGGGTTTTATTACCTGGCCGGGACGAGCGCCCCCTGAGCCGGTTCTGCAGCCACCACTTACGGCGCCCTGCCGCAATTGAGGCGATTCGTGCGAGAGTGCGGAACGCCATAGGCGAAGCGCGCCAGCTCCACATATACGCCGAAAACAGAAGCGATCGCCGGCGCGTTCAACGCGGCCAGGAAACCACCCGCTTCAGGCGTCCGCCGACGTTCCGGCGTCGCGCCCGCGGAAGCGAGCATCCGGTTTACCCGAACTATCGATGGGACTCATGCTGTGCCCACATCGAAGTTCAATGGCTACCGGCTCGTCCGGCCAAGCCAGGCCGCGTTGCAGGCAGCCCACTGGCGATAGGCAGCACTGCCAAGCGTGAGTTGCTATCGAGGTCGGCTCGGAATTGCACGCGGCCCCGCCTCAGCGGAGCCGCGTGGGGCAGGCTAGAGCGCTATCCATTCAGTTTGAATTGGATAACGCCCTGAGGTCCTTGATCTCGAGAGTGATTTTATCCGAAAAGTCTGCAGCTTTTCGAGATCATGCTTTAGCCCGGATACATCGGCGATTTCGGCCCGCCGAAATACCGCATCTTCACCGGCTTCGGCGGCGGCTGGACTTCCACGATTCCCTGCCTTGCGCCTTTGTGCCTGTAGCCGGCCTCGCTGCTGGAACACCCGGCCACAACCAACGCAACAACGGCGACAAGGCCCATGATCGCCGATCCGACCAACATTGATGATTTCATCGTTGCTCTCCTGTAGTGCCGGCACATCGAATTCGAAATTCCACCGCGCAAGCGGCCGCACGGGCACGCGTGCGCGTCCTTTCGCGTTCTGCTAGTCAGAGCCGGCATGTCGCGTCGGCGGAGAAGCCCGGTCCTCGAGGTCGGCTCGCGGGCCGCCGTCGGCCCCGATTGGCAGACGAAGTCCATCAAACCGACACATCCGTAGTTCGTGGCCCCCGCTCGATTTGCAGTCGGCAGTGTCTCAAATCACGAGACCTTGTAATCCAGCCTCAACTGGCATGTCGGACGCCACAACGGCGACGCCCCAAACACCCAGTAGCAAGTGTTGGAAAGCTCCTCAGAACTTGTAGTTCAACCCGAACTTAACGAGATGAACCGGTGACGGAGCCTGCTGCCAGCAGAAAGTCTGACCGAGGGCCGAAGTCGACGCCGCAGGCATTGTAGGAACTGTTGCTGTCGAGAAACATATACTCGGCCTTCCCGGTCCAATGGTCGGTCATGGCATATTCGAGGCCGCCACCCACAGCCAACGGAGACTGCGATTTGCTGCCGGTGGGGCAATTATCCTATCCGCCGGGCCCGTCGCTAACGCTGACCGTGGCACTCGAGTTGTAAAAGGCGACGCCGACCTTGCCGTAAACCAGAAGGCGTTCAAGGAAGGCCCAGCCGACGCGGCCGGCAATCAGACCGTAACCATTGCCCATCTTGGACGAGCCGATGACATTCACGCTGTTCGGTTCGAGTGCGGATCCACTGAGCTGGAAATACCCGGCTTCACCCTCGATACCGAGCACCAGCCCGGTGCCCGCCCAGGGTTGCCAGTTACACCCCGCCGTGCCGCCGCCCGTGAAGCTCGAATTCTCGCTGTAGCTCCAGGGATTTGCACCAGCGGTGCTGAACAGGGGTACGCCAGCGCTCCCCAAATCAGTCGAGGTCCAGGTATTGGCGGTGGCCCAGCCACCAAAGCCACCGACATAGCAACCCGACCAGTTGAACGGTGCCGCGCCCTGGCGGCGCCTTAAGCAAATCCGCCGCGCTGGCCGATCCGACAGCGCCCATCGCTCGCGCCAGCAAGCGTAAGCGATGCCAGCGCAATTCGCCTCATTTAATTGTCATTCATGCCACTGCCCCAACCCCAATGCGCCGGCTCCTCCGAACGCAAATCCCAATATCACCCCAGCGCCGCAATCTTGGGTTAGGGAGGAGTAGCAAATCGATATGCTTAACAAACTATTTTCATATCTTTATAATATCTTTTATCGACCTCTCGCATTCTTTTGCGCCAAAACTCAGCAGCTCCCGCCGCTTGTGCATGAAATTCGAGCGATTGCGCGCCCGACATCGATCGATTAATTGCACCAATTCGCCCGAATTGCGGCCCTCTTCCGTGACAAGCGCGCGCCCATTCGCCGGCAAATCATCTCCAGAGCGATCCAGCAGAGACACCGGCTTTTATGGAATTCATACAACGTCGGCTCCGGCTCCGGCTCGAATTCAAATGCCGCTGCGGAGTATTTTCCTGGCGTCGGCGAAGGAAGCATGTGCGGCGTGTCTGCTTCGCCGTCGCGTCCATGGTCCGCCGACGGTTTTTCGCGTCTGCGCACCGCTCCGGGCGGGCTGGCACCAGGTTCGCGAGGTAGCGCTCGCGCCATTGGCATGACCTTTGCGTCGGTCATTTGCGTCGGTCAGTCGGGTGAGGCGCCAGGAGTTCGGTAATGACGTGCCGAAGCGTTGACAGCACGATGATTCACACGGCGGAGATCCACGCTGCGGACGCGCGCATGGCTCTGGCGTTCTCATTTCGCGCCAAGGCGCACTTTCGGATCAAGTGCTCACGCGGCGATTGCCTGCCCGCGAGCGTGGCATCGAGGCTGCCTCCGCTGTGGTGTTCGCCGCGATCGCCTTGGTGGTCGCGGTGGTCGTCGGCGCGCCGGCACGGGCTGAGAACGTCGAGGTCAGCGCCCGCCGCAGTGCCGAACGAACCGGCTTTACCAATGACGAGATCGTCGACGGCTTCTTCAAGATCGCATTCGGGGCCGAACTCCGCGTCACGGGAGGAACCGACCGCATCCGCAAATTCGAAGCGCCGGTCCGGGTCTTTGTCGACAATCGCGCCCAACCCGATCGCCGTGACCTCGCCGATCGCCGTGACCTCATTGCGTCGGTGGTGGCCGACATCCGTCAGCACGTCGACCATCTCGATATTGCGCTGACCGATGACCGCCGAGCCGCAAACGTGGTCGTCATTCTCGTGCGCAATCGCGATCTCAAGCGCACCATCCGTTCGTTCTATGGGCCCGGTCTGGCGAGGCAGATCGAGCAGCGGTTGACGCCGGAATGCCTGTCCGGCTTCAGCGAAGATCCACAGCATCGCATCCGGCGCGCCGAGGTGATACTCACCGCTGACGATGGCGAGTTCCGCTTCGTCGATTGCGCCTATGAAGAGTTGTTGCAGGCACTGGGCCCCATCAACGACGATCGCACGGTGCCTTGGACCATGTTCAACGATGATGTCCAAATGGGCTTCTTCGATCTTTACGATCAATACCTTCTCAACATTCTCTATGATTCCCGCATCCGGCCGGGAATGACGAGAGAACAGGTGAGGGCGCTTCTGCCAGATGTATTGCCGGCCGTGCGGGAGCGGGTTTCCCGAGCCAACCCTCTGGTAAGCGCTGAATTGCAAAACGCACCAGGCGATCGCGACGTACCAAACGATCTCAACGCCGATTGCAATTGTCTGTTGCCCGTCCCGGGCAATGCGGTCTCTCGAAATTGACCGGAGCAGGCGCGCAGAGGCAATCCGATGATATAATCTGAAAAAACAGAGCGGCCTCCGTTGCGCCAACAGCGGAGACCACTTCGAAACCCCTTCAGCGCTCACGGCGGGCTTAACCCGCGCCGCGAAGCCTCCGCCCGCGCTTCACTTCTTCGGTGGATGGTTGACTCCGACCGAAGACGACGAGAAACTGGTGATCTCGCCGCTGCTTTGACGAACTGCATGCCGATGGGTGCGTTTGTGTGCAGCCACCGTCTCGAAAGCATTGTCAGCTTTGATCGCCGAACGGGACGTCGTCGGTGCGGCTTGAGCGTTCGAAATGAGCCACGCCATGCCGAGGATCGCCGTGAAAGCAGTCATGGTAACCAGAGCGTTGCGCATTGTTCTTTTCCTCCTTCGGACTCCTTGTTTGAGGCAAGTAGCTTGGTTTGAGGCAAGTAGCTTGGTTTGAGGCAAGTAGCTTGGTTTGAGGCAAGTAGCTTGGTTTGAGGCAAGTAACTTGCCCTGAGCAAGTAGCTTGCCTTGAGGCAAGTAGCTTACCTTGAATCAAAAAGATGAGCGCTTTTTTCGGAATGCGCAAGTCTTATGCGGAAGCTCAAAACATATGCACGGCAATCGGATGATGGAAAATTGCGCGTGGCCGCCGCCGACGACCTCTGCCGCTGTCAAGCCGCCGCCGGAACGCTTTGGATCGGTTAGTCGCGGCCGCCGGAGCCGCTGAGGGCTTTGGACATTGCGGCGCACAATTCAGGGCTGGATCAGCCGCCCGATCGCCGCTTTGATTGCGGCTTCGGCTCGCGTGGAGGCCCCGAGCTTGATCCGGGCGCCATCGAGGTGAAAGTCGACCGTCTTCTTGGACAAGCCGAGGATCTTTGCAATTTCCCAGGATGTCTTCCCACGCGCCGTCCAGGTCAGCGTTTCCAACTGGCGTTTGTTCATGTCCAGAAGTTTGGACCACCGCGCCGTTCGGGCGACGGGCGACAGGCGCGATCTGATGATCGTATCCAGCATATCAAAATCGATCGGCTTGGTGACCAGATCGGCCGCGCCGAGTTGGCGCGCCTTGAGTTCGATGTCGCGGTCCGATAGCCCGGTCAAGAACACGAATGGCGTGTCTGCGAAGCGCGGCGCCGCAGTGGCCAATCTCTCCAGAATCTCGAAGCCGGACATCGTCGGCATCATCACATCGCACAGCACTAAATCGGGCATGATTTTGGAGATCGCCGAATAGCCCTCCTGCCCGTCATACGCGACGTGCACCTGATATCCGCGATCCACGAATTCCTCGGTGACCAGGCAGGCGATCTCACGATCGTCCTCGATAACCAGGATTTTTATTGATGCATCCGACATGTGCTGAAAACCAAGTGAATCTGCGACTGCCGCAACATTAGAGTGAAATAGACAGCTTGAAAAATATTATAATAATAGAGTCTCTGGATGCTGCTTCTAATCAGACTGAAAATGAGCCGATGTTGATATTTTGCGATACTGCGCAAGACGTGGGCACGTTGCCACTTCAGAGCCTCAATTTTTACTGAAGCTGCACCTCTCAGTGCTCCTCGCACGATAGCCGATTCCGACCGGAGCTCACGCGCCGGTCATCGCTGCCGAAGCGGGATCGCACTTGGGGTCAGTCATTCGGAACAGGTGCTGGCGCCATCGAACCCGGGTTTAGCCGCGCAGGAATCCAAATGATCGGACCTCCGCAGTCCCGCTGGGTCGGTTCAAAGGCATGCACCCAGTCCGCACGGCCTCGAGCCACCCATGCTGCCGCAAGGCATCCTGTTGCTGTTGCGCCTCCGGATATCGGCGCGCGCTGATCAAGAGCGCGTCGAATTGTCTGTCACCGACCAGCGAGTGGGGCTCACTCCGGACGAAGAGCAGCGGCTTGGCCAGCGGTCGTTTCGCGGCGCCCGCCATCTTCACCGCGTTCCAGGCACGGGCCCGGCTTGTGGATCGCCGACACCTTCGTCATCACGAATGGCGGAACTCTCGATGCCGAAGGCGCCCGGCCTTGGCTCGGGACCGCGTTTTCGATCTACCTGCCCGCAGCCGAAGAGGCCAAGGGCATGGCCGAAGCGATGTCATAGTGGACGGGCGAGGCGGATTTTGGTTTTCGTCCAGGGTGGCGCTTGTAGGCCGACAAGGAGTGGTGCCGGCGGGCCTTATTGCCCAACGCTTTCCGTTCAGCTACTCGTCCCACTGGGAGACGAACTTGGTTTGATGCGCATTGGAGCTTACTTTCGTACCAAAACGTACCTGGGGGATAAAAAACCCCTTATGGCCCCGTAGCTCAGCGGATAGAGCAACAGCCTTCTAAGCTGAAGGTCGCTGGTTCGAATCCAGCCGGGGTCGCCACGTTTTTCGACATGCGCCGGCGACCGGTTCGACAAAACGGAGAACGTCGGTTCTCCGCGGAAGCGGCCCCATGTACGGCCGCCGATCCCGTTGGTGCGGTTCGCGAAGACACGCACGGGTTGAGCAGCTTG
Organism: uncultured Alphaproteobacteria bacterium; assembly: GCA_963746235.1. Classification (GTDB taxonomy): domain Bacteria; phylum Pseudomonadota; class Alphaproteobacteria; order Rhizobiales; family Xanthobacteraceae; genus JAJPKK01. Next base: position 100,316 of record CAVVCE010000056.1, read on the forward strand.
AACCGCGTGTCGCCGGCCGGTCGGCGTTGGCATTACAGTCGGCATCGACGTGGCGGCATCGACGTGGCGGCATCGGCGCTGCAAAGGGGCGACGGGTTTCCCGCCGGCAAGTCCGTGGCGCTCAAGCGGACAACGCCACCGGCAATTGCATGACCGGCCTCGGCTGGAAGGAATCCGCCCACGTGATTGCCGAGGCCGTGCCGGATGCCTCCGGTCATCTCGAGTTCCATTTCAAGGCCCGACGACCTCGGCGGTGCGCATGGGTTTGCGGCCGATACCGGCGGCACTACGAAGACCGGGACGTTCTGGATCGCGCCCACGGCGGCGATCTTATCACGATGCATCGCCGGTTTTTGGCACGCTTCAAGAGTCAGAAGTCCGCCCGCTCTGCGACCGGCATATGATAATCGAATTGCTGATTGTTTTCAGCGCAAACATTTTCCGCCATCGGGGCCTCGACCCGGCGATAGGTTTTGCGGCCCGACCACGGCTGATAGAAAGCGTCCGCATCCTCGACCGTGAAGGTGACCTCCAGCGCTTTGTCGTCATTTGTCTTTTTCCAGCGCTCGACGACGTGCAGCCTTTCCGTATGGGGAGTGCGGAAATTATCCACGAAGCTCTTGTCGTTCTGGCCGATCGTGTCGATGACGAGCGTGTCCCCTTCATAATGCCCGACCAACTCGCCGTACCAGGACGGCCTCGGATTTTCCGAATGAGGTACGTCCATGTAAACCCGGCGAACCTGGTGGTCCATGGTAAAGATCAACCAGACTTCCTTGGGGGTTTGCAGGAAAAAGAGGGGTGTTGCTCCACCATAGGCCATGAAGCCCGGGACGCCGGCCGGCATGCAGCTCGAGCTCGCCGTGAAGGCGATCTTGCCGGCGAGGACTTCATCATTGTCCTTCTTCATCACCTCCTTGACCCACGGTTTCAGGTTCGGATTGGCAAGGTCAGCAATCCGGTAGTTCGGTTGGGCGCCGGTGGCGTTCGGCACATAGGGATATGCCGGATCGTTGGCGAGCGGCGGCAACTGCCCGGGAACCGGCAAAAAATTGCCCCGCGTGAGGCCGGTGTTCTGCCATCCCACTCCATCGGAGGAAAAATCCGGAATTTGCTTTTGTTGCGCCGATGCCGGCTGGGCGGCAAGAAAGGCAAAGCTGGCCAGCACCAATGACGCGATTGGACCTGAGAGGCCGAGGTGACGCATGAAGCCCTCCCTTGGCACGGCGATATGTGGCGTGAGGATATCCAGCCCGCCGCAAGCGCTCGGACAGACGGTATAGCCGTCGTATCAGGGCATGACAGATTGCCAAACGCCAATCGAATTTATGCCTTGGGTCATAAGTTTTTGCTGCGGATCAGGTCGAGATGTAGGGTGCCGTTCCGCAGCGCAAGCATGTTTCCCAGTGCACGCATTGCGTAGCCTGCGCGGAGGCCGTAGAAACAAGCAGGCCGCAAAGACGTTGACGAAGCCCAAAGATCATCTGGACCACCTTGAGGGAGGAACCCACCATGCGCTGGATCGCCTTCGTCGCCGCGACATTTGTCGCCAGCACCCCCGTCGCCGCACAGGGGTGGCAGGAATACGCTTATCCGGACCACGGCTTCACGGTCGTGTTCCCGGCCAATCCCCGGGTCGAAACCACGACCTACCAGCTCGCCGACGACCGCACGGTCGCTGCGCACGTCTATTCGGTCCGCGAAAACGACGGTGTGTTTGCGGTCACGGTCGCGGAAATAGGCAATGCCGGCCTCGACGAGAATGCCGTCATCGACAGTGCGATCAAGCGGCTGTCGGCGGGCGGCGAGGTGAAAGTAAATTTGCCACACCGCATCTACAGGGTCTACGGCCGTCAGCTCAGCATCCAGCGTCCTGACGGCAGCCGCTCGACGGTCGCGCTGTTCGATTACAATGGGCGACTTTATCAGATCGAAGGCAAAATGGCCGCTGGCGGGAGTTCGGCCGACCTCCTGCGCTTTCAGCAATCATTGGTGTTCACCGATGGCGGATCGAACCGCTCTGCCGAGGCGATCCGCGCCATTCGTGAGGCCTGTAGCGGCCTGGCCAATGTCCGGAACGCCGGGGGCAATCCTGCCCAACCCGCGGGCGCGGACGATCCACGCTGCCAGGTCGTAGGCCCCGAATGAAATTCCGGTCGGCGGTGAAACTACGAATATCCCCTCCGGGTCTCGGCGGTGCAAAGACGCGCTTAGGCGTGCGCCGGTTTCTGCCACTGACATGGTCCGCCGGCGTCGTTGGGTTTGTGGTCCTCCTCGCCGTTGCCGCTGCAGTGACCGGCCGGAGCGCCTGGTCTCAAACGGCGAGAACGATCAAGATCGTCGTTCCGCTCGCACCGGGCGGGGGTAGCGACATCCTGGCCCGCCTGATGGCGGACCGGATCGGCCACGCGCAATCGCCCACGATCGTGGTCGAGAATCGCGCCGGAGCGGGCTCGGTGATCGGAACCGAGGCGGTATCGCGCGCCGCGCCCGACGGAAACACCTTGCTCATCAACACGCCGAATCTGATTATCGGGCCCTACGTGCGAAAGCTGAACTACGATGCGCTCAAGAGCTTCGAGCCCATCTGCCATCTCGTGAGCTCGCCCGCGCTCATCGTCGTCAATAGTGCGTCGCCATATCGCGTGCTCGCCGATCTCATCGACGCGGCACGCGCCAGCCCCGGCGTGTTGACGCTGGCGAGCGTCGGGCCGGCGACGACATTGCACATCGCTGCCGAGAAACTCAGGCGCACGGCCAATTTCGATATGATCTACGTCCCCTATGGCGGCAGCGGTCCCGCCGTTACCGCGCTGCTGGGGGAACACGTGACGGCGGTGCTCGCAGAATACCCGGCAGTGGCGGAGCAACTGAAGGCGGGCAAGTTGCGCGCGCTCGCCACCGCCTCGCGAACGCGGATCGATGCCCTCCCTGAGGTGCCGACGGTCGCCGAGTCCGGCTACAAGGACTACGAGGTGGATCTCTGGTGGGGAGTGTTCGCGCCGGCGAAGACGCCCAAGGAAGCGGTTTCGCAACTCGCCGAATGGTTCACCGCCGCGCTGCAGGCGCCGGAAATCAAGACGAAACTCGCCGCCGTGGGCTTCTATCCGGCTGGTGTCTGCGGCGCGGATTTCGCGGCCTATTTGGCAAAGCAATCCGACGAATACGGCCGCGTCATTCGCGAGGCGAACATCAAGGCGGAGTGACGCCGGCGGCACGCGGCAGCGCGGCTGCCACCGAAATGGCCCGGCGCAGCGTCGATGCCCGAAATCAGCTATTCGATCACCGACGGCTCGATCGAAACCGGGCAGGACACCGAGTTCGCGATGAAACACATCGCGTGGGCTTCATGATGCAATGAGATCGCCTTTACCCGGTCCGACCCCGCCGCGACCTTGGCCGTGGGATGCAAGACGACGCTCACGAAGCGGCCGCTGCCGTCAGCGTCCTCGATCATGGTGCCGATGGGCTCGTCCCGATAGGCAAGCACGACGATGCCGGCGTCTGCGCAGAGGTGAAGATACCAGAGCTGGTGACAGGTCGAGACGGACGCGACAAACAAGTCCTCGGGGCTCCATCGGGTGCCATCGCCGCGAAAGCCGGGATCGGACGACCCGAGGATGTCGGCTTTGCCTGGCGCGCTGATGGCATGCGCGCGCTCATAGGCGCGATAGTCCGACGTGCCGCTGCCGGTGTTTCCGGTCCATTCCACGACGGGCCGATAGACGTGCGTCTTGCCGGGCATGCTCGTCCTCGCGCTTGAAGTATCGGTCCGGCACCGCCGAACCTTCACAAAAACCGCGGCACGAACCCCTCGCCCGCCGCTTCGATGCGGCCGGCAAAGGGTGCGCCGACATGGCCCGGGCACGCCAGCGCTCCCGTCGATGCGCAATGTGCGAGAATGCGGCGGCGGCTCGTGCGCGCCTGCTCCGCGTCCGCGTTCTTCGGGAAGTTCCAATGGGGGTAATAGACCTGCAGAAGGTGGTGGAAGACGTCGCCCAGAAACACCGCACGCTGGCCGCCGCTTTCGAGATCGAAGACGACATGGCCGGCGGAATGGCCGGGTGCCGGCAAGATTTCGATGAAATCGTTGAGGCGATGCGGCCCGGTAACGAGATCGGCGCGCCCGGCCTCGACCACAGGCAGCACGCACTCGCGGAAGGTGCCGAACTCCGCCGGCTCGTTGTTCGGGTCGGAGTTCGAGCCGGTGATAATATTCGAAGTCGGGCTTCGAAAACACGTATCGCGCATTAGGGAATGTCGGCACCCACTTGCCGTCGCGCTGCAAGGTGTTCCAGCCGACGTGATCGTGATGCAGGTGCGTGCACATGACGAAGTCGATCTCGTCCGGCCGCGCACCCGCCGCGGCGAGCCGCTCGAGATAGGGCGTATCGAGCAGGTTCCAGAACGGCCGTGCCGGCTTGATCTTGTTGTTGCCGCAGCAGCCGTCGATCAGAAATCTTTTGGCCGCCGATCTGCAGGAGCCAGCTATGCACGCTGAGCTTTATGAAGCCGCTGGCCGCGTCATAGTGGCTCGGCGCCAGCCATCCGGCATGCGCGGCGAGGATGCGGTCGTCGCATTCGGGAAAGATATCGCCGGCGCGATAGGTCGGGCCATAGGTCTCCTCGATGCGGGCAATGCTGGCCTTGCCGACCGTAAACACCGTCATGGTTTTGCTCCGATTTCGGCGGGATTATTCAGTCCGTTTTCGATCAGTTCGCGATGCGCGGGACGAGCCCACGCCATGACGTTCGAGATTTATGGGAGCTGCACCAACTCTCGCCGGTGCGATCGCCCTCACGGGATCAGCCGCTCCATGTAGCGGATGATTTCGGTGTGATCTGCGGTTTCGCTCAGGTCCGCGGCGGCATCGTCCCACAGTTTCGCGCACAAGTCCGCGAGCGGCGTCGAGATGCCGAGCGCATGGGCGAGTTCATCGGCGGTGCGGACATCCTTGGCCATGAGACGAAGCGGAAAGCCGGCGTTGAAGCTCTGCGAAATGATGAACTGCTTGAGCTTCAGCTCGGTGGTATTGTTCTTGCCCGAGGAGACATTGAGAATGTCCGCCATCAGCGCAGGGTCGAGGCCGAATTTCCGTCCGACCTGGAGCGCCTCGACCGCCGCCACCAGGCCGGCGGCGGAGACGTAGTTGTTGAGCGCCTTCATGGCGTGGCCGGAGCCGAGCAGGCCGGTGCGGAAGATCGAGCGACCCATCGCCGCCAGCACGGGATCGACGCGGTCGATGGTCGCGGCGTCGCCACCCACCATGATGGCGAGGGTGCCGTCCACCGCGCGTTTCACACCGCCGGAAACCGGCGCGTCGATGAATTCGAATCCCGCTGCGATCATCTCCTCGCCGAGCTTGCGCGTACCGAGCGGCGCGGACGAACTCATCTCGACGATGATCGCCGCTGGCGCGAGATGGGGCCGCATGGAATCGATGGCTTCCCGCACGATCCTGCCGTTCGGCAGCAGCGTGATGACCAATTCGGCCGCGGCGACGGCGGACGCCACATCGTCTGCGGCGCGTCCGCCGGCGGCGACAAAGCGTCCGCGCGCCGTCGCGGAAAGGTCGAAGCCGGTCACCGCGTAGCCGGCCTTGATGAGGCAGGCGCCCATGGGCACGCCCATGTTGCCGAGGCCGATGACCGCGATCCCCGCGGGCGCAATGATCTGAGGCTTGGCACTCATCGGCGATCCCTGTCGATCTGCTCCATGCCGGCGTCGGCATGTCGGCAAAGCCATAGCCGGGGTGGACCGATCGGGCAACGCCGAGGTCATATTCCGAGCGCGCCACGGCTGTTGCGGCCCTGTATCCCCGGCCTGCATCCGCGGCCACCACGGTTATGCCGATTGGATCATTTCTTCCGATGAAACTGAAGGTAGTTGGTGCTGAGATCATCCCTACTGACCCCCCAACGCATAGTCAGAGGGTTGAATGCGACGCCCCAACATTCTGCGATGCTCAGGCCGTGATAGCGTAAACCACGATGGAGTTCCGCAGGCGTGACAAACTTGCGCCAGTCGTGCGTTCCGCGCGGCAGCCATCCCACCACATATTCGGCACCAATGATGGCCTTGATGTACGAGCGCAGAGTACGATTGATTGTTCCGATCAACAAAATACCACCCGGTGCGACCAGGCGCGCAAGCGACTCCAGAAACGTCTGTAGATCGAGAACGTGCTCCACCACTTCGAGGGACATCACCACATCAAAAGTGCCCTCCTGATCGGCACAGTCCTCCGGGAGAGCATGACGGTAAGTCACATGTGCATCGCTCACGTGTGCATGCCGCTCGGCAACGGCCACGTTGCGCTCGGCAGCGTCAATGCCGAGCACCTCGGCACCCAATTGCGATAACGGTTCCGTGACCAGGCCGGCGCCACAGCCGACATCGATGATCTTCAACCCTGTCAGGGGCTTTGCGGCGTTCGGGTCCCGCCCAAATAAGACCGGGAGGCGATCGGAGATTTTCGCCACGCGCACGCGATTGAACGCATGAATGACCTTGAATGCACCGTCCGGCTTCCACCATTCCTCGGCCAGAGCGTCGAAACGCGCGATCTCAAACGGATCGGCGGTACCACCCGCAATCGGCGAAGCTTTTCTCAGGTCCTTGCGCAGCATGCGTGCCGTCCTATTCGTTGAAACCGCACCTTCACCAATGACCTTTGCGGCGATTCCAAGCGTAGAGAAGATCGGCGAAACGATCGTACCCAAACCGAGCAATTTGGCGCGCGACAGGAAGACTCAGCAGTCGGGCGAGCCATGCATCCCCGGGTGTGCGCAGCCAGACCTCGATTGCACAGTCGGCGCCCACAAATAGCCGCCCTTCGGCGTCCATCCCGTACAGCCTGCGACGCACGTCCTCGATGCCGGCACCGAAGCGAGCGAGAGCTGCGGGCTCCAGATTGATGTCGCGGAACTCGATCGCACCGGCTTGGGCCGCGCGCACAAGCCGGCTCTCTTGCCATTTGATGCCGCCATTACAGACGGGGCATTTGGTATTGTACCAGACGACGAGCTTAGAACGCATCGACGGACCTCTCCACCAGGCCCAGTCTACCTGACACAGGTGGTACCTTGCCTATATAACTATTTAATTATATAATCAAGACGCGTTTGGCGTTGGCGCTGATAATGCTCAAGCGCCAGCTTGCGATCCAACGGAGACCGGATGTCGGCCGACAAGATATTCGAGGCGCTTGCGTCGGCCCCGCGCCGCCGGATCCTCGCCTATCTCTCGAAGACCGACATGACGGCGGGCGAAATCGTGCAGCGGTTTGTGGGGATGATGACGCAGCCTGCAATTTCCAAGCACCTTTCTGTCCTAGAGAATGCGGGTCTCGTGCGGCGTGAAAAGCGTGGCCAAAACGTGCACTACGGGCTGAATGAGGATACGCTGGCCGGATCGCTGGTGCATTTTCTGGCCGAGGTGTGCCCGCGCTCACGTCCATTCCGTAGAGATAGCGCCGAAGCAGCTAAGCGTAAGAATGCGGGAAAGGCGAAGGACAAACAGTAAAAATGGGGGTGCTGAACCGCACCATCAGGGGCCGCGCGATGCGCTATGCTTATTGCGCCCTACGACATGACGGCTTCGGGTCAAAAACCGCCGCCAAGCGTCGTGGCCGCTTCGTCTGGGGGAACTCCGGCGAACGCCCGAGTTCGTCAGCAATAGTCATCGCCTGAACTCGGAATGTAAGCAGAAACCGCTGTGCCATGGACCGCGGTCCTGGTAGCCTGAGCGTTATCGGTTGTTATGAGCATGAGACTGGCCACGATGGAATTCGGAATTCTGTTCACATCCCATTCCAACGTCGATACCGAGCCCTATCCGCACCGCGATGTGCATGCGCGCGTCACCCGCGAAATCCTGCGCGCCGACGAGCTCGGCTTCGACTACGCGTGGCTCGCCGAACATCACTTCAGCAGCGAATACGGCATCATGCCCGACGTGTTCGTCTATGCCGGCTATCTCGCGGCCTTGACCAGGCGCATCAAGATCGGCACCGCGGTGGTGACGCTGCCGCTCGCCAATCCCGTGCGGGTGGCGGAGAACGCGGCGTTCCTCGACATTCTCAGCGCCGGCCGCTTCGTGCTGGGGCTCGGCTCCGGCTATCGCAAGTACGAGTTCGACGGCTTCGGCATCGATTTCGACGCACGGCGCGACATCCAGGAGGAAGCGCTGCCGCTGCTCCTGGAACTCTTCCACGACAAGCGCACCTCCCATCACGGCAAGCATTTCCGCTTCGATGTGGACGGCGCCTACGAGCTGTTTCCCCACGCGCTCCAGGAGCCGCATCCGCCGATCTTCCTCGCCGGTGCGACCGAGCGCTCCATCGGCGTGGCCGCCAAGATGGGGTTCGGGCTGATGCTGTCGAGCTGGACGCCGTTCGCCGAGCTTGCCCGCCAGACCGGGAGATACCGCGCCGATCTCGAGGAGACGCCGGCGGCATGGCGCGCCAATCCGGCGCGGGGCCACGTCGACATTGCACGCCTCGTCTATGTCGCGGAGACCGACGCCGAGGCCAGGCGCGACAGCGAACCCGGCATCCTGCGCCATCTCGAGCATTTCTCGAGCGGCCACACCTCGGGCTATCTCGGCACCGTCCAGGAGAAGACGGTCGGCAACCGCACCGGCTATGACGCGCTCGCCCACGACATCATCCTGCACGGTTCGCCCGCGACCGTGGCGGAGAAGATCGCGCATCTGCGCGACGCCGCCGGCGCTTCCTCGATCATGCTCCACTATCCGCCCTGGTACGGCGTCGAGAAAGCCCTGGCGTCGCTGGAATTGTTCGCCACCGAGGTCGCGCCGAAGTTCCGTACCGACGCGCCGAAGCGAATGCGCGCCTGAAACGAGCCTCGCCTGTGACCCCGGTCGTTCGAAGAAGTTGTTCGAAGCAAAAAGGAGCTCAATCATGAGATCGCAAGCCCTCGGTATCTGTTTCAGCGCGGTCGCCGTCTTTGCAGCCGCGCAGGCGCAATGCGAAGAAAAAATCCATGAGCTCAGGGCGTCGCCGACCACGGTGCATCGGGGCTTCTTCGATGCCTCGCTCAAGCCGGTGCTGACGATCGATTCCGGCGACATCGTGCGTCTGTGGACCACGACCGGTAATCCGCGTTACTTCGAGAGCCTGGGCGTGCCGAAGGAAAAGATCCCGCCCGAGCTGTTCGCGGCGTTCGAAGGCGCGCCCGGCGAAGGGCGCGACGACCATACCCTCGACGGACCGATCGCGGTGCGCGGCGCCGAGATCGGCGACACCGTGGAAATCAGAATTCGATCGATCGACCTGTGGCTGCCGATCGCGGGGATGAGCTTCCGCGCCAACCGCGGCTCGCTTCCGGAAGATTTTCCGTATTCGCGCGACCGCGTGTTTTTCTTCGACCCCGCCAGAAAGGCCATCGAATTCGCGCCGGGGGTGGTGGTGCCGACCAAGCCGTTCTGGGGCGTCATCGGCGTCGCGCCGCCGCCTTCCATGGGCCGGGTGCCGAGCGGCCCGCCCAACGTCTTCGGCGGCAACATGGACAACCACGACCTGCAGCCGGGTACCAGCCTGTTCCTCCCGGTCCACGCCCGCGGTGCCTTGATCTCGATCGGCGACGGCCACGCGGTGCAGGGCAATGGCGAAGTCGGCATGTCTGCCGTCGAGACCTCGCTCAAAGGCGAGATTCAGGTCGTCCTGCACAAGGGAATGCGGACCACCTGGCCGCGCGCCGAAACGCCGACGCATTACATGACGATCGGCCTGCACGAGGACCTCAACCAGGCCGCCAAGATCGCGACCCGCGAGATGCTCAATTTCGTCGTCGCGACCAAGGGCCTGCCGCGCGACGACGTGTTGATGCTGCTCAGCGCCGCCATGGATCTGCATGTGACCGAGATCGTCGACGGCACCAAGGGCGTCCACGCCATGCTGCCGAAATCGATCTTCCAGCAGTGAGGCGGCACACAGGTAGACACGATGGCGGCGGCGCCCGACACCGGAGCCGCCGCGAGAGTGGCGCGTCAGGGGCCAAACGGGGGCAAAGCGGGGGCCGAGCGTTTCCTCCATCAGATCGCCCCACTCCTCCGCAGCCCCGCAATCTCCTCCTCCGTAAATCCGAGCGACGCCAGCACATCGCCGGTGTCCGCCCCGAGCGCCGGCGGCGGCGCGGCCGGCGCGGGGTCGCCACTTTTCAGGCGGAAGCCGGAGCGGACGACGGCGACCGGCTTTCCCACGCCAGGGGTTTCCGCGAAAGTCTTGACCAGCTCCCGCTGCGTCACCTGCGGATGCTCCAGCACCTCGGGGATGTCGAGCACCTCGCCGGCCGGCACGCCCTGGGCATTGAACAGCGCCGACCATTCGCGCGCGGATTTTGCCGTCAGCGCGGCCTCGATCTGCGCCTTGAGGGCGAAGCGGTTGCGCTTGCGATCCTCGCGATCGGCGAAGCGGGGGTCGGCGGCAAGCTCCGGGCGTCCGATCAGCCGCGCCAGGGCCTCGAATTGCTGCTGCTGGTTGGCGGCGATGTTGAGCGGGCCGTCGCCGGTCGCGAACAGGCCTGACGGGGCCGCCGTCATGTTTTCGTTGCCGAGCGGCTGCGGCCGCACGCCGGCGATCAGCCAGTTGGAGACCTGCCAGCCCATGGTCACCAGCGTCGCCTCCAGCATCGAGACGTCGATGCACTCGCCCTCCCCGCTGCGCCCGCGCCGCACCAGCGCCGCCGCGATGGCGAATGCCGCCGTCAGGCCGCCGATGGTGTCGGCGACCGGAAAGCCGACCCGCAGCGGTGCGCTCGCGGCATCTCCGGTGACGCTCATGACGCCGGACAATCCCTGCACGATCTGGTCATAGGCCGGATTATCCCGCAGCGGCCCGTCCTGCCCGAAGCCGGAAACGGCGCAGTAGACGAGGCCTGGCCGGTGCTCGCACAGCGCGTCATAGCCGAGCCCGAGCCGCTCCATCACCCCGGGCCGGAAGTTCTCGATCACCACGTCGGCGGTGCGCACCAGGCGGCGGAACACGTCCTTGCCCGCCCGCGCTCTTGAGATTGATGGTGACCGAGCGCTTGCCGGCATTCTGGGCGAGGAAGGAGCGCCCCCATCAGTGCCTTGTTCAGGGCCGGATCGGCGCCGAGTTGGCGCGCGAGATCGCCCGCGCCGGGCAACTCGACCTTGATGACCTCGGCGCCCAGCAATGCGAGCTGGTAGGCCCCGAACGGCCCTGCCAGCACGTTGGTGAGATCGAGGACGCGAATCCCGTCGAGCAGCCCGCCCATTGCGGTCATTCGATCCGGACGCCGGCGTCCCTCACCGCGGCGCCCCACTTCGCGTGCTCGGTGCGGATGAACGCGGCGAACTCCGCCGCCGAACTCGGCAACGGCTCGCTGCCGTCCAGCGCCAGGCGCTCCGCCAGTTCCGGCCGCCGCAGCGCTGCCAAGATATGTACGAACGAGTAGACGACAGAGTCTGATGAACCTCATCATGGCGTGATATGGCCTAACGAGGGTCTGATATGGCCCTATGAGTGTCCGATATGGCCTCATGAGGGTCTGATATGTCCTCATGAGGGTCTACTATGGCATCATTAGGGTCAGATGTGACCTCATGACTGTCTGAAAAGTCCCATGAGGGTCCAATATGGCCTGATGAGGGTGTGATATGGTCTCACGGGTGTCCAATATGGCCTCACGAGGGTCTGATATAGCTTCATGAGGGTCTCATATGGCCTCATGAGGGACTGATATGGCCTCATAGGGGTCCATCATTATGTGGGCTTTATTCACATTTACACCGATGGCTCAAAGGAAGGCAGGCAAGTAGCTGCTGCACGGAGCACACGAACTGAGCGAAGCCATGTACATAAAAAATACTACGTATTGCTGCCGGTATTGGTCGCGATGGCCGTAAAGGCCTCATAAATTTGTATAGCGAGTTCGCGCGTCGGAGTGAGCACGAGAACCTGCGGTTTGCTGCTCTGGTCTTGTTTCACGCGTCCCAGGATCTCAATGATCGGGAGCGAGAAGGCCAGAGTTTTGCCGGTGCCCGTCTGGGCGGTGGCGACTACATCGAGGCCTAGAAGAGCGGGGGGAATAGCCTGCGCCTGAATCGGCGTGGGCTCAACGAATTTCGCCGACGCAAGGTTCTTGCGCAGGACGGGTGAAGCAATTAAATCTGAAAAGGTTGTCATCTATTGGTTTGGTACAGGAAAAAATCGGCGAGGTCCACAACTGCAATAACTACGACAAGGGAAAGCGCGGATCAACTTCGTATACAGACGTAGTTTAGCACATCCCGGGCTGAATATGTTTTTAAATTCGGGGGCACACACTTGGGCCGGGACGCGAATGCTGGAAACACAAGACTTAACTGCAAATTGGTTTCGTTCCGTCAACGCCGCCGCAGCCCGACTGGAAACTCCGAAATCCCGAAAAGCCGTCACCCCGAAAATCCCGGTCACAAAAATCAGTGGTTTTTCTTCCCCTTGTATTCAATAATTTACGGGGATACCCCCCTTTTTGCCCCTCTTCAGTCAGCTAAAGTCGGGGCAGATTAATATGAACGTCGTCCTGGCTTACCGAAATTTTGCAGCAAACCGCGCGATCAGTCACATTGGATTGGGAGTCACAGCTCTCAATGCCGCAAAAAGCATTCGCGCCGCGGGCATCCAGTCGTCTGTCTGGCCCATTACGAGCGCCGCCGATCTTACCTCCCAGCTCAAGGCCGCGTCGCTCGGGCCGAACCCCGCGACCCACGTCGTCGTCTCGGCCCCCTGGCTGGCGACCGGCGACCTCGCCCAACTGTGTGCCGATTTTCCGGAAACAGCACGACAACGAAAAAACAATAAAAAGCGCCATTACCAATTGCTCCGAGGGGCGAGTTTCAGGATTGGTCCAGTGAAATTCCACTGTCTGCGTATTGCTCGGGGTCATAACCGGGAGCGGATAGTTTTCGCGCGCGGTGTTCGAGCCGAATATATTTTCGCCTTTCGCGTTGCGCACAAGGAAGCCCGCGATAGCCGACTGTATACGACCATTCAGGCGAAAAGTGACGCTCAGCATAACGCGATCACGCGGCCGCCACACATTTGAGGATTGGCCAGTCAGACCAGCGCCCACAATTGTGGCGCGGCCATCCCCATAGCGCCGATGATTTTCGAAAGCTTCGGTATTGCCCGAGGTCAGCCGCGGCATCCCGGAAGCGCGGGCCGCTTCCACCGCCGGCGAATGAATCTCCCTTTGCAGCGTGGCGCTGAGATATTGCGCTACGACGTGATCGGCTTCTCCGAGTTCCCGGACTTCGCCGTTATCCAGCCAAAGGCACCGTTCGCACAAGGCCTTCACGTCGCCTGTATCGTGCGAGACAAACAGAATCGTGACGCCCGCGCGCGCATTTCGTGGATGCGCCGCATGCAGCGCTGACGAAACGCCACGTCGCCCACGGCCAGTGCTTCGTCGACGATCAGAATGCGCGGTTCGGAGTGCGCGGCCACGGCAAATGCCAGGCGCAGCACCATCCCGGTCGAATACGTCCGGATTGGCTGATCGATGAAATCGCCGATGCCGGCGAAACGCTGGATGGCCGCGAACTTTTCTTCGATTTCCTCGCGCGAGAGGCCCAGGATAGTTGCGTTCAGGAATACGTTCTGGCGGCCGGTAAATTCGGGCGCAAATCCCGAGCCCAGCTCCAGCAGCGTGGAGCAGCGGCCGTTCACTTTCACCGATCCCGAAGTCGGCCGCAGTATCCCCGCGACGATCTGGAGCAGGGTGCTCTTGCCCGATCCGTTTGCGCCAATGATCCCGAACGCTTCGCCCTCCGCCACGGAAACGCTTACGTCGCGCAGGGCGCATAGTTCGCGTGAGTCGTGCCGATGCGCGGGGGCGAAAATGCGGCGCATTCGCATCCACTGCGAGTTTCCCAGCGTGTAGTACTTCGAGACGTCCTGTACTTCAACGGCGTTCATTCCGGTTATCGGCGGCCGCGCAGGATCACGCGTTCAAAAGGATGGTTCCCGGGCCGCAGCACACCCCTGTGCATACCCACTTCCTCCACTTGAGCGAAACGGAGTTTCGACAGCAGTTCCATCAGGCAGGAGCGGTTAGGCAGCCACCACGAAACGTGATCTTCGTCCGGATCGGCGCCGCCGATGTACATCATCGCCGGGGGTTCCTGGGGTCCTTCCGGCAGCATCTGCGCGAGTACCAGAGTGCCGCGGCACAGCGCCGCCAGAGCCGCGAGAGCTTTCAGCGGATAAAGCGTGTGGACGAGGACGTCGCCCACAAAGACCAGGTCGAATCCTTCCGGCACGCCCGTTTTTCCGGGAGAGGTCGTAGAGAGTGGAGTAACATCGCTCCACGCGCGACCCCAGACGCGCGCGGCAGAATTGGAACGGGCCTTCGAGCAGACAACCGTATAATTCGCGTTCGGAGTCGCCGCTGCGCAGCGATTCCAGATTCAGGC
>CAVVCE010000057.1:0-59484 GCA_963746235.1 uncultured Alphaproteobacteria bacterium
GATTATCCGCACTGGGACTTCGACTTCCGAGCACGGTCTGGGACCTGCCGTTCCTGTCCGAGAAGGCGAAGCACAACATCCTCGGCGGCACGGCGGCGCGCCTGTTCAAGCTGGCGCCGCGCAACGAGACGCAGCGCCGGAACCTCGAGAAGTTCGGCAACCCGGCGGCCTGACGCCATGCCCCGCCGCGACGGCAACCGCGCGTTCGTGCCGATCGACCGGCGCGGCGCCGCCGCGCGGCTCGCGACCGCGGCCCTGCTCGCCGTCATAGCGGCCGGCTCGGTCCGGGCCGAGGACGCGGTCGAAGCTTTTTACAAAGGCCGCCAGGTCAGTCTGATCGTCGGTTACGGGCCGGGTGGCGGCTACGACCTCACAGCGCGGCTGCTCGCGCGCCACTTCGGACGCTTCATGCCGGGCCATCCGTCGGTCGCGGTGCAGAACCTGGCAGGGGCCGGCAGCCTGCGGGCGGCGAACTTTCTTTACGGCGCTGCGCCGAAGGACGGCGCCACGTTCGGCGTGTTCGGCAGCGACATCCCGATGATCGGGTTGCTCGGAACCAATTCCGCCGCGCAGTTCGACGCGCGCCGGTTCACTTGGCTCGGCTCGTCGTCGAGCTTGCGCGATGACGCCTATGTGCTGATCGTGCGCGCCGATGCGAAGTCGCCGTCGCTCGCCGCGGCGCGGCGCCCGGGCGGAGCGCCCGATCGTGCTCGGCGGTACCGGGGAGGGCGCGCGTGACGCCGACGTGCCGAAGATCCTGCGCGATGCGCTCGGCCTCAACATCAAGCAAGTGCTCGGCTACCCCAACTCGCCGTCGATCTTCCTCGCCGTCGAGCGTGGCGAGCTCGACGGCCGCACCTTCGATCTCTCCGCGGTCAAGGCGATGCGGCCCCAGTGGCTCGCGCCCAACAGCGGGTTCAATGTCCTGGTCCAGTTTGCCCGCGTGATCCGGCACCCGGATCTGCCCGACGTTCCGACCGCGCGCGAGCTTGCGATCGACGCCGATGCGCTCGCCTTGATCGAGTTTGCGGAAACGCCCTTGCTCACCATGGCCCGCCCGTTCGCGGCGCCGCCCGGCGTTCCGGACGATCGCGGCAAGGCACTGCAAGCCGCGTTTCTCGCCACCCACCGCGACGCGCGCTTCCTCGAGGAGGCCGAGCAAGCTCGGCATCGATATCAGCCCGGTCGGCCCCGATCAGATCGTGCGGGGCGTCGACGCGATTGGCGCAGGCGCCGCCCTCCGTTCTCGGCTACATGAAACGACTGCTGACGCCGCACTGACGGATCGCCGGCCGCGTCACGCGACCTGCGCATCCATGCGACCGTTCCGCAGCAGATCGATCCGGGTTGAGTAAGTTTCGGCGGGTTGACCAATAGATGCGCTGCTGTCGGCACCAATGGGCCCGCAAGAGACATCGCCGCCCCTGTCCGTAGCGCGTGAAGATGTTCGCCCCTTCCAAGGGCACGCGAACTTGGTGTAACTTTCAATCGCGATCTGCCAACAGGACGTGCCGGAGTTTGCTGACCGTCAAAACGCTGCCGCGAAATCCTGGCGGTGATTGTGATACATCCTGCCGCTCGGGTTCATTCGCTGCAGGTCCGGCTAAGCCCGGTGGGCGAACTGACAAGGGAGAGAACGATGTCCAGATTTGCTTCCGCAGCGCAGCTTCTCGCAGGCGGCATCGCTGCTGCCTTTACGGTCGCGAGCGCAGCGGCGCAGACCGCGTCGCCACCCGATTTCTCCTCGAACCTCACCTCATGGGCGGGCGGCATCGGCGTGGACTTCGCCCCCGTCGAAGGTTCGCCAAGCCCGTTGCGCCAGGATCCGGCCCATCCTTTCGTGCCCAATGGCACGGGCCGGCAGCCGACCTACCGCATCGCGGATTTGTCCAATCCCAATCTCAAGCAATGGGCCAAGGACATCATGAAGAAGGACAATGACGAGGTGATCGCCGGCAAGATCGCCTTCACCCCCCGCCAGTCCTGCATGCCCGCAGGAGTACCCGGCTTCATCCTGTATGGGGGTGGCGCGGTTCGCTTCCTCCAGACGCCCAAAGAGGTCACAATGATCTTCGACGGCGACATGCAGGTGCGCCATGTCCACATGGATGTGCCGCATTCTGCGAACGTCAAGCCGTCTTGGTACGGAGAATGGGTCGGCCATTACGAAGGCGACACGCTCGTCGTGGACACCATAGGCCAGAACACCAAGACCGTCGTCGATGCCTACCGCACGCCGCACTCCGATAAGCTCCACGTCGTCGAGCGCTGGCGGATGGTCGACAATGGCAACACGCTGGAAGTGCTCGTGACTGTCGACAATTCCGACACCTACAATCAGCCCTGGCAGGGCTTGAGGCGCTACCGGCGCGCGCAGGAACGGCTCGGCGAGCAGATTTGCGCCGAGGGAAATTTCCTGCTCTTCGATTATGGCATTCCGGTCGCCAAGACGCCGGATTTCTAGTTGAGCCTAGTCAAGGGCGGTAGGGCGCAATCGCCTTATTGCGCCGTTTCGAAGCGAAGAGAGCGCATCGACGAGGCGCATGCGCCCATCGAATGGACCGCTTTCCTCGGACCAGGTGTTGGAGGCTTATCTCGCTACGGCGCAATAAAGCGATTGCGCCCTACATCGCTGCATCGTTCGCCGCAATCCGCAGGATGACATCGCATTTCGCGTATCCGCGAGGAGGTCCGCCATGAAAGCCGTTTTTGCCGCCATCATCGTTGCAAGCCTTGCCTTGCTTGCGTTGTCTGGTCCCACATCCGCCCAGGCGCCGGCCGGGGCGGAGGCGCGCCTCAAGGTGTTGAACATCACGCTGCCGCCGGATGCCGCCCCGGCCGCCAACTTCGTGAACGCGGTGCAGACCGGCAAGCTCTTGTTCCTGTCCGGCAATACCTCCGGCCCTGCGTGGGTCGGCAAGGGCAAGCTCGGCAAGGACCTTACGGTTGAGCAGGGCAGGGAGGCGGCACGACAGGCCGGCCTCATCATGCTGGCGAAAATTCGCAGCGCACTCGGCAGCCTCGATCGCGTGAAGCGCGTGGTCAAGGTGCTCGGCATGGTCAACTCGGCGGAAGGCTTCGGCGACCAGCCGCTGGTGGTCAACGGATTTTCCGATCTGATGGTGGAGGTGTTCGGCGAGGCCGGAAAGCATGCGCGTTCCGCCGTCGGCATGGCGGGACTTCCCGGCAACTCGCCCATCGAGGTGGAAATGATCGTGGAATTCGAGTGAGGGTCGGCCGGTCCGACTTCGCGCCATCCGCTGTGCAATAGGCGGCGAGCGGGGCCATGGAGCGCACCGTGACCGCACTTGAAACCATGGCCGCGTTCGTCGCGAACGGCATTCGCGGCCGGATTCCGCCGGCGACGCGGGCGGCGGCGAGGCTGCATGTGATCGATACGGTCGGCGCCTGGATCGGCGGCGCCCACACCGCCGAAGGCCGCGCCCTCATCGCGTTGCGCGGTCCGGCGCCCGATCTCGCGACCGCCTGCGCAGTGGCGCGATCGAGCGAGATCGACAATATCCATCTCGCATCGGCGACGACGCCCGGAGGGATCGTCATCCCCGCGGCGCTGGTCATTGCGGCGACGCACGGCGAGGCGGACACGGACGCCGTGTGCGAGGCGATCGTCGCCGGGACCGAAGCCATGGTCCGGCTCGGCGCCGCGCTGGGCGGGCCGGGCATCCTCTATCGCGGCATTTGGCCCACTTATTTCGCGGCGCCTTTCGGCGTCGCCGCCGTCGCTGCGCGGCTCTGCGAACTCGATACGGGGCAGACCGCGCATGCGCTCGCCTTGGCGCTCGCTCTCGCGTCAGCGGGCGTCGGGCATCACAATGCGGCGACGACGGCGCGCTGGTTCGCGATCGGCAACGCGGCGCGCAACGGTCTCGCCGCGGCGCGGGCCGCCGGGCAAGGTTTCACCTCCGATCTCGGCCTGCTCGATGGCGGCTTTTTGCAAGGCGCCTATGGGATCACCGCCGACATCGATGCTTTTACCCGAGACCTGGGCAAGCGCCTCGCTCTCGACGACACCTCGTTCAAGCCCTGGTGCGCGGCGCGCCAGACCATGGCGGCGACCCAGGCGCTGCGCGAGGCGGTAACGGCCGGCGTCGCCCCGGAATTGATTGCGTCGGTCACGGTCCATGTGCCGCCGCCGACCCTCAAGATGATCGACCACGGGGTCAAGCCCGGTGACCGCGCGTCACATCTCACCAGCGTGCAATATCACCTCGCGCTCGCAGCCTGTGATCCCGACGCGTTGCTGGACGTCGGGCATTCGCCGGCGGCGCTTTCACCTGATGTCCACGACTTCATGGGCAAGATTTCCGTCGAAGCCGACGCGGCGTTGCTGGCTTATTACCCGAACGCCTGGCCGGCCCGGATCGCCGTGCGTACATCACAGGGTGTACACGAGAAAACCGTCGTCCACGTGCCCGGCGATCCGCAGCGGCCTTTCGACGAGCGCGCCGTCTGCGACAAGTTTCGCCGCGTCACCGGTCGGCTCGACGCGGACCGCGCGGCACGTCTTCTGGAGCGGTGCCGCGCGGCTTTCGAGGCACCGCGCTGGCCCGCCGATTTGATGGCAGAGATTACGCAGGCCGAAGAAAATCGCGCCGGTGCAACCTGACGTGAACGATATTTGGGACCTCATCCTGAGGAGCCGTGCGCGAGCACGGCGTCTCGAAGGATGGCCGCAAACAATGTGCCTGTGGCCATCCTTCGAGACGCGCGCAAGAGCGCGCTCCTCAGGATGAGGTCGGGAGTTCTTTACCGTTGCCTTAGAAATCCGTCTTGTCGGCCTGCGGTATCGGCTCCACGACGTAATTGAAGAAGTTGAAATTGTTCTCGGCACAGATCATTTCGGTGATCGGGCGGTCGGATACCCGCCGCCAGCGCTGGACCGCCGACCACGGCATGTTGAAGGCGCCGGGGTCGTCCACCGTCACCACCGCCTGCAACGTCTTGCCGCCCTCGATCAGCTTGAAGCGCTCGACGACATGGATCTGATCGGTATGGGGCGTGCGGTAATTGTCGACGAAAGTCTTGTCGTTGAGCCCGATGGTGTCGACGACCAGTTCGTCCCCCTCGTAATGGCCGACCAATTCGCCGTACCAGGAGGGCTTCGGATTACTCGAATGCGGCACGTTCAGATAAATCTGCCGCGGCTGCTGGTTGAGTTCGCTGAGGAGCGTGACCTTGGTGGGGCTCTGCAGGAAATACAAGCCTTGGACGCGCGTGTAGACCGTGAAGCCCGGGACGCCGGCCGGCCAGCACCGCTCTCGGGTGATGTACGGGACTTTGCCCGCGAGCACCTCGTCATTGGCCTTTCTCATCTTCTCGATGGCCCAGGGCCGCAGGATCGGATTGCCGAGGTCCGCCACCCGGTAGGTCGGCTGCCCCTGGCCATTGGGAACATAGGGACGGTCCTTGACGGACATGACCGGCCCGGGTCCGCTGGCGGGCGGGAGGAAATCATCGCCGGTGGGGCGGTCGGGGATCCAGGTGGTGCTGCTGTCGGGGGCGAAAATGGGCACGGCCGCACGTCTGCGGCGAGCGCAGGCGACCACGCGCCGCCGACGCAAACAAATCCTGCCAGCATTGCCGTTGCCAGCAAGGATTTCGACGCGGTCATCGCAACTCCGGACATCGTATTCTCTCCCGTTGATTTTCGTGTTTTTCGTGTCCGTGTTTCCGGCGGGCTGATCTACCACCTAGTCAGAAGTCCGGCTTGTCGGCCGTCGGCGTCGGAAACAGGGAATGACTGAAATGATCGGCGTTGTTCTCGTTGCACGGCTCCTCGGAGATCGGGCCGCGGGCGACGCGCCGCCAACGCTGCGTCGCCGACCACGGCATGGTGAACGCGCCGGGATCGTCCACGGATATGGAAATCTGTACCGCCTTGCCGCCGTCGATCAATTTCAGTCGTTCGACGACGTGGAGCTTGGACGTGTGCGGCGTACGGTAATTGTCGACGAAGGTCTTGTCGGTGAGCCCGATGGTATCGATGACCAGCGTGTCGCCCCCTTCGTAATGGCCGACCGATTCGCCGTACCAGGACGGCTTCGGATCTGCGGAATGCGGCACGTTCAAGTAGATTTGCCGCACCTCGGGCCCGCCGGGATTGATGATCGTCACCTTCCCGGGCGTTTGATAGAAGTAGGCCGGTTCGACCAGCGAATAGACCACGAAGCCGGGCACGCCGATCGGCCAGCACCTCTCGCGCGCCCGGAACGGGACTTTGCCGGCCAGCACCTCGTCGTTGGATTTTCTCATCTGCTCCCTGGCCCAGGGCTGCAGGATGGGGTTGCTGAGATCGGCGACCCGGTAGGTCGGCTGAGCGCCGCGGAAGTTGGCGATATAGGGATGGGCCGGATCGGAGGCGATGGGGCCGGCGCCCGAGGGCGGCGGCAGCAAGTCGTCGACGGTCTGATCCAACGCCCAGGACGTGTCGCTGTCCGGGGCGAAAATTGGGGATCGCGCCTTGGCTCGCCGGCGCTTCCGCCGCCGGCGCGGCTTGTTCGGCCAGGGCAAAAGCGCATGAGGAGGCGATCAGCACTGCGCGGATCGAAACCGGGATCATGGGCTATGGCCGCCGCACGCCTGCCACTGCGGACAGGTCGCGATGGGGTTCGCCGCAGACATAGTCTTCGAGCCGCACGTCGTTGCGCAGCGTATAGACGAAGCGCGCCTGCCAATCCCGGCTGTAGTATTCGGGATCGTGAATGGTGATGACGTCCTCGATCTGGGTCGGGCTGATTTTGCGGATGCGCTCCGTGGTGCGCATCTCGTCGGTGTGCGGCGCGCCGGTGGCGTCGATGAAGGTCTTTTCGTTGAAGCCGGCGGAGTCCACCACCAGCGTGTCGCCCTCGAAACGCCCGACCGAGTGACCGTTGTAATACGGGAACGGGATGAGTTCCTTGTCGCTGGGCATCGGCTTGTCCATCGCGACCACGCGGATCTGGTGGTTGAGCTCGTGGACGATCGTGACCTGCCCGGGCGGCGCCTGGATGATGTCGAACGGATAGGGCGTGGCGAGCACGCGCGGCAGCCCGTCGGGCACGCAGAATTTGCGGGCATTGTCGGTGATGGAGCCGTCCTTCAGGCCGGCGATGTTCTTTTCATAGGCGGCCTTGCCGGCCGCGGTGAGCGGCAGTTCGCCGCCGCCGACGAGCTGGATTTTGGGGTGGTATTCGGTCGCCCAATAGGTTCCCGAAATATCCGGCGTCTGGCCGTAGGCCGAACCGCACAAGCCCGTTACCGCGAGTGCCGCCGCCATCGCCGAGCCGGCACGCGCCCAAACCAAAAAGTTCCTCATGAAACCCCTCCCAAGATGCTTTCCAAGATGCTTTTGTTTAGACGCGCCGCACCCCATACGAAGCGTAATGGATGCCGACCGTCTTCACGACGACATTAGCATCTCGCGGCGTGGGAAAAAAGGCCGGCCTTGCGCCGTCGGGCCGCGGGAGCCGTTGCCCAAGGGGCGTCCGAAGGCGCTAACATGGACACAAATTAATCCGGCCGAGAGCTTGAAACGGCTGGAATTGGCGACCGAATTCTCTTAAAAGCAAAGGTCGAGAAGAACTCAAGGGGAGACGTCTATGAACTTCAAAGCACTGGGCCTCGCTGGTTTCGCCATTGTCATGTCGTCGGCGATGCCTGCCTTCGCGCATCACTCCTTTGCCATGTTCGATGCCGAGAAGAAGATGACCCTGGATGGCACCGTCAAGGAATTCCAGTGGACCAATCCGCATAGCTGGATCCTGATGACGGTTTCCAATGCCCAGGGCCAGGCGGAGCAGTGGGCGATCGAGATGGGCGGTCCGAGCGGCTTGGCGCGGCAGGGCTGGGTTCCCAAGACCCTGACGCCCGGCATGAAAGTCAAGACGGTCATCCACCCGCTCCGCGACGGAACGGCTGGCGGCCAGTTCATGGCGATCACGCTGCCCGACGGCTCCCAAATGGGAAATCCGGACGGTCGGCCCAACGCCAATGCCGGCGCGCCTGCCAATTGACCTGACGCAGTTGACCTGACGCAGTTGCCACGGATGGCGCGGAAGTATTCGCGCTGTCCGTGAGAGTAATTGGGTCTAAATGAAAGCGCTCGCGGCCTCGCCGGGGGCGCCCAGCAGCGCCGGGGCGCCGAGCAGGATCGGCTGGCCATCAGTTTCGATGCAGGCTTGCACTGAAACGATGGCGCCGGCGGTCGGCGGACGCGGCTCGGCGATGCGCGAGCCCATCAATGCCTCGAGCGGCTGCGACAACCGGCATCCTTCCACGACGAATGATGTGAATTGCGAGAGCGCGCGGGCGTTCGGCAGCCGCGCCACCGCTTCGGCGAATGCGAACGCGGCCGCCTCGGTGCGGCGCCGCCGCGAGGTCGCGGTCGATCGTCACCACGCGGCGCACCCAACTGCCCTTGTAGGCGACGCTGGCGCGCACCGCGAAACGCGCGCCGAGCGCAGGCTCGCTCGAGGCGGCGCCGTCGATGCGCATGAGCCGGCGGTCGCGGGCGAGGTCGGGCGCCGCAGCCACATAAACCTCTTCGGCGCCGAGCCGGCGCGCCTCGCCTTCGACCGCTGCCACGATGGCGCCGATGCCGGGCTCGCGCGGGTCGATGCGGGACAAGGCGCTGGTCGCGATCGCCGAGGCCCGCGCCGTCAGCATGATTTCGGCGGGGTCGGCCCGAGCGCGCAGTGCTGCGAACGCCTCGCTGGCGTCGGAGAATGCGAGGCGCGGGCCGGCCTCGCGCAAGTCGTCCGCGATGCCGGTTGCGAGGGAATCGAAATCGACGACGCCGACGGCTGCATCGGCCTTTTTTGCGGCGATGAGGCGCGCGGCCTCGATCCCGATGCGCGGGGTGAAGATGATTTCCGCGACGCGGCTGGTCCGCTCGATCCACGGCTTGACCCGGAACGTCAGCGCAACGACCAGCACCGGCGGCCCGGTGCGCGGCAGCACCAGCATCGCCTCCGACCAATAGGGGATGAACCCGACGAGCCACGATACCCCGGCCGGCCGCGTGTTGTTGGTGTAGACGAGGAGCGCATCGAGGCCGGCCATCGCAGCGCGCAGCCGCTCCAGCCGCGCATCGAACACGGCGTCGGGAAGTTCGACCTTGGAGTGCGCGATCAGGCCGCGGCGCATGGCACGGCTCCGCGTTTCACACCCTGCGTCACAAGCGCGGAGCTTGAACTCCCTCTCCCGCTTGCGGGGGAGGGTTGGGGGAGGGGGCAACGGCCAAGCCACAAGTGACTGCGGCCAGTCCCTCCCGACCAAGTTTGCATCGATCAGGTGATGACCAATGTGCGGTGCTCGTGGAGCGGCCGCACGCCCCCTCCCCGACCCTCCCCCGCTTGCGGGGGAGGGAGTCCAGCTCCTCGCTTGTGACGCAGTGGCGCTCATGCCGGCACCTCGAAAAGCCGGCGCGGCGTGCGGCACAGCACCTCGACGCCGGTGTCCGTCACCACCACGGCATCGCCGAGCACGAGATAGCCGACCTCCGGATGGTAGGTGTTGGGGTGGACGATCAGCGCCATGCCGGGGACCAGCTCGGTATCGACATCCTCGAGAATATGCGGCTTGGAATTGCAGAACAGCCCGATGCCGTGCCCGCGCACCCGCGTGTATCTGTTGGTGACATAGTCGCCGAGGCCGTAGCGGCGGAACACATCGTTCTCGGCGCGCGCGACCTCGGCGGCGGTTGCGCCCGGCTTCACCGCCGCGATGCCCGCCTCCAGCGCCTCGCGATAGATCGCAAAGGCGCGCGTCTGGGCGGCGGTCGCGGGGCCTGCCACCAGCGTACGGCAAATCTGGACATAGTAGCCGTCCACCGCCGGCGTCAGTTCGGTGGTGACGAGGTCGCCCGGGGCGATCCTGCGCTCGGACGGCGGCGTCATGCCGGACACGTCCGTGCCGCCGGACCCGATGATCATGAAATTGTCCGGGCAGCCGCGCCGCCGCAGATAAGCCTCGAGATCAGCCACGATCTCGTATTGGCGGCGGCCCGGTGCGACCACCTTGATAAACTCCCCGTAGGCGTCATCGGCGATGCGGGCGGCGCGCCGGATCGCGTCGATCTCAGCCGGCAGCTTATGCATCAGGAGCTTGTCGACGAGCGCCGTGCCGTCCTCGATGGTAAAGCTGCGCGCGGCGTCGGCCAGCCACTTCGGGATGTGTCTCCGCGGCGCTGCCGCGAGCCGGTGATTGGCGACGCGATCGAGCCGCGCCCCGACCGCACGGGCGATGTCGCCGGCGAGCCGCACCGTGACGCCGGGCGCCTCGACCTCGGCGCGCTCGGCGTCGGTCGCGCTGTCGAGGAACAACTCGGTCGCGCCGTCCGATGCGATCACCGCGATGCCGTGGCCTTCCAGTATGCCGAAATCCGCGATGTAGCGCAGGTAGTCGCCCTGCCAGGCGTTGCCGTACACCACGATCTCGTCGATGCCGTCCGCCTGCATCGCCGCAAGCAGCCGCCGGCGGCGCGCATCGGCGAGTGTGGTGCCAATCGAAAGCATAAGTGCTCGTCCTCGCGAATTTCGGCTAGTTCATCGTTTCCAAAGTTCGAATCATATCGATATCGTCAATCAACCTCGTCCTGAGGAGCGCGCACCGAAGTCGGGCCTGCCCGACTTCGGCATCCATTGGTGACGAAATCGGCAACAGCCGATTTCGATGCGCGCGTCTCGAAGGACGGCCGCAGGCAAGGCCGTGCCACAGCGTCGATCCCTCGAGACGCCATGCTTCGCATGGCTCCTCAGGATGAGGTGCGTGGGATTAAATTCGACGTTGTGCGATCTGATCGATTTCATGGAATCGATCCACTAGCCGCAGCGTTCTCCCCCGCGCCGCGCATCATCCCCCTCACTCCGCCGCGCTGTCTTGGGCGTCGTCGAAACCGTAGTCGCGCCGCGCCGCCTGCGCCGAGACATAGCCCTTCGCGACATCGTCTGCGACTCGCGCCGGCTGCGCAGGCGCGGATCGCCCCAGCCGCCGCCCCCGGCGGTGCGGAAGACCAGGCGGTCGCCGGCCTCCATCGGTATCGCGGTCGCCTTGAGGAGTTTTTGTTCGCTGCCGTCGCGCCGCACCAACAGCGCCTCGTTGACGGCGCCGGGTAACGCCGCCGTTCAGCCCCCAGGGCGGGTCCTTGGTGCGCTCGCAATTCACGTTGGTGAGCGTTTTGGCCAGCGCCCGGTAGGTCAGTTCGACGCCGAGCCCGCCGCGATGCCGGCCGGCGCCGCCGGAATCCTGGCGCAGCGCGAAGCGCTCGATCAGGAACGGATACTGGATCTCCTGCAACTCCACCGGCGCATTGCGCACGTCGCCCTGGCAGATCGACACCGAGGCGGATTCGCCGTCCTCGCGCGGCCGGCCGCCCCAGCCGCCGCCAAAAATGTTCATCAGCAGGAAGCGGCGGCCGTCGGCGCGAAAGCCGGAGAACGAGCAGCCGCCCATGTCGCCCTTGTGGGCGGCCGGAATGCGGTCCGGCAACGCCGGCGCCAGCGCGCTGCAAGATGGTGTCGATCACGGTCGGCAGCGGAATGCTCCACAGCCCGAGCGCGGCCGGCGGCCTGGCATTGAGCATCTTGCCTTCCGGGCAGGATGATTTCCAGCGGCCGGAAGCAGCCTTCGTTCACCGGCGCGTGCGGCAGCGTGAGGCACTTGAAGGCGACGCGCGCGGCCGCGAGCCCGCCCGAATAGCCGGAATTGGTCGGCCCCGGCACCTGGTCGTTCATGCTCGGAAAAATCGACGACCATGCGCGAGCCGTCGATGACGACCTTCACCTTGATGGAAGCTTCACGTCGAGGGTGCGGCCGTCATTGTCGAGAAAGCTCTCGGCCTCGTAGGTGCCGTCCGGCACCTTGCGATGAAGGCGCGCGCCTCGCGCTCGGTGTTGTCCCAGATCGACGGCGATGGCGGCTGCGACGGCGCCGTCGCCCGTAGCGCGCCAGGAGTTCGCCATAGCGGCGGATGCCGAGCTGGCAGGCGGCGATCTGGGCGCGCAGGTCGCCGAGCGCAGTTGTCGGCAAAGCGCACATTGTCGCGGATGATCTGCCACAGCGTCTCGTTGCGCTTGCCCGCCTCGTAGATTTTCAGCGAGCGGAACTGCAGGCCTTCCTGATAGATCTCGGTGGTCTCCACCGAGCCGAAGCCGACCCGGCTGCCGCCGATATCGACCCAATGGGCGCGGCTCGCCGCGAACGCCACCACCTTGCCGTCATGAAAGCACGGCGCGTAGATCACGACGTTATTCAGATGCTGGCCGCACACCTGCCCGTGGTTCATGATGATGACGTCGCCCGGCGCGAAGCCGTCGAGGCCGTAGCGGTCGATGCCGTCCTTCACCGCGATGCCGAGGTCGGCCAGGAAGATCGGCAGCCCGCCCCGGTTCTGCGAGATCATGCGCGCCTCGATGTCGATCAGCCCGCAGCAGAAATCGCGCACCTCGTAGATCATCATGTTGTAGGCGGACTTGCACAGCGCCGTCGCCATCTCGTCCGCATAGGCGTTGACGGCGTTGCTCACGACTTCGACCGTGATGGGGCTGACGGTCATGGCTGCCATTGCGTCCTCTTCACGCCCGCTCGCCCAGCGTGATCACGATGTTGCCCCAGGCGTCGATCGCCGCGCGGTCGCCCGGCGGCACGAAGGTGGTCGAGTTGGGCTCCTCGATCACGGCGGGGCCGGCGATCTCGGTTGCCGGCCGCAAGTCCGGGCCGCCACAGGATGTCCGCTTCCACCGGCGCGGCCTGATCGTCGTACACGATGCGGCGCTCGGCCGGCGCGGCGCGTTCCGGCGACCACGGCGCGCCGAGCCAGCGGCCGATGGCGTCATCCATACGCGCCAATGTCACCACGAGGCGCAGGTTGACGATCTCGATCGACTGGTCGGGCGCGGCGTGACCATGGCGGCGGTCGTGCTGCGCGTCGAAGCACTGCCGGGTCGCTGCGGTGTCGCTCGGAAAGATCGCCGGGGCCGGTCACGGGAATGGCGATGGTGTGCTCCTGGCCGCGGTAGCGCAGGTCGGCCGCGAAAGCGAAGGTCCCGCCGGCAGAGGCCGTCGCGTGCCAGCGCTGCCTCGCCGGCACCGCGCAGGTCGGCAAAGGCGCGCGCGGCATCGGCCGTCCGCACGGCGCCCAGTTCGCCGATCAGGGTGCGCACGAAATCCTGCCGCCACTGCGCCATCAGCATGCCCAGCGCGGAGAAGTTTCCCGGCAGCTTCGGAACGATCACCTTCGGGATCGAAATTTCGCGCGCGATGGCGACCGCATGCAGCGGTCCCGCTCCGCCGAACGCGATCATGGCGGTGTCGCGGGGATCGATGCCGCGATTGACCGACACCGCCCGCACCGCAAGCGACATCGCGCCGTCCACGATCGTCGCGATCCCGCACGCGGTGGTCACCGCATCGAGCCCGAGCCGGTCGCCGAGCTTCGCGCGGATCGCCGTCGACGCGCCGGCGCGGTCGAGCCGCATGCCGCCGCCGAGAAAGCGCTCGCCGTTGAGGCGTCCCAGCACCAGGTCCGCATCGGTCACGGTCGGCAGTGCGCCGCCGCGGGCGTAGCACACCGGCCCCGGATCGGCGCCGGCGCTGACCGGGCCCACATGGAGGCCGCCATTGTCGTCGCACCAGGCGATCGAGCCGCCGCCGGCGCCGACCTCGACGATGTCGACGACGGGAAGCTGCATCGGCTGCCCGGTAAAGGCGTCGCCGATCACATAGCCTTCCTCGATCGGCAATACCCCGCCGGCGATCAGCGCGGTCTTCGCGGTGGTGCCGCCCATGTCGAAACCGATCGCCCGATCGATGCCGAGCAGCCGCGCCAGATGGGCGGCGCCGATCATGCCGGCCACCGGGCCCGATTCCATCATCGCCACCGGCTGGCGCCGCGCCTCGGCGATCGACATGGTGCCGCCGTTGGAGCGCATGATGGCGATCTGGCCGGAGAATTTCGCCTCGCGGGCGAAGCCCTCGAAGCGCGCGAGATATCGGCTGACGCGCGGCCCGACGAAGGCGTTGAGCGCGGTCGTCGAGGTCCGCTCGTATTCGCGGAACTCGCGCAGGATTTCGTGGCTGGTGGTGACGAAGATGTGCGGGCAGACGCGGCGCAGCACCTCGCCCGCCACCACTTCGTGGGCCGGGTTGGCGTAGGAATGCAGAAAGCAGACGGCCACCGCCTCGATGCCCAGCGCGGTGAGCCGGTGCCCGAGCGCCTCGACGGCGGCGGCGTCCATGCCGACCAGCACGTCGCCCGCCGCATTCATCCGCTCGCGCACCTCGAAGGTGAGCTCGCGCGGCACCAGCGGCCGCGGCCGATGGAAGTCGAGATTGAAGGCATCGGGCCGGTTGCCGCGCCCGAGCGCATAGACGTCGCGAAAGCCCTCCGTGGTGACGAGCGCGGTCGCGGCCCCGCTGCGCTCCAGCACGGTATTGATGGCGATGGTCGAGCCGTGCAGCAATTCGCCGACCGCCGCCACGTCGCAGCCGGCCTCGCGCAGCGCCGTCGCCGCCCCGACGGTCGGATCGGCCGGAACCGTCAGCGTCTTGGCGGTGACGATGGCGCCGTCGGCAACGCCGACGAGATCGGTGAAAGTGCCGCCGATGTCGATGCCGACCATGCTCATGGATTGCGATATCTTCTATCGACCTCGTCCTGAGGAGCGCGCTCTTGCGCGCGTCTCGAAGGACGGCCACAGGCAAGATCGAGCCGGTGTCCATCCTTCGAGACGCCGTGCTGCGCACGGCTCCTCAGGATGAGGTCGATGGGTTCCGTCCTGTCCGTCTGATCGGATTTCATGGCGATCTACTGGAACCGCACCGGGACGAACTTGTCGTTGTAGAGCGCCTTGGCGTCGGGGACGGTGGGCAGGGTACCCAGTTCCTTGAGCGAGGCCCGGATCACGTCGATCGCCTCTGGATCCCAGGCGCCGTCCGCGGAGAATCCGGCGATCTGGGCGTCGTAGATCTTCTCGATGATGCTCTGGCGCACATCGAGCGTGCGCTGCGTCGATTTTACCGTGAAGTCCCGGTTCGCGCGCATGAAGGCGACGGTCTTGAACCACCCGCGCAGGAAGCGCCGCAGCACGTCCGGCCGCTTCTCGATCATGTCGTCGGTGGCGAAGATCACGTGGGTGTAGAAATGCTTCACGATGTCGCCGAACAGGATCAGGTTGCGGGTGCGGCCGGCTTCCTCGAGCTCGTAGCCGTTCGCCGCCTCCAGCACCATGCCGTCGAGCTCGCCGCGGTCCATGGCGGCGAGCCGCGCCTGCATCTGGCCGAGCGCTGCGATCCCGATCCCGTTCGAGCCCCAGCCCTGCTGGCGCGAGAGTTCGCGGACCAGCCAATCCGTCAGCGAGCCGGCGGTGGTGACGCCGATGCGCTTGCCCTTGAGCTCGGCCACGCTCCGGATCGACGATTTCGCCGAAATCAGCAGCGCGAGATTGGCGGGCGCCCCGTACATCGCCGCGACGCCGATCGCCGGCGCGCCCTTGACCCGGAAGCCGAGCCCCGGCCCGGAGCCGAGCCCGATATCGAGGCTGCCCGCGGCCATCGCCTGCTGCATCTGGGCATCGCCGCGAAAGCTCGAGACCGCGATTTCGAGCCCTTCGCGCTCGAAGATCTTGGCGTCGATCCCGACCTCGGTTGCGGCGAAGGCGAACGAGTTGGGCACGGCCTTGCCGAGGCGCACGGTGTCGAGCGCAAGCGCGGGGTTCGCCCGCGCCATCGACAGTGCGGCGCATAGCAGGGCGCACAATACGATGGCGGAGCTTTTTCCGGAGCCGCGGTAGACAGGCCTCTCCGCCGCAATCGAAATCGGCTGTTGCCGATTTCGATCTTCTTCATGTGCCGAAGTCGGGTAAACCCGACTTCGGTCGGGGAGAGGGTCGGGGTGAGGGGGCCTATCCATGAGCTCAGAACTCGCGGAAAGGCCCCCTCACCCGGCGCGCAAGGGCGCGCCGACTTCTCCCCGCAGGCGGGGCGAGGTGAGCGCTGAGGCAAAACGCGCATGACTGAGGTTCGCAATACACGCGGGCGTAAGGAACGGGCCAATCGTTCCATCGCCGTCACTCTTTTCCGCCGTCCGCGACCGGCGGGCGGCCGGCATAGGAGTGGCTGTAGACCGGCACGGTCTTTTCCCGCAGCGCATACAGATATTGCAGGGTCTGCTCGTTGGTCATGTATTTCGACATGTCGAACCGGTCGTGATGCACCATGTCCTCCAGCGGCCGGCGCACGCCCTCCTTGGGCGGCACCGCCGGATAGCCGATCGGCATGATCAGCGAGAAGGTCAAGAGATCGGGCACGCCGAGCACGCGCTTGAACGGCTCCTGGATGTGGATGGTGACGTGCTGGCTGCCGAGGCCGAGCGCGCCGGCGGCGAGGTGCATCATCATGGCGGTGTTGGCGAGGCCATCGGTGAGATGCGACTGATCGCGCCCGAAGGTGTGAGCGCCCTGGACGGTCGCCCACTGGCGGCGGCCGTCGCCGAGGATGACGATCAGCACCGGCGCGAGCGACCAGCCGACGCCGGTGCGAATCTTCTGCAACGCCTTGTCGTGGGTCATCTGGAAGGACGGATGGCGCAGCTTGAAGTCGCGCTGCTGTTCCATCCAGTAGATGAAGTCGTTGTTCTCCTCGGCGTAGACGCGGAACAGCTCCTTCTTGATCTCCGGGTCCTTGACGACGACGAAGTCCCACGGCTGGCCGTTGGCGCCGGACATCGCCCAGCGCCCGATCTCGAGGATCCGGGTGACATAGTCGTCGGGAATCGGATCGGGCTTGAGATTGCGCACGCTGACGCGCGTTTTGACGAGTTCCAGCAAGGTGTCGTAGTCGCCCGTGAAGTTGCGCTGGTCCATCGCCGGCCCCTTGTATTTTTGCGCCTTGAGCCCAATGCGGGTCGTTCCCGTCGGGGACAGATACACCACGCGCCCATGGGCGCGGAAGGGATGATGTCCGTCCGGCCGAAATCCGTTTGCTGCGCCGCGCCAATTATGCGCCGCACCTTCAGGCGACCGGGCGTCACCGTTTTGGGCGCTGGTTTCCACGCAACTCCCGACTCCGCTTCGGTCGCGTCCCCTGCTTTTGCTCTCCCGGGGCCGCGCGCAGGTGGGTCAGCGGCAGGCGGGCGGTCTTCTTGAGGCGGTCGAGCGCGACCGCCGAGTGGACATGGGCGACGCTGCCATGCGCCAGGAACACGTCGCTCAGAATCCGCGACAGCGCCTTGAGATCCGGAACCGCTATCTTGACCAGGTAGTCGGCCTCGCCGGTCAGCGAATAGGCTTCCTGCACTTCCTCGGTGCGGTCGATGAGCTGTTGGAAGCGCTTGGCGTTGTCGGGCGAATGCGCCGCCAGGGTGACGTGGACGAAGGCGAGCACCGCAAGTCCGAGCGCCTCGGTCGACAGCGCGGCCTGGTAGCTCTCGATGACGCCGGCATTTTCCAGCGCCGATCGGCGGCGCGAGCATTGCGACGCCGACAGGCCGACGCGATCGGCGAGATCGTTGTTGGTGAGCCGACCATCCTCCTGGAGCGCCTGGAGCAGCTTCAAATCGAAATCATCCATGCAATAGTCTCGCGTAATTTGTCGATATGACGCATATATCGTGCACTTGATGCCGATTCAATACGCGTAATGCACGCACAGCGCGTTATCGATGCGATATCCTGTCCGCCAAATTCCGCTCCTGGAGGCATCCCGATGGGTCCATTTCCGCACGATGCGCCGCCGGCCACGATCAGCGCGCACAACCCGGTCGGCACCGATGGATTCGAGTTTGTCGAATTCGCCCATCCGCACCCGGAGGCGCTGGCGACGCTGTTCTGGCGGATGGGCTATGTGCCGGTCGCGCGGCATCGGACCAAGAACATCACGCTCTATCGGCAGGGTGACATCAACTACATCATCAATGCCGAACCGGGCGCGTTCGCGACCCGCTTCGCGGCTGCCCATGGGCCCTGTGCGGCATCGATGGCGTGGCGGGTGGTCGACGCCGGGCATGCTTTCGAACACGCCGTGGCGCTCGGCGCCGAGCCCTACACCGGAACCGACAAGACGCTGCAGGCTCCCGCCATCAAGGGAATTGGCGGATCGCTCATCTATTTCATCGATCGATACGGCGCCAAGGGCTCGCCCTATGCGGACGAGTTCGTGTGGCTGGGCGAGGCCGACCCGCGGCCGCGGGGCGTCGGGTTCTATTACCTCGATCATCTCACCCACAATGTGAAGCGCGGCAACATGGACAAGTGGTTCGGCTTTTATGCCCGCCTGTTCAATTTCCGGCAGATTCGTTTCTTCGATATCGAGGGAAGGCTGACCGGCCTGTTCTCGCGCGCGCTCACCAGTCCGTGCGGGCGGATCCGCATTCCGATCAACGAGTCGGCCGACGCGCATTCGCAGATCGAGGAATACCTGCGCGCATACAAGGGCGAAGGCATCCAGCACATCGCGGTGGGCACCGACGCCATCTATGATGCCACCGATGCGCTCGCGGCGAACGGCCTGCAGTTCATGCCGGGGCCGCCCGATGCCTATTACAACAACAGCTTCAAGCGTGTCGCCGGCCACACCGAGCCGATCCACCGGATGAAACAGCACGGCGTTCTCATCGACGGCGAAGGCGTGGTGGAAGGCGCGACGACCAAAATCCTGCTGCAGGTGTTCTCCAAGACGGTGATCGGGCCGATCTTCTTCGAATTCATTCAGCGCAAGGGCGACGACGGCTTCGGCGAAGGCAACTTCAAGGCGCTGTTCGAGTCGATCGAAGCCGACCAGATCGCGCGCGGCGTGCTGGGCGCTTGACGGAACGCACCCCGCGCCGTCCGGCCGGGCGCTCAGCTCAAGACTCGGATGCGATGCGCCTCGCTGTCCGCCACATAGAGGACGCCGTCGGCATCGACGAGCACACCGTGCGGCCGCGACAGCGCGCATCGCAACGGGTCGGGCTCGGGACCATCGCCGCGGGTTCCGGTGCCGAGCACGGTGGTGATCACGCCGGTCGCGAGGTCTATGCTGCGAACGACGTGGCTCTCGGTGTCGGCCACGAAGAGCCGGCCGCCGCCATAAGCGAGCCCCTTGGGGCCCGCGAGCCTCGCTAGGTGGGCCGGCCCGCCATCGCCCGAATAGCCTTGCTCGCCGATCCCGGCCAGATGATGGATCGTCCCGGCTTTCGATGCGATGCGGTAGATCGCGTTGCCTTCGCGCAGCGCGAGATAAAGATTGCCGTCGCGATCGAAACTCAGGGTTCGCGGCCCGTTCAACGGCGCCGTCTTCACCGGCGCGCCGTCGGGCGTCGGTTGCTGTGCGCCGGTGCCGCCATAGGTCTCGATCATTCCGGTGGAAAGATCGACCCGGCGAATGCGGTGGTTCCCGATGTCGCAGATCAGCAGCTTGCCCGCGGGATCCACGGCAATGCTGTGAGGCTGGCGAAGCTGCGCGCCTGCCGCAGGCCCGCCGTCTCCGGAGAATCCGGGCATGCCGGTTCCCGCGAATGTCGAGATGATGCCGGTCTTGGCCTCGACCTTGCGAACCACGTGATTGTCGCGCTCGGCGATGTAGATGTTGCCGGCGGAATCGAACTGAATTTCGTGCGGCATGTTCAAGGCGGCGGCGGTCGCCGGTCCGCCGTCGCCGCCATAGGCTCTCTGGCCGTTGCCCGCGACAGTGGTGGTTAGATGCGTGTCCCGGTCGAGCCGGCGGATTCGCTGATTGTCCAGATCACAAAAATACAGCGCCCGGTCCGGCCCGATCACCAGCCCGTATGGATTGTTCACTTCGTGATCCGAATAGCCTCGCGACCCCGTGCCGATGAGCGTGGACACCGACGGGTTCGCCGCCACCAGCGACGACGGGGTAAGGGCAGCCAACAATGCTCCGAGTGCTTGGCGCCGATTCATCGAGCAATACCTCGGTTAGCTGGGCGGCAGTGCCGCACCCGATCCTTCAACGAATAGTCGGCCGCGGACGATCGCGCAATGCGTGTGGCGGCAATTTGGGCCTCGTCGCTTTTCGGCGGGGTGTGACCTTTCCGCAACCACGGCGGGGGCAGGGTGATGTAGGGATTTGCGGTTGATGGTAACCCTGGCCCCGCGAAAGCGGGGCCTTTTTCATACGCTTGGTGTAAGGCCGCCGTATGGCTCACTCACCTGTGCCCTCCCACAGGCTTTCGGCGGCCGCCGCGATTTGACGCCGCCTTGCGGCGACATTGCGCCGGTGGCAGCATGCCGCGAAGCCGGACAAGAAAACGCAATTCGGCGATCGAAGGAACGCGCCCATGACGACCCGCAAGATGGTGCGCATCGCCTGCTTGTGTGCCGCGGCCGCTTTGGCGGACGCGCCGGCGGCGGCGCAGGCGCCGGCCGCAGCCGACGATCACACCGTGCAAGTCGCGCCCGGCATCTACAATGTGACCTGGGGAAACAGTTGGGGGAACATGGGCCTCAATGTCGGGGTCTCCATGGGTGAGGACGGCTTGCTCCTCATCGATGCCCAGGAAGAGGCCGGCGTGCCGCGGCTGATCGCCCGCATCGCCGAGATCACCGACAAGCCGGTGCGCTATGTCGTCGACACCCATTGGCATTTCGATCATGTCGGCGGCAACGCCACCTTCGCGAGGCAGGGCGCCGCCATCATCGCCCAGGAGAACACCCGCGCCCGCCTGATGACGGAGCAGCCCAATCCGCTCGGCCGCGCCGCCCAGAAGGCGTTTCCCGCGGCGTTCTGGCCCCGGATCACGTTTGCGGATTCGCTCACGCTGCACGTCAATGGCGACGATGTCGAACTGCTGCATTTTGTCGGCGGCCACACTGACGGCGATGCGATCGTGTTCTTCCGCAAGGCCAATGTCCTGTTCGCGGCCGATCTCTTCAACAACACCGACTACACCCGCGTCGATCTGCGCGGCGGCAGCCTCGACGGCATGATCGCAGCCTATGACAAGCTGCTGCCCATGCTCGACGACAAGGTGAAAGTGGTGCCGGGGCGCGGGCCGGTCGGGACCAGGAAGGATCTCGTCGAATACCGCGAGGTGATGGTGACGCTGCGCGGCCGCATCGCCCGCCTCATCAAGGAGGGCAAGACGCTCCAAGAGGCCATCGCGGCAAAGCCGACCGGGGATTTCGACGCACGCTGGGCCAACGGGCCGATCCGCCCGGATCAAGTGGTCGAGGAAATCTATGCCGACCTCGAGCGGACAGTGCGGTAGCGACAGGCTGCAAAGTGCTCTAGCTTCGCCGCGGACTTGCCCTTGAAACGCTGGAAGTCACCCGGGGAGAAATGACGGCGATGACGCCGCGGGTCGAAAGGGAGAAACCAATGTCGCTGCGTCCTCACCCTTCGCGCCGCGATCTCATCGCCGGCGCCGCCGGCACGCTCGCTTTGGCGACCACGGGCCGCGTCGCCGCTCAGGCCGGCAAACCGAACATCGTTTTCATCCTGGCGGACGATCTCGGCTACGCGGATGTGAGTTGCTACGGCCAGCGCGACTACACGACGCCGAACATCGATCGCCTCGCGCTCGAAGGGATGAGGTTCACCCAGGCCTACGCCAATTCTTCGGTCTGCTCGGCGACCCGCACGGCGCTGATCACCGGCCGCTATCAATATCGGCTGACGGTCGGGCTGGAGGAGCCGATCAATGCCACGACGCCCAGGAATGTCGGCCTGCCGCCCAGCCATCCCACGCTGCCGTCGGTGCTCAGGACTGCAGGCTATGGCACCGCGCTGGTCGGCAAATGGCATCTCGGCTTCCTGCCGGACTTCAGCCCGATCAAGAGCGGCTACGATCATTTCTACGGAATTTTCGGCGGCGCCGCCGACTATTTCAATCATGGTGCCGACGCTTCGCGCAGCGGCGCCGAAGCAGCCCGGCTTTACGAGGAGGAGGTGCCGGTCGAGCGGCACGGCTACATGACGAACCTGCTCGGCGACCGCGCGGTGCAGACGATCGAGGGATACGCGGGGTCGAAGCAGCCGTTCCTGCTCAGCCTTCATTTCACCGCGCCGCATTGGCCGTGGGAGGGGCCGGACGACGAGGCCGAGTCGAAGCGAATCCGCAACATCATGCATCGCGACGGCGGCACCCAGAAAACCTACGGCAGGATGGTGCAGAGCCTGGATGCCAATATCGGGCGGGTCCTGCAGGCGCTCGACGTCCACGGACTTTCGGAAAATACCATCGTGGTCTTCACCAGCGACAATGGCGGCGAGCGGTTTTCGAAGACCTGGCCGTTCACCGGCATGAAGCAGGAATTGCTGGAAGGCGGCCTTCGCGTCCCCGCGATCGCGCGCCGGCCCGGCCATATCGCGGCGGGATCGGTATCCGATCAGGCTATGATCACCATGGACTGGATGCCGACGCTGCTGGCGATCGGCGGAACGCGGCCCGATCCGGCCTATCCATCCGACGGCGAGGATTTGGCGCCGGCGCTGGCGGGCGCGGCCCCGCATCCGCGCAAGTTCTACTGGCGCTACAAGGCCGGATCGCAGCGCGCCATCCGCGACGCCGACTGGAAATACCTGCGGATCGCCGGCAACGAATTCCTGTTCGACGTAGCGCAGGACCCGCGTGAGCGCGCCAACCTCAAGGAGCGCTACAGTGACGTGTTCGATCGGCTGAAGGGCGATTGGGAGGCGTGGAACGCCACCATGCTGGAGGAGCGGCCGCGGCCGGCGGCCTATGCCCAACCGGGCAACGTGATGGCCGACCATTACGGGGTGGTGAACCCGCCGGTCGCCCCGCCGCAAGGCGCCTTGCAGAGGTGAACGCGCGCGGCGGCGCGGTTCCCCGCCAGCCACCGCCACGCACACAGAGACAGCACGCACACAGAGACAGCACGCACACAGAGACAGTGGAGTAACCCATGCTTTATGTCGACATCCCGAGCCTCGCCGATCTGAAGTCCCTCGCGGAGCACCGCGGCGACATCTGCGTCTCGATCTACCTGCCGACCACGCCGGTCAGCCAGGAAACGGCGGGCGACCGGATCGAATTGAAGAACCTCGCCAGGCAGGCCTTGCATCGAGCTCGAGGCCGCCGCGGCCGACAAGCGCCGCGTCGCCGCGCTCATGGAGCATCTCGACGACCTCGTCGACGACGACGAATTCTGGCGATTCCAGGCGCACAGCCTCGCGGTGCTGGCGACCCCGGACAGCGTGCGGACGTTCCGCGTCCCCAATGCGTTGACGGCGATGGTCGAGGTGTCCGACCGCTTCCATCTCAAGCCGTTGTTCCGCGCCGTCACGTTTCCCAATACCTGCTTCGTGCTGGCGCTGGCGGAAGGCTCGGTGCGCGTCGTTCAGGTCTCCGCCGACCTGCCGCCCGCGGTCATCAAGGTCGACGGCATGCCGAAGGATGCCGCCGAGCGCGGTCGGCCGCTCCACCATCAATGACCGCTCGCCCAGCGGCCGCATTCAGGGGTCCGAGGGCCAGAAGGTGCGGCTGCGCCAATACGCCCGCAAGGTCGATCATGAGCTGCGCGGGCTGTTGACCGGCAGCGACATTCCGCTGGTGCTGGCTTCGAGCGAGCCGCTGGCTGCCATCTACCGCTCGGTCAACACCTACGCTCATCTCGCCACGGCGGGCATCGACGGCAGCCCCGGGCGCACCACCGATGCCCAACTCGCGGGGCAGGCGCGTGCCATTCTCGATGGCCTCTACCGCCAGGACATCGCGCAATGGCAGGCGACGTTCGCCGCGCGCGAGAAGCAGGACCGCGCGATCACCGATATTGCCCACGCCGCCCGGGCAGCGACCTTCGGCGCGGTGGAGTCGATGTTGGTCGACATCGACGAGGTGGTTCCCGGCACCGTCGACGAGACCACCGGCGCCGTCACTTACGCCGCGGCGGCCGATGCCGTCGGGTACGGCGTGGTCGATGAAATCGCGACCCGCGTCATCCGTTCGGGCGGCCGGATCATCGCGGTGCGCAAGGCCGATATTCCCGGCGGCAAATCGCTCGCGGCGATCCTGCGCTACGCCATGTGAGCCGGGACATGCGGACGCCGGCCCGCGCCGGCTGCGGGCTGCGCCGCCTGCGAGCATTCGGATATGCTATGGGGCAATTGGCCCTATTGAGGGGCGCAGAGCCGGGATCGAGAATAAGTCGCCGGCCATCAGTGTGTTTTGGGAGGAGCGAGTGCTCGAGCGAAAGATCATGATCGGTGTCGCGGCGGGGCTGCTTGCCGGGGTCCTCGCCGGCGAGGCCGCCGCGCAGGCGGTCGTCAAGGTCGGGGCGGTCCTGTCGATGACCGGGCCGTTCGGCACCAACGGCCGGGACGTGATGGCGGGCGCGCAGCTCTATTTGCAGCAGCACGGCGATACCGGCAAGCAGATCAAGATCATCCTCAAGGACGACGCCAGCGCGCCGGACGTGGCCCGGCGGGCGGCCCAGGAGCTCATCGTCAACGAGAAGGTCGGCGTGCTCATCGCCGGCATTTCGCCGGCGGCACTGTCGATCGCGTCGCTGTCGACCGAAGCCAAGATCGCGACGGTGGTGGCGATCTCCGGCACCTCGGTGGTCGCCGAGCGCTCGCCCTATATGGTGCGCACCAGCTTCACGCTCGGCCAGTCCTCGTCGGTCATCGCCGACTGGGCGGTGAAGAACGGCGCCAAGAAGATCGTCACCCTGGTCGCCGATTTCGCCCCCGGCCAGGAGGCGGAGCGGGCTTTCAACGATGTCGCCATCAAGGACGGCGCCCGGATCCTGGCCTCGCTGCGGGTGCCGCTGGACAACGCCGATTTCGCGCCGTTCCTGCAGCGGGCGCGCGATCTCGCGCCGGACACGCTGTTCGCCTTCGTGCCGAACCACCAGGCGAGCCCGCTGGTCAAGCAATTCCTCGAGCGCGGGATGGACAAGTCCGGCATCCGCTTCGTCGCCACCGGCGATCTCACCCCCGACGACGACCTTCCCAACATGACCGACGCGATGCTCGGCGTGGTGACCGCCCATCATTATTCGGCCAACCACGACTCCGCGCTCAACAAGGAGTTCGTCGCCGCATATGAGAAGGCGAACAACCGGCGCCCGACGTTCCACGCGGTTGCCGGCTACGACGCCATGCACCTGATCATCGAGGCGCTGAAGAAAACCGGCGGCAAGACCGACGGTGACGCTCTGGTCGCGGCGATGAAGGGCATGAAGTGGGAGAGCCCGCGCGGACCGATCTCGATCGATCCGGAAACGCGCGACATCGTCCAGAACGAATATGTCCGCAAGGTCGAGAAAGTGAACGGCGAGAAATACAACGTCGAATTCGCCACCGTCGAGGCGGTGAAGGATCCCCTCCACGGCGCCAAGAAGTAACGCGCCGGGGCAGCGGGATTAAAGCGGTCTAGTTCCGGCCGGCGAAATGCCTCACACGATCGCGAGATCGCGCGGCGCGGCGCCCGGAAATATCTTCTCCAGGTTCGCCCGATCGAGGCCATAGGCGCGCTGGAACAGGCCGCCGAACAGCGCGCGATAATCGGTGAGCACGGGATAGTCGCGGTTCTGGAACAGCGTCGCACGGTCGACCTTGACCTGCTCGCCGACCAGGCGGCCGCCTTTGACGGCGCCGCCGAGAACCCAATAAGCGCTGCCATGGCCGTGGTCGGTGCCCTTGTTGCCGTTCTCGCGGAAGGTCCGGCCGAACTCCGAGATGACGACGACGAGGGTGTTGTTCCAGGCCTCCGGGCCGATCTCCTGCGCATAGCCGGCGAGCGCGCGGCCGAGTTCGCCGAGGCGGCCGGCGAGATATCCGTTGGCGCCGCCCTGGCCGACATGGGTGTCCCAGCCGCCGACATCGACGAAGCCGAGGTTGAACTGGTCGCGCATCAGCCGGCCGATGCGCCGCGCCGACAGCTCGAAGCCCTTTGCCGAGACGGCGCCGCGGTCGGCGGCGGCCATTTCCTGGGACACCGAGCGGTAGACATCATCGCGCACGCGGAAGCCTTCCGAGACCGCACCGGCGAGCGGGTCATGGGCATACATGCTCTCGATCAGCCGGGCCTGGCGATCGTCGACGCCCGGCTTGCCGACCGAGCCGATGCCGATGTTCGGAATCGATTCGCCGCCGCGGAAGACGAGCGGCAATTGATCGGTATAGGCGATCGGCCGCGCCTTCGTGAGCACCGCGACCAGCCGCGCCATGAATCCGGAATTGTAGTTGCGGGTGGCATGCACGGGCTGGCCGAGTTCGATCGTGTCCTGGGTCTCGAAATGACTGCGCGAGAGATCGTCGGCGCCCGCGAACGGCACGAAGGCGACTTGCTTCTTCTCCCACAGCGGATAGAGCGTATCCTTGAGCGCCGGATGCAGTCCCCAATCGCCGTCGAGGGCGAGCGCCGCGTCTGCCGCACCCGCGCGCGGGCGGGGGACCGCCAGGGTCGGCCGCGACTCGTAGTAGAAGTCGCTCGAAACCGGGATCACCACATTGGCGGCGTCATAGGCGCCGCGCAGGAACACGACCAGCAGCCGCATGTCGGCCTTGGGCGCCGCCCACACGCGCCCCGCGACGGTCAGCGGAACGGCGGCGGCCAGCGCTTTGAGAAGATCGCGACGATGCATGGTCCACCTCACCGCATGAATTCGGGGGACGACAGGTACAGGGTGTTCCAGTCCTGCGGCGACACCGCCTGGTCGAGCGCGGCGCGCGTCGGGGCGCCCAGGGTCTGCTGCAGGCTGGTGAAATAGAGCGCGTTCTGGATTTGCGGAAACGCGGGATGGTCGACCGCATCCGGCCCCGGCGGCTTGAACAGGCCGGCGGAATTGGAGCCGATCTGCCGCGCGATCTCGAAGCGCAGCGCCATCTGTCCGGGGCCGCTCCATGCCGCCGCCGTCATCTGATAGCCGTCGGGCGTCTCGTGATTGTAGAGCCCTTGCGCCAGCCGGCCGAGCCAGCCCTGCACCGGAGCGGTATTCAGGATCACCTTGTCGTCATAGGCGAGCCGCACCGCGG
Organism: uncultured Alphaproteobacteria bacterium; assembly: GCA_963746235.1. Classification (GTDB taxonomy): domain Bacteria; phylum Pseudomonadota; class Alphaproteobacteria; order Rhizobiales; family Xanthobacteraceae; genus JAJPKK01. The sequence goes on from CAVVCE010000057.1 coordinate 26,935, forward strand.
ACAGCACGAACTGCATGGGGTCCTTGTATTTCGACTTGGGCGCGGCATTGAACTCCGCCGAGCGGAACATCAGCCCGAGCACGCTGGCAATGTCGCCGTCGGTCCTCTGGAAGGTCTGGGCCATGCGCTGGACCAACGCGGGCGGCGGCGTGTCGGCGACAAAGTAGGTCGCGATCTCCTTGCAGATATGGTTCGCGGTGGCGGGATGCCGCGCCAGGATGTCGAGCGCCTGCTCGACCTCGGCAAAGCCGCCGCCTTCGATGGTGTGGCCGAGGAAGTGCTTGAGGCTGTAATCGTGGCGATTGGGATTGAATTCGAACAGCCCGGCGCGGATATAGTCCGCCTGCGCACCACTGCTGAGCTTCGGCCCCTCGGCCTGGAAATTGACCCCGACGCCGGTCAGGATGCGCGCGAGTTCCTGCACGTCCTCCTGGGTGTAGCCGGAGCCGACGCCCATGGTGTGCAGTTCCATGATCTCGCGGGCGTAGTTCTCGTTGATGTGGCCGCGCGCGTTCTCGGCATTGTCGAGGTAGCGAAGCATGGCCGGGTGCTTCACCGTCGCCTCGAGGAGATCGCGGAACCTGCCGAGCGCGTAGGGGCGCAGGCCGCGCTCCTCGTAGTCGCCGATGGTCGCGCGGATATCGGATTTCCCCTGCAGCACATTGAAGTGGTTGAACCAGAACCAAGTCATCTTCTCGCGCAATTGATCGGGCGAATAGAGATCGCGCAGCAGGCTGCGGGCGGCGGCCTGTCGTGCCGTGTCGTTCATCGCCTGCTGGTAGGCCTGCTGCGCCGCCTTCTTCTGCTCGATGTCCTCGGTCTGATTGGCGGCCCGCGATTGCGCCGCGAGCGACATCGCGATTTCGGCAACCGGCTTGGTCGCGATCTGCATGGAGTCGATCGTCGCCTGGGCGGCGGCCGGCAGCCGGTCCTTTGGCGGCGGATGGAGCTGGGCATCGAGCCAGCGGTCGCGGCCGAGCGCGAGGTATTGGCCGGCGATCGTCGTGTTCACGCCCCACGTCGCCCGGTCGATCAGGGCAATATCCTCGCGGGTCAACGTCCCCGACAAGCTCGCGCCGGCGATGCCCGCATGCGGCGCGACCGCGAATGCCGTGACGAGGACGAAGTTCCAAAGCCGCTGCATCGAATGCACCGTTGCGGAGGCGACCGGACGATTATGCCTCGCTCGGGGGTGAATGCCCGGTGAATCCGGCGTTCATATTGCCGTTGCCGATTGCCGTTGGAGATACGGCGCCGGCATTGCGGCGCCATTTCGGCTCCGGCGTCGGCCGCAAGAGCCGGATTCGCTGCCGCCCCAATTCCGCGCAGCGCGCTATCTCCGCAAATTGCGGAACGCCTTTTTCCACAGGATGGTATCGATCAGCGATTTCTCGCCGTCGCTGGTGCGGACCACGCTTCCGTCATCGGACAGCGTGAAGCGGATCGCCGTCTTTTCCTCGTCGGTATGGTCGAGAACCATGGTCTGGTAGTAGACCACCTGGAGCTGCGGATTGAGCTTTTCCACCTTGACGGAGACCGGCACCGGCGCGGCCGCGAGGTGGTGATAGAGATGGACGTTGACGGTGTATTCGCCCGCCACGGTGCCGCGGATGCTGACGAGTTCCTCGCGGATCGGGAGCCGGATCTTCTTGCGCTCGATCAAGGTGAAGTCGTTGGTGTCGCCGCGGTCGTCGCGCTCCAGGGTCATCAGGCCCACCTCTTTCTGGTTGTACCAGACGAGCTTGCCGGTGGGATCCTGCACGTAGAGATCGATGTCGTCGGGATGCTCGTCGGGCCATGTCATGGTGATGAGGAACTCGGCCTTCTTGTCGATCTTGCCCTCATCGACCTTGGGATGCATGGCGATGAGGGCGAGGAAGAACAGGAAGGCGACGACCTGCAGCGCCTTGAACAGGACCACCGTGAAGGGGTCGAACCGTTCGTCGCGGACGTAGATTCCAAAACCATCCATTCCGTCTATCCACAATGCGGCATGCGCCCGGCCGGCAGCGAACCGGCCGCGGTCGAGCGGTGCGCCCATAATAGCCGCGGCGCAACCTGCCGCCACAACTTCCCGCCGTTTCCCGCGCAAATCCGCCAGTCCGAACGGCGCCTGCCCGGGTCGGAGCCGGCCGCCGGCAACGAATCGGTCATTCGGGGCTTCATTCCGGGTTCATTGTGGGATCGGCGGCTTCCGTTTGTGGCGGTCATGTGGTCGACGCATGAATGGCCGATAAACCGCACAGTCAGGCCCGGTTCGAAGTCGCCGCGCTAATCTGCATGGGTTGGGGTATCGAGCTTCCCTTCACATTCACCACGGAGAATTCGTCATGTTGGAATCGTCTCGCCATTTGGTGCGGACGGCTTGCGCCGCCGCTTTGCTGGTCGGCATCGGCGCCGGTATCGCTGCGGCCCAGCCGGTCATCGTCGAGAGGGCCATGCCCGCCCCGATCGTCGAGGTCATCCCTGTCGCTCCCGGCGCCGGTTACAACTGGGTGCCGGGGCATTGGGCCTGGCGCGGCGGCGCCTGGTTCTGGGTCAAGGGCCATCACATCCGCGGCGTCGTTGCGGCGATGCCGGCGCCGATCGTCGAGGTCGTGCCTGCCCGGCCGTCGCCCGCCCATGTCTGGGTCAAAGGTCACCATGTCTACGAAGGCGGGCGCTGGGTCTGGCATCCCGGCATCTGGTTCCGCGGCTGACGAGGCTGCCGCTGCGCCGGGCGGAGCGGGTCGATAAGGGCCGCCGGGATGTGATCGTCCCGCGCGGCCCGCTTTTTGCGAAAATCTCACGGCTCGCCCGGCTTGAACGGAGGCTCTTCGCCGGGCGGCACGTTTTCCTCCGCCATGGCGAGGAGCATCGCGACGGTGACGTAGGTTCCGGCGAGCGCGGTGAGGTCGACCACCTGCTGCTCGCCGAGCAGTTTCTTCGCGCGGGCAAAGGTCCCGTCGGACACCTGGCGCTTCGTCGTCAACTCCGTGACGAAGTCGTAGACCGCGGCCTCGTCCGGCGCCAAGTCCGACGGCCGCCGGTCCGCCTTGAGCGCGGCGACGATCTGCGGTGACAGCCCGGCCTTCTGCGCCAGCGGTTCGTGAGCGAACCACTCGACCTGGGAGCGCCATTGCCGGGCGATGATCAGGATCGCGAACTCGTTGAGCCGCAGCGGCACCGAGGTTTCCCATCGCAGATAGGCGAGCAGGTCGAACATGCGCTGGCCGAACACCGGGCTGCGCAGCATCGGATTGTAGGGGCCGGCGATCCCCACGCGCGAGATCTTCATGATCGCTTCGCCGAGCGGTCGCTGCTGGTCGTTCAACCCCTGCATCGTCAGTTGGGGGAACCGCGGCTCCTTGCCGATCGCGTCGCTGTTTGCGCCGGCCGCGGCGAACCATCCGACCGCCGTGAACAGCGCCGCCGTGATGACGTATCCATAGACAGTCATGAATTCCTCCCGATGCCGATGTTTTCGGGAGGAATTCTTACACCAATCGCAGCGGCGATCCCATAACCTCGGGATCGGGTAGGGCCGGCGTTACGACCGAGGCGCCTACGACCCCAGGCACTTGCCCATGAAGTCGCGGCGGTCCGGTCCGCGCACCTTCTGTGCCACGGCTTGCTTGAGACAAGTGAGCCGCGCCTCCGCCAGGCAGACCACGGTGTAGTCCTGCAGCTCGGGACCGCGCATGCCTTTGGTGGTTCCTGCCTGCATGCAGGCGGCCAGGCGCTTCTTCTCGGCGAGGGGGGCGAAGTCCGTATCGGCATTGGCCGCTCCCGGTCCCGGGGCGAGCGGCATCTGGCTCACCGTCATTCCGGCCGTGGCCGAGACCGGAAACGGTCGCGGCAATGGCGGGGTCGCGGCCGGCGGCGGCGCGTTGTTCATCGCCACCTTCGCCTCGAGCGCATTGAGCGCGCGCAACGGGTCGACCAGGCCATATCCGAATTGGCTGTCGCGCCCCTTCGGCCCCAGGTTCCGCGCGGTCGAATAGAGCAATTCCTCCAGCGCCGCGACGTCGATCGCCGGATCGCGCTCGATGATCAGCGCGGCGACGCCGCTGACATGGGCTGCCGCCACCGACGTGCCGGTGGTGAATTCGTAGGACGCGTTCGGCGCGGTCTCCAGGACATTGACGCCCGGCGCGGACAGCGCGATATGCGGGCCTTGATTGGCCTGGGGCAGCAGCTTGTCGTTTTCGTCGACGGCCGTCACGGCGATGACGTTCTCGTCCGCCGCGGGATAGAGGGGCGGCGGACTGCGGCCCGGCATTGCCGGCCGCCGCGATCAGCACGATGCCCTTCTCGTGCGCCTTCTTGAGCGCGAGCGACAGCATGGGGTCATAGGGCCCCGCGAAGCTCATATTGATGATGCGGGCGCCCTTGGCGATCGCCCATTCGATGCCGGTGAGGATATGCTCGGTCGTGGTCTGTGCCGCATTCGACGCCGTGCTGTCGGTCTCCGGACTGAACGAATGGATCGCCAGAATGCGCGCGCGCGGCGCGACGCCGAGCAGCTTGCGGTGGGCGACGATCGCCCCGGTCATCTCGGTGCCGTGCTCGTCGCGGCTTGTCGCGGTTCCCGACGGCATCGAACCGACCGGCGAACGAGCCGCTGAGGTCGGGATGAGCGCTGTCGACCTGGGAATCGATCATGGCGACTAGCACGTTGGCGCCGGTTGCGATCTTATGGACTTCGGGCAACCGCAGTTTGCTGACCACGTATTGCGAGGGGTCGCCGCGCGGCAGCGGCGGCACGGCCACCGGCGCGCGGGCGTCCTGCTGCAGGCGGTAGATGTAATTCGGCTGGGCGACGCCGATGTTCTCGCCTTCGAGCTCGCGCACGACATCGGAGACCTGGCGTCCATTGTCGATGCGGAAGTGGAACAGGGTGCCGCCCGAAAGCGTCAAATTCTGCGAGCTGACCGCGACGAGCCCCAGCCGGCGCGCCGCCGCATCGACGGTCTGCGCCGAAACGTTGGACGGAGCGTGGAACACCATCTCGTTGGAAACGAACCGGGTCTCGCCGCGCGGCGGAACGCCGGTGAAGCCGGTCTCGCCGGGAAGCGGCCGCGGCGGAAGCCCGTTGCGCGCGAAGCCGGCCGGCGGCCCGCCATTGCGGAAGCCGCCCGGGACACCGCCGTTGCGAAGGCCTCCAGGGAGCCCACCGTTGCGAAAGCCGCCATTCGCTGGGCCGCGCGGCATGCCGGCGGGAGTGCGGCCGAGCCCCGCTTCACCGCGCTCGGCCTGATTCGGCCGGCCCGGATTTGCATGCTCCTGATTGCCGCGATTCTGCACCTCGGCCGCCTCGCTATGCGGGCCGGCCGGCTGATGTTCGAAGGGATGCTGCGGCCCGGCCGCATGGTCGAGCGGGTGTTGCGCCGGTCCGGCCATGCCGGGCGAAGCCGGGCTCATGTTGTGCCCGAAATTGGGCGCGAACGGCCTTGCCGCCGCGGGCCGTGCGGGGCCTGGCGCCGGCGCCCTGCGGCGCTCGAACGCCAAGCCGTCGCCGGCGATGCTCAGGCAAACGAGAACGGCGGATGCCAGTAAACCGAGAATTCGCGGCCAGCCGGTTGCCAGCGTGCCGCTTGCAAGTGTGTCGATTGATGCGCTGTGACATGGAGCCCCTGTTCTCCATGTCGAGCGAGTAAGCCGGGATTGCGTCGACTTTGCGTCGGGCGAACGCGGTACCGGCAGGGAAGGGGTTATTTCCCGACCGGGGCGTCCTGCGCTTTCTTTACATAGGCCGGCACGTCCTCTTCCAGCAGCAGGCGGTCGTGTACCAGGCCGTTCGCAGCGGCCGCCACCGCGTTGACGTATTCGGCGTGGCTCGGATATCGCTCCTCCAGCGACAGCCGCGGATCGCCGAGCGCGACGCGCTCGGCCTTGGTCTTGGCGAAGGCGATCTGCTGGCCGGCGGCATCGCAGCCGTCGTCGCCGCCGGCGGGAACGGCGCGCAGCGCCCAACCCGTATAGGTCGCGAGCGGCACTGCGACCTCCGGAATCCGGATGCCGGCGAGGTCGTTGCCGTCGGCGTCGGTCTTGGGCACCAGGGCCGGATAGGGCGTGCCGACGAGGCGCGGCGGCAGGGTGGCGAGAATCCCTTCCGCAAATTTCGGCCCGAAGTCGAACAGGTCGCCGGTGTGCATGCGGCCGTTATAGGTCACCCCGTGGACGGCCGGGAAGCCGACGCCCTCCCGCGGCAGCGGCGCCACCAGCGTGCCGTCGCCGACCCGCGGCACCCGGCTCGCCGGCGGCTCGATGCCGGCGCTGACCCATTGATCCATGGCGACCAGCAGCGCGCGCAGCACGCCATTGGCGACCAGGGGATTGCGGGGCTGCTGGCAGATGCCGCGCCCGGTGGGGCCCAGCGCGCCGGAATGGGGAAGGCTCGACACCAGGTAGGAGCGCACATTGGCGGGCTCGCTGTTGCGATCCTTGCCGGCCGCGTCGACGAGGCCCACCGCCATGTTCTTCGACCAGTATTCGTTCTCCGAATTCACCTCGAAGATCTTCGGGCAGGTGCTGCTGGCGGTGCAGCGCTTGAGCCACCCGTCGGTCTTGCCGGTGATCGGATCGAGCGCCACCTCGTTGATGAACGGCCCCTGGAATTCCGGGTACCAGCGGGCGATGTGCTGGCGGTGGGTCCGTCCCGGCTGCGCGAAGCGGTAATTCATGAAGATGCCGGTGGCGCCGCCGATCCAGTTCTCGATGCCGGAGAGCACCGGCTTGCCGGCTTCGTCCTCGTTGAAGCCGAGCCACAGGAGGTCGTGCAGGGTGCGGCATGGCTGCGAGCGGCAGGAGGTGTAGATCTGGCTGACATCGCCGGCGAGCGGATTGGCGGTGCCGGCATCGTCGCGGGTCGCGTAGCGCAGGAATGAACCGACGTCGCGCAGCGCGGCGAAGCCGAGCCCGGCCACCAGCGGGTTCTTCGCCTGGTAGGTGAACGTGTAGAGCGTGCCCTGGGCGAACGGCGTCTTCTCCGGCACGAGGCGGATGCCCTTGCCGGTCGCATCGGTGAATTCCCACTGGTCCGCGGGCACGATAGCGGGCTCGTCCTCGTAACGCGTGCGCACGGTCAGGCTCGCCTTGGACTTGTCGAGCGTCGCGGGGGGATAGGTGAGGCCGCCGGCCAGCGTACGGTCGTTGTCGACGACGAATTCTTCCATCGACAATCCGACGATCGGCGAGCCGTCGGCATTGGCCGCGACCGGAACATGGATGGTGAAGCGGCCGTCGCCGGGCGGGGCCGAGATGTCCCAGCCGGCCGTGACGATGCTGTAGCCTTGCCGCATGACGAAGCCGGAGCCGGCATCTTCCGCCGTGGTCGGATTATTGCCTTCGTCGCTGCGGGCGTCGTTGTACTGCTGAAAGGACCCGAGGCTGCCGCGGTTGTTGACTTCGAACCACAGCCGATGATTGCCTTTTGCGAGGTCGACCGGCTTGAGGATCATGAAGTCGGTGTCGTACTCGACCATGCCGCGCGCATTCTTCGGCGCATTGGCGATGTCGACGATGACGGCGTTGCGGGGGTCCTTGGGATCGACTTCGCCGAAGGCGCGGCCGACCAGCTTTTCATAAGCGCCGACCGCACCGAACGTGCGCCCCTGGAAGGTCGGCTGCTCCACCCGCTTGATCTCGATCCGCGTGATCCGGGCTTGCGCCTCGGACGGACCAAAAGCGATCATGCTCGCGCCGAGCAGGCCCGAGGCCATCAGTCCGGTTGCAAATGAAAGCGTCGCGGCGGTCATGCGCGCGCGCGGTGCCGGTGTCATCCAAAGCGTCATCGGAATTCTCCTGCGGGAGCATCGGATGCGTGAACGCCCGGGCCGTTTGCACCGGCCGCCGGGCGATCAGCCGCGATAGGGGGAAAAACTTGCAGTCCGTGCAAAGGGGGCCGGTCGCCCGGGCCCCCTTTGCTATTGAGGCAGGATACAACGGCCCGAGGCGAAAGCGAAGGGCCGCCACGCCTTGTCGCGCTGGTTTGGGCGCCTCCGCGCCGGCGGTAGAGGGCGCGCTGTTCGGAAGCAATGACGCCCCGGCGCATCATCGGTGTCATCGCCTGCGCCGGCTGGCGATCCCGCAAACACCGTGCGTCGACATGCGCACGCAGCGCAGGGGTGCCGCGCGGGCGGACCGGCGGGGCGCCGCCGCCGTCGCCCTCGATGCGCCTATCCAATTGAATAGAAACGTGAATTCTTGCGGGCGCCGACGACCCTATCGCTTATTGCAATAACGGTCATAGGTCTCTGCCTTATTTACAAGCAGGCTCCGGTGAGGCTAGATCGGATCGTATCGTTTCCTGCCCAGCAGCGGGCAATTTTGGAGGAACACCATGGCTTGGACGACCCCGACTCTCGTCGAAATCTGCATCGGCCTCGAGATCAACGGCTACCTGCCGGCCGAGTTCTGATCGCACATCTCTTTCGGACTCCTTCTTTCGACTAAAGTCTGATGGTTGACGGGATAGACGCCTCATGAGGCGTCTATCTGCGTTTGTGCTGGGCGCCGCGGCCGGGGGTGGCTTCCCGCAGTGGAATTGCGGGTGCGAGGTGTGCCGGCTCGCCTGGGCGGGCGATCCCCGGGTCAAGCCGCGCACCCAGGCCAGTCTCGCGGTGACTGCGGATGGGCTCGGCGATCCCGATGCGGCCTACGTCCTCATCAACGCCTCGCCCGACCTGCGCCAGCAAATCCTCAATACGCCGGCGCTGCAGCCGCGCCGCCTGCGCGACAGCCCGATTGCCGCGGTGGTGCTGACCGGTGCCGAGGTCGACCAGACCGCGGGCTTGCTGACTTTGCGCGAGCGCGGGCCGTTCGCCCTTTACGGCACCGACGCGACGCTGGCGACGCTTGCGGCCAACTCGATCTTCAGCGTGCTCGCGCCCGATGTCGTGTCGCGGCGCGCCGTCCGCCCCGGCGAGGGTTTCGCGCTGCCCGGCGGACTCCAGGCCGAATTGTTCCTGGTGCCGGGCAAGGCGCCGCTCTATCTCGAAGGCGACAACCCCGCGCTCGCGGCCGAGACCGAAGCCAATGTGGGCATCGAGATCGCCTGCGCGGGAAAACGTCTCGTGTTCATTCCCGGCGCCGCGAAGCTCACGCCGGCCATCGCCGAGCGGTTGCGCGAGGCGGATGTCGTGCTGTTCGACGGCACGCTGTTTGCCGACGACGAGATGATCGCGGCCGGCGCCGGGATGAAGACCGGGCGGCGCATGGGGCATATGCCGGTCGGGGGCCCCGATGGTACGCTGGCGGCGCTGGCAGGGCTCGCCCGCCGGCGCATTTTGATCCACATCAACAATACCAATCCGATCCTGATCGAGGATTCGCCGAGAACGCCGCGCCGTCGAAGCCGCAGGCTTCGAGGTCGCCGAAGACGGATTGAGGATCGAGCTATGACCGCACTTCTGACGCCCGACGAACTCGAAGCGAAACTGCGCGACATCGGCGCCCGGCGCTATCACCGCCTGCATCCGTTCCACCATCTTCTGCACGGCGGCAAATGCACCAAGGGCCAAGTCCAGGCGTGGGCGCTCAACCGCTATTACTACCAGGCGATGATCCCGGTGAAGGATGCGAGCCTGATCGCGCGCTGCACCGACAGCGAAATCCGCCGCGAATGGCGCAGCCGCCTGGTCGATCACGACGGCACCGCGCCGGGGGAAGGCGGCATCGCGCGCTGGCTCAAGTTCACCGACGGCCTCGGCCTCGACCGCGACTATGTCGCGTCGCTCGCCGGGCTGTTGCCGGGCACCCGCTTCGCGGTCGAGGCCTATGTGCATTTCGTCGCCGAGAAGAGCCTGCTCGAGGCGATCGCGTCCTCGCTCACGGAGTTGTTCTCGCCGGTGATCATCGGCGAACGCATGGAAGGCATGCTGGCGAATTACGACTTCGTCACCAGCGACACGCTCGCCTATTTCTCGGCGCGGCCGCCCCAGGCGCGGCGCGATTCCGACTTCGCCCTCGATTACGTCAAGCGCAACGCCGCGACGCCGGAGCAGCAGAGCCAGGCGCTGGCGGCGCTGGAATTCAAATGCGACGTGCTGTGGGCGATGCTCGATGCCCTCCACCACGCCTATGTCGCGCCCAAGCACATCTCGCCCGGGGCCTTCGTGCCGAAGGATTGAGCGGCGCCCCGTTGGGGGCCGCCAATGGCCGCCGCCAATGGCCGCCATGGCATGAATCCGGTAGGTTGTCGTTGTATACATCGGTATATATCACATGCGCCCGCTTGCGGGGCAGAGGGCCTTTTACCGCATTGGAATAAGCCGCGCCCATTGGCTATAGTCCCGCCCCTGGAACAGTCAGGCGTCATAAACGCGGCTGCGCGCGGCTTTTTTTGAGGGCGATGGATCTGCGCTTCGGCGATCCGCGCATCGGCAATCAACGGGAGAACGTGAATGTTGAAGCGTAACTGGAAATCCACGGTTCTGAGCCTGCCGATTCTGGTGCTGGCGGGGACCGCGTTCGCGCAGCAGCCCCAGGCCGCGGATCCGATGAAAAACCTGACGCCCGTCACCGACGCGATGCTGCGCGATCCGCCGGCGTCGGACTGGCTGATGTGGCGGCGCACCTACAATGGCTGGGGCTACAGCCCGCTCGACCAGATCAACAAGGACAATGTCAAGACTCTGCAGCCGGCCTGGACGTGGTCGATGTCCACGGGCTCCACCGAGACGACGCCGATCGTCCATGACGGCGTGCTCTACATCTGGAACTACGCCGACAAGGTCCAGGCGCTCAACGGCGCCACCGGAGAGCTGATCTGGGAATACAAGCGCGATCTGCCGGCCAAGCTGGTGGCCGAGGCCGGCAACAACCTCGCCAAGCGCAACATGGCGATCTACGACGACAAGCTGATCATCGCGACATCCGACGCCCATGTCGTCGCGCTCGACGCCAAGAGCGGCAAGGTCGTGTGGGACCACCAGACCGCCGATTGGAGCAAGGGCTGGCGCTACACCGGCGGTCCCTTCATCATCAACGGCAAGGTGATCCAGGGCATGACCGGCTGCGGCAATGCCGAGCCCGGCGGCTGCTTCATCACCGGCCACGACATCAAGACCGGGAACGAGCTGTGGCGGGTCAACACCATCGCCCATCCCGGCGATCCCAATTACGACACCTGGAACGGCTTGCCGCTGGAGAGCCGCTTCGGTGCCTCGGCCTGGATTTCCGGCAGCTACGATCCCGACCAGAATCTGGTCTTCTACGGCACCGGCCAGCCCTATCCCTGGATCGCCGAGATGCGCGGCACGCTGCCGGCAAAGCCGGGGGCGAAGCACAATGCGATGTATTCGGATTCGACGCTCGCCATCGATCCCGACACCGGCAAGTTGAAGTGGTACCACCAGCATCTCGAAGACGACACCTGGGACCTCGACTACGTCTACGAGCGGCTGCTGATCGACCTGCCCGTCAATGGCGAGACCCGCAAGGCGGTGATCACGACCGGCAAGCTCGGCATCGTCGAGGCGCTCGACCGCACCAACGGCGAGTGGCTGTGGCACAAGGAGACGGTGCCGCAGAACGTGGTCGCTTCGATCGATCCCAAGACCGGCGAGAAGACCATCAACCCGGCGGCGATCCCGCATATCGGGTCAGACCACGGTGAATTGCCCGGCCGATCCCGGCGGCCGCGGCTGGCCGGCGACCGCCTACAGCCCGAAGACCGGCATCTTGTACATGCCGCTCAACGAGTATTGCTCCAACACCACGCCGACCCCGCTCGATCCCGGCCAGGCCTATACCGGCGGCGGCCGCGCCATCTACGCCCGCGTATCGGTGCCCAACAGCGACGGCAATATCGGCCGGGTCGACGCCATCAAGCTGTCCGACCGTTCGACCGTGTGGTCGTATCGGCAGCGCGCCCCGGAGACGGCCGCGGTGCTTCCGACCGGCGGCGGGCTCGTATTCAGCGGCTCGTGGGATCGCTGGTTCCGTGCGTTCGACGATGCGACGGGCAAGGTGCTGTGGCAGACCCGCCTCAACAATGTGATAAATGCGTTCCCGATCAGCTACAGCATCAACGGCAAGCAATACGTCGCCATCGCGGTCGGCAGCGGATCGAGCCAATCCAAGTCGCTCGCGACGCTGACCCCCGAAATCCAGAATCCGGAGGGCGGGTCGGTGCTGTGGGTGTTCGCGCTGCCGAACTGACGCGGCGGTGGCGTCGCCGATATCAATCCTTGGCGGGTCGCCGCCAAGGATGTTCTGCAACATCCGGCGTACCTACATGTCGGCAATGGTGACAGGCTCGATCATGTCTGTGTTGAGCCGCAATCCCGCACGGCGGCAGCGGCATCTCGCCGCGACCGCCGCCATGCTGGCGTGGTGCTTCGTCCAATCGGCTGCGCTCGCCCAGACGCCCTATGTTCCGGACGAGTGGAAATACGGCAAGCGGCAGGACGGCGCGGCGCTCAATTACTGCGTGGATGAGCGCGACCCCGATCTTCCCGTCGCCAAGGAGATCGGCCGTGCGGTGGCGCAAGCGCTGTTGCTCCAGCCCAAGGAGCACGCCATCGGCCAGAACACCGTGGGCGAGGACATCGACAATCTCTACCGGGTGTTTCTCGAGACCTGCGATGTGTTTCTCGGCTTCAAATTGATCTCCGACGCCTATCCGCAATGGCTCGCGATCACGCGGCCCTATTACCGCACCTCCTACGTTCTGGCGACGGCCGATGCCGGCTTGAAATCGCTCGCCGACCTGCCGAAGTCCACGGCGATCGGCGCCGCGATCGGCAGCACCGCGGACTTCCGGCTCATCCAATATCTGCAAGCGCTCCCGGCGGAGCAGCGCTGGAGCCGCTTTCCCATGGGGTCCGACGAATTGGCGCTCAGCGCCCTGGTGCGCGGCACGGTCGGCGTCGCCCTGGTGTGGGGGCCGTCGTTCTGGGCGCTGCAGAAATCCGATCCCGCGTTTTCCGGCCTGCGGCTGATTTCGCCCAGGCCCCTGCCGGAGTCCGCGGTCGGCGTCGGCGCCACCTTGCTCGCCAACGAGACCTTCCTGCGCAGCAGCGTCGACGACGCCATCGCATCCCTGACCGCCGACGGTTCGATCCAGGCTATTCTGGAGCGGGCGAAATTTCCGGCGACGCCGGCGAAATGACCGCGCCGGACGCCTCGTTCGCGCAGACGGGAAGGGGCGCACGGTGACGGACGGTGCCGTGCCGGAGGTCGCAATCGACGGCGTGACCAAGCGCTATGGTCGCACGCTGGCGCTGGACGATGTCAGCCTCGCGGTGCGCCGCAACGAGTTGTTCGCGTTGCTCGGCCCGAACGGTGCCGGCAAGACCACGCTGCTCCACATCCTCTGCACCATCCTCAAGCCGGACAGCGGCACCGCACGGATCGGCGGCATCGACGTCGTCGCCCATCCGCTGCAGGCGCGGCGCAGCCTCGGCGTGGTGTTCCAGGAGCCCTCGCTCGACGATCGCCTGACCGTATACGAGAACCTCAATTTCCATGGCCTCGTCTACGGGGTGCCGGCGGCGCGGCGCAAGAGCCGGATCGACGAGATGCTGCATCTGGTCGAACTCGCCGACTGGCGCGACAGCCTGGTGCGGACGCTTTCGGCCGGCATGAAACGAAGGCTCGAGATCGCGCGCGCCCTCATCCATGACGCCCGCGTGCTGTTCCTCGACGAGCCGACCGTCGGCCTCGATGCCCAGTCGCGGGGGCGGCTGTGGCAGCACGTGCAGGCGCTGCGCCAGAAGCGCGACCTCACCGTCATCGTCACCACCCATTACATCGAGGAGATGGAGAGCTGCGACCGCGTCTGCATCATCGACCACGGCCATATCCTCACCAACGACACCCCTGCGGCACTCAAGATCGCCCATGGCCAGCAGCTCATCCGCGTCGTCGCCAATGACGAGCCGACCGCGGCCGAGATCGTCGCGGCCTATCCGGGTCTCGCCCATCGCAACGACACCGAGATCGTGATCAAATCGAGCGGCGAGGCGTTCGCGGAGGCGCTGCTGTCGCGGTTCGGCGGCCGCATCCGCAGGTTCATCGTCGAGGACCCGACACTGGAGAGCGTGTTCCTGTCGCTCACCGGCCGCGAATTGCGCGATGCGCCCGCGAGCGCGCGGGAGCGCACCTTCCAGTTCGGCAGACGCGGAGGCGAGCACACCAGATGACGACCATCGCGACGGAACGCGCCGGCGTGGGGCTGGCGACGCAGCTCAGCGGCCTCTATGCGATCTGGCTGCGCGAGGTGAAGCGCGCCATCCGCGACCGCGGCCAGTTCGTCGGCGGCGTCAGCCGGCCGATCCTGTGGGTGCTGATCATGGGGATCGGGCTCAATCCCTATTTCCGCGGCGAGATCTACGGCGAGGTGCGGTTCGTCGTCCCCTACACCTATCTGCAGTTCATCTTCCCCGCGGTGATCGCGCTGAACATCATGTACACCTCGGTGCAGTCGGCGGTGTCGACCATCTGGGACCGCGAGTTCGGCTTCCTGCGCGAGATCCTGGTCTCGCCGCTGCCGCGCTTCACTATCCTGCTGGGCAAGATTCTCGGCGGCACCACGGTCGCCATGTTCCATGGCTGCCTGGTGCTGGCGCTGGCGCGCTTCGCCGATGTCACGTTCGCGCCGGCGGATCTCCTGCTCGGCCTGTCGCTCATGTTCCTGCTGGCGTTCGGGCTGACCTCGCTCGGCGTCGTGATCGCCAACCGCGTGCGCAGCTTCGAGGGCTTCGGGGTGTTTTCCAACGCGGTGATCCTGCCGCTCTATTTCACTTCCAGCTCGATCTTTCCGCTCGAGCCCTCGCTCACGACGGCGCAGACCAAGGTGGTCTACCCGGAATGGCTGGTGGTCCTGGTCCAGGTCAATCCGCTCACCTATGCGGTCGATGCGCTGCGCGGCGCGTTCATCCATTTCCACCAGTTCGATCCGCGGCTCGGGCCGATCGTGCTCGTCGCCATGGCGGCGGGGTTCTTCCTGATCGCTTTGCGCGATTTCCAGAAGTTCTGACGGGCCGGCGATGGCTCTCCTCGCGGGCAAATGGCGCAGTGTCGGGTCCTATGTCCTCATTTTCGGACTGCTCGCCGCCGTCAACCTGTTGCCGCCCGATACGTCGCTGAGCGAGGTGCGTGCCGCCGGCGTGCTGCGGGCGTGCCTGCCGGCGGCCTATCCGCCGTTGGTGACGGGCGATCCTGCCGCCCCGGGGATCGATGTCGATCTGCTCCGCGAACTCGCCAAGAACATGGATCTGCGGCTGGTCGTGAGCACCAATGCCGCCATGGGGCGGGACTTCAATCCGCGCAACTGGCACATCACGCGGGCGCAATGCGACGTGCTGGCCGGCGGCGTGGTCGGCTCGCCGCAGACGCGATCGTTCCTGGAGACCAGCCCCTCCTATGCGCAGACCGGCTGGGCCTTCGTGCTGCCAAAGCCCGTTCGGGGACACCTCCCGGCGGATTTGCGGGCCGGCGCGCCGGCGTGCTGGTCGGCATTTCCGGTCTCGACCGCCTGGCGCTGTCACGGTTCCTGCGCGAGCAGAAGGTCGAGGTGACGATCGTCGCCGATGCCGCCGAACTGGCGCAGGGGCTGCGCGACGGAAAATTCGATTTCGGGGTGACGGAGTTCCTGCTGGCGGGGCGGATCGCGGCGCGCGAGGGCTGGAAGGTCGAGTGGGCGCCGCCGCCGCTGGTGCGTTATCCGCTGGTGCTCGGGCTGTGGAAGGGCGATCTCACCCTCAAGCGCTCGATCGTCTCGAGCCTGGAACAGCTCGAGCGAAACGGCGATGTCGCGGCGATCATGTCGCGCTATCTCGGCGGCGCCCGCACCGCCGCCTTTTGAGTTCGAACCCGTAGGATGGGTAGAGCGAAGCGAAACCCATCATGTGACCGCGTCGATGGGCTGATGATGGGTTTCGCTTCGCTCTACCCCATCCTACGATCATCACTCCCCCAGCACCGATCGCGCCAGCACCGCATAGACGGGACCGAGCAGGCGCGTGAAGACACCCGCCACCGCGAGGACCGCAAGCAGCGCCGCCGCATAGGGCTGCGAGCGCCGCAACCGGTCGCGCCACTGCGGGGCGATCGCGACCAGGAGGTGGCTGCCTGTCAGGGGCGGCAGCGGCAGGACGTTGACGAAGGCGAACCACAGGCTGAGTTCCCCGATCGTCTCGATGAAGGCGAAGGCGAGCGCCGATGTCGTGTCCGGCAGCAGGGGCAGCAGGTAGGGACGCACGATCCGCAGCGCGACGACGCTCGCGAGCGTTGCGGCGGCGCCTGCCAGGACGACGAGCACCAGTCCGACGCGGCCGGTGCGCAGTTCGGCCGGGTCGATGGCGATCGGCCTGATCCATCCCGCCGAGAACACGCCCGCCAGCGTTCCGAGGACGTCGAGGTGGCGCAGCGGATTGGCCGTCAGGCGTCCGTCATAGCGCGGTCCGGGGTCTCCCAGGGCGCACGCGGTGCCGGCGACGGCAATGCCGTGCACGGCGGCGATGAACACCATGGCGAGGAGGCGCAGCACGAGTTGCTGCAGGGAATAATCGGTCAAACCGGCACCGTTTCGAACGAGGGTGTCTGCGGCTATTTCTTCAGGCTCATCTTTTGCTGCTCCGCGGCGTCGGAGGGCAATTCGCGGCTGCCGGGGTCGTAGCCGTTGTTGCTCAGCAGGAAGGCGACGAGATCGGTATAGGTCTGGTCGGACAGCCGGCCCGGACGATCCGGCGGCATCAGGGCCTTGGCGTAGCCGGCCAGATCGGCGACGCTGCCGGCGCCCCAGTGGTTGCGGAAATAGCCGCCCTTGAGGGGAGGGCCGCCGAATTCGCCGTTGTCGAGCGTCGAGCCGTGGCAATCCTGGCAGTTCTGGTTGTAGGCCGCCCGTCCCCGCTCGACCTGTTCGGCCGTGAAGGAGGGGCCTTGCCGATTGCGCGAACGCCGTCGAGGTCGATGCCGCGGACACGAAGGCCGACATGGCGACCGCCAGAGCGGCGCCGGCGAAGGCTGGGCGGGGCAGGGGACGCGGGGACATATCGGGGTCTCTCACTGGCAAACGGGCTGCGCCACACGTCCCTTACCGCAATCGCGACGCGGTCGACCAGAGCATTTTCCGTCTGGCCCATGGCGATGCTGGGAATGGCGATGCTGGGAATGCCCGGTGCAGCCCCCATATGCTAGCATGGCGACGCGCCGGAAAATGGCTTGAAATCGCCGCCGGGAGTCCCGAAAGTCCGGCCAAATCCGAGGGAGAACGCCCAGGTGAACGAATCCGCCGCGACGACACCGATTGCGCCGGACGCCCGGCCCCGATTGCCGCGTGGCGTGCGCCTCGTGCATAACGAGGCCCAGGGCGGCTGGGTGTTGCTGGCGCCCGAGCGGGTGTTCAAGGCCGACCCGATCGCTGCCGAGATCGTGAAGCGCTGCACCGGCGAGGCGACCTTCGACACCATCGTCGAAGATCTCGCCACCACCTTCAATGCGCCGCCCGAGCGGGTGCGCGCCGATGCCGCCGTGCTACTGCGCGGGCTCGCGGACAAGAAGCTCCTGGAACTCTGATGCAGACACAAGCCGATCCACGCCCCGCTCCCGCCGCCGCCCTGCACAATCCGCTCGGGCTCCTGGCCGAGCTCACCCATCGCTGTCCGCTCGGCTGCCCCTATTGCTCGAATCCGCTGGAGCTCGATCGCCGCACCGACGAGCTCGATACTGCGACCTGGGCGCGGGTGTTCCGCGAAGCCGCCGGGCTCGGCGTGCTGCAGGTGCATCTGTCAGGCGGCGAGCCGGCGTCGCGCCGCGATCTCGTCGACATCATGGCCGCGGCGCGCGACGCCGGCCTCTACACCAACCTCATCACATCCGGCGTCGGCGTCACCGCGAAGTCGCTCGCCGCGCTCGCCGACGCCGGCCTCGACCACGTGCAGATATCGATCCAGGACAGCGAGGCGGAGACAGCCGATCACATCGCCGGCTATGCGGGCGCCTATGTCCGCAAGCGGGCGCTGGCCGCCGAGGTGGTCGCGCTCAAGCTGCCGCTGACGGCGAATATCGTCATCCACCGTGCCAATATCGAGCGGGTCGACGAACTCGTCACCATGGCGCTCGACATGGGGGCCGCCCGCGTCGAGATCGCGCATGTGCAGTATTACGGCTGGGCACTCAAGAACCGGACCGCATTGATGCCGACGCGCGAGCAGGTCGAGCGCGCCGTCGGCCGGGTCCAGGCGTTGCGCGACCAGCACCATGGCCGCATCGTGATCGACGCGGTGGTGCCCGATTACTATGCGCGCTTTCCCAAGCCCTGCGTGGGCGGCTGGGGCCGGCGCTCCCTGAACGTGACGCCGTCGGGACGGGTGCTGCCATGCCACGCCGCGGAGTCGATTCCGGGCCTCGAGTTCTGGTCGGTCAAGGACCATTCGCTGCGGGAGATCTGGGAATCCTCGCCGTCCTTCAACGCCTTCCGCGGCACCGGCTTTCTGCCCGAGCCGTGCCGGAGCTGCGAGCGGCGCGAACTCGACTTCGGGGGATGCCGCTGTCAGGCGTTCGCCATCACCGGAGACGCCAAGGCGACCGATCCGGTCTGCCATCTCTCGCCGCATCACCACCTGATCGAGCAGCAGGCCGCGATGCGCGAAGACGTCCCGTACGTCTATCGGCGGGGATGACGGCCAGGAGCGCGGCCTGTGGACCCCGCGGCCTTGACGTTTACCTTGTCATGCGCTTGATATAGGGCGTCGTTAACCATGCTCCGCACGCAGCGGCCGGGGCGGCACGCCGTGGTTCTATATCGTCAATGCTATAATATCGAAATCTCCGTTGGAACAGCGGCTTTCCGGCCATCCCAACTCAATGGATCAGCGAATAATTAACCATAATGGACGGAGACATACGGTTAATTTCGGTAATGATTGACGGCTCCTTAATTATTATTAACAATTCGTAATGCCGATGCGGGGTTGTGATGTGCGATCAGGACGCGGATAAAGCATCCGATTCAACTTCCGGTTTGTATTTGGGGGAGTCTGATTTCAATAATACTGTCGTCCATAATACCGTCGTCCATTTCGGGGCTCCCGGGCATTCCCTGCCGCCCGCGCCCGCAGGATCGGGCGCCGAACGCCCGGCCAAGAAGACGTTGCATCCAAATCCGACCCGCCACAAAGGGAAGGTTGCCGCCGAAAAGGTGTTGCAGGCGTTCAATACCTGGGCGTTCAAACGCGAGCAGCCCGACAATCCGCTGCTGATGCTGCAGACCATTTCCCGTTCGATCGCTCTGGGCGAACCGGTACCCTTCGTGCTGTATTGGGGCAAGGGTCCCCGCAGCGCGATCGACGCGCCCGAAATCGAATGTTTGGAATACATCGCCTCGCTCACCCG
Organism: uncultured Alphaproteobacteria bacterium; assembly: GCA_963746235.1. Classification (GTDB taxonomy): domain Bacteria; phylum Pseudomonadota; class Alphaproteobacteria; order Rhizobiales; family Xanthobacteraceae; genus JAJPKK01. Next base: position 46,258 of record CAVVCE010000057.1, read on the forward strand.
CCGGGTTGGCGAAATCTATCCTCAGGGAACTGCGGTCGAACTGATCTTCACCGACACGCATGCGGAATTGAACGGCCATTCGCCGCCGAGCACGCGGGCCTACTTCGCCGAGGTCGAAGCCTGCGCCGGCAAGTTCGGCTTCGCCCATTGCTGGATGAGCCACCTGACGAAGGCCGCGGGGCCGGCGGCAACGGATCTGCTCGACGATCCGTCCCCCGACGACGGCACCTTGGAGCGGCTCGCGACGTCGGCAGCCAAGTGGTACCGCGGCCACGAAACCCCGGAGCGCGCCGCGCTGATCTATTACAAGCTGAACATGGTCGAAAAGCGGGCAGTGGAAATCGCATTCCCGCACGCGATTTTCATCACGTTCAACGGCCGCCATTTGCGCTGCCTGTTCCCGAAGCGGCTGCCTATCTTCTACATGTATTCGCTGCGGCGCGGCGTCAGCGTCAAGCCGTGGTTTTTCAGCGCCGGCTCGTCGCATTGATTTTGCATTGATTGGCCGTCCCCGGTGCCGCGGCGGGCGGCGCCGCAGCATCGTTACCGCGGGTGGCGTCCTATCCGGACACGACCTTACCGCGAAATAGCCCCAGGCCCTCCACCAAGCATATGTTATAATTGATCTTCGTGGGCGCCTATCCATCGTCGTTAATTTTTTGTTAGCCAAAGACTTGTCTGCACGATCGGATTAATGCGGTCGAAACTCCGAGGCGGCAAAATTGGTTCAAATGTACCAATGGGCGCCGTGCTCCCTATGAGATTTCATCTGGCAAAGCTGCCGCGGCTGATCGCCGAGCGTCGAGGCTCGGTGATATTGGGCATGGTGGTCATCGCCATGCTGTGGACGGGCATCGGCCTCAAATATGTCGAAGATGCCGACAGCGACCTGCGGTCCGCGGAGCGCGCCAACAAGAACTTCGCGATGGTGTTCGAGGAGAACGTGCTGCGCTCCATCGGCGAGATCGACAAGGCCTTGCTGTATCTGCGGCGCAGCGTCGAAACGCGCAAGGACACGACCGATCTCACCACGATCGTCAGCACCACCGACGTGCTGAGCGAGATCATCGTTCAAGTCTCGATTATCGATGCAGACGGCATGATGCAGGCGTCGAATGCCGGCCCGCAGCCCGCGCCCAAGGTCGACCTGAGCGACCGCGACCATTTCCGGTTTCATCTCACCAGCACCGAAGACCAGCTCTACATCAGCAAGCCCGTCATCGGGCGCGTCAGCGGCCAATGGTCGGTTCAGGTCACGCGGCGGTTCTCCAACGCCGACAAGAGTTTCGGCGGCGTCGTCGTGGCATCGCTCAAGCCCGACCACTTCACCAGATTCTACGACAAGATCGAATTCGGGTCGTCCGCATCCATCTCGTTGATCGGCAGCGACGGCGCGGTGCGTTCCAGCGGCGGCAGCGCCGGCGGTTTCGCGCTCGGACAGGATCTCAGGGGAACCAAGCTGTTTGCAGAAATGCGCAGCGGGGCCAACGGCACGTTCGAGGCCCGCGATCCGTCCAGCGGCCAAATGCGGCTCGTCACGCTGCGCAAGGTGGCAGGTCACCCGCTGTGGGTGAGCGTCAGCACCGACATCAACGAGATCTACAAGAGCTCGCTGTCCACCTTGAAGTTGAATGCGATCGCCGGCGGGATACTCACCCTCATCATGCTCATGGCGGTGGAACGCGTTCTCCAGACCGAGGAGGGGGCGAGGCAGAAGGCGGACCAGCTCCGGCTCACGCTGGAGAACATGAGTCAGGGCATCATGCTGGTCACCAAAGACCTGCAGATCCCCATCATCAACGGGCGATGCGGCGAGCTGCTCGACCTTCCCGACGAGTTCATCAAGAACCCGCCGCGGTTCGATGAGCTGGTCGAATATCAGACGCGGAACAGCAAATTGCGCGGCGCCACGGCCGTGCAAGGCACACGCCCGCCGGAGCCGCGGACGGCGGCGACGCCCGACCACGAGAAATTCGCGGTCTGCGAGCGCGCGATGCCGAACGGGACCGTGATCGAGGTTCGCAGCGGGCATCTGCCCGACGGCAGCTTCGTTCAGACGTTCACCGACATCACCAAGCGCGCGGAGGCGGAAGCCCATGTCGCGCGGCTCGCGTCCGAGGACCCTTTGACCGGCCTGCCGAACCGCCGGGTCTTCCGCACCGCGCTCGACCAGATCAGCCGGCAGCAGGAGCCCGGCGAAGCATCCGACAAGCACGAATTCGCCGTGCTGTTCCTCGATCTCGACCGCTTCAAGGTCGTCAACGACACGCTCGGTCACCGGATCGGCGACATGCTGCTCCAGGAGGTCGCCAACCGGCTGAAAGGCGTATTGCGGATGGATGACGTTCTCGCGCGGCTGGGCGGCGACGAGTTCGCCGTCGTGGTGCGCCGCGTCGAATCCCGCGCGGGATTGGCGACGCTCGCCAATCGTCTGGTCGAATCCGTCATCCAGCCGTACGAGATCAACGACTATCGCATCCGCTCCAGCGTCAGCATCGGCATCGCCGTCGGCCCTGGTGACGGCAAGAATGCCGACGACCTGCTGATGGCTGCCGATCTCGCGCTGTACGCGGTCAAGGGCACCAACCGGGGCACCTTCCAATTCTATCACCGCTCCATGAACAAGGATCTCAACGACCGGCGGCAGATCGAATTGGACCTGCGCGAGGCGATCGAGCGCAAGGAGCTCGAGCTGCATTACCAGCCGATCATAAATGTGCGAAATAATGTGGTGGCGGGCTTCGAGGCGTTGGCGCGGTGGCGCCATCCGGTCAAGGGAATGGTCCCGCCGGCGGTGTTCATCCCGGTGGCGGAGGATAGCGGGCTGATCGTGCCGCTCGGCGAATGGGCGCTGACGGAGGCCTGCCGCAATGCCGCGCAATGGCCGGGCGACCTGAAGATCGCGGTCAATCTTTCGCCGGTGCAGTTCACGGCGCCCAATCTGTTCGACATGATCGAGCAGACGCTCGCCAAGACCGGCCTCGCGCCCCATCGCCTCGAGCTCGAGATCACCGAGCGAATCTTCATGGAAGACAGCGAGAACACGCTGGCCACGCTGCGCCGGATCAAGCAGCTCGGCGTGCGCATCGCCATGGACGACTTCGGCACCGGCTACTCGTCGCTGAGCTATCTCAGGAGCTTTCCATTCGACAAGATCAAGATCGACCGCGCCTTCGTTTCCGATCTTTCCGAACGCAACGAACACGTCGTCATCGTGCAGGCGGTGGTGAGCATCGCCCGCGCGCTCGGCATGACGACGACGGCGGAAGGGGTCGAGACGGAGGCCCAGCACCAATTCCTCGCCGCGCTCGGCTGCGACGAGGTGCAGGGCTACCTGTTCAGCGCGCCGGTCGCGCTCGAAAGGCTGCCGATGTTTTTTTCCAACTGGGTGCCGGGAAAGATATTGGCGGCCTAGAGCGCCATCGTTTCCGGCCCTCTCGTAATCCGTTTCCGAAGTTCGACTGATATCGACATCATCAATCAACCTCGTCCTGAGAGCGTGTGAAAATTTTTCTACGACCTCGTCCTGAGGAGCGCGCTCTTGCGCGCGTCTCGAAGGACGGCCACAGGCGAGATCGTGCCACAGCGTCCGTCCTTCGAGACGCCGTGCTCCGCACGGCTCCTCAGGATGAGGTCCGTGGGATTGAATTCGACATTGTGCGATCTGATCGGTTCGATGGAATTGGTCCGAGATGTGCGGAGCCATTCGGGATCGCGCGTCAACGGAACCGCACCTGCATTTCGGCTTTGCCGGTCGCCGCGCTCGCGATGGTGGCGAGCCGCTCGGAGCGGCGACGCTGCGACTCGTGCCAGAGCAGGAACAGCCCCGACGCGACGACGATGGCGGACCCGACGAGCAGCCCGGTCGTCGGCACGTCGCCCCATACGACGTAGCCGATCACCAGCGCCCATACCAGCATGAGATAGAAGAACGGCGACACCGCCGTCGCCGGCGCCAGGTGCAGCGCACGGGTCCACAGGTGCTGCGCGATCGCGTTGGCGATGCCGCTGCATACGAGCATTGCGGCGTCGAGCGGCGCCGGCCAGCGGAAACCGAACAGGAGCAGGAAGGAGTGGAACACCGCGATCGTGACCATCTGCCACATCAGCAGCGTGGTCGCCGATTCCGTCGCCGTCATCCCGCGCACGGCCACGGTGACGCTGCCATACATCACGGCGTTGCCGAGCGCGAACAGTGCGCCGACCTGGAGCGAATCCGCGCCCGGATTGGTGACGATGAGGACGCCGACGAATCCCACCAGCAGCACCAGCCAGCGGACCGGACCGGCGCGTTCCTTGAGCCACAGGACCGAGAGCAACGCCGACCACAGCGGGGCGGAAAAATTGATGGCGACCGCGCCGGCCAGCGGCATCATGCTGAACGCGATGACGCTGAAGGTCTGCGAGATCGACTGCGACAGGCCGCGCGCGATGTGAGCGCCCGGCCGGCGCGTGGCGAACACCGCAAATCCCGTGAACGGCAGAACGAACATCGCGCAGACGACGAGCGAGGAGAACGAGCGGAAGAACATGACCTCGCCGACCGGGTAGATCGCAACCTGCCATTTCGCGAACGCGCTCGATATCGAGAACAGCACGGTCGCGCCCACCATGAAGGCAATGCCGCGCGGGATGTCGTCGTCCTGTTTTGCCGGGGCGACCACGTCGGTGATCGGTTGGGCGGCCGCGGCGGGCACCAACTCGACCTCGACGTTTCCTGTTCCGCCGGCTTGCGACATCATGCTGGCTCCACCCGCGCGCGCCCACTACAGCGTCGTACGAATACACCGACCCTACCGGCGTCATTGCCCGGCTTGACCGGTCAATCCGGCATGCCCGGTCTGCGTTTACCGGATCGCCCGGTCGGGGCCGGGCGATTCCACCGAAGCTGGTGCCCCAATGGTCGCACCGCTAGATGGTCCAGTCGCGGGCATCGACGACGCCGCTGATGAGGTTATGACCTGACAGCTTGGGCGCGACGTCGGCGTCGGAGCGCCCGATCGGCACGATCCGTTCGTTGATCCGCTCGATCTCGGCGAGCAGATCGCGGCGAAGCCCCTGGGCTTGTTCGATCGTCACGGGCTCGAACCGGATCTTCGCGCCGATCGGCAACCGCCCGAGCGCCGGCAGATCGGCGGAAATGACGGTCGCGATCTTGGGGTATCCGCCGGTGGTTTGGCGATCGGCCAGGAGAGCGATCGGCTGTCCGTTGCCGGGCACCTGAATGGAGCCCGGCGCGATGGCGTCGGAGGTTATGTTGTGGCCGCGCGCATGGGCGATGTGCCGGCCTTCGAGCCGCATGCCCATCCGGTTGGAGCCGGCGCCCACGGTATATTCGCTTGCGAAAAATGCCGCGATCTCCGATTGCGCGAAATAGTCGCTCTGCGGTCCCGCGATGGCGTGAAACGCCGCCGGGTACCTGAGATCGAGCCCTTCGATCCGGCACTCGTCGCGGTCGGTCGCGCGCATCAGGCGCAGCGGCAGGCGGTCGCCCGCCGCCAGCGTGCGGCCCTGCCAGCCGCCGATGCCGCCGCGGATATCGGTCGAAACACTGCCGAGCACGGGTTCGATGTCGAAGCCGCCCTCGACCGCGACGTACAGCACGGCCCCCTCGGACAACGAGCCGATGCGGACGATGTCCCCGCGATGCAGCCTGATGCTGCGCATGGTTTCAACGCGCCTGCCGCGTGCCGCCGTGACATCGGGAAGGATCTCGATCGCGGCGCTCGCGCCCGCAAAGGACATCCGCACGTCATCGGCGTCGATCGCGATGGTCGGGCCGAGATAGAGCACCTCGAGCGTGCCGGTGCCGGGCGCATTGCCGGCCAGTGCGTTGGCGGCACGCAGGCCGACCGGATCGAGGGCGCCGCCGACCGCAATGCCGAGGCTTTGGTAGCCGGCCCGTCCGAGATCCTGCACCGTGGTCAGCAATCCCGGGCGGACGATGTGCAGGGACGGGGTCATGCCGCCGCGTCCCTGGTTTCGTCGACCGGCGTGATCGCGAGGTTTCCCGCTGCGGCCAGGGCGTGCATGTGGTCGTATTCGCGAAGCGATATCGGCGCGAAGATCACCCGGTCTCCGGGCGCCAGCAGGGCGCCGAATTCGGTGCCCGTGCGCTGTCGCCACAGCGTAACCGGCGAGCGCCCGATGAGATGCAATCCGCACGGGGTTTCGCGCGGGAAGATACAGCTCATCGACATCGCGATGGCGACCGAGCCGGCCGGTATCCGGATGCGCGGCACCTCTCGCCGCGGCAAAGCGAGCGCTTCCGGGACATCGCCCAGATAGGCGAGACCGGGCAAAAAGCCGAGCATGTAGACGTGGTAGACGATGGCCGCGTGCCGCTCGACCACTGCGGCGCATGTCAGTCCGGTGCGGGCGGCAACGTCGCCTAGATCGGGGGCAAGCTCAGAATCGTAGCAGACCGGAAGTTGCCACAGGCGGCCGGCCTGTTTGGTCGGTCTGACGCCTTCCATCAGCTCCACGATCCGCGCGACCAGCGCGGCGCTCGCAAGCACGATCGGATCGTAATAAACCATCAGGGAGCGGAACGTCGGCACCGTTTCGGTGACGCCCTCGATCCGGGCCTCGTTCAGGCGCCGGGCCAGCGCCAGGACCCAGGCGCTGAGCTGCCGGTCCACGCCGTCGCCGAACTCGATGACAAGTCCCGTATCGCCGGCGATCAACACCTTGTACGGGGGCATAGGGTCACTCGGCATCATGATTAACCGATCGTTCATATTGGTTAATTTGTGCTTTACGTCAATATTTACCGGAGGTTGACGAGTGCCGGGCGGGGTTTAAGGTTAATAATATATTAATTCCGCTTCGATTGGTTTCATTAGCACTGATCGATGTTTGCCGCGTCCGCGCAAATCAAGAATATCGTACCGTTACAGGCGCTTGCGGCGCGGGCACGCCCGTGACCGCCGGCTCGGTAAGGCGGGAGAGCTCGCGATTCGCTCCTCCTGCCCGGAGCATAACACGCATGGTCGCGCAGCGAAGCCGGGTTGCGCGGCGGGCCGGAATGGGGAGGATGGCGGCGCCGCGCGGCAGCGGGGGTGGCCACAGTCAACCGGAGAGCGTCGATGAGCGAGTCCATACTGAGCGAGCGGGATGGCGGTATTTTGCGGGTCACCATCAACCGGCCCGATGCCGGCAATGCGATGACCGACGCCATGGCGCTCGAGTTGACCGGGGTCATCGCCGCAGCGCCGCAGACCTCGCGCATGGTGCTGTTGCGCGGCGCCGGCAAGGATTTCTGCGTCGGCCGGCAGGCACCGCCGCCGCCTGCGGCTGCGCCGGAGGCCATGGAGCGGCGGCGCTTCTCCGATATCGTGTTCGACACTTACGGAACGATCCGCAATTCGCCGATCCCGGTGGTTTGCGTCGTCCAGGGCCGCGCGCTCGGCTTCGGCTGTGCGGTTGCCGCGGTCGCCGACATCACCATCGCGAGCGCCGCCGCCACTTTCCAGGTGCCGGAAATGCTGCACAACATTCTGCCGACCATGGTGATGTCGGCGCTGGCCGATCGCGCCACCCGCAAGGCGCTGACCTATCTCGTCTATTCGACCAAGGCGGTGAGCGCCGAGCGGGCGCTTTCCTATGGCATCGTCAGCGACGTGGTGGCGCCGGACGCGCTCGAAGCGGAGGTCGAGACGTTGTGCGCGAACATCCTCCAGGCGCCCGCGATCGCGACCGACGGCGTCAAGGACTATTTGCGCCACGCCCTGACCATGGATGTGCCGGCGGCGATCGACTATGCGCGCAATCTCCACGCCGTGGTGAATTCGTCGCGCGAAATCCGCGGCAAGCGCTGACCGGCGCGGGTGAGAGCGCCGTCCGCGGGCGGCCGGCGCGCTCGCCGATCGCAGGCATTGTCGCTATTTCTGCGGCTGATTGAAATATCGCAGATCGGGCGGCCGCTGACCCTTCTTTGCAGGCATGATCATGCCTTCGGCGCTCAGAAAGTAGGGCTCGCCCTGGATCCTGATATGGCTATTGTTCTCCATGCAGTTGTCCTCGACCCACCACGGCTGCGGGATTGGGCTGCGGCGATAATGCTTGGTCACCGTCCAGGGATGCGTCAGGGCGTGATCGAAGACGGTGACTTCGTTGTGGATAACGTCAGGCTCGAAAGTATAGCGCTCCTTCACGATGGTCTGATTGTCGGCATGCAAAGGCAGTCCGCTGGCGTCGAAGGCGCGGGGACCTTTCATGTTGCGCGTCTCCACTTCGAGCAGGTCGTATCTGCCGTCACCGTCCGTGTCGGACCAATGGCCGATCGAAATCCCGAGGAAAGACGGGTCCTGATCGGTGGGCCAGTCGCGCCCGTCGGTAAATATGCGGCGGCTGTCGAGGACGTGGAAGACCAGGATGTGGGTCGTTTCCGGCGTGACGACGAATTCCATCTGGCCGTAGCCGTTGGTCACGCGCGGCATTCCGGGCGAAAGGCACCAGGTGGTCGGGTCCGTGCCTTGGCCGCCTTCCGCCACGTCCTTGAGGTTTGCTTCGAAGATGGCTTGATACTCGGGAGTGAGCGGCGCTTCTTGTCCGAGACCCCGCGGCTTGTCGGGCACGAATTTCACCGAGCCGCCGATCGCAGTCCACTGGCCCCTCAAGTCGGGATATTTCGCGTCATCGAGCGCTTGCGCGTCTGCAACGCTCATCAGCAATGTCGCCGCCAGGGCGGCCGCGGCGATCGCGCTTCGGTAAAGCATGGCTGTCCTCCTTGTCGTCGCAACCAGGCGAGGCGGAGCAGCGGTCGAAGCGGTTCGAGCCACTAAAAAGCGCTCTGGCAGGGAACGGGTCTCCGCCGGCGGCCCGAGCGTCGTCGCTTGCTCCGGTACGTCCCGGGGCCAACTCGCTCAAAAGCTACACCGTTTGCGCATCCGCGCGGAAGGGGCGTGACAGGGGCGTGTCCGCATCGCGAGTCTCCGTAGCGTGTGTCTCCGTAGCGCGAGTTGACGGCGTTGAATGCGTTCGAATAACATTGGAACAGCGGTGCAGGCCGCTTCCGGGTCCGCGGAAAGGGTTCAACCCACCTGTCGCTGCCATGCGGATCAATCACCAGCCTTTGTGCTGCCGGCGTTGCGGATCTTCGGCGATGAAATGCACGGAGGTCTGTGATGAAGACGCTGCCCCTCAGGGCGAATCTCGACCATCTGAAAAAGCAGGCGAAGACGTTGCTGCGGCTTTATCGCGACGGCGACCCGACCGCGATCGCGCGGTTCGCCGACAGCCTGCCCATCGCCGCACATCGTACTTCCCAAGAGATAACGGCACTCCGGCTCCGCCTGCATGATGCGCGATCCTGCATCGCGCGCGAACATGGCTTCGCTTCGTGGGCCGATCTCAGTCTGCACGTGGAAGCTGGCGCCTTCGCGCGCGGCGACCGGGCGACTCTGATACGCCGTTGGCTGGCACTTGCTTATGGCGGCGACGTCACCGGCAATTACGACGCCGCACGAGCGCGCCTCGCCGCTCACCTCCGGCAAGAACAACTCGAGCTGTTCACGGGAGATGCGCATGTCGCCTGTGCTGCCGGGGACCTCGCGGTAATCGCCCGGGCGATGGCCGTCGATCCGGAATGGATCAACCGTCCGGGTGGACCGCTCGACCTTCCGCCCCTTGTCGCCGTGACACATTCCCGCCTGGGACAACTGCCGGAGTTCATGACGCGGCTCCGCGCTTGTGCGCAGGCCCTACTCCAGGCCGGAGCCGATCCCAACCAGAGTATCGGCAACCGGTTCCCGGCAGCGTCCCTGGCAAAGCCTGATGAAACGGGGCTGCTCTCTGCGCTGTATGGAGCGGCCGGAGTGAACCGCGACCCGGTCCTCACCGAGATGCTGCTGAACGCCGGTGCCGATCCGAATGACGGTGAATTGCTCTACCACTCGCTGGAAAACCCGGACTGCACGCGGCTGCTGCTGCGGCACGGCGCGCGCGTTGCCGGAACGAATGCGTTGCGGCGGGCGCTCGACATGCCCGAGCCGGCTGCCCTCGAACTACTCTTGGCTCACGGTGGCGACCCGAACGAGCCGGCTGGCGAAGGACCCACGAAAAGCTGGGGCGCCCCGCTGCTGCGCGCGATCGCCGTGCGCCGGTCGTCCCGCCATATCGCCGCTTTGCTCGCGGCCGGTGCCGATCCCCTGACGCGAACGCCTGGAGGCATCAGTGCCTACCGGCTGGCGATGCAGGTCGGTCTGATCGATGTCGCAGAGCTGCTGCGCGCCGCCGGGGCGGCGGAGCCACTCACGCCGGATGAGGCGTTCGTCGCCGCTTGCGCCCGCGCCGACGCCATCGCGGCGCAGCGCATCCAGGCACGACATCCGGACCTGCCCGGCTCGCTGCCCGCGGACCGATTGCGGCTGATGCCCGATGCGGCCGCATGGGGGTCCGGTGAGGCGGTCAAGGTCATGGTCGAACGCGGCTGGCCCATCGACGCACGTGGCGGAGACTGGGATGCGACGGCGCTGAACCACGCTGTCTTTCGCGGCGACCCGGAGCTGACGGATTTTCTGCTCGCGCACGGGGCTAACTGGCGCGAGGGGCATGGCTACGGCAGCGACGTGCTCGGCACACTGTCCTGGGCGTCCGTCAACGAACCGACAGGAATACGCGATCCCGACTGGAACGGTTGTGCGCGTGCGCTTATGGCGCACGGACTTCCCAGGGTGGAGCGCGATCCGTCGAACCCTGAAGGCGTGCTGATCTGCGGTCGGCCTATACGCTTTTCTGAGAGTGTGACGGAGGTCTTACTGGAAGGTGGCACCGGATCACCTGACCCAAGCCGACACCCAAGCCGAGTGCCGCCGCCAAGATGAAGGGCGGTTACCTGTCGGTCGCAAGCGGGCGCGCGTTACCGCGCTGCGGCCGGAGCGGGCGCGGGCTTCGGCTTGGCGGGCTCCGGGGCGCGCTTCGCGGTGGCTTGCCCCGGCATGTATTTGGCGACCACCGTCGCATCGAGGTCGCGCATGGCGGTGTCGGGCAGCCGATGCCAGATTTCGTCCATGCCGAGCAGCGGGATGCCGAGATAGCCGCGCACCGTCAGCGTCTGGCCGTCCGGGCTCAGGGTCATGATGGCATTGTAGATCTTGCCGTCGCGTGGGTCCAAAATCTTGCCGTTCTCGTACCGCGCTCCCTGCCGCTCCATGCCGCGAATGAACGAGAGGCCGAGGATCGGGTTATTGTGCCGGTCGTCGGGACATTGGGTGCAGAGCGGATTGGCCTGCTCGCCAGGTCTTGGAAACACCTTGGCGATCGCGCCCTCGAAGACGCCGTTATGGTCCACGAACAGGAACCAGCCGACGGTCTTGCCGCTATCGACCTTTTGCCAGAGGCCGGCCACGGTCGGCTCCGCGGCGCTGGCCGCGCCTGCAAAGCTGAGCGCCGCGAGGGCGGCCATGATCGGTGCAGTGAGTTGGCTTCTCGATCCGAAAATCCGCATGTCAATCACCCGGCCTGTTGATCGTAGGGACTCAAGCTTGTTGCAAACCTCACCGGCCTGCCACCCGATTGCGCGATCAAATACCAATTTAACCAAGGAGTTCAATTGTCTACAAAGGAGCGCCGGGAGCCAGCCTGATTGCTGGGGAAAACCACTAGAATTGATTTGTCTCCAGTGCAAGAGCACCTTCCTTGCGTAGGTCCGGCTCGGTTGGAGGGCGCGCGGCTGGAGAACGCCCGGCTGGAGAACACGCCGCTGGAGAACGCACCGCTGGAGAACAATGGAACGACCTCGATCGTCTGAACTTTTTCACCCGGGACCCGCTCACCCCCCAATTCAACCCTCGTAGACATCGGCTGCACAATGTCCGGATCAAGTCTGGCACTCAGCAACCTGCGCGCTTTCGTCATCCTGATCGTGCTGGCCTTCCACTCGGTCCTTGCCTACCTCGGATCGCTGCCGGCTGAGCCATTCCCCTTCGACATTGCGCCTTTTCGATGGAAGGCATTCCCCATCGTCGACAGCCAGCGGTGGTTCGGGTTCGACATCTTCTGCGCGTTCCAAGACGTGTATCTCATGTCGTTCATGTTCTTCATGTCGGGCCTGTTCGTCTGGCCTAGCCTCAGGCGCAAGGGGCCCGCGGTCTTCCTGTATGATCGCTTCCTGCGGATCGGCGTACCGTTCGTCCTGGTGGTCTATCTGCTGATGCCGATCGCCCTTTATCCGACCTATCTCGTTACCGCGGTCGATCCGAGCGTGGGTGCCTACTGGGAGCATTGGCGCGCCTTGCCGTTCTGGCCGAGCGGGCCGCCGTGGTTCTTGTGGCAGCTTCTGGTTCTCAACATCGCCGCCGCCGCGGTGTTCCGGTTTGCGCCGGCTTGGGGCGGGCAACTCGGCCGGCTGTCCGCTGCGGGCGCCGGCCGATCCGCTGCGCTATTTCGCCGGCCTCGCCGTCCTGTCCGCCATCGCCTATGTCCCGCTGGCTCTCGCGTTCACGCCGTGGGCTTGGAAGAGTTTCGGCCCGTTTTCCCTGCAATTGTGCCGGCCGTTGCATTATGCGGTGTATTTCTTCGCCGGCGTCGGCATCGGCGTTTACGGCCTGGAGCGCGGGCTTCTGAGCGTGGACGGAATGCTGACCCGGCATTGGCGGGTGTGGTTCGGGGCATTCCTCGCAGCGTTCGTGATGTGGTCCGTGCCGATCGGGCTGATGATGAAGGATGGCGACAATGGTCCCATCGGCCTGCAGCTCGTCTCCGATTTCGGCTTCGTCCTCGCCTGTGCCAGCGGCTGCTTTTTCGTCGCCGGGGCCTCGCCTGCGCTTCGCGCGGCGGCGCTGGGCTTGGCTCGACAACCTGTCGGACAACGCCTATGGCATGTTCCTGATCCATTATGTGTTCGTCGTCTGGCTGCAATATGCATTGCTGGACGTTGCGCTGTTCGCCATCGCCAAGGCGGCGATCGTGTTCGGCGGGACGGTGATTGCGAGCTGGGGTGCGATGATCGCCATGCGCCGCATTCCGCTCGGCGCCTGGCGTCTCAGCGTGACCGGGCGCCGCGCGCAGGCGGCTGCGGCGGTGGGCGGGAGCAAACCGCGTCGACCAAGATCATCGAATAGGCCTCAACCTCGAACCGACCCCGGGCGATCGAACGCATTATGTCTCTGGTTTTCAAGCTCGCACGCCGGAACCTGTTTCACGACCGGCTTCGATTTATCGCGACCGTCATCGGCATCGTCTTCTCGATCGTCCTCGTCACCGTGCAGATGGGAGCAATACATT
>CAVVCE010000058.1:0-36417 GCA_963746235.1 uncultured Alphaproteobacteria bacterium
TGGATGCAACGGGTGGCTGGGGCAACGCACCTGAAGCCAATTCGTCGACTTTGTTAGAGGCTGTTGCGATCGACACGATTTTCGTCACGGTCTTGGACAGAGATTGTTGAACGAACTCAACTCGCTCGGACGAAGGAAATACGGTCTTCATATCGAAGTTTGCCTCCCCGGCCAAGGTCACAAGAATAAACGCGTCGGGGGCTTTGCGGCGGAGGCGTCGTACCGAATATCGAATTTGTGCGGATGTGACATTTGCCAGATAGCACAGGCACATCAGCTCGACGCCGGCGGTGTCCAGACTAAAAATGCGCGACATCGAAAGTGCATCCCAACTTTCCGCGCGGACGCCAATGTCTTGTCTTTCGATCGACTGCGCGACGATCAGCGCGAAGGCTTCGTCGAGGGGGCCAAGCCCAGGAATGCACAATACCGGCTTGCCGGTCCTCCAATGAATCGGAATCTCTTGTGCATTGCGCGCAAGAGACTCCTCCGCGAGATCGATATGCGCCAGCGGGGAATCTTCCTTCGCATCAGCCGCGAGCACCTGCGTCGGGCGGATTTCATCCTGATGAGCGCTCAGGTCGTCAACAATCTCCGCGACAACGTCGCGGACGCGAATCGTGCGATCATCATCCAGCAATCCGCGGTCGGCGTCGGTCTGGGCGAGCTTTAAGGCCTCGACGAGAACTTCCTCGTAGTAGGTCAGCAGCGGTTTTTCCTTCAGAAAGTTTTCGGCTTGGTCTGCCGCTTCGTCCGAATCTCCCGCAAGCATCCGTTGATAAACCAATTCCGGCGGGGTCAGCGGCGGTTGGTCGCCCAACATTACGTCGAGGAATTTGAATCGATCCACATGCCGTCCCAAGACAACCAGGCAAACGGTCAGGGGAGTGGCCAAAATGAGCCCAATGGGACCCCACAGCCATGTCCAAAACGTTGCTGAGGCAATGATTGCGACAGGCGAGAGGCCTGTGTTGTGACCGCACACAATCGGTTCGATGGCCTGTCCGACAATGGACTCGACCACCAGAAATAAGGCCGCGGTCCAAAGTACCATTCCCCATCCGGTCCCGACCGCAGCCGCGAGCACGAGGGGAAATATCGCTGCAACAGGAGGGCCGATATAGGGCACAAACCGCAAGATCATCGCCAGCATGCCCCACAATGCGGGGCTGGGGACGCCTATGAGCCAAAGGCCCAAGCCAATCACCACACCAAAGCCGGAATTGAGCGCGAGCTGGGTCAGGAAGAGTTGGCTCAGACGCTGAGCCGCATCATCGATTGCGGCAGTCGTGCGCTGCAGATCGCGTGAGCCGGCAAGCCGGACGAGCCGATTCCTCAAATCCTGCCTTTGAAGGAGGATGAAGATAATGAAGATGACGACAATACCGGTCGTCTCCAACGGGTTAATGAGTGGCGAGATGAGGGACGCCAATGTTTGCAGCGCGCCAGCGTCGGGTTGTCTGACTTCAACGGGGATCGGCCGGTCAGCTGGCTTGAGTAACACGGAGGGCGTGGCCGGTGACGAGGGCGCGACGTTCTCAGGCCGATCAATTTCGCGGCTCAAGTTTTGTAACACCTCGGATGCGCGTTCGAGAGTGCCGCTGCCGGCGGCGACGCCGCGCAGGCTCTGAATCTTCTCGCGCAGGGTCGACTGATAGCTTGGAAGATCGCCTGCCAGCTGATTGACTTGCGAAATCATCAGACCGCCCAAACTGAAGACGCCAGCAAAGGCGAGGAGAACGACGCCGATGACAGCCACACGCGCGGTACATACAAACGCTGCAAAAGCTCGACAGGCGGGGTGAGCGCGAAACTCAGGAGGATCGCGAGGGCCATAGGTACCAGGACCTCCCGCCCGACATAGACGCAGCCCACAATCACCACGACAAACAACAGGCTCGTGAATGATGCCGCCGGCACTGGAGTGCTGACGCTCCAAGGCTTCAACTGAGGAGCTTTCGGCATTGGGGCGATCCTCGCTCTCAGGCGGATGATTTAGACCGTCCGCGTTCGAAGCCGCGGCGTTCCAGCGATTTGCAGTGACGGCTGCTGCGGATGAACCTTCGTGCTCATGCTGGGGAGCTGCTGCGGGAGCCAACGCTGATCACTTAACTCAACTGGGCCTCAATCGTTCAAGCCCGACCGTTGAAAGCGCTCAAGGCGACCAGCTCTTTGGATCACGGACTTGATACCGACCTCGGCCCATGCCCCTAGCCCGTCGGCCTTTGGAAAAAGAAGCGGACCATCTCGCGGCTGGCATCTGGCCCCCGTGCGTCGGTATAGGATCCGGCTGGGCTTCCGCCGGACCATGCGTGACCGAGACCATGGACCACCCATTGCTCCAGAACCTCGTCGCCGCTTGCGTCGGTGTGCACGGTGCGGCTGTAGCGAGCGCCTCCCGGCGACTGTCCTTGGCAGACAGAAACCCGAAGATTTGCCGTCGACTTCGATTGTGCAATGACCTGATCCCCATTGACGGAGTTGACGGTCAGGTCTCGATCACCGTGAAACACGATTGTGCGAACGGTACTCCGTCTCGTCAGATCTGGGCGCGCGCCCGCCCGCATGGCCGCGAAGGCTGATGGCGTGTCGGTGGCCGCTCCGCAGGCCAAGCCGGAATGGACGCCGACCGCATCGAACAGATCCGGATAAGCCGCTCCCACGTTCGCGGCCGCCGCGCCGCCAGCGGAAAGACCGGCGATCGAGACCCGTGCTTGCACGACCTCGAAATCGCTCATGATCTGGCGGGTAATCCCCGCGATCAGCGATGGCTCTCCCTGACCACGCTCCTGGTCAAGCGCCTTGAACCAGTTCCAGCACTTGGATGCATTGGCTGACGTGGATTGCGCCGGATAGGCCACGAGGAAGGTCTGCTCCTCGGCCAGTTGGTTCATCCTGGTGCCCGTGGCGAAGTCATCGGGCGATTGTTTGCAGCCGTGAAGCATCACCAGCAGGGGAACCGCCTGTCCAATGTAGCCGCTCGGGACGAAGAGCTTGTAGCTCCGGCTACCCGCCGCATTGGCGTAGGTTCGCTCTTCAAACCGTGCGCCGTCCGGCACCGGGGGGCTCGGAGTACTCATCATCAGTCCCCCATGCCCTCCAGTCGCGGCGCAGAGGGAATTCGTGTCATCTGATCGAGCAAGGCGCCGAAAGGTCGAGCGATTTGCGTAGTTCGCTGTTCCGTCCGGTCATCGGGGGAGCGCTCCGCGCGTGTGTCGTCGGATCCCGATCGGGGAGGCAGCAACCTAAGCGTGGCCGTCGGGTACTCGGGCGCCCGTCGCGGCTCGGTGGCCTCGAATTTTGTCGATCCGAATGATCCCAGAAGCAACTCCATCGCCTCTTTCAGCCGGCCTTCCCGGGTAAGATGGGTCGCTTCCATCATTTCGAGCTTCTTGAGCGGGTTCATGGTGTGCTCCTGTCTGTGCATGGAGACAAAGGGATAGCGGCTCCCTTCCGCGAGGGATTGGAGCCGTGCGCCGCCGAGGCAGCACAAACGGCAAGTCAGTGGATTCGATCTTTGAGGGCTGCCTTCACCGCCGGCGACGCTTGTAAGGCTCCGAGCACATGAATGGATGCAATCGTGTCGCTAGCCAGTTCGGGAGAGACATCAGCCGCGATGATGGCCAGGCCGAGAACCTGGATATGAAGGCTCTCCTTGGCCGCCTTCACGGCCTCGAGGTCCTCCCGACTGTAACGGCGCAGTCCGAGATCCAATTGTTGTCTCGCGACGGAGTTCTTGAGAACTTCGTTGTGGCGATCCAACTGGTTCCGAATCGCCGTGCGAATGAAGTCCGTGCGATTCGAATAAAAACCGTCCCGGACCATCAGGTCGATGTGGCCAAGATCCACGTAGCCGAGGTTGATGGTAATCTTCTCAGTGTCGGCCGGGCTCGGACGGAGTTCGTGAATCTTCGACATTTACATCCTCATTCCATCTGCATGGATGGTAAATGGATGTCAGGTTGCCCTTCGCAAGGAGAGGGGCGAAGGTTTTTTCAAAATCGACTCAATGATCGCCCACGCACCTTTAACACCTGCCGCCGCGTCTCCCAGCAGAAGGAAGCCCAGCCGCGGCCGATACCCTAACGCCCGCTGGGGCCTTGCCACTCAAAAACTTACGGTGTGTTACGAACTTTCCGCCGATTTCGCGGATTGTATCGCGGCTATGGCGGCGGGGAGCGGGCGCAATTGGCGGAAAGCTCGAAACGAAAACAATCGGCGCATCAACATTCAACCCGAACGGTCAGCACGCCCAGAACAACCGCAAGCGCATCCCCTAAGGACACCCCGAACATTAACTGAATCGCGGTGCCCGGTCCTGCGACGGAGTGACTCGGGCTTGTGGATTCCGGTGGGGGACGAAGCGGCGTAGATCAGCTGCATGGTCGATGCGGACGCGATTCGGCAGCGATGGGAGGCGGTGGGCGCGAAGCTCGACGAGCGCGGACGGCGGCTGTTTGCGGCGGCGGAGGCGCGGACCGCCGGGTGGGGCGGCCTCGCGATGGTCTCGAAGATCACAAGGCTCGCCCGTTCGACAATCAATCGCGGCGAAGATGATCTCGACACGCAACCGCTGCTGGAGGGGCGCGTTCGCCGCGCTGGCGGTGGGCGTCGCGCGCTTTGCGACACCGATCCGGGGCTCGTTCCCGCACTTAAGCGCCTGGTGCAGCCGGCGACGCTTGGCGATCCGATGCGGCCCTTGATCTGGGTGTCGAAAAGCCTGGAGAAACTCGCCGCGGCGCTGACCGAGATGGGACATCCTATCGGACCTGATACGGTGCGCAAGGAACTGGTGAAGCTCGGCTTCTCGCGCCAGTCCAACCGCAAGGCCGATGAAGGATCGCACCATCCCGACCGCAATGCCCAGTTCGAATACATCAACGCGAAAGTTGTCGCCGCGCAGGTCCGGCAACAACCGGTCATCTCTGTGGACACGAAGAAGAAGGAACTCATCGGCAACTTCAAGAACGGCGGCACTGATTATCGTCCAAAACGCAAGCCGCGGCGCGTCAACGTCCACGACTTCGAGGATAAGAAGCGCGGCAAGGTCGTGCCCTATGGGGTGTACGACATGTTCGCCAACGCCGGCTTCGTCAGCCTCGGGATCACAAGCGACACCGCCGAGTTCGCCGTGCAATCGATTCGCTGCTGGCGCAAACGCATGGGACGACAGCGCTATCCGAAGGCACGAGAGCTGACGATCACCGCAGACTGCGGCGGCTCCAACGGCGCGCGTGTGCGGCTCTGGAAGCGCGAACTGCAAAAGCTCGCCGACGATACCGGGCTCGTGATCCACGTCCACCACTATCCGCCCGGCACATCGAAGTGGAACAAGATCGAGCACCGGCTCTTCTGTCACATCACTCAGAACTGGCGCGGCAGGCCGCTGACCGATCGCCTCGCCGTTGTCGAATTGATCGGCGCGACAACGACCAAGACCGGCCTGAAAGTCGACTGCGCGCTCGACACACGCACCTACCAAAAGGGCATCAAAGTCAGCAATGCCGAGATGAAGGCCCTAAACATCACCGGCGATCGGTTCCATCCTGAATGGAACTACAAGATCACGCCGCGACAGCAACCACCATAATCGTAGCACTTATTGGTCGGGATGTCCTAACTACAAGTCTGGGCGCGGTGACCGGAGCGGCACGATCGATGGCACGGTCACGCCGTCATACGGCAGCGGGCTGGAATCGGATGGCGCACGATAGACTGCCTCGGTGGTCGTGCTGTCGAAGTAACCAATGCCAGCCAAGGCCTGCGTTATTGTCGATCCGACCGTTCCAGTTGCCAATGATACCGGCGTGATGAGGTGAATCTCGCCAACCGACGCTCCGTGAGCAAGTTCGTCGGCCGCGACCACGAACATGCACCCCAGAAGGCCGCCGGAAACAATCGCCAGTGAATTTCTCGAAAGCATCCTCGGTTCTCCATCTGTGTGCCTCCTAATTACAAAATGGGCGAGCCACTAATCGATTCCAAGGGCGGGACGCATTTGGACCCAAGTTTGGACCCAAACGCTCTGGCACGGGATAGAACGGGGCAGCATTAAGCGGCATGACAGGGCAGGGGAAGGAGCTGCAAATCCGCACTGGATGGCACGCGGCATAACCCGACGCGACGACGGCCAACACATTTCAAGACCGGTGCCTTCGCCAATGCCAGCAACGAGCTCCGCCCCGTAGCTGGTCCGCAGCGCCAAGCTTCCTGCGGCTTTACAAAAACGGCGCCGTCATCAAGGCCAAGGATAAAGAGCACATCTTTTCAAAGGCGACCCGGTGGGATGACCGTCGCTGCCATGGGATCAGCGTTGACCATAGGTCCGATGCCTGCGATCACTTCGTCGTACATCATACCCCACTGGTCTGTTCGCGGGGCTCGGCGTTCTCGGGGCGTAGAGACACCTCCCAAAACGGCTCAGAACCGCTCCTCCTGGTGGGCGCGTTTGCGGAGAGAAAGCTGTTGTTACGTTGCCGCTAACCGTGAGAACGACACCAATTGTCCACCCAAGCGCAAACTGTCCAGGTAATCCGACCACGCTTGCATCATCTGGACGCGCTCAGACCAAAACTCCGCCCCATGGGTGTAGGCGCGGCGCACTGCGTTCGCTTCCTGGTGCGCGAGTTGCCGTTCGATTGCATCTGGACTCCACCGGCCCATCTCGTTGAGACGTGTGGAGGCCATTGATCGGAACCCATGGGCGCTCATTTCTTCCGAGGCGTAGCCGAGTCGGCGTAGTGCTGCGTTAAGCGTGTTCTCCGAGATCGGCCTCAACACCGTCCGAACTGAAGGGAACAGCAGCCGCCCGTTGCCCGTAACTTCCCGCAAGCCGCAGATGATGTTGAGCGACTGTTGTGACAGAGGCACCCGATGCGGGCGGCGCATCTTCATCTTTGATGCCGGTATGCTCCAGATGGCACCATTGATGTCGAACTCGCTCCATTCTGCATGTCGCAGTTCACCTGGACGCACGAATACATTCGGGGCGAGGCGCAGAGCAGCCTGCGTGGTTGGCTGCCCCTCAAAGCCGTCGATAGCTCGCAGGAGTGCCCCGATGCCCATCGGCTCTATGATCGCGGCGCGGTGGATCACTTGGTGGGTCGTTAGCGCGCCCCGGAGGTCAACCGATGGATCTCGTTCGGCCCTCCCCGTAGCAATCGCGTAGCGGAACACCATCCCGCAGGTGCTGCGGAGTCGCTTGGCAGTCTCGTAAATGCCTCGTCCTTCGATCTCGCGGAGCAGGGCGAGCAACTCTTTTGCAGTGATCTCTGCAACCGGTCGGTCGCCGAATGCCGGATAGGCAAAGTCCAGGAGCCACCGCTTCTTGGCAATCGTAACGTGTGCCCGACCTTCCCGTTCCAGCTTGGCAATCACCTCCTCTGCGATAATACGAAAACTGTTTCCTGCTGCGGTCTTCTCAAGCTGCCGTTGTGTCTTCCGTTGAACAGACGGATCAACACCGCTGGCGAGAAGCTTCTTAGCTCTCTCTCGACCATCGCGAGCTTGCGCAAGAGATACCGTTGGGTAGATGCCGAGCGCCAAGGTCTTCTGCTTGCTGCCGCACCTGTAGGCCAGCCGCCATAGCTTGCTGCCATTCGGAGTGATCAGCAGAAAAAGGCCACCACCATCAGACAGCTTTCGCGGCGTCGTCGCGGGTCTTGCACCCCTTACGCCGGTATCCGAAAGGGGCATGTTGGTACCGCCTCCGTTGGGAACGATCGAGTCTCCAAAGTACCAACGAGGATACCAACAAATTTGCCGGATGCCAATGCACGACGCGGGACGGCGTGGTCCTTTCAGCTCATATTTCTGAAAGCTTATCAGCGGCTTCCGGACGACACGGAACGTTCTCGGACTGCCATTTGGTGCCCCTGGCCGGACTCGAACCAGCACGATGTTTCCACCACCTGATTTTGAGTCAGGCGCGTCTACCAATTCCGCCACAGGGGCACGGCGCGCGGATCATACTGGCGGTTCGGGCGGGGTCAACGCCAGAATGAGGCGCGGATGAGGCAATGGCCGTGTCGATCGCACGCCGGGGCATCGCCTTCACGCCGGGGCATCGCCTCATTGAGCGCGCAATCCGCCGCCATCACACCGCAATCGACAGCGCCCGCGGAAGCCGCTATGCGAACGGCGGTTGCCGCAGCAGCTCGGGCGCCGCGGCGGCCGCCGGCGCTGCGAAGGCTGCCGGGGGCAGCGGGAGCGAGGTCGCAATGCAGGGCTTGATGCGCTCACATCCGTCGGTCGCGGCTGCGGCGCTGGTCGCCGCCGGCGGCGCCGCGACCATCCTCGGGGCGTATTTCTTTCAATACGTCATCGGGCTGCCGCCATGCCCGCTGTGCCTCGAGCAGCGCATCGCCTATTACGTGTCGATCCCGCTCGCCGTCGCGCTCGGCTTCGCTGCGGCAAAGGATGCCCCGCGTCCGCTGGTGGCGGCGGGGTTCGCGGTGATCGCGCTCGCGATGCTGTACAATGCCTGGCTCGGGCTGTTCCATGCCGGCGTCGAATGGAAGTGGTGGCCCGGGCCGCAGGAGTGTTCCGGGCCGATCGGCGATCTCGGCGCCGGCGGCGATCTCCTGAGCCAGTTGCAGACCATCAGCGTGGTGCGCTGCGACGAAGCGGCGTGGCGCTTTCTCGGCCTCTCGCTCGCCGGCTACAACGTGATCATCTCGCTCGCGCTCGCGGCCGTCGCGGCGTGGGGCGCGGTGCGCGCCTGGCGCTCGCTCACACCTTCACCGGCGCCATGATGCCGGCGGGGAAGATCTCTTCCGGCTCGGCGTGGCGGTGGGCGATGCCCTGCTGGTGGCAATAGGCGAGGAAAGTCTCCAGCGTCGGCCGGTTCTCCTCGATCCCGAACGGAAACGGATCGCCGCCGAACCGGTCGCGCATCTTGCGCGCATAAGTCGGCAGCCACGGCAGCGGATAGCGCGACACCGCGGGATCGAGCAGGCGCTCCAGGCTGCGGCGCTTGGATTCGTCGAAGGCGTTGTAAAGGTTGCGCGCGATCCAGGGATTGGCGGCGAGGATGGCGCGCTTCACGGCGATCACGTGCATGATCGGAAACACCTTGGTCCTGGCGAAGTGCTCCTCCTCGCGTTCGAGGAAATCGGGAAACAGCCGCACCACGTCGGGGTGGCCACGCAGGAAGCAGGTCGGCGGCCGCGCGATCAGCGCGCAATCGATCTCGCCGGCGGCGAGCATGTCGCTCAGGGACTTGTCGGCGACACGGGTGAGCTTCATGCCGGCCGGCAGGCTGAGCTCCACCTTCTCGATGCGGCCGGCCTCGTTGGCGCCGGCCTGGTACCAGTGCACGTCCTCGAGCTGCACGCCGGCCTCGTTGTTGAGCCAGCCGCGCATGTAAACTGCGGCGGTGTGGGCCCATTCCGGCGAGCCGATGGTCTTGCCCTTGAGGTCGGCCGCGGTTTTGATCCCGCTGTTGCGGTTGACGTAGAACGCGCCGAACCGGAACAGGCGCGAGGCGAATACCGGCAGGCCGATGATATCCGGATCGTCCCGGGTCACCTGCGCGGTGAACTTGGCGAACGAGAGTTCGGTCACGTCCCATTCGCGGTTGAACGTGAAGCGCGAGAAAATCTCGTGATGGCCGAGGGTGAGCCAGGTGTGCTCGATCCCCTCCGCCTGCACCGCGCCGGTGCGGAAATCGCGGAAGTGGTCGTAGTCGGTGGTGGCGATCGTGAGCTTGACCTTGTTCATCGGCGAGCCTCGGCGTGACGGTTGCGGATGCTGGGCGGATCAGGACGCGCCCCAGGGCTTGTGGGCATGATCGACGGGGTGTTCATCGACGAGGTGCGCGCAGCCGGCCTTGTGCGCCCAGTAGCGCCACGCCCGCCGGGTCTCCAGGGAATAGGGCTTGTAGCCGGCGTCGCGGGCGGCGATCTCGCCGTCATGGAGCGGCTTGATGTCGGCGGCAAGCCGCAGCGCATTCATCAGCGCGCGGGCGTTGCGCGGCACGTAGACGGCCATGCGCACCACCTCGATCAGCGAGCGCGCCGCCGCGGAGAAGCCGTGCCCGCGCATCAGGGCGACATTGTTGGCGCCGAGGCATGTGGCGAGGTCGCGGGCCTGGTCCATGTTGGTCACCAGCATGTTGGTGTCGGGGCCGAAGCGGTCCGCCATGTCCCATACCGGAACCTTCGCGCCCATGAAGCTGCCGGAATGGATGACCGGGCGCAGCGGCACCGCGCAAATCGAAAACGGCAGCACGTCCTCCGAATGGGCGTGGACCACCGCCTGCACGTCCGGCCGCGCCTCGAAGATGCCGCCATGGATGAAGCGCTCGTGATAGAGCGGCCTTCCGTCGTCGCGCACCGGGGTGCAGTCGAGATTGAATTCGACGATGTGCCCGGGCTCCACCAGTTCCGGCGCCATCGAGGTCGCCATGAAGAAGCGGTGGGGATCGTCGGGATGGCGCACGCTCACATGGCCATAGGCATCCACGACGCTTTCGCGGGCGAGAATGCGGTTGGCGACCACGAGGTCGCGCACCAGGGCGGGAATGTCGGTCATGGCGGTCTGTCGGCGGCGGTCGGCAGGGAGGGCAGAGGTGAACGTCCTACACCATTTTCCGCGGTTGCGCCTGCGGTCAGGCCAACCGGGCTCGACCGGCCTCGACCAAGCCATCTCCGACTTGAAATTTCCCTGTATTTCAGTTATTTCAGTTACGTCTTGAGTACAGAGGCAAAAAATGGGTTCCGCGCGAGTGAGGTTCGAGAGCATCGACGAATCGACGCAACGCCAGGCGCAAGGGCTTGCGCGCAAACTCCGCGCTGCCGGCGGCAAGCGCTTGACCGTTCAGATGGAAGGCCAACTCGCCGAGCTGTTCGAAAGGATCGCGGGCGTGATCGCGGAAGTCGACGGGCTTGCCTATGGTGGCCTCGCTGCCGAGCTTTCGCCGGAGCAGGCAGGCAGGATACTCGGGATTTCCCGGCCGTTGGTGGTGCGGCGCATGGATGACGGGCGTCTGCCGTTCACATATGTGGGCGCGCACCGCCGCTGTAATCTTGAAGATGTGCTCAGACTGAAGGTTCGGGAGGAGAAGCAGGCAGAGGCGTTGCGGGAACTCGGCGAGGGTATCGAAGACCTTGACTTCCGTCCGCCTCGATCTTGAGACCACGGTTGTCGACGCGAACGTCTTTTATTCGCAGTATCAACGCAACGTATTCATGACGTTCGCCGTCGAGCGTTTGTTCAATCTGCATTGGACCGATGAGATCGAAGCGGAGTGGCTCAACGCCCTTGAGCGCAATCGTCCTGATCTTGGAGCCGAACGATTGCAACGCACGGCGCAGGCAATGAAGAATGCACTGCCTGAGGCAAGGCTGAGCGATTACCGGCAGTACGAATCATTTCTCGTGGTGACCGATCCAAAAGACCGCCATGTCGCGGCAGCAGCGATCAAGTGTGCGCCTTGCTCTCTCGTGACGTGGAACCTACGCCATTTCAACAGCAGGGAACTGGCAACACATGGCGTATCGGTGAGCGATCCGGACAGCTTTTTGTGCCGTATTTTTGCGGCCGGTCCGGACATAGCCTTTGCGGCGACGGCCCGCTCGTATTCCTTTCTCAGCAATCGCCCGGGCGCACCCATTTGGTCGGAATACGTCGATATCCTTGGAAGGGATGGCCTCAAGATTTTTGCGGAGTACCTTCGCAACCAAGCTCCGACCACCGAAGTCGAGAGCGATACCGATGTGTGGGACGCGCCAAAGCCAAATGAAGGTTCTTGAGCACTGCGCCGTCCCACCCGCCGCCTACGGCTCCAGTTCGCTGTCCCAGTAGAGATAGTCCAGCCAGCTATCGTGGAGGTAATTGGGTGGGAACAGCCGTCCGTTGCGGTGCAGGTGGTGCACCGTCGGCTGGAACGGCATCTGCGAGGGGTGCATGGCGGCTTCGTGGGGCGTCAGGTTGCCCTTGCGCAGGTTGCATGGCGAGCAGGCCGCGACCACGTTGATCCAGGTGGTCTGGCCGCCGCGCGACCGCGGCACCAGGTGATCGAAGGTCAGGTCATCGCCCGAGCCGCAATATTGGCAGGAGAAGCGGTCGCGCAGGAAGACGTTGAACCGGGTGAAGGCCGGATTGGTGGAGGGCTTCACGAAGGTCTTGAGCGACACCACGCTCGGCAGCAGCATCTCGAAGCTCGGGCTGCGCACCGCCTTGTCGTAATGGGCGACAATGTTCACGCGGTCGAGAAAGACCGCCTTGATGGCGTCCTGCCAGCACCACAGGGACAACGGATAGTAGCTCAGCGGGCGAAAGTCCGCGTTGAGCACCAGGGCTGGCCATCCACTCGGCGAAACGTGGGCGTTCAATGCGACGCTCCCAGACGTCGAACCCTCAACATCGCTGCACAGCAGCACGAGGACTACTTTATAGGCGGAGGTTACAGGATTGTGAAGCCGGGCCGCAACCGCTGTGCCGCAAGGGGCGCGCAGGCGGCCGCAACGAGACGCCTTTTGCAAGAGGCGCGTTTGGGCGTCCGGCGCGGTCACCGTTTCACGGCGAAATCGCCGGGCCAGGAACTCGCCGCCCTGGCGCAGGCCTTCCTCATCGATGCCGTGGCCAAGCCCGGCCGACAAGTGCCACTCGACGGGGATTTCGAGGTCCGCGAGACATTGGCAGGACATCAGCAGCGCCTGTGCCGGGATCAGATCGTCGCGGTCGCCGTGGAGCAGGAGCACCGGCGGACGGGCCTTGATCTCCGCCTTGATCGTCTCCGGCCCGGCGCCGTCCTGAAGCACCAGGAGCCCGGAATAGCCGACGATGGCCTTCGGCGCGGCGGCGCGGCGCAGCCCGACATGAAGTGCCATCATGGTCCCCTGGCTGAACCCGACCAAAGCGAGCGCGCTGGGCGGCAATTGGTGCCGCCCGAGTTCCGCATCGATGAACCGCTCCAAGCCCGGCGCCGCCTTGTTGACTCCGATCCAGCGCTCATCGGGATCGCGAAACGTCAGGGGAAACCACTGGCGGCCGGTGGGCGCCTGTCCGCAGGGCTCGGGCGCATGAGGCGACACGAAGGCCGCATCCGGCATCGCCGCCTGCCACACCCGTCCGAGCTCGATCAGGTCATTGCCGTCGGCGCCGTAGCCATGCAGGAAGACGACGAGCTGGCGCGCCGGCCCGCGCGAATGCGGAGCAAGCCGTGGGCCATTGAGTTCTGCCGCCATCGTTCCTCCAGATCACGAAAATCTGCATGGCCGCGGAAAATCGCAGGCCGCTGGTGACGTTCATCCCCGATAAAGCACGATCCCGCAAAGCCTGCAGCTTTTCGAACGGGTTCGCGCGCGAAATCAGGGGATTCGGACGCCATCCGATCGCCCCGTCGCGACGCCGGCGCGCTATGGCGCGGACTGCAGCGGCGCGGGATCGCGCTGCTTGATGGCGCGATAATAGGCCCACAGCAACCGCGCCGCGACGCCGCGCCAGGGACGCCAGGGATCGGCGAGCGCGACGGTTTCCTTGGCATTGGGGCGTGACCGACAAGGCGAAGGCGAGCCGCGCCGCCTCCTGCAGCGCGAGATCGCCGGCCGGCCAGGCGTCTGGATGGCCGAGGCAAGCCAACAGGTAGATATCGGCCGACCACGGGCCGATACCGTGGATCTCGCACAGCGCGGCATGGGCCGCATCGGCCGGCAGGCCGGCAAGTGCGTCGCAGTCGAGCCGTCCGCCAGCGATCGCCTTGGCGATCTCCTTGAGCGCGCGGATCTTCGGCGCGGAAAGGCCGAGCCCGGCAAGCCGGACCGTCCGCGCCCGGATCAAGGCCTGCGGCGTGAACGGGTCGTAGGCGGCCGCCAGCCGTCCCCAGATCGCATTCGCGCTCGCCGTCGAAAGCTGCTGGGACACGACGATGCCCGCAAGTCCGGCAAAGCCGCCGGGCCGTCGGCGCAGCGGCAGCCGGCCGGCCATCGGCGGCCACGGGTGCGAGGCGCGGATCGGCCGCGAGCAGCGCGCTCAACCCGGCTTCGATATCGGCTTCGGTGTCGATGCGGTGGGACATCACGGTGACTGACGGCATAGTGACTGACGGTATCTTTCGGTTCGGCAGGATGTAAATATCGTGTCGGCTGATCGGCAGGGGTGGCGCCGGGTTTCATCATGACCGCACCGGCATTTCGATTCGCGCCCAGCCCCAACGGCTATCTCCATCTGGGACATGCCTATTCGGCCGCGCTCAACGCCGAAATGGCGCGCCGGGACGGCGGGCGGTTCCTGCTGCGAATCGAAGACATCGACGCGACGCGCTGCCGCCCCGAATACGAGGCAGCCATATTCCAGGATCTGCACTGGCTGGGGCTCGCCTGGGAGGCGCCGGTGCGGCGCCAATCCCAGCACCTCGCCGCTTACGCGCAAGCGCTGGCGCGTCTGACGGCGCGGGGGCTGATCTATCCGAGCTTCGAAAGCCGTGCGCGAGATCGCCCGCCTGGTCGCCGAGCGCGAGGGCAGCGCACCGTGGCCGCGCGATCCCGACGGCGTGCCGCTTTATCCCGGTACCGCCAAGACGCTCACGCCGGACGAGCGCACGCACCGCATAGCGGGTGGCGCGCCCTACGCTCTGCGCCTCGACATGGCGGCGGCGCTCGATGCAGCCGGGAGCCTCCCGATCGCCTGGACCGAGACCGGTGCCGGCCCGCGCGGCGAGACCGGCCGTGTGGCGGCCGCCCCCGGGGAATGGGGCGATGTCGTGCTGGGCCGCAAGGATACCCCCACCAGTTACCACCTCGCCGTGGTGGTGGACGACGCCCTGCAGGGCATCACCAACGTGGTGCGCGGGCGGGACTTGTTCCCGGCCACCGGCCTGCACCGCCTGTTGCAGATTCTCCTCGAACTTCCCCAGCCGATCTATCATCATCACCGCCTGATTCTCGATGCCGAGGGGCGGAAGCTGTCGAAATCGACCTGCGCCACCGGGCTGCGGGAGCTGCGTGCGGGCGGCGCCGCCCCCACTGACGTCCTGTCGATGATCGGGATCGGCTGAGCCGCCGATTGCGGCGACCCGGCTCCGCAATGGTCCGGCCCGGCGCCGCGTCGTTCGGCCGGACAGGGGGAGGAATGGCCAAGGGCACAACGAAGTCCACCACGAAGTCCACAACGAAGTCTGCGACCAAGTCCACAGCCAGCTCCACAGTCGCGGCGCGGAAATCCGGGGGCGCGGGCGCAGGCCGCAAACCGGCGGCAAAGCGCGCTCATTCCCCGCGCGCGATCGAGACCGTGCTCGCCACCTTCGCCCACGACATCCGCACGCCGCTGACCGGGATACTCGCCTTCAGCGAATTGCTGGCGACATCGGGGCTCGGCGAGCGCGAGAGCCGCTGGGTCGAGGCCATCAAGGATGCGGCCGGGCATCTCACCGAATTGACCACGCTTGCGGTCGAGGCGGCGCGGGCCGGCGCGGGGCGCCTCGCGCTGCGCCGCGAGACCTTCGCATTGCCGCGCTTCGCCGCCCGGCTCGCGCTCTCGCTCGCCGCGCGCGCCGAGGCGAAGGGCCTCGCCTGCGAAACCAGCATCCAGGACGATTTGCCGGACCATGTGGCCGGCGATCCGGCGCTGCTGCGCGCGGCGATCGAAAACCTGGTGGCGAATGCGGTGAAGTTCACCGAGCGCGGCCAAGTCGGCTTGCGGATCGCGGCGGCACCGCTGGCACGCGGCAAGCTGCGTCTGTCGTTCACGGTATCAGACAGCGGCATCGGCATGAACGACGCCGAGATCGGCCGGCTGTTCCGGCCGTTCGCGCAGGCGAGCGAGCAGATCGCGCAGAGGTTCGGCGGCTCCGGGCTCGGCCTCGTGCAGGTGCGCCGCCTCGCCCGCTCCATGCACGGCGACCTCGAGGTCGAGAGCACGCCCGGCCGCGGCAGCGCGTTCCATCTCACCGTGGTGCTCGACCGCGCCCGCCCGGCGGCGTCCGCCGGCGTCGCGGCGGCGGACCAGACGCCGCCGGGTCCGGCACTCGCAATTCTCTGTGTCGATGCCAATCCTTATGGCCGGCTGGTGTTGAATGCGATCGCCACCGAATTGGGCCACCGCGCGACCTTCGCCGCCAGCGCCGAGGCCGCGCTGGCTGCGCTCGCCGCAGGTCATCACGATGTCGTCCTGATGGATGTCGCCTTGCCCGGCATCGACGGCTATGAAGCGACGCGGCGCATCCGCGCCCTGCCGGGGCGCGCAGGACGCGTGGCCGTGATCGGCATCATTTGCCAGGAGGACCAAGGCAAGCGGACCAAGCCGCCGCGCGGTTGCCGCCGGCATGGAGCGCGTGCATCACCAAGCCGGTGAGCCCGCCCATGCTCGCCGACGTGCTGGCGAGAGTGGGGACAATGGAGAGGGAGTGATGATTGTGATAAGTGAAAGTCATAGCACACCTTTCGAGCAAAACTCTGCTGGACATCGCGTCGCCTCGCGGCCTGACGAGGACATCGCCGAGTTGGAGGAACTGGCGCGGGAGATCGAAGCGCGCCGCACAGGCGTCTATGTCATCAACGACGCGGAATGGACGGAACTGCAGGAGTCGTGTGCGATCAGGCCGACCGCAAGGAATTTGTCTCGGACGAAATCGATTGATCAAGCGAAGGTCGGTGCCCCGTAGATATTGAGCGAACGGGCCGTTGAGCGCCCCGGCAAGACGCTTGTCCGCCGCGGCGCCCCGTGGAATCCTGGGATATGTCGCTCGGCTCCATCACCATCGTTCCGGCCGACCGGCGCCAGTCGGAAACCGCGCTCGCGGTGGCGCGCGGCACCCAGCGGCTGCTGCTGGCGCTCGGGCTGTCCTGCGTGGCCGAATTGTCCCTGCTGTCGGGGCGGCGCGCCGATCTCGTGGCGCTCGGCGGCGATGGGGAAATCTGGATCGTCGAGATCAAGTCCTCGGTCGCGGATTTCCGCGCCGACCAGAAATGGACCGACTACCGCATGCATTGCGACCGCCTGTTCTTCGCGACCGCGGCGCATGTGCCGCTCGATATCTTCCCGCCCGATGCCGGGCTGATCCTCGCCGATGGCTACGGAGCGGAACTGGTGCGCGAAGCGCCGGAGCATCGCCTGCATGCCTCGACCCGCAAGAGCGTGATGCTTGCCTTCGCCCGTGCCGCTGCCGTGCGCCTGCAGGCGCTGTCCGACCCGCAAGGGCCCTATGGCGATGAGATCTGAGGCCGTGGCGGTGCTTGGGCGCGCGCGTCGCCGGGTAGCGCAGGGTGGGCAAAGGCAGGCAAGGCGGCGCAGGCCATTGGTGCCTGGCCGCCGCCGCAAAGCCGCAGATCGCCTTCACGCTTTCTTTGCGACCGGCACCGGCACGCCGGCGATCTTGACCTTGAACGCGCCGAGGCTGGTGCGCGTGCAGAAGTAGACGGTCTTCCAGTCGTCGCCGCCGAAGGCGACATTGGCCGTGTTGGCAAAGCCGTGCACGATGCGTCCGAGCTTCTTGCCCTTCGGGTCGATGATGTGGAGCCCGCCCGAACCGCCGCAATAGACGTTTCCGGCGGAATCGACCTTCATTCCGTCGGGACCGCCCGGCTCGGGTCCGGCCAGATCGACAAAGACCCGGTCGGTCTGGCGGGCGAGCGCGCCGTTCGGCTGGACATCGAAGGCGCGGATGTGGCGGCGCCGCGAAGTCGTTGACGTAGAGCACGCTCTCGTCGGGCGAGAACGCGATCCCATTGGGCGTCAGGAAGTCATCGACCAGGAGCGTGAGCGTGCCGCGGTCGGGCGATATGCGGAACACGCCGGCAAAGGCCAGGTCGGTCTCGCCGGGCGCTTCCGCCGCGGTCCAGGGGTCGGTGAAATAGATCGCGCCGTCCGATTTCACCACGATATCGTTCGGCCGGTTGAAGCGGGCGGCCTTGAAAACTGCTCGCCAGCACGGTGATGCTGCCGTCGCGTTCCTCCCGCACGATCCGCCGCGTCGCTGCTTCGCAAGCCACCAGCCGGCCCTGCATGTCGCGGGTAATGCCATTGGCAGCATTGGTGTTCTCCTTGAAGACCGACAACGCCTGCCCGGGCGCATATTTCCACCGCTTGTTGTCGGTGCCCCGAAACAGGAGGTAGCCGCCCTCCTTCCACCACAGCGGTCCCTCGACATTGGCGACCCCGCCGAGATTGGTGGCGAGATCCACGATCGGCTCCGACGCGGAGACGATCTGGTCCAGCGCCGGATCGAACTTGTCGATCCGCTTTGCCGCCTGTGCCGCGGCGAGACGATAGCCCCCGCCGATGGCGATACTTCCTGCCGCCGCCGACATCGCCAGCACCTGCCGCCGCGAAACGCCCTGTCGCGTATCCATGGATTTCCTCCCTCGCTCGGATTGTCGTTGGGTGGTGAAAAATGGGGAGCGCGGCAAGGCGCTCCCTGGATCGGCGCCGGCTCCGCTCAGAGCGAGAAGACGTAAAGCACGGTCGCCTGACGCTGGTCCTTGAGTTCGGGCGTGTTGACGAGCTTGGCCTTGGCCGAAGCGCTGGGCCCCGACGCGATCGCGATATACTGCTTGCCGCCGACCTCGAAGCTCATGGGTGGCGCCGAGAACCCGGAGCCGACATTGAACTTCCAAAGCTGTTCGAGCGTGGTGTCGTCGAACGCCGCAACGGTGCCGTCGAGCAGCCCGAGGAAGACCACGCCGCCGCCGGTCGCCAGCGTGCCGCTGTAGTTCGGATACTGCAGATGCACGCTTTTCTTGGTCTCGCCGGTCACCGGATCGACGGCGGTCAGGTTGCTTTCGTAGCGGTCGGCGGTCTTGTAGGCGCCGCCGTTCCAGCCCCTGTCCTTGCTGTGCTTGGCGGTATCGACGGTCACATCGGAGCACGCCGTCATGGCCGGGATATAGGTCAACCTGGTCCGCGGACTGTAGGAGGACGGCCAGTAATTGTTGCCGCCGGCGATCGACGGACACACCTTCTTGGTGGGCTCGCGCGGGGTCTGGTTGGCGATGCCGGCATAGGTCTGGATGTCCTTGTTGGGATCGTAGTCGAGCGGCTTGCCGGTCTTCTGGTCGATTCCCTTGGTCCAGTTGACGTTGTCCAAGTACGGCTTGGCGCTGACCATGGCGCCGTTGGCCCGCTCCATCGTGTAGAAGAAGCCGTTGCGGGCCGAGTGCGTGATCAGCTTGCGTTGCTGGCCGCCGACATTGCCGTCGATCATGATGTGGGTGCCGACGGCGTCGTAGTCCCACATGTCGCCGGGCGTGAACTGGAAGTACCAATTCATCTTGCCGGTGTCGGGGTCCCAGGAGATGGCGCTGTTGGTGAAGAGGTTGTCGCCGGGGCGGTAGGTCGGGTCGAACATCGGCACCGGATTGCCGGTGCCCCAGACGGTCTGGTTGGTTTCGGGATCATAGGTGCCGGTCACCCAGACGGCGCCGCCGCCGGTCTGCCAGGCATTGTTCTTGTCCTTCCAGGTCTCGCTGCCGGGCTCGCCCGGCGCCGGGATGGTGTACTTCTTCCACAGCCGCCTGCCGGTCGCGGCATCGAGCCCGGCCATCCAGTCGCGCACGCCCTGGTCGCCATTCGCCGCGCCGAGGATGATCTTGTCCTTGATGGCGAGCGGCGCCGAGGTGAGTGCCACCTCGGGGGTGTCGGCGAACGAGGATTCCCAGACGACCTTGCCGGTTTCTTTGTCGGTTGCGACGATCCGCGGCGGGTCTTCGGCGGCCGTGACCACCAGATTGCCCCACAGCGCCGCGCCGCGGTTGCGCCCTTGGCGCTGCTGCTTGGGGTCCATGCGCCAGACGATGCGGCCGACGTCTCCCGAGGTGCCGTCGATCTTGTACAGCACGCCCCAGGAATCCGTGATGTAGAGGAAGCCGTCCTCCGCGAGCGGCGTCGCCTGGATGAATTCATTGCCGGCGCCGCCGCCGAGCGGCACCGCATAGGCGAGCTTGAGGCCGCGGACATTGGCCCGGTTGATCTTGTCGAGCGGCGAGAAGCGCTGGCCGTCATAGGTGCGGTGGTTCATCAGCCAGTTTTGCGGCTCCTTGTCGGCATTGACGAGCCGATCCGGCGTCACCTCGGCGGCCGTGGCGGGGATCGCCGCGGCGGCCATGCTGCCCGCCAGCAGAGCGATGCGAATCGAAGCGACATGTCGTGCCATGATTGCCTCCCATTGCGGTTGCCCGCCGTTTCGTCGCGACGGCGGCTGGGCGACAATCTACATCACCGGGAGGGCGCTGTCCGCAGCGTCGCAACGCGCGGCCGCGGCGCATGCTCGCGGCCGATCCGCAAGCGCATTATGGCCGCGAAATCCGACGGCAGCGAAATCTGACGGAGGGTGGCTGCGGCTACTTCGGCGCGCGTTTCGCCAGGATGCGCTGCAGCGTGCGGCGATGCATGTTGAGGCGCCGCGCCGTCTCCGACACGTTGCGTCCGCACAGCTCGTAGATGCGCTGGATGTGCTCCCACCGCACGCGGTCGGCCGACATCGGATTGGCGGGCGGCTCCGCCTTGGAGCCGTCGAGCGCCAGCAGCGCGGCGGCCACGTCGTCGGCATCGGCGGGCTTCGACATGTAGTCGACGGCGCCGAGCTTCACCGCGGTGACGGCGGTCGCGATATTGCCGTAGCCGGTCAGCACGATGCCGCGCGCGTCGGGCCGGCGCCGCTTGAGCGCCGAAATGACATCGAGCCCGCTGCCGTCGCCCAGGCGCATGTCGACGACGGCGTAGGCGGGCGCGCCCTTCTCCACCAGGTCGAGCCCGTCAGCCACCGATTCGGCGGTCGTGACGTTGAATCCGCGTCCTTCCATGGCGCGCGCCAGACGCTGCAGGAACGACTTGTCGTCTTCGACAATGAGCAGGGAACGATCGCCGGGGATCGTGGGGGTCACGGCATCGGACATGATGGATCAATCCTCGTTCAATGATCGAACTCGCGGCTCGATCCCCGACTGATTTGGATCGCACCACCGAGACACACCGTCGCTCCCATCAACTATCTACGTAAGCAATCAGCGGTTTTCAGCAAGAGGCGGGGCTGCAACTTTCTCCGCCGGCAAATCTTCCTCGATGGGGACGTCTTCCTCGGCGGCATCGATATGCTTCTGCCAGGTTTTCTGGCGTTCGAATTCTTCCCGCTTCCAGCATATCCTCACGATCGCACCGCGCTGCGGGAAGGTCCGGTTTTCCAACGATATTTTGGCGCCGGAGCGCTCCAGCAGGGTCTTGGCGATGAAGAAGCCGAGGCCGAGCCCCGGCATTTCCCGGCCGCGCATCCGCCGGCCCTGCTCGCTGGTGACATAGGGCTCCCCCATTCGGTCGATGATCTCCGGGGGGAAGCCCGAACCGTCGTCGCCGACGACGACGTTGACATGGTCGTCATCCCACGATGCGGCGACCTGGACCTGGTGGCGCGCGAAATCGACGGCGTTCTCCAGGATATTGCCGAGGCCGTAAAGGATGGCGGGGTTGCGTGCCCCGACCGGCTCGCCCGGATCGTCCTTGGGGATTTCGACCTCGATCTCCACCCCGATATCGCGGTGCGGCGCGATCACCTCCTCGATCAGGGCCGAGAGCTTCATCCGTTCGAACGGCTCTCCCGGCGCCGGCAATTCGGTGAGCTTGCCGAGGATGACCCGGCAGCGCTGGGCCTGCTCGCGCAACAGGCGGACGTCCTCGGCGTGGGGCGACCCGGGCTCGATTTCGCGCTCCAATTCGCGCGCGACCACGAGGATGGTCGACAGCGGGGTGCCGAGCTCATGGGCGGCGGCGGCGGCGAGGCCGTCGAGCTGGGACAGATAGTGCTCCCGGGTCAGCACCAGCTCGGTGGCGACGAGGGCGTCGGACAATTGCCGGGATTCCTCGATGATCTGCCACGCATAGATGCTGATATAGCCGATCGCCAGCAGCAGCGAGAGCCACACGCCGATCATGTAGAGCGGCGGCAGCTCGAGCTGCTCCTCCTCCGGCCACGGCAGGGGATAGTGGATGAACACGAGAAGGGTGGCGCAGGCGATAGCGAGGGCGGCGAGCATCAGCGTCATGCGTGCCGGCAGCGCCGCCGCCGAAATCAGCACCGGCCCGGCGAACAGGAACGAAAACGGGTTTTGCAGGCCGCCGGTCAGGTACAGCAGCACCGCGAGCTCGATGACGTCGAGCGCAAGCAGCCACGCCGCATAGTGTGGCTCCAGGCGCTGGTTCCACCGGAACCGCAGCCGCAACATCACATTCACGGCGCCATAGGCGGCGATGACGGCGAGACAGGCCCAGAACGGCACCTCGAAATCGAAGCCGTCATGGACCACCAGCACCGCCGCCGACTGTCCCAGCACCGCAAGCCAGCGCAGGCGCACCAGCGTGTCGAGCCGCACGCTGCGCATGGAATGATGCTGTTGCTCGATGCTGAGGTCCGACATCCCCGTCATCCTCTACGGATTGAAACCCATACGGATCGAAACTCCGTTGCGGAGCCTGATACCGCAGCTAAATCCTTGCTTCCTGGTCCGCTCCACGTACAAAAGCGGCGGCGGATCGTTCCCTATATCGTGATTCATGACCGAAGTTGAACCTGCCATCGCCGTCGCGGACCTCGCGAAGATCTATCAGCGCGGCATGGCCGTCGCTGGGATCAGCTTTGCGCTGCCGGTGGGTTCGATCACCGGGCTGCTCGGCGGCAACGGCGCGGGCAAGACCACGACCATCGCCATGATCATGGGGCTGGTGACGCCGACCGCAGGCACGGTGCGGGTATTGGGGGCCGACATGCCGCGGCAGCGCTATCGCGTGCTGCACCGCATGAATTTCGAGAGCCCCTATGTCGAGATGCCGATGCGGCTCACGGTGCGCCAGAATCTCACGGTGTTCGGCCGTCTTTACGGGGTTCCCGATCTCGCCGGCCGCATCGCCGAGGTCGCCCGCGACCTCGATCTCGTCGACCTCCTCGACCGCCCCACCGGAAAGCTGTCGTCCGGGCAGAAGACCCGGGCATCGCTCGCCAAGGCGCTGCTCAACCGGCCCGAGGTGCTGCTGCTCGACGAGCCGACCGCCTCCCTCGACCCCGATACCGCCGATTGGGTGCGCGGCATCCTGGCGCGCTACCGCTCCGCCAACGGCGCCACGCTGCTGCTCGCCTCCCACAACATGGTGGAGGTCGAGCGCCTGTGCGAGCGCGTCATCATCATGAAGAAGGGCAGGATCGAGGACGACGGCACGCCGGCCGCGCTGCTGGCCCGTTACGGGCGGCAGACCCTGGAAGAGGTCTTTCTCGACGTGGCGCGCGGCCGGATCGGGGAGGCCGCCCAGTGAAGAACCCGCCGGATTTGAATTACGGCATCTCCGGCCGCCGCATCGGCGCGATGATTGCGCGCTATTGGTATCTGCTGCGCTCGTCCTGGCCGCGGCTGCTGGAGCTCATCTACTGGCCGGCGGTGCAGATGATGATGTGGGGCTTCCTGCAGCTCTATATCGGCGAGAATTCCGGGTTCTTCGCCCGCGCCGGCGGCACCTTCATCGGCGCGGTGCTGCTGTGGGACATCCTGTTCCGCGGCCAGCTCGGTTTCTCGGTGTCGTTCCTTGAGGAGATGTGGTCGCGCAATCTCGCCAATCTCATGATCAGCCCGCTCAAGCCGATCGAGTTCGTCATCGCGCTGATGACCATGAGCATCGTGCGGCTCGCCATCGGCATGGTGCCGGTGTCGCTGCTCGCCATCGGCTTCTTCGGGTTCAACCTCTATGCCATGGGCCTGGCGCTCGCGGCCTTCTTCGCCAACCTGATCCTGACGAGCTGGACGGTCGGCATCTTCGTGTCCGGCCTCGTGTTGCGCAACGGCCTCGGCGCCGAGGGCTTCGCCTGGACCATCATGTTCCTCCTGCTGCCGCTGACCTGCGTCTACTATCCGGTCGCGGTCCTGCCGGGCTGGCTGCAGGCGGTCGCTTGGGCATTGCCCCCGACCTATGTATTTGAGGGTATGCGCGCCCTGTTGATTGAGCATATATTCAGGGCAGACCTGATGTGGCGGGCGCTGGGGCTGAATGCCCTTTGGTTTGGGATCGGGGTGTTCGGCTTTCTGCAGTTGCTCAACGCGGCACGGCGCCACGGAGCGCTCATGCAGGCGGGGGAATGAAGCGTGCGGGGGCAAACCGGGCGACGCGTGCCTATATCCTGAGGGCGAATGATCCTGAGGCGAAGGTCATCCTTCCGGATGACCCGGATGGACGCGCCCGTCCGTTGACGGGGGCAGCGCCTGCTCTTCATCTTGCTGCAGTGCAGCACCAGTTAAGGGATGTTGTCATGGCTATCGGCGAATTCGGCGGCGCACCGGGGCTGCCTGCGGATGGCGGAATTTTTTTCGCGGCGCCCATGTACTGGTTCTATGAGATGAGCCAGGCGGCGCTCAACCCGTCGCGCGCCTGGGCCGACGCCACCAAGCTGTTGTTCAAGAACCCGCTCAATCCGCTGACGACGACCACGTTCGGAAAGTCGGTGGCGGCGGCCTGCGAACTGTTCGAGCGCTCGACGCGCCGCTACGGCCGCCCCGAATGGGACATTGCGACCACGATGGTGGGCGGCGAGCGGGTCCCCGTGCGCGTCGTGGCGGAATGGGAGCGCCCGTTCTGCCGGCTCCTGCATTTCGAGCGGGCGTTCGAGCACCAGCCGCATCGTCCGCAACCCCGCCTGCTGATCGTCGCCCCGATGTCGGGGCACTACTCGACCTTGCTGCGCGGCACCGTCGAGGCGTTCCTGCCCAACCACGACGTCTACATCACCGAGTGGCAGGACGCCCGCATGGTGCCGCTCGCCGAAGGGCGGTTCGATCTCGACGACTACATCGACTACGTCATCTCGATCCTGCATTTCCTCGGCGGCGACGTTCACGTCGTTGCGGTCTGCCAGCCCGCGGTGCCGGTGCTCGCGGCGGTCGCGCGCATGGAAGCGATCGAGGACCCTTATGTGCCGCGTTCGATGGTGCTGATGGGCGGCCCGATCGACACCCGGGTCAATCCGACCGGCGTGAACCAGCTCGCGAAATTCCGCGGCATCGATTGGTTCCGGCGCAACGTCATTACCAAGGTGCCGTTTCCCCATCCCGGCGTGATGCGCGATGTCTATCCCGGATTCCTGCAGCTCAACGGCTTCGTCAGCATGAACATCGATCGCCACATCGACGCGCACCGCAAGCTGTTTCGGAACCTCGTCGGCGGCGACGGCGACTCCGCGCAGAAGCACCGCGAATTCTACGACGAGTATCTTGCGGTGATGGATCTCGACCGCGGAATTCTATCTCCAGACGGTCGAGACCGTGTTCATTCGCCACGCCCTGCCGCAGGGCTCCATGACTCACCGCGACGATGTCGTAGATGCCGCGCAGATCCGGCACGTCGCCTTGATGACCGTCGAAGGCGAGCACGACGACATATCCGGCGTCGGCCAGACCGAGGCGGCGCACCGGCTGTGCGTCAATATTCCCGACGCGCTCAAGGCCCACTGGCTGCAGCCCGGGGTCGGCCATTACGGCGTGTTCAACGGGTCGCGGTTCCGCTCCGAAATCGCGCCGCGCATCGCCGACTTCGTGCTGTCGCACGATTTCCGCCACGCCAACGCCGGCAAGGCGCAAAAATCGAATGCCGATGCTTCCCGAAAAAAGGAGGCCAACGGCGCCGGAGCCAAGCACGTATCGCAGGTTCCCTTGTCGTCTTGAATACGACTTCTGCTTGCGGGCGAACCCGTTTTAATGCTTGCCGAAAAGAAGTGATTCTTGATTCATCTGCGTAAGCTCAAGGAATTTCGAGGCTGCGCGGTTCCTCGCTCATAAGCATATGAAATTGAAAACCGATTTGGGGTGCCGGGAGCGCGGCTTCAGATTCTATAAAATGAATCAATGTTCTTTTCTATTCGCTACTGTATGTTGATGTCCGGTGTTCCCTTTGCCCTGTATATTGTAGCAACGCAGCCTCGCGATAATGTTTCCTTGATCTTCCCGGGGATATGCCACTATCGAATCCAGTGATTTGCCCTGGAAGAATTTGCAATGCCCACGCGCGCCTTGCTTTATCGTCGTCCCGCCGAGCCTTCGGCGATCGAAGTCGTTTGCGACGACTCGGTCTTTCTCGTGCGCTTGCGTCGCCATCGTCAGGCGCGCCGTTATACGCTGCGCATCGTCACGACGACGCGTGAGGCGGTGCTCACCATGCCGCCGCGCGGCAGCCTGCGCGAGGCGCGCGAATTTGCCGAAAAGCATCGTGCCTGGATCGCCGCCCGCTTCGGCCGTCTGCCGAAGGCAGCGCCATTCGCGCACGGTTCGGAATTGCCGCTGCGCGGCGTCACCCATTCGATCGTGCATCGGCGCGGCGCGCGCGGCACGGTGTGGACCGAGAGCGACAGCCGCGGCGAGCGCCTGCTCTGCGTGGCCGGCGAGGCCGAGCACGTCTCGCGCCGCATCACCGATTATCTCAAGCGCCAGGCCAAGCGCGACGTCGAGATCGCGTCCAAGCACTACGCCGAAAAACTCGGCGTCACCTTCAAGCGCATCTCGATACGCGACCAGGCCAGCCGCTGGGGATCGTGCTCGACGACCGGCATGCTGTCGTTCTCGTGGCGGCTGGTGCTGGCGCCGCGCTACGTGCTCGACTATCTCGCCGCGCACGAGATCGCCCACCTCGTCGAGATGAACCATTCGCCGCGGTTCTGGCGCGTGTTGCGCCGCATCTGTCCGGACCTGGAGCGTGCCAAGGCATGGCTCGACGTGCATGGCACCGATCTGCATCGCTACGGCCTGGAAGCCGACGCTTTCGGCAAGAAGGCGAGGCGCCGCCCGGCAGGCAGGGCCGCCGCATGACGCCGGCGGTCTCGGCGCTTGCTCGTTGATGTCGTTCAGCGGCCCGGGAACAGCCGGTCCATCAGCCAGCCGTCGATGGTCCCCTCGGCCGGTCGGACCGGTTCGCGTCCACGTCCGGGGCCGGGCGGCGTCGGCGCGGCGGAAGGAGCGGGTGCCGCAGTCGAGGGTGCAAATCCTCCCGGTGCCGCCACCGCCGGGCTCGCCAGCCCCGCGCTCACAACGGGAAGATCGGTCACCGGCGTTCCCTGGTGCGCCGCCTTCATGAACCGGCTCCAGACCTCGACCGGCAGGCCGCCGCCGCTCGCCTTCCGGGTCGGCGAGGCGTCGTCGTTGCCGAACCACACGCCGGTGACGAGCCGGCTGGTGTAGCCGACGAACCAGGCGTCGCGGAAATCCTGGCTGGTGCCGGTCTTGCCGGCGGCGGTCCAGCCCGGCAGGTCCGCCTTGCGCGCGGTGCCGGAGGCCAGGGTCTCCCGCATCATCGCGTTCATCATTGCGACATAGCGCGGATCGACGACGCGGCCGAGGGCCGGGGCATTGCGTGCATAAAGGGTCTTGCCATGGAGGGTGCGGATCCGCTCGACGACATGGGGCATGACGGCGTTGCCGCCATTGGCGAACGGCGCGTAGGCGGATACCAGCTCCAGCACCGAGACCTCCGAGGTGCCGAGCGCGATCGACGCGTTCGGGCTCGAGCTTCGATGCGATGCCGAGCCGGTGGGCGGTGCGCACCACGGCGGTCGGCCCGAATTCCAGCGTGAGCCGCACCGACACCGTGTTGAGCGACTGCGCCAGCGCCTGGGTCAGCGTCACCGGCCCGAAATACTCGTGTCCGTAATTTTCCGGCCGCCAGTTCTTCAACTCGATCGGCCGGTCGTCGCGAATGGTGTCGGGCGTGAGGCCGTGCTCCAGCGCGGTGAGGTAGACGAACGGCTTGAAGGCCGAGCCTGGCTGGCGTTTCGCCGCCACCGCGCGGTTGAACTGGTTCTCGACATAGCTGCGGCCGCCCACCAGCGCCCGCACCGCGCCGTCCGGCGTCATCGCCACCAACGCGCCCTGCTGGACGCCGAATTTCTCGCCCTTCTGGGCGATCTCCTCGATCACCGCCTTTTCGGCGACCCCCTGCAGCGTCGCATCGATGGTGGTGTCGACGACGATGTCCTCGTCGACCCGCCCGACCATCTCGTTGAGGACGTCCATGACCCAGTCGGCGACGTAGTTCGAGGAGCCGCCGGCGCTGGGCTTCACGATCTTCGGCGGCGAGGCCATCGCCGCCTTGGCGCCGTCCTCCTTGATGAGGCGGGCGTCCGCCATCGCGGCGAGGACGATCTGGGCGCGCCGCTCGGCGCCGTCGTAATTGCGCGTCGGCGCCAGGCGCGAGGGCGATTTGACGAGGCCGGCGAGCAGCGCCGCCTCGGCCACCGACACGGTGCGGGCCGGCTTGCCGAAATAGCGCTGGGCGGCGGCTTCGACGCCATAGGCGCCGGAGCCGAAATAGACCCGGTTGAGATAGAGCTCGAGAATCTCGTTCTTGGAGAATTTGTGCTCCAGCCACATCGCCAGCATCGCCTCCTGCAGCTTGCGCGTGAGGGTGCGGTCCTGGGTGAGGAACAGGTTCTTGGCGAGTTGCTGGGTGATCGTCGAGCCGCCCTGGGAGATGCCGCGGTGGAGCAGGTTCGCCACCACCGCGCGGAACAGGCCGACGGGATCGATGCCGTGGTGGAAACGAAATCGCCGGTCCTCGATGGCGATGAAGGCGTTGGGCAGATGGGCCGGCATGTCCTTGAGCGGCAACGCGGCGCCGCCCATTTCGCCGCGGTTCGCGAACATGCGGGCGTCGAGGCTGTTGATCTGGATGCTCGGCGGGCGCTTGGGGATTTCCAGGGATTGGATCGGCGGCAGGTGCAGGCCGACCCAGGCGAACACGCCGACGACGGCGAGCACCGCCCAGATCGCCAGGACCGCGCCCCAATAGATCAGGCGGCCGAAGCCGAACCGGCGGCGCTTGCCGCGTCCGCTCGCGGCCTTCTTGTGCGGCGTCGGGAGGCGCGGCGTGACGGGAAGGTCGACTTTGGGTTCGATGCGCAGCTTGGGGGCGTCCGGCTTGGTGGAAGCCGGCCTGATGGGAATCGGTTTGGCGGCATGCGGTTTGGCGGACTTGCGGGCGCGCCCCGCATCGGATGCGGGTGCCGCGGAGCGGTCCTCCGGCGACAGCCGCACGTCGAGCGTCCCCGCGCCGCCCTTCAAAGAGGGCTCGCGACGCTTGCTCGCGCCTCGGCCCGGTTTCGCCAATTTCCACCCCGTCCGCCACCCTGCATCGGGTCGCACGCCACGCTAGTGGGGCCGGTTTAAGGCGGGGTTACCGGCGGGCGCGGCGAAGGACTATCCCGATGCGGCCGCCTCGACCGGGGCGCGCGTTCGCCGCCGAAGCGCGGCGGCGCCGGCCCCGCGCCGCGGAATGACCGGTTCCGCGCCGCGCCTCACGCGCCCTTCTTCACCGGCCTAGTGTCGAGCCCGAACAGCCGCGCTGCGTTGGCGCCGAGGATGTTGCGCTTGGCCTGCTCGTTGAGGAAGGGCAGGTCGTAGATCACGCTCGGCAGGTCGAAGTCCCAATGCGGATAGTCCGATGACCACACCAACTGGGTCTCGGCGTTGATCATCTTGAAGGTCGCCTCCAGGATCGAGAGGTCCTGCGGCACCTCCATCGGCTGGGTCGAGTAATA
Source organism: uncultured Alphaproteobacteria bacterium (assembly GCA_963746235.1). Classification (GTDB taxonomy): domain Bacteria; phylum Pseudomonadota; class Alphaproteobacteria; order Rhizobiales; family Xanthobacteraceae; genus JAJPKK01. Next base: position 29,486 of record CAVVCE010000058.1, read on the forward strand.
CATCTCGCGCATGTATTCGCTGGGACGGCGCTTGAGCGAAGGGCAGTCCGAGGTGCGCATCATGTAGGAGTGGTCGAGCCGTTGCATCAGGCTGTAGGCCCAGGTGAGCCCGCTCTCGATCCACATCACCTTGAGCTTGGGGAAGCGCTCCGGCAGCCCGTTCACCACCCAATTGGTCATGTGGATCATGTTGAACCACACGAAGCCCAGCGCATGCACGGCGATGAAGCGGTTCGCCATCGCCAAGGCCTGGTCGTTCCAGTTGTAGGCGGCGTGGAAGGAGATCGGCTTGCCGATCTCCTCGAGCAGCGCATACGTCTTGATGTAGGCGTTGTCGTGCACCGGCTTGTAGCGCGGCGACGTCACCATGAAACCGACCACGCCCTTGCGGTGGCCGAATTCCTGGACGGTACGGTAGGCCGCTTCCGGATCGTTGAAGGGAAGGTAGAGCATCGAGATGAGGCGCGGCTCCTCGCCGAGGATGTGCTCGCACAGCCATCGGTTATAGGCCTGCGCCATCGCCACCTCGATCTCGACCTGCGGGTGCAGGCCGAGGAACAGCATCGGGGTCGGGAACAGGCAGGCATAGTCGACGCCCATGGCGTCCATCCACGCCTTGGTCATGGCGATGTCGCGATGGGTGTCGGGCGCCGTCTTCTCCAGCTTGCGCAGCTCATGGCGGGTGATGCGGCCGCTGATGTCCTGGTATCCGACCTGGCCGTACATCATCGAGGAGCGCCCGCCGCGCTTGGTCGATTCCATCGCGGCGCGCCGGATCACCGGACTGTCGATATAGGAGAACACCTCCTTGTAGTGATTCGTTTTCGTAGTGATGCGCGTCGACGTCGACGATGAGGAAGTCGTTGTAGTTGCGCTGCGCGCGCCTGCTCGGACGCGTGCTCGAGATATTTCGATGTCGAGTATTCGGTCGAAGCGCGGGGTGCGGACCTCGTTGCGCGGCATGTCCATGGAGATTCCCCTACGCCACGACGAAGACGTCGTCGCCGCGGCGGACCACGTCGTATTTGCGCAGCTTGAGCTTGCGGTCCCCGGCGCATTCGCCGGTCTTCGATGTCGTATTCCCAACCGTGCCAGGGGCACACGAAATGCATCTCGTCGTCGAAAAAGTCTGCCCCGCGATAGGTGCGGTCGGCGGCGATGATGTCGACCACCTTGGTTGATCGGATCAGGCCCTCGCAGGCGGGGCCGCCGGCATGCACGCAATAATTGCTGTAGGCATGAAATTCCCCGTCCTTGCAGAACACGCCGATCTCGTGCTGGCCGGACGACGACGATCCGGCGGTCGCCGTCCGACATCTCCGCCGCCTTGGCGACGAACCATTCGGCCATGAAAGGCTCCTCCCAGGTTACCGCGGCGCCTTCGGCGCGCCTGCGACGCGGTTGGAGAGCGCGTGCGACGGCTCGTTGCGAGTTTTGCAGAACGAGGCGCGCGCCGCAATGACGGCCCGTCGCGTATCGTCAGCAGTTCTTCAATGCCCGTACGCGCTCGATCAGGAATTCGAGGCCGGCGGTGCGCACAGTTACTTGTGCTTCTCCATCGCAGGACTTCCCCGCCAGGGTGCGGTAACGGCGGTATTTGCGCAAAGACCGTTCTCGCGTCGAGCTGGGCAACTGAAACAAGAGCCAGCGGTTCGGCCAGTCGAGAATAGAAATTTGCGTTATCGCGTCTGCCGAAAGCGGGCCATGTGTGCGCTTTTCAAGGGGACGAGGGCTGCGGCAGCGGCGGGTCCATCCGCACGTCCAAGCGCTTCATATAGAATTGCGTCACGGCGCCGAGCATGGTTCCTCTCGGGGCCAGGGCTGCGGCCACCTTGATCAGCGATTATGTCGAGGCAATATGGGCGACGGCGATGGCCGCATAGAGGCGTTGATCGCCGCGGTCGAGACGGACTGCGAGCTCGCGGAGATATGGAATGTCGTCCTTCGTGCTCATGAGGAATACCAGCCCGGCAATCGGCTCTCGGGTGGGCACGAGACCGATGGCGGTTCCAAGACCTTGCGCCCCTGCCGGCGTCACGTAACTGATTGCGAAATCCGTCAAGTAGTCCAGCCGGTCGGCGGGCCAGGGAGTGAAGACGTAATCGTCTAGTGTGTCGATGCCGGCTCGAATGCTGTCGACGAGCGTGCGGGCGCGAGGAAATATGCGAGCGCTTGTCTTTGCCAGTTCATAACGGCCCGACGTGTCGCCATCGGCGAAACTCTTGATGACCGCCGGGCCGTCTTTCACTTTATCAAAACGATCGAGTATCGGGCCGCCAACCCGGCGAGGCACGACATAAAGGGTTGTGCCGGCCGAGCCATATGTGCCGAAACAATCCCAGCCTCTCGGCGCGAGCACGCCTGCTTTCACGCCTTCGTATGCGGAGTAATACGCCAGAGACGTTCCGTTCCCTCAGGGACGAGAACACGTACGCTTTTCGGAAGTAGCGGAGGGTCCAAGGGCTCGACCTGACCGTCTTGTGGGCAGGCGACCGTGGGTACATTGGCTTCAACGAGCCGTGTGTGCGCGAGTGAAGGGGAAAGGGAAGCCACGAACTTTCTGAGGGGCTCGCGGTTAGCCGAACCCAATGCGGGCTCGGCGCTCGCCGGGACCACACCGGCGGCAAGAACCAAGGCGAAAGCGGCTGAGAAATAACTTTTCCGCATGAACCCTGCACTCGATTTTGAACCGCCGCCTCCGTCAGACGTTCGCACCAATCACTGCGCCGCCACCACCCGCTGCGACGCCCGGGCCTCCTGCTGCGGGGTGAATACCTGGATCAAGGCGCGCTTGATCGCGGCATTGCGGGTCGGCGAGGAGATCTTCGCGCCCATGAGGTCGGTGACGTAGAACACGTCGACGGCGCGCTCGCCGAAGGTCGCCACATGCGCCGACGCGATATTGAGATTGAGCTTCGACAGCGTCGCCGTCAGCTCATAGAGCAGCCCGGGCCGATCGAGGCCTGAGACCTCGACGACGGTGTAGCGGTTCGACCATTGATTGTTGATGGTGACCTCGGGCTCGACGGCGAAGGCCCTGATCCGCCCTTTGGGCGCCGCCCGCTTGGCCACCACGTCCGGCAGCCGCAGATCGCCGCGCAGCGCATTCTCCATCGCGGCGGCGATGCGGTCGGCGCGGCGCGCCTCGTCGGCGTCGTGGGGAAACTCGCGGGTGATGGCGATGGTGTCGAGCGCCATTCCGTCGGTGGTGGTGTAGATCTGGGCGTCGACGATGTTGGCGCCCGTGACCGCGCAGGCGCCGGCGATCACCGATAGCAGCCGCGGGTGGTCGGGGGCCAGCACCGTCACTGCGGTGACGCCGCGGTCGGTGTCGAACCGCACATTGGTGGCCAGCGACTTGCCCTCTCGCTCGGCGGCGCGAACGAATTCCGCGTGGGCGATCTTGTGCGGCAGGTCGACCTTGAGCCAGTAGGCGGGGTAGTGGCGGGCGATATAACGGTCGACATCCTGCGGCGGCCAATCCGCGAGCTCGGCGCGGAATTCGGCCTGCGCCAGCGCCAGGCGCTTGGAGCGGTCCACCTCGGAGAACCCGCCCGTCAGGGCAGGCTCGGTCTCGTAATAGAGCGCGCGCAGGAGCTGCGCCTTCCAGCCGTTCCATACGCCCGGACCCACCGCGCGGATGTCGGCGGTGGTCAGGATGGTGAGCAGCTTCATGCGCTCCAGCGATTGCACGATCGAGCTGAAATTCTCGACGGTCTTGCGGTCGGACAGGTCGCGCGACTGCGCGATCGTCGACATCACCAAATGGCGCTCGACCAGCCACGCCATGGTCTCGGTCTCCGCCGCCGAAAAGCCGAAGCGCGGGCCCGAGATGGCGGGCGACGCGCGCGCCGGCGATCGAGTGGTCCTCGACCCGGCCTTTGGCGATGTCGTGCAGGAACAGCGCGAAATAGAGGACCTCGCGATGATTGGGCTGGATCTTGCGCATCAGGTCGTTGGCGAGCGCGTATTCCGGATTGGTGCCGTTCTCGATCTCCGCCAGCACGCCGATGCAGCGCAGCAGATGCTCGTCCACCGTATAGTGATGATACATGTTGAACTGCATCATCGACACGACCTGGCCGAACTCCGGAATGAAGCGGCCGAGCACGCCGGCCTCGTTCATGCGCCGCAGCACGATCTCGGTGTTGGTCTTGGAGGTGAGGATTTCCCGGAACAGCGCGTTGGCCTCCGGATTCTCCCGCAGCGGTCTTGTCGATCAGCTTGAGCGAATGGGTCGCCCGGCGCAGCGCCTCGGGGTGGAAGGCGAGCCCATGGCGCTGGGCGAGGCGGAAGATGCGGATCAGGTTGACGGGATCGCGGGCGAAGGCATCGGCATCGGCGATGTTGATGCGGCTGTTGTCGACGACGAAATCGTCGCTCTCGCGCAGCACGCGCCGGCCCCGCGGCCGCAGCTTGGCGACCACGCGGTTGAGCATGGGCACCGGCTTGGCCTGGCGGTTCTCCAGCGCGGCGCACAGGATCGCGGTGAGGTCGCCGACGTCCTTGGCGATCAGGAAGTAATGCTTCATGAAGCGCTCGACGTCGCGCAGCCCCGGCCGCTGCGAATAGCCGAGCCGCTGGGCGATGCTCGCGCTGGATGTCGAAGGACAGCCGCTCCTCGGCGCGGCCGGTGAGGAAGTGCATGTGGCAGCGCACCGCCCACAGGAAATCCTCGCAGCGCTGGAACAGCCGGGATTCCGTCGCGGTCGAACACGCCCTGCTCGATCGAGCTCCTCCGGCTCGCGCACGCGATAGACGTATTTGGCGATCCAGAACAGCGTGTGAAGGTCGCGCAGGCCGCCCTTGCCGTCCTTGACGTTGGGCTCGACCAGATAGCGCGATTGGCCGGCTGCGGCGGATGGCGCTCCTCGCGCTCGGCGAGCTTGGCGGCGACGAATTCGGCCGCGGTGCCCTGCACGACTTCCTTGTCGAACCGCGTCAGCATCGTCGAACAGGCTGCGGTCGCCGAGCAGGAAGCGCGCCTCCAGGATGGCCGTGCGGATCGTCATGTCGGCCTTGGCCTGGCGGATGCACTCGTCGATCGAGCGGGTCGCGTGGCCGACCTTGAGGCCCATGTCCCACAGGCAATAGAGGATGAACTCGGCGATCTACTCGCCCCAGGCGGTCTGCTTGTAGGGCAGCACGAACAGGAGATCGATGTCCGAGCCCGGCGCCATCAGGCCGCGGCCGTAGCCGCCGGTGGCGACGATCGCCATGTGCTCGGATTCCGACGGGCCCACCGACGGATAGAGGTGCTTGACGGCGAACTCATAGAGCACCCGGATGATCTCGTCCTGCACCCAGCACAGCCGCGCGGCGCAGCGCCCGCCGTGGCGGTCCTGGAGGAGGAGGCGCTCGATTTCCGCCCGGCTGGCGGCAAGGGCGGTCTTGAGCCGGTGGGCGACCGCGGTTCGCAGCTCGCGCTCGCGCCCGGGATAGGATGCGGCGAGCTTGCGCCAGTTCGTCGGCGATCTTATCGGCGTCGAACAGGGCGGGAGCGTCGGCGGCAGCGAGCTTGAGGACTTGGGCCATGCTTCATCGGATAGCCGAGGCCGAGGCGCCGTGTCACGGCCGACGCGAATGGCCTCGGCATGAGTGGCGATATGGCATGCTCCGCCGGTGCCGCCATAGCGCCACAGGCGGCTCGTAATAGACTGAAATCACACGGGTATTTACAAGCCGATCGAGACGCGGCGGTGTCATCGGCGAGCGCGCAGGGGCGCCGGCTCTGGAGCGAGGTGCCGTTCGGGAGCGCCATTGCCGGCACCAAGCTGCCGCTGTCCCAACAGCCCGAGCGGCGGGCTTGACATGGCCGCCTTCTGCTCACACCTAACGATCCCAATGGGTTCGGGTGCGGTTCGCAACCCGCAACTCGTAATGCTCCAAATGAGCGTAATGCTTCAAATGAGCGTATAGGGTGCGTCATGGGTGCCGAGACTTCTGCGCGTGACCTGCTCGCCGGCGCAGCACCGCTCTACGACCGCGTCAAGAAGGTCATCCCGCCGATCGAATGGCCGGTCTTCGCCGACGATATCGACGCGATCCTCGCGCTGAAGCGCGGCCGCAACGCGGTCGATCCTGGCGCACAACTACCAGACGCCGGAGATCTTCCACTGCGTGGCCGACATCGTCGGCGACAGCCTGGCGCTGGCGCGCGAGGCGATGAAGGTCGACGCCGAGTCATCGTGCTGGCCGGCGTGCACTTCATGGCCGAGACGGCGAAGCTGCTCGAACCCGACCAAGACAGTGCTGATCCCGGACATCTCGGCGGGCTGCTCGCTGGCCGCGTCGATCACCGCCGCCGACGTGCGGCTGATGCGCGAGCGCTATCCGGGCGTGCCGGTGGTGACCTACGTCAACACCTCGGCCGCGGTGAAGGCGGAGTCCGACATCTGCTGCACCTCGGGCAATGCGAAGAAGGTCGTCGAATCGCTCGGGGCCGACCGGGTGATCATGCTGCCGGACGAATATCTGGCGCAGAACGTCGCCGCCGAGACCAAGGTCGAGATCATCGCCTGGGCCGGCCATTGCGAGGTGCATGAGCGCTTCACCGCCGCCGAGATCCGCTTGCTCCGCGAGCAGCATCCCGGCGTGGTCGTCCTGGCGCATCCGGAATGCCCGCCCGAAGTCGTGGCCGAAGCGGATTTCGCCGGCTCGACCGCCGCCATGTCGGACTATGTCGATGCCGAAAAGCCGGCGCGCGTCGTGCTGCTGACCGAATGCTCGATGAGCGACAATGTCGCGGTCGGGCATCCCGACGTCGAGTTCGTGCGGCCGTGCAATCTCTGCCCGCACATGAAGCGGATCACGCTGCCGAAAATCCGGCACGCGCTGGAAACGCTGACGCACGAGGTCACGATCGATCCGGCGGTCGCCGGGCGCGCCCGCCGGTCGGTCGAACGCATGCTCGCCGTTTGAGCCGACGAGAT
>CAVVCE010000059.1:0-73604 GCA_963746235.1 uncultured Alphaproteobacteria bacterium
GCCCCCTAGTGCTGACCGTTAGTTGGCGGCCACTTCCGCACAAATCGCCACAAGCCCCTGTGCCGGTTCATATCAGCTGGAACGACCCTATCGCGATCGAGGTTGCGCGTATGGGTCGGCCGCAATGTCTCTTGTTAGCCCTTCCCTGAAATCCTCCACAAGGAGGCCCTTCGGGACCGAGATCGCCCGCCACGGCGGGATTGCAAGCGGTACTACCGTCCTGGTTCTCAGACCGATCTGGGCGTGACGGTGGGCACGGTTCTCGGCAGCGCACCGAGACGGCCTCCTCCAGCGGCGGATCCAGATCAACTCCGAGTTTTGCGGAGGAGGGACGTGACCGGGAATGACATTGCGGACACTCCCTGAGAGAGACGCGCCGTAGCACGGCTTCAGGAGTGGCGGCGCGCCCGCTGGCGCCCCGTCCGCGGCGTGGCGACCCATGACAGGTTTGCACGATTGTGGGGATAATTGTATGGACAGTACATATCATGACAAAGATCGACCGCTATATCTATATTTTTCTATATAAAACAACAAGTTGCACGACAATACCTACGGTGTGTGAGAGGCGATGATCGCCTCCCCCATGCGCACGAGGCGGGCGGCCGGGCCGTCGCGGCCGACGCTCTGGGCGCTGACCCTCGCGCCTTCGAGCAGCAGGAAAAGTTCGTCGGCGAGAAACTCCGGCTCGTGGAGCACCGCGGCGCGGCACAGCCGCACCAGCCGATCGCGCTGCGCCCGCTTGACCTCCTCGATCACCTTGCGGGCGGGATGGTCCTTCTCGGCGAGTTCCACCGCGGCGTTCGCCAGCGCGCAGCCGCGGCCGCCGTCGGCGACGATGTGGTCGGTCATGGCCGCGAGCCAGGCCGTCAGCTCGCCACGTGGATTGCCGGCATGGGGGGCCGCCAGGCGATCCCAGTAGGCGTCGGCCTGCTGGGCGAACTGGCGCAGGCACTCGGCGACCAAGAGGTCCTTGGAGGCAAAATGACGATAGAGCGTCATCTTGTTGGTCCCGGCCGCCTCGGCGATCTCATCGACCCCGACCGCCCGCACGCCACGCTCGTAAAACAAGTCACGCGCAACCGTCAGGATACGCTGCCGCGGCGGCAAGCGCTCAGCCGCGGGGTTGCTCGATTCGGAATCCGCCGGGTTTGCGTTCATGGGCTCTTGACAACGGGTGTTACCGGTAAGTAACTTACAGATAGTGTTACCGGTCAGTACCACAAGGCCGAGACAAAGTCACGCCTTTGTTGCCACCTCAATCCAGGGATCATGCCAATGTCCAACATTCTTTTTGTCAGCAGCAGCCCTCGACGCGCCGCCTCCTACTCCAACCAGGTCGCCGGCGAACTGGTGAGGAAGCTCGAAGAGTCCGATCCCGGCGCCGAGGTCACCGTTCGCGACCTCGCCGGGGACCCCCTGCCCCATATCGACAACGAATTCGTCGCGGTGATCCATGGCGGCCCGCAGACCGACGTACAGAAGGCCGTGGCCGCCCGGTCCGATTTGCTGGTGGACGAGTTGATCGCCGCGGACACCGTGGTCATCGCGGCGGCGATGATCAATTTCAGCATTCCCTCGACGCTCAAGACCTGGATCGATCACGTCACCCGCGCCGGCCGCACCTTCAGCTACAGCGAAAGCGGGCCCAAAGGCCTGGTCACGGGAAAGCGCGTGTTTCTCGTGGTTGCCCGCGGCGGCGTTTACGGCGACAAGAAACAATTCGACTTTCAATTGCCCTACCTGCTTCACGTCCTCGCCTTCCTCGGCATGACAGACGTGGAGGTGATCGACATCGAAGGCACCGCGTTCGGTCCCCAGGCGGCCGAGCGTGCCGTCGCAGCGGCGCTGGCCGCTGTAAGCACGGTCGCTGTCGAGCGGCGCGCGGCGTGACACAGCCAAGGGAGCTTTCGTGCAGGGAATTTGGTGCAAGGGAGTTTTGATGATGGAATGCTTCGCAGAGCCGACCCTCGATGAGGTGCTGTCCGACCCCATGGTGAGGGAAGTGATGGCGTCCGACGGCGTCGATCCCACCGAACTCGAAACGGCGCTGGTCGAGATCGCCGGCGACATCCGCGCACGCAAGCGTCGAATACCCGCTCGACGGGCGCTGGCGTGAACGGGTGCTGGCGTGAACGGGTGCTGGCATGAAAAGTGCCAGCTTGACAGGTGATCGCTTGACGCGCGGGCTGACTTGATGTCGGCTTGACGGTGCGGATCGGCTCGATCGTAGCCGGTCCAGTCGCTCACCGTTCGGCCGGACGATCAGGTGCCCCCCTGATCATGCGGCCGGCGAAGGCCGGACCTCTGGCGGTGTCACAGTCACGCGGATTCATCCCCCGCTGGCCTGGCACCCAAGCCAACGGGTCCGGCCTTTAGAGCGTTTAGAGGGCGACTACCGATCCGCCTCCGCGGCGCGTGCGACCCGCACCGCCGGCGCTTCTTCCGATGTCACCTCGTCGGTGCGCACCACGAAACGCTTGAGCATGTTGGCGCCGAAGGTCGTGCTGATCGCGACGTCGGCCGCGTCGCGGCCGCGGGCGATCAATATGCGGCCGATCCGCGGCGTGTTGTGGCGGGCGTCGAAGGTGTACCAGCGTCCGCCGACATACACTTCGAACCAGGCGCTGAAATCCATCGGGGTCGGATCGGGCGGCACGCCGATGTCGCCGAGATAGCCGGTGCAGTATCGCGCCGGAATATTCATGCAGCGGCACAGCGCTACGGCAAGATGCGCGAAATCGCGGCAGACCCCGCGCCCCTCGACCAGCGCCTCCGCCGCGCCCCGCATCGGCGCGGCATGCTCGTAGCCGAATTTGATCCGGTGGTGAACGAAATCGCAGATCGCCTGCACGCGCTGCCAACCGGGCGGCGTGGCGCCGAACATGTTCCAGGCGGTCTTCATCAGGCGATCGGTCTGGCAGTAGCGGCTGGCGAGCAGGAACACCAGTGCATCATGCGGCAGGTCGGCGACCGCATGCTCCTCGGCCCCGGGATCGACCGGATCGGGATGGCCGCTGTCGGCGACGATGGCATCGCCGGTGATGCGAAGCTCACCGGCCGGCGCCAGCAGGCGCACGCATTTGTTGCCGAAGGCATCCACATAGGCGTTGATCGAGCGCGACGGCGTGACGCGCATGCGGTCCGCCGTCAGGAGATCGGCCGCCCGCGACGGATGCACGTTGAGCATGAAAATCATCGGCGTCGGTTGGACGCATTCGTAGACGAGATCGTATCCGACATGGATCTTCATGATTCTTTCCTGCGCAGGGGTGGCGCTCAAAAAAATCCTTCGACCGGTCGGTGGCTTCTTTGGGTTCCTTTGCCCCAACCGACCGAATCGCAACGCGCCACATATGGTTTTGGCACGCCGATGTTGCCATATAGACCCAAACAAGAGCCTGCCCAAATAAATCGCAATTGAAACCAGCGGGTGAACCCCTTCTTTTCGCTGCCGGTTTTCGCCCGGGCCAAGTGAGGGCAAAGCGAGGGCAAAGCGAGGAGCGCGCATCGGGGACAAGAAAAGATCGTGAACAAAGTTCTTCCCGCAGGACATCTTTCCCGCAAGACATCTGGAGATCATCGATGGACAAGATCAAACCGCTCTTCACTGCCACCGCGACGGCCACCGGCGGGCGCAACGGCCACACCCAGTCCTCCGACGGCCTGGTCAAGGCCGACCTGTCGGTCCCCAAGGAGATGGGCGGGCCCGGCAAGCCCGGGACGGCGACGCCGGAGCACCTGTTCGCGGCGGGCTATGCGGCCTGCTTTGGCGGCGCCCTGGATTTCATCGGCAAACAGCACAAGAAGGATGCAAGCAAGGCGAGGATCGATTGCGCAGTCACGATCGGGCCGCGCGAAGGCGGCGGCTTCGGGCTCGCGGTCAAGCTGCATGTAGAGGACAAGAGCCTGCCCCAGGCCGAACTCGCGGCGCTCGCCAAGGAAGCGCACGAGAAAATCTGTCCCTACTCCCACGCCACAAGGGGCAATGTCGACGTGACGCTCGAGGTGGTCGGCGGCTGACGCCGGCGCGCCTCGCGCGCCAAGTCAATCGATGGCCCGGATGCGGCGCAGTGGGACCGGGGACGCCCGCCCGGCATTTCGCTGCGCTTCATGCGGGATACACACCAAGCGCTGAAGCGTCTCGTGCTGCTCGTCTAAGAGACGCCGGCCGCGTCCGGCTCTGCGTAGTAGTCCGCGGCCGCGGTCTTGTCCTCCTGCTTGGCACCCAGCGCGTTCATCACCGGAGTCAGCACGATGGCGACGACGAGGTTGAGGATCAGGGTGTAGAGCGCGGTATAGCCGGGGAACGTCCAGGCGCCGATCGCGAGCGGAAAGGCTGTGGCGAAGTTGACCGAGTACGCCATATAGGTCCCGGTGCCCATGCCTGCCGCCCAGCCGATCAGCAGCGCCCACGGGTTGAGCCAGCGCGTATAAAGGCCGATCACCACCGACGGCAGAATCTGTATGATCCAGATGCCGCCGAGCAATTGGAGCTGGATCGCATATTGCAGCGGCACCAACACGATGAAGACGAGCGCACCGAGCTTGACCAGCAGCGACGCCCACTTCGCCGTCCGCGATTCCTGCTTGTTGGTCGGCTGGCCGTTCAGGAACTCACGATAGATGTTGCGGGTGAATAGGTTCGCCGCGGCGATCGACATGATGGAAGCGGGCACCAGCGCACCGATGCCGATGGCGGCGAAGGTGACGCCGGCGAACCAAGCCGGGAAGCTGTGAAGCATCAGGGCCGGTACTGCGAAATTCGTCTTGAACTGCTTGAACCCGTCGGCGAACTCCGGGAGCTTGTCGACGCCGGCGGCGAGCGCGAAGAAGCCGAGCAGGGCGAGCAGGCCGAGCACCAAGGTATAGGCCGGGAGCAACGCGGCATTGCGGCGGACCGCACGGCCGCTGCTGGCGCTCAATATGCCCGTCATCGAATGCGGATAGAGTAACAGCGCCAGCGCCGAGCCGAGCGCGAGCGTGGCATAGACGCTGTAGGCGCCGGTGGTATTGCCTTGCGGCGGCACCAGCAGCAGCTTCTCCGGCGGCACCGCGGCGAAGATTTTGCCCCATCCACCGAGCTGGATGGGGATGATGATCACTGCGGCGATGGCCGTGATGTAGATCAGGGTGTCCTTCACGACCGCGATCGCGGCGGGCGCCCGCAGGCCGCTCAATTCCGTGAAGGCCGCAAGGATCACGACCGCGATGACGAGCGGAATGGCACCGGCCAAGCCCTCGCCGGTGATGCCCATAGCGCCGATCACCACCTGCAGTCCGACGAGCTGCAGCGCGATGTAGGGCATGGTCGCGACGATGCCGGTGACGGCGACGGCGAGCGCCAGCCAGCGGTTGCCGAACCGCGCCCGCACGAAATCCGCCGCGGTGACGCAGTGGTGCTTGCGGCAGACGTACCACAGCCGCGGAAACACCATGAACAGGATCGGATAGACGATGATGGTGTAGGGTACCGCGAAGAACGCTATCGCGCCCGCGCCGAATGCGAGCGCGGGAACGGCGATGAAGGTATAGGCGGTGTAGAGATCGCCGCCGACCAGGAACCAGGTGATCAGCGTGCCGAACCGCCGACCACCGAGGCCCCATTCATGCAATTGATCGAGGTCGCCGCGCCGCCAATTGGCAGCGGCAAAGCCGAGCCAACTGATCAGGCCAAACAGTGCGATGAAGACGATGAGGGCAGTCCAATTGACGTGTTCCACGGCGGTAATCCTATCCGTTCCGGCTCAATTCCGTCGCGAAATAGACCACGGCGGTCACCACGGCGCTGACGAGAACCAACGCCAATTGGAACCAATAGAAGAAGGGAATGCCCGCCACGACTGGCTCGGCCCTGTTGTAGAACGGGACCGCGAGCGCCGGGATGAACTGGATGAGGAGCAGCAGATACCACGGGCTCCAGGCCCGTTCGCGGTTTTCATCCATCGGCGTCGCTCCCCTGGCGCGTTTTCCGCAAAGCGCTTCCGCAATTTGCGAAAAGCATATACCGCAAATCGTCTTGGACGCAAAACCCTGTTGCGCCAATCCGGTTGCGCCGATCCTGTTGCGCCGATCCTGCCGAGGTGGCGCAGACCGGGCGCCGCGCCGGTGCGCTGCACCACTCGAAGGTGCGCCGGACCATCGACCGCGGGTCGAGCCGGAGCGACGCCAACATGGGATTCAAGCGTTGCAGGACCCTACCGGCCCGCGCGCAGCCGCGCCAGCAGCTCGACGGTCGGGTAGGAGTCCGCCGGCAGCCCGAACTTGATCTGCATGGCGCGGATGGCCTGCCGCGTCGAGGTGCCGAGCTTGCCGTCGGCGCCGCCGACGTCATGGCCGGCGCGGATCAGGTACTCCTGCAATTCGCGGGTCTGCTCGAAGCTGAACGGCGGCGGCGTGCCGCTGCCGCGCTGCATCGGGCCGGCGCCGGCAAGGCGCGTCGCGTAAAACGCGGCCGTGGTGGAATAGACGAGCGAAGAGTTCCACTTGAGGTAGGCCTGGAAATTGTCGAAGGCGAGGAAGGCGGGACCGAACCTGCCCATCGGCAGCAGCAGCGAGGCCTTGAGCGGGTCGTTCTGCAGCGCCCGCCCATCGGCGCGGGTGACGCCCCATTTCGCCCATTGCGAGCGCGGATGCTGGATGGTGAGGTCGGCTTGGTCCCACGGCAGGTTGGCCGGCACCCGCACCTCCTCCAGCCACGGCTCGCCGCGCTTCCAGCCGAGGCTGACGAGGTAGTTGGCGGTCGAGCCGATCACGTCGGGCACGCTGCGTAACAGGTTGCGCTTGCCGTCGCCGTCATAGTCGACGGCCCATTTGATGTACTCCGACGGCATCATCTGGGTCTGGCCGAGTTCGCCGGCCCACGACCCCAGCATCTCCGCGGGGGCGAGGTCGCCGCGCTCGATCAGCCGCAGCGCGTCGAACAGGTGGCCGCGGAACATGTCGGCGCGGCGGCAGTCGTAGGCAAGCGAGGTCAGCGATTTGATCGAATGGTCCTTGCCCATGTTGGAGCCGAAGTCGCTTTCGAGCCCCCAGAACCCGACAATGACCGGCGCCGGCACGCCGTATTGCTTCTCGGCGCGCTCGAAGATGGGCGCGTATTTCTTGATCTCGGCGGCGCCCTGCTGCAGGCGGTAGGCCGGCAGCATCTTGCCGGAGAATTCGAGGAAGCTCTGGGAGAAGATGCGTTGGCCGCGGTCGATATTGACGATCCGTTGGTCGTAGACGAGGTAGGGCGACGCGGCGGCGACGGCGTTGCGCGAGATGCCCTGTGCGACCGCCTCGGCCTTGAAGCGCGCCAGCCAGGCCTCGAAGGTGCCATTGGTACGGCAGTCGGTGGCAGAAGCCGCCGTGGCCGCAAACAGCGCTACCGCCAGGACCGGCGCCGCGCAAAGACGCTTGAGATCGATTCGGTTCATGTTCGCCGCCGCTGTGGCCGTGGGAATCAGCGTATTTCTTACCACATGCATGGCAGCATCGTGACCTTAACCTGACCCGAACAGACGCTTGATCCATGCCAGCAGCACGGCGCCGGCCAGGGCGAGGGCGGAAATCGGCTTGGCTGACGCAGGTGGTGCCGACGCAGCGGCGGCGGATGCAGAGGGTACGGCGACTGCCGCCTCTGCAGCCGGGGCAGCGGACGCGCCGACGTGCTGCTGTCGCCACCGCAGCAGGCGAAGGCGCGCGGGCCGAGCTGCGCTTTGAGATTGTTGGCGAACTGGGTGATGATCTGCGCCGCCGTCATCTGGATGATGCCGACGCCGCGGCCATATTGGGCGACCGCGCCCGACAGCGTCAGGTTGGTGTGCACCAGCACCTTGGAGCCGCCATTCGCCGGCTCGAGGTGGAAAGTGGCGCTCGCGTTGGCGGCGCCGCGACCCTTGGCGTCGCTGCCCTGGGCAACAACCCGCGCGCGGTGGTTCGCGTCGTCGATCTCCTCGAATTTCACCGTGCCGGCGAAGGTGAGCGACACCGGCCCGAGCCGCACGCCGATCTTGCCCTTGTAGGTGCGATCGTCGACCACCTCGGTGAGCGCGGCGCCGGGCATGCAAGGCGCGATGCGCCTGATGTCCATCAGCACCTTCCAGGCGTCATCGGCCGGCAGCGGCACCTCGAACGAATTATCGAACTCCACGATCGCCACTCCGGTTCATCGGGCGCCGCAGGATCCCGGGTTCATCCCCGCGCACGATCAACCGCCGGTAGCTGCGCGGTCGCAGCTTGCGCGGTCGCCGGGAGCTCGAGATGCGGCTTCGATGCCGTCACGCGGTCCTCTATTCTGCGGCGGCTGAGGCCACCCCGCCATGCGCCTGGGACCAGCCGGCCGGATCATGCATGAACGTCTCGACCTCGGCGAGCATCTTGGGCTCGAACCGGTTCGACTCCTTGGCGACGCGCAGCACGTCCCACCAGGTCGCCAGGGTGTGCATGGTGATGCCGAGATCGCCGAGGATTTTGCGGCCTTCCGGATAGATGTCGTAGAAGAAGATCACGAAGATGTGGTTGACCTCGGCGCCCGCGTCGCGCAGCGCGTTGCAGAAATTGACCTTGCTGCGGCCGTCGGTGGTGAGGTCCTCCACCAGCAGGACGCGGTCGCCCGCGGCGAAATGGCCCTCGATCTGGGCATTGCGGCCGAAGCCCTTGGCCTTCTTGCGCACATAGAGCATCGGCAGGCCGAACCTGTCGGCCATCCAGGCGGCGAACGGAATGCCCGCGGTCTCGCCGCCGGCGATGGCGTCGAACTGCTCGAAGCCGGCGTCGCGCATCACCGTCGAGGCGCCGAAATCGATCAGCGTCCGCCGCACCCGCGGAAACGAGATCAGCCGTCGGCAGTCGGTATAGACCGGGCTCGCCCAGCCGGAGGTGAAGATGAAGGGCTTGTCGGCCATGAACTGGACCGCCCCCACCTCCAGCAGCATTTTCGCGCTGAGATCGGCGATCACCTTATGGTCGGGAAATCCGATGCTGGTCATGGGAGTGCCTTGTGTTGGAAAGCCGTTCCGATTGGCAAATCTCCGCGCCTCGTAGGATGGGCAAATCGTAGCGATGGGTTGCGCCTTGCGAAACGCCATTCCGCGTGGGCACCCGAAGGGTTTCGCTTCGCTCTACCCATCCTACGTTGGCCGGCAAAACTCAGCTTGTCACCTTCCACTCGATGGTCTCGCCGCCGCGATAGATCAACGCCCGCTCGTCCGGTCCTTCGACCTTCACCTCTTCCGGCGCGACCCAGGAGATCTTTTCCAGGGTGATGGTGTCGGTGTTCACCGGCATCTTGTAGTGGGTCGCGCCGTTGATCGCGGCGAAGGCTTCGAGCTTGTCGAGCGCGCCCTCCTCCTCGAACACCTTGGCATAGGTCGCGATCGCGACCGGCGAATTGAACATGCCGGGGATGCCGTTGACACCGAGCTTCTTCGCCACCGGATGCGGCGCGGAATTGGTGCCGAGGAAATAGCAGGATTCCCCCGAGGTCGCAGCCTTGCGCAAGGCGTCGCGGTCGCGCGCCGTCTTGATCACCGGCATCACATACATATAGGGCTTGAGGCCCCAGCCGAGCCAATCGGTTCGCGTCAGGACCAGATGATAGGGCGTGATGGTGCCGCCGAGCTGCGGCTTGGCGCTGCGCACGAAATCGACGCCCTCCTTGGAGGACAGATGCTCCAGGATCATCCGCAGGCCCGGAAACGACTTGGTCAGCGGGATCAGCGTGCGCTCGATGAACACGGCCTCGCGGTCGAAGATGTCGATGTCGGGGTCGACGTCCTCGCCATGCATGAGGAACGGCATGTCGATCTTTTCCATGCGCTCCAACACGCGGGTGCACTTCTTGAGGTCGGTCACCCCGGCGGCCGAATTGGTGGTGGCATTGGCGGGATAGAGCTTCACGCCGGTGAACACGCCGTCGCGGAAGCCGCGCTCGACATCGTCGGGGTCGGTGTCGTCGCGCAGGTAGCACGTCATCAGCGGCGTGAAGGTCGAGCCCGGCGGCCGCGCCGCCAGCGCGCGCTCGCGGTAGGCGATGGCGTCCTTCGTGGTCGTCACCGGCGGGATCAGGTTCGGCATCAGGATGGCGCGGCCGAAATGCTTCGCCGTGAACGGCATCGCCGCCTTGAGCATGGCGCCGTCGCGCAGATGCAGGTGCCAGTCGTCGGGCTTGCGGATGGTGAGCATGCCGGTAACCAGTGATCAGAGGTCAGTGATCAGTCATCAGAGGTTGGTAATCAGAGGTCGGTAATCAGCGATCAGCCGGAGCCCGTCCGGCCACTGATTACTGATCCCTGATGACTGATTCCTGCCGCGGCAGCGGCGAAGGTTTCCATCGGGGCGTCGTCGATCATGGCGCCGGTGAGGTCGGCGACCCGCGCGAAGCCGCGCTTGCGGCACCAGTCCTCGAGCCCGTCGAGGATGGCGATCATGCCGGACGGATTGCGGAAGATGATGTAGCCCATCATGACCGCACTGGCGCCGGCGAGCATGTATTCGACGACATCCTCGACTTTGACGATGCCGCCGCAGCCGATCACCGGGATCTTCACCGCCTTGGCGCATTGATGGACCATCCGCATGATGATCGGCTTCACGCCGGGACCGGAGATGCCGCCGAACTTGTTGCCGATCGCCGGGCGGAAGGTGTCGACGTTGATCTTCAGGCCGAGGATGGTGTTGGAGACGACGAGCGCGTCGGCACCGGCGGCTTCCGCGGCCTTGGCGATGGCGACGACGTCGCCGGCATTGGGCGACAGCTTCGCCCATACCGGCTTCTTCGTCATCTTGCGGATGCGGCTCATCACCGCGAAGGTGTGGTCCTCGTGCATGGCGAAGTTGCCGCCGCCGGGATTGCGGGTCGGACAGGAGATGTTGACCTCGACGATATCGACATCGGGCACGTCGACGTCGCGCGTCATCGCCTCGAAGTCGTCGGCGGTCTGCGCCGAGATGCTCGCCACCAGCGGCGGCGTGAACCGCTTGTAGTCCGGCACCTGGTGGCTCAGGAAATATTCGATGCCCTTGGTCGGCAGCCCGATCGAATTGATCATGCCGCATTCGAGCTCGGCGACGCGCGGCGGCGGATTGCCGATGCGGAATTCGCGCGACACGGTCTTGGCGACCAGCGCGCCCAGCCGGTTGATGTCCATCACCCGGGCGAGGTCGGTGGAGAACGCGCCGGACGCCGGCATGATCGGGTTCTTCAGGGTGACGTCGCCGATCTTCACGGTCATGTCTACCATCCGCGAGTTTCACCGTCCGCACGTCTACCATCCGCAAGCCTCCTGCAGGTCGAACACCGGACCTTCGATGCAGACGCGGCGCAGCTCTTTCATGCCGTTGACCTCGAAGGTGCGCACGCACACGTAGCAAGGCCCGAGCCCGCAGGCCATCACCTGCTCCATCGCCACCTGGCCGGGAATGCCGTGCGCCTTGGCGAGGCGCTTCATGAGCCCCATCAGCCGGTTGGAGCCGCAGGTGAAGAACGCGTCGGCGCGCCTTGCCGCGATCAGCGCGAGCAGGATTTTCTCGACATTGCCGACGTCGCTCGAGCGGTCGCTGTCGAGCACCGGGATGACGGCGCCGACCTGCCCGAACAGATCGTCTGCCATCACCAGCGCGCGGCTGCGGGCGGACAGGATCGCGGTGACGCCGACGCCGCTGTCGCCTGCGAGCTGCGAGATCGGCGCCAGCGTCGCGAGGCCGACGCCGCGGCCGAGCACCACGATGTTCTTCCAGGCGGGCTCCAGATGAAAGCCGATGCCGAGCGGGCCGACGATGTTGAGCATGTCGCCGGGCTTGGCGGTGGCGAGGCCATGGGTGCCGCGCCCCACGCATTTGTACAGGAATTCGATGCGGCCATTGGCGCGATCGATGCGATAGACGCTCTGCGGCCGCCGCAGCCACAATTCGCCCGCGTCGGGCGACGGGCACAACAGGTTGAAGAACTGGCCCGGCTTGACGGCCACCGCCTTGGCCGACCCCACCAGCACCATGTGCTTGTAGTCTTCGTTGACCCAGTCGTTGGAAACGACCGGGCACAGCGCCTCCTCGGCCGGAATATGCGAATTGGTGGGTGAAGGCTCGCTCTTGCCGACGATGAACGGCGCCGATGCAAACACTTCACCCATCACGACCTCGACCGCGGACCGCCAGCCGGCCACCCCGTTGAGGTATAGAACGACCGTGCCAAAATCAAGATTTTATCCAATTTGTGGACAGGCGGGCCTCTCCGTACCGTCGTGGTCGACGATCCGTCCTACAAGCACAGGCATTCCGCGCGTGTCGTGCGATATCCCTGAAAGCGCCCGCGCGCCCCTCCCTGGCGTCATCGCCGGACTTGTTCCGGCGATCTCGATGTGCAGAGCACAGCGCTCCCACAACACCGCGCTTCCACAACGGTGCCCTGGGAATCGAGATGGCCGGGACGAAGCCCGGCCATGACGATGTCCGTGGTGTCGATGTTCGTGGTGTCGATGTTCGTGAGGCGTTCGTGGCGCATTCGTGGGGCCGAACGAGCGACTGCCCGATCGGCGCAGCGCGACGTCGGCTACTGCGAGGCTGCCGCGAACGGCGTCAGCTCGTTGCGGATGATCTTGCCGCCCTTCATCACGAACTTCACGCGCTGAAGCTCGGTGATGTCGGCGAGCGGATCGCCCGGACACCGCGACCAGATCGGCGAACTTGCCCTTCTCGACCGAACCCACCCGGTCCTGCCAGCCCAGCACTTCCGCATTGACCATGGTGCCGGACTGGATCGCCCGCGCCGGGCTCATGCCGGCGTGCTTGACCAGCGCGCTCGAACTCCAGCGCCTGCGTGCCGTGCGGGAAGGTCGAGCCGTCGACGCCGCTGCCCACCATCATCTTCAGGCCCTTGGTGGCGGCCGCCATGGTGACCGCCTTCTCGAAGATCGGAATCATCCGGTATTTGCCGCCGGTATTCTTGGCGTCGTTGTCGTCCATATAGGGCTCGGTGTAGCGCCGCAGGGTCGGGTCGTAGGCGAGCCCCTTCGCGACCATCATGTTGGCCTGCTCCTGATCGAGGCCGAAGGCGTGCTCGATGGTGTCGCAGCCGGCCATGATGGCGTTCTTCTGCCCCTCGCCGCCATAGACGTGGCAGCCGGTCTTGTGGCCGAGACCGGTGGGTCTCATCGATCAGCGCCTGCAGCACCGGCATCGGATAGGTCAGCACATATTGCGCCTCGCCGGTCGGGCTGAAGGAATAGGCGCCGGTCGGAAACAGCTTGATCCAATCGGCGCCGTGCTCGATGTGCTCGCGGACCGCGGCTTTCGCTTCTTCGACCGAACGCACCACGATGCTCGTCAGCGGGTTCGCCGGCGCGGTCGCCGGCGTCGCGCCCCACACGATGCCGCGGCCGGACACCAGATAGCGCGGACCGTCGATGCGGCCTTCGTTGATGGCGTTGCGGATATCGACGTCGCCGTAACCGTTGCCGTGGGAGCTCATGTCGCGCGCCGTCGTGAAGCCCGCCTGCAGGTCGGCCTGCACATTTTGGATGGCGATGAGCGTCGAGGTCTCCCGCGACATGCCCGGACGCGGGGGGTTGAACATGTGCGTGTGGGCGTCGATCATTCCGGGCAGCACCGTCGCCTGGCTGAGATCGATCACTTTGGCGCCGGCGGGAATCTTGAGCTGCGTTTCCGGCCCGACATCGGTGATGCGCTCGCCTTGCAGCAGCACCACCTGCTTGGTCAGCATCTGGCCGGTCTTGCTGTCGAACAATTGGCCGGCGCGGACAGCCACGACTTGCGGTGCCGGCGGGCATTTATTTGCGGCACCTTCGGTCCCGAAGCAGGGCGTCGGGCCTGCGCCGCGCCACGGCGCTCCGGCCTGTGCCCCTTCTTGCGCATACAGCGTGGTCGCGAGCGCGGACGCGCCGAGCAACCCCAATGCCGCCGATTTCAATCCCGTTCTGCATCTCATGACGTGATCCTCTCCCAATATTTTGCCCAAGATTTTGGACCCGGGATCGTGGACCGGCCCGGGATGCGCATAGTTATACATCGGTGCCCGTCCATCGTCCCGGATTTCTGAGGCGGATTTCTGAGACGGCCGGACCGCGCATGAACCGCCGCGGGCGCGCCGTGGACGCGCGGCCACGCACGCGGTTGCCGGCCGCGATATTCGTGTACAATGCCGCCGGCAGAATACGCATGCTTTCCAATGAATGCGGTTCACGACAAGGGAGGATTCCATGCAGTGGCAGGGCAAGGCGGCGGTCGGTCTGGTCGCGGCGATCGCGGGGCTGGCGAGCAGCCCGTCGCAGTCCCAGGTGCGACGATTCCAGACGCCGCCGGATCAGGTGGTCGCGATTCGCGCCGGGCAAATGTTCGACTCCCGCTCGGGCAGCATGCTGCCGAACCAGGTGGTGCTCATCCGCGGCGACCGCATCACCGAAGTAGGTCCGGCCGTGCAGATCCCCGCCGGCGCACGGGTGATCGACCTCAGCACGGCAACGGTGCTTCCGGGCATGATCGACGCCCACGTCCATGTGAATACCGGCGGCGCCAGCCTCGCCATGCGGGCGATCACCGCGCTCGCCAACGCACAGACCGATCTTCAAGCCGGGTTCACCACGGTCCTCGACATGGATTCGCGCGGCGGCTTCTACACCGTCGAGTTGCGCGACGCCATCAATTCGGGCCTGGTGCAGGGGCCACGCATGCAGGTGGTCGGCCAATCCCTCAATCCGCGGGCCACCAACTACTACAATGATTCCCAGTCGGTGCGCTTCTATGAAGGATTTGTCGAAAACAAGAACATCAACGGGCCCTGGCTTGCGCGCGCGGCCGTACGCGAGGCGAAGCTGCATGGCGTCGACTACATCAAGATCTACACGACCCAGGATTACGCCGGCACCGTTCACATGTGGAGGCCGGACGCGACCCTCGTCAACAGCCCATCGCTGACCCTGGAAGAGGTCGAGGCGATCGTCGACGAGGCGCACCGCCTCGGCTTGAAGGTCGCCTGTCACGCTTATGGCGGCGAAGGGATGGATAGCTGCATCAAGGCGGGCGTCGACGCCCCCAATCACCTGCTCATGCTCGATGACGCCGGGGTCAAGATCCTGCTGGAGAAGAAGCTTCCCTATGTGCCGACCATCGACGACCTGGTCGCCCTCGAGGCGCCCGACCTGCGCGATACCGGCGGCCGGAATTCGCGCCTGCGCCTCCTGGAGCAGGCCTTCAAGAAGGCGGTCGCCGCGGGCATTCCGATCGTGTTCGGAAGCGGCGCGACGTCGATTGAAATCCCCCATGGCAAGCAGGCGAACCAGTTCGGCTACTTCGTGAAATGGGGCCTGACCCCGGCCCAGGCGCTGCAGACGGCCTATCTTCCGGCCGCCCGGATGCTCAACTACGACTGGGAAAAGCACATCGGAAGCATCGAAAAAGGAAAGTTCGCGGACATCATCGCGGTGGCGGGAAATCCGCTCAACGACGTCAGCGAAATGGAACGGGTCAGGTTCGTGATGAAGGGCGGCGCCCTCATACGAAACGGCTTTTGAACGCGGGGCGCGCTCCAATAGTGTGGCCGCTCCGCGGCCTCCCCTCAGCAACCATAGGGCGGGCAAAGACAGCCCGCCCGACTTCGGCAATCGATGACATGGCGAAATCGGCAACAGCCGATTGACAATGACATGGCGAAATCGGCAACAGCCGATTTCGATCGGCGTCGGTTTCGCCCCGACGCGCGCGGTTCTGTGCCGCGCCGCGTGGGCGCGGCGCAATGCGCGCCGTGCCGAAACGGCGAAGTCCTGGCCGCCCTTGCCCAACTCGGGTGTTCCCGGTTCACGCGACAAAAGCGCGCGTCCGGGAGCGCCCGCATTGTGGCCGCCATGTTTCGATTCTAAATCGTCGATTGAAAGCCTGAAAATGCAGCGCCGGTGAGCCGGCAAAGAAACTCGCGCTTCCGGAGGGGGCGTGCAACGATGTCGCAAGTCCCGACCGGGTCCGGAGCTTCCGCCGCAACGAAGCCCTTGAAGGTGATCGTATTTTCAGGCGGATTCAACTGGCCGATCTGGGTGGCGCAGGAGCGGGGGCTTTTTTTCCGCCGCGGAATTGCGGTCGATGTCGCCACCACGCCGGGATCGGTGTTCCAGTGGACGCGGCTGGCGATGGGCTATTCGAACCTCGCCATCAGTTTGTTGGACAATTTGGTCGCCTATCGCGAAGGCCAAGGCGAGGTGCCGGTCGTGGTGCCCGACGCGGTCGCGGTGATGGCGGCGGACACCCGCGTGCTGCCCGCACTGGTGACCTTGCCGGAAATCCGGTCGTATTCCGACCTCAAGGGCCGGGCGCTTTCGATCGACGCAGTGGCGACCGGCTTCGCCTTGGTGCTGGTCGCGATGCTGGAACGCAGCGGCCTCGGCAAGGGCGACTACGAGCTGGTGCGGGTCGGCGGCGTATCCGAGCGGTTCGAGGCGCTCAAGCGCCGCGAGCACGCGGGAGCAATGTTCAACGCGCCGTTTACCGGGCAGTTGAAGGACATCGGCTTCAATATTCTCGACACCGCGGCCAGCGCCGTCGGCGCCTACCAAAACCACGTGGTCGCGGTGCGCCGCGGTTGGGCGGAGCGCAACCGTGCGCAGGTCGTGGGCTTCATCCGCGGCTTTTCCGACGCCGTCGAATGGCTGTACGATCCCGCCAACCGGACCGAGGCGTTCGCGATTTTCGAGCGCAACTCGTCCCAGCACGCGCCGGACGCGGCGGCGAACGCCTATGCCGTCCTGTTCGACGAAGAGACGGGTTTTGTCAGGAAGGGCGAATTCGACGCCGAGGGCACCAGGCAGGTGCTCGCGTTGCGCGCCAGATACGGCACACCGCACAAGCGCCTGGGCGCGGCCGACAGCTATTGCGACCTCAGCTTCCTCGAAGCAGCGATGGCGCTCCCAGGTTCTTGATAGCTCCCAGGCACTTGATAGCTCCCAGGCAGTTGATAGCTCCAAAGTCCTTGATTTCGAGCGCGCCCGGTGGCGGCGCCACCTCACTCTCCAATCTCGAACCTCACGCCCTGCGCGAGCGGAAGCTGCGTCCCGAAATTGATCGTGTTGGTGGCGCGGCGCATATAGGCCTTCCAGGCGTCGGAGCCGGCTTCCCGGCCGCCGCCGGTCTCCTTTTCGCCGCCGAAGGCGCCGCCGATCTCGGCGCCGGAAGGGCCGATGTTCACGTTGGCGATCCCGCAGTCCGAGCCGGTGGCCGAAATGAACCTCTCCGCCTCGCGCATGTCGAGGGTGAAGATGGAGGAGCTCAAGCCCGCGCCGACGGCGTTGTGCATGCGGATGGCGTCTTCGAACGCGGAATACCGCATCACCCAGAGTATCGGCGCGAAGGTCTCGCGCAACACCGGGCCGGCATGCTCCGGCATCTCGCACAGCGCAGGACGCACGTAACAGGCGCCCTCGCCTCCGATATCTGCGATGCTTGCGTCGCCGCCATGCACGATGCCGCCGGCGTCGCGGGCCTCCGCCAGCGCGCGCTGCATGCTCTCGAAGGCGCCGATGTCGATGAGCGGCCCGACCAGCGTGCCGGCGTCGCGGGGATCGCCGACCTCGACGCCGGCATAGACCTGCGTGAGCCGCCGCACCAGGCCGTCATGAACGCTGTCATGGACGATGAGCCGGCGCAGCGTGGTGCAGCGCTGGCCGGCCGTTCCCATGGCCGCGAAGGCGATCGCCCGGACGGCGAGATCGAGATCGGCCGAGGGCGCGACGATGGCCGCGTTGTTGCCCCCGAGTTCGAGGATCGCCCGGGCGAAACGGGCGGCGAGCCGCGGGCCGACGGCGCGGCCCATGGCGGTCGAGCCGGTGGCCGAGACGACGGCGACGCGGGCATCGTCGACGAGCGCCTCGCCGATATCGCGGCCGCCGATCAGGACCTCGGACAGGCCGTCGGGCGCGTCGCCGAAGCGGCGCATGGCGCGGGCGACCACCGCCTGCGTGGCGAGCGCCGTCAGCGGTGTCTTCTCGGAGGGCTTCCACACCACGGGGTCGCCGCAGACCAACGCAAGGGCGGCATTCCACGACCACACCGCCACCGGAAAGTTGAAAGCGGAGATCACCCCGCAGACGCCGAGCGGATGCCAGGTCTCCATCATCCGGTGGTCGGCGCGCTCGGTCGCGATGGTGCGGCCGTAGAGCTGGCGCGACAATCCGACCGCGAAGTCGCAGATGTCGATCATCTCCTGGACCTCGCCGAGGCCTTCCGACACGATCTTGCCGGCCTCGATGGTCACGAGCCCGCCGAGATCGTTTTTGGCGGCGCGGAGTTCTTCCGCGAGGATGCGCACGAACTCGCCGCGCCGCGGCGGCGGAACGGTGCGCCAGGCATCGAACGCCTGCGCGGCCCTGCCTATGGCTGCGCGCACCTGTTGCGGGCTGGTGATCCCGACATGGGCGATGACTTCGCCGGTGATCGGCGACGACGCGGGAAGTCCGTCTGGCGCGAACGCGCTCTGCGGCACGCCGAGCCGGGACAGGATGGCGAGCGCCTCGTCGCGAACCGATGCGCGCCCGGCCGGGGAAGCGTTGCCCATCGCCCTAGCCTCCGAGACGCTGATGCCGACCCGTCTCCGGCTTGGCGTAGACTTGGCCGAAGCGGTTCGCGAGGAAAACACCCATCGGAATGTCCTCCTGGCGGATGAACCCGCTCGGGGGCAGTTCGCCGCCCGCCAGCAGATCGAGCACCGTGCAAATCGCAGCGGCCGTCGTGATCTGAATGGCGCTCAGGGTGCGGCCATCCATATCGCGGCTGTAGATCTTGTTCGCATAGGTCTCCTGAACGAGCTGACCCTTGTTGCGGCCGCTGACGGTGACGAAGATGATCACCACATCCTGCAGCGTCGTCGGCACCGCATGCTCCAGGATGTCCTTGAGCACATCGCGGCGGTCGCGCAGGCGCAGATCGTTGAGGAGCGCACGCATGATCACGGCATGGCCGGGATAGCGGATGGTGCGGTAATTGAGATTGCGGACCTTCCCTTCGAGGGTCTCGCACAGCGTCCCGAGCCCGCCAGAGGTGTTGAACGCTTCGTAGGTGACGCCGTCGAGCGAGAATTCCTCCAGCTCCTCCAGCGGCGGCACCTCGCGGCGCACACCGTTCACGATCGCTTCGCAGGGCTCGCAATATTCGTTGATGACGCCGTCGGTGCTCCAGGTCAGATTGTAGTTGAGCGCGTTGGACGGATATTGCGGGAGCGCCCCGACCCGCAGCTTGACGCTGTCGAGCGCCTCGAAACGCTTGGCCATGTCGAACGCCGCGATGGACACGAAGCCGGGAGCGAGCCCGCATTGGGGGATGAAGGCGATGCCGGCATCGGCCGCGAGTTCCTTCACGCGGCGCATGCTCGCGACATCCTCGGTCAGGTCGAGATAGTGCGTGCGCGCCGCCCGGGCCGCTTCCGCAATGCGCGTCGTCAGGTGGAAGGGCGCGGCATTGAGCACCGCAAACTGTCCGTTCAGGAGGTCGACCAGTTTCGAGCTGTCCTCGACGTCCGCGGCCACGGCGCGAATGCGCTCGTCGCGGTCGCGGCCGGCGAGAATTTCGGGGGAACGATCGGCGAGGGTCACCTGGTAGTCGCCCGTCGCGGCGAGCAACTGGGCCACGGTGGCGCCGATCTTGCCGGCGCCGATCACCACGACGTCCTTCATGCGCCCCTCCGGCCGTTCGAGCTGACCCCGCGAAAC
Source organism: uncultured Alphaproteobacteria bacterium (assembly GCA_963746235.1). GTDB lineage: Bacteria > Pseudomonadota > Alphaproteobacteria > Rhizobiales > Xanthobacteraceae > JAJPKK01. The sequence goes on from CAVVCE010000059.1 coordinate 19,686, forward strand.
AAGGGTCGATGCGGCGCGAAGACGGACCATGACTCGGTCCGGTCGGTTTGGGCAAGAGTTCGCAAGGGGATTCGCAGAGGGGGTCGCGAGCGGGTCGCGTGCCGCGCGGGGGGGATGGTCCGTGCCGCCGCGCGGGCCGGCCCTTTCGGCTTGAATGGCGTCGCTTCGCAGCCGGTTTTGCTTTTGCGAAGGGAGCCGGAGCGGCCCAGAGAAAAAAGTTCGGGCGCCCTTCGGTCCGTCCGGACATCCCGGAAACCGCCGGTTTTGCCTCGCATTCGGACGCCGGAAAACCTACCCCCGGTTCAGTTCTCCGGATTCGTCACATTGCGCGCCGCATAAAAAAGCAGTTGCCTGGCGGATGAAATCGCGCTGGTCTGCCGGCATGGAGCGGCAAAACCGCGATCCCCGGCACCATGATCGCCGGAAACGTGACAGGGAGGACGCAGATGGTTGACAGCGCACGAGATGCAGCGTGCCGTTCATTTTCCTCGCAATCGGGCGGACGCGCTTGGCGCCTCGATGTCGATCGCTTTGGTCGCATTGGGTGTCGGCGCAACGGTAAACCTGGCCCTGCCGCAACCGGCCGCGGCGCCGCCGGAGGAGGAAGAGTACGGCGAGTTCCTCGCGCGTCCGGAGGAACTGGCGTCGGTCGCGGTCAACGACATCGTCAAATCGATCCGCATGAACGGTACGGCGATGGTGCTCGGCAGAAAGGTGTACGACAAGAGCTGCGCCGCCTGTCACGGCGCCGACCTCAAGGGCGTCGCGAATCAGCACACGCCCGACCTGACCGACGCCGAGTGGCAGTTTTCCGGCGACGACCTGCCGTCGGGCGGATTGGTCAAGCTCCCGTCCGATGTCGAATGGACCGTCCGGTACGGCATCCGCTCCGGCCATCCGAACGGGCGAGGCGAGGAGGCGGACATGCTGGCCTATGATCCGCAATTTCGCACCGAAGAAGACACCAAGGAGTTCGGAGATAAGAGATTCCTGACCCCGGAAGAAATCGAGGACGTGGTCGAATACGTCCTGGAGGTCAGCGGACAACAGGCCGACACGGCCAAAGCCGAACGCGGCAACGCTCTCTTCCATGACGGCGCGAAGGGCAATTGCTACGACTGCCACACCGACGAGGCGGCCGGCAATCCTGCGATCGGATCGACCAATCTGACCCAGAAACGCTTGTATCTATATGGCGCGGACCGCGCATCGATCCTCGAGTCGGTCACCCGCGGGCGCCATGGCGTCATGCCGGCATTCGAGGGTGCCCTCAAGCCGGAGGAGATCAAGGCCGTGTCGGTCTATGTCTTCTCTCGCGCGGGCAAGTGAACCTGCGCGTCGTCCGCGCATGCGGGCGGTAATCGCAGGACTCCGGTATCCGTAGGATGGGTAGAGCGCTTGCGAAACCCATCATCGGCGTTTCCGCCGTGCGCCGCGATGGGTTTCGCTGCCGCTCTACCCATCCTACGCGATGCGCGCATCATGCACCTGAATCAAAGAGGCCCCGGCTGTTGCCGGGGCCTCGATGTAGAGCCGACTTTTCAGGTGGTTCTCACCAGAAGTTCGGAGCGATGTGCCAGTTCAGGCCGCCCTTGACCTGGTTGACGTGGGTCGTGTCCTCGAGGCCGCGCGAAATCCCGAGGCCGCCGCCAATGGCGGGCAGGAGCGTGCCGTTGACAGCCACGGTCTTGTTGCCGAAGTCGAGATAGTCGTACTCGACCTTGACCGACCAGTTGTTCCAGATCGCCCACTCGACGCCGGTTCCCACCGTCCAGCCGATACGGTTTTCGCTGCCGAGCCCGGAGAACAGACCGGTCGAACCGACGCCGGCAATGCTCACTGTCGAGTTCTCGGTGTAGTTGGTGTGCGCCCAGGCAACACCGGCCTTTCCGTAGACCAGCCAGCGGTCGTGGGCGATGCCCAGCGTGCTGGTCGCGGTTCCGGTCCAGTTGGTATCGGCGGTGATCGTCCGCGTAATGGTCAGCGGCGGAAAGAACGAAGGACCGAACGTGTTGGTGCTCGTGCCGTTCTGGCTGCCCCAGGTCATGTCCGCTTCCCAGCCGACCACCAGCTTGCCGAACTGGTAGCGATCGCCACCTTCGACACCGCCGATGAAGCCGCTGCTGGTGGTGGTCTGGATGACCGGCGCGTTCAGCGCCGTCCCGATCACGCCGAGGCCCGGATCCGAGGAATCGGTATGCCCCCAAGCGCCGCCGATGACACCGCCGAGATAAAAGCCGCTCCAGTCATAAGTCAAAACCGGAGCAGGCGCCTTCAACGGCATGTCCGCCGCGAAAGCCGAACCCGCCATAACTGCCGTGATGGCGACACCCGCTAGAAATAGTTGCTTCACAATGACCCTCCCGTAGCTCCCATTCGATGACGAATTTATAACCTGTTTGCCTTCGCAACACTGTACCCGTTGGGCAACACCCGGGGAAAATCAGCGCGACGGCCACAGGAATCGCCGGTAAAAGAATCCGCTCCACAGGCGAAGGCCGCGGCAGTCGCGAGAATGCGTGTCGCCGTCCTCGGCGGCGCGCAAGCCACGGGCGCGACTGCAAATTTCCTTGCTGCGGCTTCGAGGCATTCGAATGAATGATGAGAGCGACATCCGGTCCCGATCGGGCAGGCCGCAAAACGACGGCCGCGGCGACCCGGCGCCTTCGGGTGTTGCAGTCCTGGCCTTCTTTGTGGTCATCGCGGTGGCGTGCGTCGGCGGCTATTTCTTGTTGATGAAGCTGATCGATATGTCGCGCCAGGAGGACTGCATGTTGTCAGGCCGCAGAAATTGCGCGGCACCGATAGCGGTGCCGTCCCGGTAGGCGGCAGCGGTCATATCCAAATGATCGGCGTCCACAAAGATCGGCACCCAAAGCGCGGTGGACGGGAACAACACTTCGCCCCGGCCGTTGTGGGTGTGGCCAGGCGAGAACTCCTACATGAGCCTCTGGCCTCGCGTCGGCCCCAGTCCAATGCATCCCCTGGGCTGGGGCCTCGCCATCCCCAAGATAGGCGTCGCACGCACAGGGCCGTTGGTGTATTCAAATCCAAGGGGCTCGAGGCTGGTATCAGTACCGGTACCCGGAAACATTGGATTCCAACACGAACCGCCATTTGGAGGAGCGCCGTGAGCTGGTGAGGAGTTGCTGGTGATGACGATGCTGATGGTGGCAATGGCAGCCCCTGCCTACGCCCAACTTGCTCCCGGGAGTGCTCCCGAGGGAGGAAAACCCAGCATAACGATGGGCGGGGACAAGAAAGCCAAGACCGAGGACGACATAAAATACGAGCGGGAACTCGATCAGGCCTATAAATCCGGACTCGGCAAGATCCCCGATCAAAAAGCCAAATCGGACCCGTGGGGAAATGTCCGTGGTGCGGCGACGCCGCAGGCCAATCCGAACCAGCGGCGACCAAATTCAAAATAGGCTGCCTTCGAAGCGGGCCGACCGCGCTTTATTCAGTGCAAGTGCCGTAGATCACGCGGAGGTCGAGGAAGCCGGTGCACTTGCTCGCCTGGCGCGGCGCCGGCATGTTTTTCCGATCGCATTCGTTGGTGTTTTTGTCGCAGGACGGCGGCGCCAATGTTCCGCCGACATATGCCGGCGGGGGCGGCGGCGCCGTCGCGCAACCGCCCAGCGCGAGCGCGACGAACAATGCCGCAAGCCGTAAATGACGGCTGCAATCGGCCGGCCGCTTCCGCTGCTTTGGCGCATCGCGTCGCTGCGATCGGGGCGTGTCCATGGTCCCTCTGCATTCCCGTCATCTCTGCATAGTCCGGCTCGATTCCGGCGGCAAGATCGGCTTGGGCCGCTATTACAGCATTACAGTTAATGCAATCCGCCGGGCGAACATCGTTGCTTCCTGACCTTGCTGTCGGCGGCTTTTAGTCACCTATGTGGCAAACTTGGGGGACGCGCGTTACAATCACCTGGTCGGCGGCCGTCGAGGAAATATCGGATTTACCATTGCCGCTGTTCGAGGTCCAACCGGGAATCGTCGATTGCGCTTTCCGTGATTTGTGGGATGCATGATGAGCGAATTATGGAAACGAAATTCGGTTTCGTCGCGGCGGAGCTTCCTGCAGACCGCTGCCGGCGTCACTGCCGGCACGGTGCTCGCGCAAGGACCGTTGTCGGCCCAGATCGATCGCACGATCGCAGCGGGCGCGGCCGGCTCCTCCGGCCTATTGGCCTTTCCCAAGATCGATCCGAAGCTGATGATCACGCCCGATCAGGCGTGGGACTGGAACATGTTCAAGGCCCAAGGCGGCCCCACCTATGCCGGCAGCACCGGATGGAAGCGCTTCACCGACTTTCTCGTCGCGAAGATGTCGGAGTTCGGCGCCGTCGACCTCGACCATGTCGACATCCCCTACGACCATTACATCGTCGACGATTGGCCCGATCGACGCACGCATATCCATGATTCCGGCGTGGCGATCGAGAAGCTCGTCACCGACGGCACCCCCGTGCCGGTCGTGGCGTCGTACGGGATGACGTCAGGCTTCACGCCGCCCGAGGGCATCACCGCCGGGATGGTGTATTACGACCGGGCCCGCCCCCCGGCTGCCGCAGAAATCGCGGGAAAGATCCTGGTCTTCGACACGGCGCCCTACCCGGACCCGCCGTACTCGGACGCGTTTCTCGATAATTTCACGCCGACCGACTTCGAGTGGCGTTCACCGGGCCAATGGGCGCCGCTGTTCGTCCCTCCGCCGGCGAGCGTCACCAGTTCCTACCATGGCCGCTGGGTCTGGAGTCAGTTGAACAGGTTTGCGGCGATCGGCATTGCCGGGCGGGCGGCAGGCATCGTGGTGGTTTACGACCTGTCGCCGGGCGCGGCGTTCGGTCTGGCCCAGCGAAGCGTCTACACGCCGGACGGAAAAGCCGGCCTCGGAGCAGCATATGTCAATTGTCCGACCCTCACGCTCGATCGCGTGAACGGGGCGAAGGTGCTGGCGGACGCCAAGGCCGGCAAGACGGCCACGTTGACTCTGACCGCCCGCTTCCAACGTGACGTCGGCAGGGCCTTCATCGCGTATCTTCCGGGCAAGCACTACGGCACGCCGCAGGACGAGCAGATTTTGCTCGCGACGCACACCGACGCCATGTCGTTGATCGAGGAGAATGGCGGCCTCGGCATGCTCGGGATCATGGCTTACTTCAATCGCCTGCCGCGGCAGGCGCGGCCGCGCACGCTGGTGTTCTACTTCGATTGCCGGCACTTCATGCCGGGAGGCGAGGGAAGCTGGCCGCAATTCGACTACTACTTGATGCACCCCGAGCGCCTGAAGCCGATCGTGGCGACGCTGGGAATGGAACACATGGGCGGCCGGCAGACGATCGAAGTCGGGCCTGGCGGCAACCAGTACGTATATTCCAGCAGAGCGCCCGGAAGACGGCGGGGTCATCACCAGCCTCATGGACGTCTACAACAACAACATCTGGCTCGTCGAAGCGATCGCCAGGGCCGCCACCGACAATCGGTGGCCTCGCGTCGATGTCAAGGCAGGCAACGTGGCGCCCGGCGTCAATGGCGGGTTCCAAGGCACGGTGAAAAGTCCGATGAACAAAGGCCGGGCCTACGGGCTCCCCGGCATCGGGCTGGCAGGCGACTGGCCGGGCGGCTGGACCCAAACCTACGCCCAAATCGATACCGAGGCCGGAGCGCACGGTTTCGATCAGCATTACTTCGTGCAGCAGGTCGCCGGCCTGTCTCAGCTCGCGGGCGACCTGATGCTGGTCAATCCGTCGGTCATCGACCTCGGATGGGGCAAGCTGAAGTCGGCACTGGTGAACCTGCGGGACGCCGGCTTCGTTGCGCCACCGGACGCCGCCGCGCATCGGCGCATGCTGGTGGACCAGTACGTCTCCGCGTTCAGACACGTCGAGGCGGGCGCTCTCGGCGAGGCACAAAGCACGCTCAAGGACCTTGCGGCCAATGTCGCGTCCCGGGTGGTTACCGACCAGCACGACGGGCTGCAAAAGCTGATCGACGCTCAACTGGCAAAGCTGGCCTGAAGTGACCCGCGGCGGCTGCGTTGTTCACGCCGCCCTCTATCCAATCGCCCCTGCGCCCCGCCTTTTCCGGCAGGCTTTTTATTTGCGTGGATCAGGGCGCCGTGTCGTGCGGTGGATCGGTGGGCCTTGTCTGCCGGCCGTGGCGGATGAGGATGTCCAGAAAGGTTTGCTGTAAACGCCGTGGGACGCCAATTCGCGCGCGTCGCCACCCCATAGGTGCGGCGCGGAAGGCGAAGCCTGGTCGGTGCGATCCGCAACACGCCGAGCCTCTCCTCGAGAAGCGCCTCGTGCCGCGTCAGCAAGGTCAGCCGGTCGCTGGTGGCGATGAGCGAACGGATGAGGCCGCGTGAGGCCGTCGAAACGCGCGCCGTCGGGCGTTTCCTGGCGGAAGCGAACAAGCGTTCGAAGGCCAGGTAGCGAGGCGTGCTGGGCAACAGGCACGATCCAGTCGTAATCGGCAAGCTGGTCGCGGCCGATATCGGCAAACGCGCTCAGCGGGTGCTGCGGGCGCATCACGATGACATAGGGCTCTTCGAACAGCATCGTCTCGGTGACGTCGGTTGCCCAATCGGGGCGCCTGAGCACGCTGAACAGGACATCGATGTTGCCGGCGCGCAGATGATCGAGCAACTGCTCATAGGGTTCCTCGACGATGTGCACGCCCGCGCCGCGCGCCTGCGCCAGAAAGTCGTCGATCGCGCGTGCGAGACCGAAGGAGCCCGACGTCGCCAAGGTGCCGATCGCGATCCGCGAAGTGACGATGCCCTGCCGGGCAGCGATCTCATCCGACCCGTAATCGAGTTCGCGCATCGCGAGCTTGAATTGGCGCGCGAGTTCCGCGCCTTGTTCGGTTGTCGTGATGCCCCGGGCGCCGCGGTAATAGATAGCGCGCCGCAAATTCCGTTCGAGCTCGCGTGCGGCGCGATGCAGCGAAGGCTGCGAAACCCCGGTGGACCGTGCCGCCTGACCGAAAGACATGTTCTCGGAGACGGCGATAAGACAGCGGATATGCGTGTTCGTGATCTTTCCGGTCAACGTCTCGATATCCGCAGCCTCGCCCGACTGATGGCCACCCAGCAATCGCCGCAAGCCTTGCCTTATGAAATCGAACAGGCGCTCGGTGCGAACGAGGAGTATCTTGCCGAAATCCGTGAGATAGGAACCGCCGCGGCCGCGCTCGAACAGCGCGACGCCAAACCGCCTTTCGAGCGAAGCAATCGCCTGCGTCACGGCGGGCTGGGAAAGATTCACGAAGGCCGCCGCGCGGCCAATGCTCCCATGCCGGGCCACGGCCTCGAACACGTGCAATTGCCGAAGGCTGGGGAGATGCGGGGTTTTCATGCTGGGTTTTCGCGCTGGGTTTTAGTGGCGGCCCGGTGAACACGCAGCGAATATAGCAAGAACTTATGGGTGCGGACGAGGTTCCTATTGGACCCTTGGAGGCGCGGCGTAGACACTGCAACCAACAGCCGTCCCGCGAACGGACAGGCGAGACGCGAAAGGCGAGAGCAAAGGGAGGTGAGCATCATGCGCGGATATTGGCGCACCGTCGCAGCGGCCTCTGCGTTGGTATTTTGCGGGACGCTGAACGCCGCGCAGGCGCAAGGCGTCCCACGCCGAACCTCCCGAACGTACCTGAAGTCTACAAATTCGATGCCGGCTGGCCGAAGCCGTTGCCCAACAATTGGGCCATGGGGACGGTCACCGGCATGTCCGTCGATCAGGACGACCATATCTGGGTGTTGGACCGCCCGGGTAACGCTCCGGCTGGGAAAACCGAGGCCCCCAGCGTGCTGGAATTCGACTTGGACGGCAATCTGCTGCGTTCCTGGGGCACTCCCGCTTCGGCGCCGGCGGGCGTCTGGCCGAGGCAGGTGCACACCATCTTCCTCGACCGCGGGCACAATGTCTGGCTGGCGGGCGCCGCCCCGGGGGATACGCTGCTGAAATTCACCCTCGATGGAAAATTCCTCAGCGATTTCGGCCATCGCGGTCCCATCGTCGAGCGGCAGGGAATGACTTCAGGACAATCAGAGCAAAATCCTGATGCTCGGCGTCTCGAGCGCGGCGCTCGACGAGGACGCCAATGAAATCTACATCGCCGACGGCTATCTCAACCGCCGCGTCATCGTGTTCGACACCAACACCGGCGCGTTCAAGCGCGGCTGGGGCGCCTATGGCAAGCCGCCTTCCGAAATCTCCAACGATCCGCAACCCGCCCACGATCCCAACGACCTGCATGCGGCGGATTTCAAATCGCCGGTCCATTGCGTGCATCTTTCCAATGATGGGCTCGTGTATGTCTGCGACCGCGCCGGGGATCGCGTTCAGGTGTTCACCAAGCAGGGCAAGTTCCTGAAGGAATTCCACGTCGCCAACACGACGATGGGCGGCGGCTCGGCCGGCTCGGTCGATTTCTCGAGCGATCCGGCGCAGAAATACATCTTCGTCGCCGACCTGGTGAACGCCACGGTGTGGCAACTCGATCGGCAGAGCGGCGAGATCCTGGGCCATGTCAGCCATAAGGGCCAAAAGGCCGGCGAGCTGGTTTCGCCTCATGTTTCCGCCATGGATTCCAAGGGCAATGTCTATGTCGGCGAAATCGGAGGAAATCCGCGCGTCCAGAGATTCGTGCCGACGAGCGCGACGAATTGAATATCGTTACGCCGATCTATCGCGGGCAGGCGAGGCGGCCGAAAGCCAGGCGGTTGTGTGTATGGAGATGAGCTTGATGATACGACGCGCGACATACATCGCAGCGGCAGCGGCGCTTCTGTGCTCGCCGGTTCTGGCCGCGTCTTCCGATGCCATTCCCGATCTGTCCGCAGGCGGCGCGGCCTGGCGCAACACGCATAACGACTTCATCCTGCCGAAAACCGGCGCGGGTCCCGTCACCTGGGACCCGGCGCATCCCTATTTCGGGAATGGCGATGGCCGCACGCCCACGTCGCGGGTGGCCGATCTGAGCAATCCCATCTTGATGCCCTGGGTGAAGGAGGCACTGCTGAAGCTCAATGCCGACGCACTGGCCGGCAAGCCGCAATTCACGCCCATCGCACGCTGCTGGCCGAACGGCGTTCCCGGCACGATCCTGCTGCGGCTGAATCCGTTGTTCATCGTTCAAACGACCAAAGAGGTGCTGTTCCTGTACCAGAGCGACCATCAGGTGCGGCACATCTACATGAACGTGCCGCACTCCGAGAACGTCGTGCCGTCCTGGTACGGAGAATCGGTCGGTCATTACGAAGGCGACACGCTGGTGGTCGATACGGTCGGCCTCACGACCAAAGCGGCGGTCGATTACTATCTCACTCCGCATACGGATAAACTGCACGTCGTCGAACGCTACCGGCTGGTCGATGACGGGCGCACTTTGGAAGTGACCTTCACGGTCGATGACCCCGGTGCGTTCACGATGCCGTGGTCGGCAAGCCAGCGGTATCAGAAGGTCGCTCAGACGCCGATGGAAGAGGTCGTCTGCGCGGAGGGCGAAGCCTTCGCACCGATCCAGGACCCGCAACAGGCCCTTTTTCCCATCCCGCGCGCGGCGGCGTCCGATTTCTGAATGTGGCGGTGTCCAGAGAAGGGCGGCATGCGGCTGGCAGCGGCTGCCTTCGGCCCGCTTGCTGGCAAGCGGCTGTCTTTCGATCCCGCTCAATGAAGGTAGGCCGCATCCAAGAGTTCGCTCAGATCGGGCGTCGGATGTCCGGTTTAGAATGATGGAGAAACCATGCGCAAACTATTTGGAATATTGACGTGATGCTGGTGGTTCTGGTGCCGGTGGCCGGCTATACGGCCGACAACGGCCTCGGTTGGGCCTATCCCGTCGAGCCGCCGCCCGGCAGCAACGCGGACGCAGCGCCGCCGTCCAGGCCCATCAACCAGGCCCTGATCGCCGCCACATACACCGGGCTCCCGAGAATGCCGGAAGTGGTCGCCAAGGGTAAGCCGCTGCCCTGCATGCAATGCCACCTCGCCAACGGCGGCTCGCATCCCGAAATCGGCGGCCATTTCCGGCCTGACCGCGAACTACATCATCGAACAGGTGCACGCCTTCCGTGACGGCGACCGCGTCGACGTGCGCACCGGCCGCATGGTCCTGGCCTCCAAGGCCATCAGCGAGAAAGAGCTGAAGGAGGCGGCGGAATATTTTGCCGCGATCGGGCCCGAACGGCAGAAATGGATAAAGACGGTGGTGAGCAATGACGTGCCGAAGGGCCCTGCTCCTTTCGGCGGCGGCGGCTTTCGCTACCACGCTCCCGAAGGCGGCACGGAGCCACTCCCGGCGGGGATGGTCGTCGAAACGGCGGAGAACGACGATCTCGTTCGCGCCCGCGACCAGATCGACGGCGGCTTCGTCCAATATGTGCGCGCAGACGACCTTGCCCTGGGCGAGAAAGTGGCGGCCGCGGGCGCATGCGGGACGTGCCACGGCGCCGATTACAAGGGCGTCGGCGATGTGCCCCGGCTCGCCGGGCAACACTCGCTTTACCTGATCCGCCAGTTGAAGGACATGCAGACCGGCGCGCGCAAGGACAAGAACGTGGCGCTGATGAAGCCTGCCGTCGCCAACTTGTCCGACCGCGAGATCGTCGCCGTCTCGGCCTATCTGGCATCCAAGAGCCCATAGCGCCACCCGCTTTTGCGCGCCATCGCGCAGGGCGGTCGACCGGCGACGCCATCATACTCGGCCTCTACGCGGCGGCAGGGTGATCGCCTCGCGCTCGATGATCTCGACCTGGTCGATCGTCGCCGCATCTTTCGGCAGAGCAAGACCGGCGTGGTGGTGGCGATCCCGGAAACCCCAAGCCTGCGCCACCGTCGCGGCGTCGCTTGATCTCAACAGGCCTTTTTGCGTAACTCACAATCCATTTGTTCGGAGACGAGGAACTGGGATTTCAGAGTAGCAGTCATGTCGTCCTCCATCGGTTGATCGAGGACGTAGGATTACAACCCTACTCCTTTCGCTGCAAACCGGTTTCTTGAGGTGAGGTCAATTCTTCTGTGCTACCTGAGCAGGATTCTCAGCACGATGAAGCAGGACTTCCCGTGACGCCACAGCCATTGTCAGATGCGGAATTTGATCGACTGAGCAGCAGTCTCAAGCGCTACGGAAGCAAGCGGGCGTCGAATCTGGAGCAGCTCGACGGTTTTCTGTCTGCTTTGGTCTGCGGTCCCGAGGAAATCCCCACACGCGAGTACCTGGCAGAGATTTGGGCATACGACATCGTGAAGGAAGACGCCCTCGCGGCTCAGCCCTTGCTTCAAGAATGCGTATCCCTCATTAGGCGTCATCGGGATTTTATCCTGCAAACATTGGAGTCAGGTAACGTGTTCACGCCCCTCCTGCTCGGGAAGGGAGACGGCGTTTATCCTGCAAACGATTGGGCGGTCGGATTTCTGTATGGAATGGATTTACGTAAGAAGGAGTGGGCTGCTCTCTTGAATGACCAAGAGCGCGGCGGGTCGCTCGTTCCAATTTTTGCTTTGGCGAACGAACATAACCCTGATCCCGCTATGCGCCCCTATACGAAACCCGTTACTGCCGAACTGCGGGAGAAGTTGATTGTGGGTATGGCTGCTGGGGTGGTGAAGATTTATCGTTACTTTGAGGCTAGACGTATGGGTTCCACCTATCGCCGCAGCGGACCAAAGGTAGGACGCAACGAACTATGTCCTTGCGGGTCAGGGAAGAAGTTCAAGCATTGTTGCGGTAAGATCACATTGCATTGATACATGACAAGATGTGAGGCAAAGTCTAATTTCTATCTCGACATTGGATTTGACTATGGCGATGATCCACAGCGAGAAGAAGCGCCAAGACACCAAGTTAGAGTCGGAAGGTGCAGAATTTTTGGTCGTGGGAATGTTGCTTGTCGAGGGTATTCAATGCTTTAAGGCCTATACAAACTTTCAAGGGTATGATCTTGTTGCAATCAACCCTTTGACGAAGAAAACCGTCAGAATTCAAGTTAAAAGTAGATGGGCGACCGATTACGATCGGTCGTTTCCCATCAAAAACTTTGATTGTGAGTTTGTTGTGCTTGCAGCTCTTAATCGTGGCTACTGTTTCAGTAAATATAAGGAGGGCGGTGAATTGGGACGAAAGTCGCCACAGTTCTATTGCTTTCCTGTTGATGAGATGCGTAAGGCTCAGAATAAGAAGTCCAAGTGGGGCAAGGTTCAGATTAACAAGATACCAAACTGTGACACATATCTTGAGCGCTGGGACCTCGTTCGTGATGCAATTGCGTAGACTGCTATTAGATATTCTAATTACGTCGGTTTGCCCCATCGCCTGCCGGCGCCTTTCGAACGTCAGCTTGGCAAATCCCGAACTGTCGTGCGATCTGGGTGGGGTTGACCCCCGCTTGGAAACCGGCGCGAACGGCGTTCAGCTTCCCTGATGGCAATGATATAGGACGCGATTCGACGACGCATTAGGAGGCGAATCAAGCGCCGCTAACCCGAATGATTTTTCTACCTGTTTATAGTCTTTTTGATAATCGCAACGCGTCTTAGCGTCCGCGACAAACCATTGAGTTTACTTCATAATTTGGTGGGCGCAGAAGGAACTTCGAACCTTCGACCCGCTGATTAAGAGTCAGCTGCTCTACCAACTGAGCTATGCGCCCGAAACGGCCTTGCGTCCAACGTCGCCGTTCCAGAAAGTCTTGCCTCCCGCGGCGAGACCTCGCCGGAGGATGCTCTGCGCCGAACCAATCAGCGCAGGCGCGGTGCTTTAGCAAAGGGGGGGCTGCCTGTCCAGCGGCCCGGGCGGCCACGCCTACCGACTTCGGTAACGCCGTGGCGGTTTTGCGTCGCTGCGGCCAATTGCGATGCCCGTCGGGGCGGCCTATGCATCAAATCGAGCAGCCGCCGCGGAGCGGCGCCATTTGGGAGCGATGTCGTGACCTCGGCCTGGACTTACCTCATCGTCGCGGGATTGTTCGAGGTCGGCTGGCCGATCGGCCTCAAATGGGCGCAGCAGGCGCAGGAGTTGCGCGGCACCATCGTCGGCGTCGTGGTCGCGGTCGTGTCCATGGCGATCAGCGGAACGCTGTTGTACCTGGCGCAGCGCGAGATTGCGCTCGGTACCTCCTATGCGGTGTGGACCGGCATCGGCGCCGCCGGGACGTTCCTGATCGGCGTGTGGTTCTTCGGCGACCCCAACAGCCTCGGCCGCTGGTTCGGTGCTGCGCTCATCGTCGCCGGCGTGGCGACGCTCAAGCTCGCGCACTGACAACAAGCTCCGCACTGACAAGGAGATGCCGTCCGCGGCAAGCGCGGGGTTCAGCCGACGCCGAACTTCTTGAACGCCTTGCTCATCCAGGAGCCCTTGTTTTCCGAGGGCTCGAAGCCGCTGCCGCGGACGAGATTATAGGCGTCCTTGTACCAATCGCTGTCGGGGAAATTGTGCCCGAGCACGGCGGCCGCCGTCTGCGCCTCGGGAGCGATGCCCAGCATCATGTAGCATTCGGTGAGGCGAAACAGCGCCTCCTCGACATGGCGGGTCGTCTGGTATTGCGTGACCACGACCTTGAACCGATTGATCGCACCGGTGAAATTCTTGTCCTTTTGATTGAACCGGCCGATATCCATTTCCTTGGCGGCGAGTTGGTCGCGCGCGAGCTCCATCTTCTTGCGGGCGGCGGCGGCATATTCGCTGTTGGGGAATTTCCGCGTGACTTCCTCGAGGGAGGCGATGGCCTTTTCGGTGCGTCCCTGGTCGCGGCTCACGTCGGGTATCTGGTCGAAATAGGAGGCGCCGACGAGGTACATCGCATAGGCGGCGTCGGGAGTGCCCGGATGAAGCGAAATGTAGCGCTTCGATGCGCCGATCGCCTCCTCGTATTGCCTCGCTTCATAGTAGGAATAGGCCGACATCAGCAGCGATTTGCGCGCCCATTCGGAATAGGGATGCTGGCGGTCGACCTCCTCGAACTTCTTCGCCGCCTCCTTGCTGTCGTGCTTTTCGTTGAGGAGATAGACGCCTTCATTGTAGAGGCGGTCGGCCGGCACGTCGGCAACGACCTCGTCCTTCTCGCCGAAGAAGTTGGCGCAGCCGGTGAGAAAAGCGAGCAGCGGAAGCAGCAGGATAAGCCGCGCGAATGCGTGGTCGCAGCCATGCAGACCGGGCCACGGTGACTGAGCGCTTGCGCATGGTCCGTCGACATCCCCCGCTTCGGCGCCCAAATCCCGCCAGCCCCGGCCCGTTCCGCCACTACGCAGCGGCCTAAAGCACTGCGCAGCGGCCTAAAGGCTTCCCATCCCCAATAACTTAGGGGGACAATCGGCCCGGAATGTGGCAAAGCGGCAGCAAGCGCGGTGGAAACACGATGCGTCCCGGCAAGCGCCGGTCAGGAAACGCGAGTCAGGAAACGTCTGGCCCGAACACCGGCGCCACCATGCCGGTCGCGACATCGGCCTGGCCGCGATGACGGCGCGCCACCTGTCCGGCATCCACATAGGCCCAGGCGGACGAATCGGCCATCAAGGCGCACAGCACGGCGTGGTTGAGCTTGTGGCCGCCGCGGATGGAGCGATAGGCACCGAGCAGCGGGGCACCGGCGAGCGCGAGGTCGCCAATTGCGTCGAGCGCCTTGTGGCGCACGAATTCGTCGGCGAAGCGGAGGCCTTCGGCGTTGAGCACCCGGTTGTCGGACACCACGAGGGTGTTCTCGAAGGTGGCGCCCAGCGCATAGCCGGCGCTCCACAACTTGGAAACATCGCGCATGAAGCCGAAGGTGCGGGCGCGCGCCACTTCCTTGCGGAACGTCTCGGGCGTCAATCCAGGGTGATGGCTTGGCGGCCGATCAGGGCGTTGTCGAAGGCGATCTCGACTTCGAGGTGGAAGCCGCGCGGATAGGGCCGCAATTCGCCGAAGCAGTCGCCGCGGGCGACCCGCACCGGCTTGAGAATCTGGATGTAGCGGCGCGGCGCCGACAGCGTCACGACGCCGGCCTGCTCGATGGCGGCGACGAACGCGGCCGCGCTGCCATCCATGATCGGGACTTCCGGACCGTCGATTTCGACCAGGGCGTTGTCGACGCCGAGACCGGAAAGGGCGGCGAGAACGTGCTCGGCGGTCGAGCACAGCGGCCCGTGGGCATCGCCGAGCACGGTCGCGAATTCGGTGGCGGTCACTGCGCGCACGTCGGCGCGCACCTCGCGGTCGCCACGGCCCTCGATGCCGGTGCGCATGAAGCTGATGCCGTAATTCGCATCGGCGGGATGGATCGAGAGAGTGACCGGCAAGCCCGAATGGACCCCAATGCCGGATACGGTCGCGATATCGCGAAGCGTAGTCTGCCTGGCGGCTTTCATGTTCACCGTTTCCAACCTATCCCGGTGTTGCCACGGACTCGAATTGAAGTTCCGACGCGCAAGTCCCGACGTGGAAAGATGTGGAAAGCCCGACTTGAAGACCTCAACGTCATGTTCCGCTGCCAAAAAGCGCCGACATCAATCACGTGCAGTCGTCAGGCGAAAGCAACGCCTAACCCACACGATTGGCCTGCGATTCTGGATGGAATGCGGAAGATGCGCCATGCGCCCCCAATCCCCAACGGGATCCCCATAATTTCCCCTAGCAGCATCATAACCGCACCTTGAATCCAGACCAACTCACGCTTTTTTACCAATTGTTACTCGGTTCTGGCGGCATTCCGCCATGTTGTTGCCACACCCCGCATGGGCGTGTCCAACGCCGCGGCCGGAGCTTGCCGGCCGCCTGTAAAATTGGCTGAATTGCGTTGAAAAACAGTAATTTATCCGGCACGCCGAGGCCACCCCGGCGCGCCGTCGCGAACCGTCTTCAGGTCGCCTGCCGGCGCAGGAAAGCCGGGATGTCGAGTTGGTCGTCATCGCTCGAATGATGGACCGGCACCGCCCGGCCATGAACGTCGAGGCCCTGCGGCGCTCGCTTGGCGAACTCGGAACCCTGATCCCCGCCGCGTGATTCTGGCGGCCGTTGCGGGCTGCGCTGGGGCGGCCGCTCGGCAGATTGGCGCTCGGCAGATTGACGTTCTTGGGCCAGACGCTCTTGGGCTTGACGTTCGGAGACCGGACGCTCGGCGCTTTGGCGCCTGGCCGCCTCGGGCGCACGCGCTTCCGGCTTCTGCTCCGGTTCCGCCTCGTCCTCGCGCCGCCCGAGACCGACTGCGGCGAGGCGCTGAAGCAGAGTCAGGCGGCGCTTTTCCGGATGGTCCGCCTCCGGCATTTCACCGCGCCTCGCCCGGAACTCGTTCTGTCCGGGGATCGGCAGTTCCTCGAAAGTCGGCATGCGCGGGGAGCGATTCGCCGGCCGTTCCGGCTGCGGCGGAATGAAGACCTTGGGCATGCTGGCCTCGGCCGGCGCGGGAGCTTGGCGCGGCGGCTCGGCGAACAGGCTGGGCTTGGGCGGAGTGGTGCGGATCGTCACGTCTTCGCCCCGCGCCGGGGTCAGCGCCGCCGCGGCGGCGGCCGGGTCGGAAACCGGCCTCGGCGTGGCATTGACGGCCGGCGCCGGATGGGCGGGCGCGGAACGCGACGCCGGCGCTTCCATTTCGGCGCGTTCGGCGATGCGCGCATTGTCGGCCTTGAGGCGCTGCGTCAATTCGGCGATGCGGCTCTCATGGACATCCGCTGCCCTGACTTCCGCGGTGGGATTTGCACGCGGGGCCTGCATCGTCGGCGGCATCTGCGCCGGGACGCGGCCTTGCGGCGGCGCCGGCAGGTGGGCCGGCGGATGGGCCTGCGAGTTCCCGGCCGGGCGGACATTGTTGGCCGCGTTGATGTCGACGCCGGTCGCCACCACCGACACCCGGATGATGCCGTCGAGGCTTTCGTCGAAAGTCGCGCCGACGATGATGTTGGCGTCGGCATCGACCTCCTCGCGGATGCGGGTGGCGGCTTCGTCGACCTCGTAAAGGGTGAGGTCCTTGCCGCCGGTGATCGAGATCAGGAGGCCGCGGGCGCCGCGCATCGACACGTCGTCGATCAGCGGATTGGAGATCGCCGCCTCGGCGGAGCGCAGCGCGCGCTTGTCGCCGGAGGCTTCGCCGGTTCCCATCATCGCCTTGCCCATCTCGCGCATGACGGCGCGGACGTCGGCGAAGTCGAGATTGATGAGGCCTTCCTTCACCATCAGGTCGGTGATGCAGGCGACGCCGGAATAGAGCACCTGGTCGGCCATCGCGAAGGCGTCGGCGAAGGTGGTCTTCTCGTTGGCGACCCGGAACAGGTTCTGGTTCGGGATGATGATCAGCGTATCGACGCTCTTTTGCAGTTCGATGATGCCGGATTCGGCGAGCCGCATGCGGCGCTGGCCCTCGAAGTGGAACGGCTTGGTGACGACCCCGACCGTCAGTATGCCGAGTTCGCGGGCGGCGCGCGCCACCACCGGCGAGGCGCCGGTTCCGGTACCGCCGCCCATGCCCGCGGTGACGAACACCATGTGGGCGCCGGTCAGGTGGTCGCGGATCTCGTCGATCACCTCTTCGGCGGCGGCGCGGCCGACATCGGGCTGGGAGCCGGCGCCGAGACCTTCGGTCGCCGTCACCCCCATCTGGATGATGCGTTCGGCCCGCGACATGGTCAGCGCCTGGGCGTCGGTATTGGCGACGACGAAGTCGACGCCCTGGAGCCCGGCATTGATCATGTTGTTGACGGCGTTGCCGCCCGCGCCGCCGACGCCGAAAACGGTAATCCGCGGCTTCAATTCGCGGATGTCGGGAATCTTCAAATTGATGCTCATGGCTTGCCTCTTCAGTGCGCGGGCGGGATCGACCGCCGAGTGTCGCCGGCCGGGCCGCGGCCAGTTCGTGATGCCGAATGTTCCATTGTCAGAAGCTCTCGCGAAGCCATCGTCCGACCCGAGCGATGTAGCCGCCGGTCCCTGTCGTGGATTGCCGCATGTGGCGCGGTTCGTAGTGTTCGTGATGTGCCGCCTGGGGATAGACGAGAAGTCCCGCCGCGGCGGCGAAGGCCGGCCCTTTGGCGGCTTCGGGCAAACCCGAAATGCCGAGCGGACGGCCGACCCGGACCGGCCGGCCCAGGATTTGGATCGCGAGCTCCGGTAGTCCGGTAAGCTGGCAGGCGCCCCCGGTCAGGATCACCCGGCCGCGCGGCTCGGCGGCAAACGGGGAGGCGGCGAGCCGGTCGCGCACGATCTCGAGAATTTCCTCGACGCGCGGCTTGATGATGCGCGTCAGCATCGCGCGTGACACCGATCGCGACGGTTCGCGCTCATCCCCGCTCAGCGCAGTCACCTTGATCATGTCGCGTTCATCCGCTCCCCCGGCCAATACACTGCCATAGAGCGTTTTGATTCGCTCGGAATCGTGCACGTTGGTGTTGAGGCCGCGGGCGATGTCAAGGGTGACGTGGCGGCCGCCCAGCGCAAATCCGTCGGCGTGGATGAAGCGGCCGTCCGCGAATACCGCCACCGAGGTGGTGCCGGCACCCATGTCGATCACCGCGGCACCGAGATCGGCCTCGTCGTCGGCGAGCGTCGCGAGGCTCGCCACATAGGGGCCGGCGACCAGGGCTTCGATCAGGAGATGGCAGCGCTCCACCGCCAGCATCAGGTTGCGGGCCGGCGCCATGTCGGCGGTGACGACGTGCATGTCGACCCCGAAACGGGACGCCAGCATGCCGCGCGGATCGCGCACGCCGCGGGCGTCGTCGAGGGTGTAGCCGATCGGGAGCGAATGCAGCACCACGCGGCCTTCGCGGGCCGACTGCCGGCTGCCGGCGGCCAGCACCCGGGAAATGTCCTTGTCGGTGACGTTCGCCCCCTGGAGCGCGATTTCCGCGGTCAGCAGTTCGCTCGCGATCCGCCCCGCCGACATCGAGAGGATGACCAACTCGACCTGGCATTTTGCGCTGCGCTCGGCGAGATCGACCGCGTAGCGCACGGCTTCCTCGGCCTCGGTGAGATCGACCACGGTGCCGGCCTTCATGCCGCGCGATTCGGTGTGGCTGAAGCCGATCACCTCGATCGCGTGGCTGCGCCGGCGCAGCACCTCCTGGGGCGGCCGCGGCTTGAGCCTGGCGATCAGGCACGCGATCTTGTCGGTTCCGACATCGACCGCGGCGATCAGCGCGGTGCGTTTGGGCGCCACCGGCTTCATCTTCGGGGTCAGGCCGTAATTGAGAGGGCTCATGCGTTGCCGCCCTTGGTCTTCTGTTGTTTCTTCTTGATGGCTTCGTCGCGCGCCTGCGCGGCCGCGTCGGAGAGCTGCACCGTGACGCGATCCGCCAGCCTGAGATCGATCACGGTGATGTCGCGGGTGGACAGCTTGGCGTCGCGCTCGAGCGCGGCGAGTTGATCGAGCGCCTTGTCGACATCGAATTCCGGCAGCCGCACGTCGATGCCGTTGCGCAGCCACAGGTTCCAGCGCCGGTCCGCGACCAGCACCGAGGCGCGCACATTGGCGCGCAGCTCCGGGTGGCGGTCGAGCAAGGCGAGGAATTGGTTGGCACGCGTCTCGGCGCCGTTGCCGACCACCAGCGGGAGGTTCGAATAGGGTGCCGCCACATAGGGCTCGAGCACGGTGCCGTCGCCGGCAATCACCCCGACCCGGCCCGCCTTCTGCCACAAGGCGAAAGGTTCCCGCTCGGTGATCGAGATCACCAGGCGGTCGGGCAACAGCTTCTGCACGGTCGCTTCCGCGATCCAGGGATTGGTCTTGAGGCGGGCGCGGGCATCGGCGACATCGAAGAACAGCAGCGAGGCGCGCCCGGTGACGCCGGCGGTCGCGAGAATCTCCTCGCGGTTGAGATGGCGCTGCCCCGACAGCGCCACCGCGGCGATGTTGAAACCGACGGTATTCGCCGCCATGTCCCTGGCATCGCGGAGAAATTCGATCACCACATCGGTATGGCCGCCGCGCACGGCGCCATAGCCCGCGCTCATCGCGATAATGCCTATGGAAGCGAACAGCCCGGCACGCCGCGGCAGCCGCGAAATCCGATCCGCCATGCGGTCGAACCAGCGGTTGACGCCGCGCCGGCGGCCCGGCGGCTCGACCAGGCGCACCCCGCCGCTGCCGCGCCGTTCGGCACGGCGTCGCTGCGAAACGGCATTCGCAGGTCCGGCCCCGGCCGGTTGCGACGGCTCGGTTCCCTTCAGCGATCCAGTGCGGCGTCCTCCACCATCCATGAGACCAGCTCTTCGAAAGTGATACCCGCGTAAGCCGCGAGCTCCGGCACCAGCGACGTTTCGGTCATGCCGGGTTGCGTATTGACCTCGAGGCAAACCAAGCCCTGAGTTCCTTCCATGCGGTCGTCGTAACGAAAATCCGCACGGCTCACACCCCGACACCCGAGCGCCTTATGCGCCAGGACTGCCAGTCTTCGGACTTCTTGGTAAACATTTGGTTTAAGCGGAGCAGGAAGCAGGTGTTTGGAGCCTCCCGGAGCGTATTTTGCTTCGTAGTCGTAAAATTTTACCGTCGGAACGATCTCGATGACCCCCAATGCGTTCTCGCCGACCACCGCGCAGGTGAGTTCCTTGCCGGCGATGTAACGCTCGCACAGCAGCCGCTCGCCATAGGACCAGTCCGGCCGGGTGAGCTCCTGGGGCGGGTGCTCATGGGCCTCGGTGACGATGAACACCCCGACGCTGGAGCCTTCGGCGATCGGCTTGATCACGTAGGGCCGCGGCAGCGGGTGGGATTTCGCCGCGTCCTGGCGCGACACCACCTTGCCTTCGGGAACCGGCACCCCGGCATTGGCCATCGCCACCTTGGCGACGTCCTTCTGCATGGCGAGCGCGGAGGCCAGCACGCCCGAATGGCTGTAGGGAATCTGGAGGATTTCCAGGATGCCCTGGATGGTGCCGTCTTCGCCGGGCCGGCCATGCAGCAGGTTGAGCGCGATCTCGGGCTTGAGGTTCGCCAGCACCGTCGCAATGTCGCGCCCGACATCGACGCGGGTAACCCGGTAGCCCCGGCGCTCCAGCGCCTCGGCACAGGCCTTGCCGGACCGCAGCGAAACCTCGCGTTCGGCGGACCAGCCTCCCATGAGAACGGCGACGTGCTTGGTGGTCGTCATCAGGTGTCCCCCCGCATGATTCGGAAAAGTTGCAGACTTTTCGGAGGAGATCATGCGCAAACTCAAGGCCGTGATTCGGAAAAGTTGCAGACTTTTCGGGCGAGATCATGCGCAAGATCGGAAAGCATGATCCCGAAAAGTTGCGGGCGTTTAAGACGAGATCATGCGCAAGATCGAATTACGTGATTCCCGGGCGCCCGTCCCGCCCCGGGAGGCTGATCTTGTCGGCCGAGTCGAATTAAGGCGGCACCTATGCGACTCGCGCCCGGACAACTTCAGGATGGGCATGAGCCCCGCTTCAGAGAGCGAAGGCTCTCGTTTTGTCCCGGCAAGCACGCTTCGTGACACCCTCCCGCGCGCCCCACAGTCCGGCTGCCCGCACACAAATGCGCTTTGAGACACTTGCGAGCCCATCAGTCCTCGTCCTTGAGCAGGGTGAGGACTTTCAGGCGCTGCTTCGCGCCCTCCGCGATGGACGTGGCGATCGTCTCCGGAAAATCCTTCGGAAGGGCGGCGCGGGCCGCGTCGATGCTCTTGGCGGCGGTGTCGCGAAGCTCCCCGATCAGGTCCGTGACCATCCTGCCGGGCAGGCCGGAGGCCCTGGCCGTTTGCACGAAATGCCGGCCAACTATGGTGTGGACGACGTAATGCCGGTTGGTGCCGATCGCCATCGCGAGCTTCATCTGGTTTTGTTCGATCTGGCCCGCATCCAAACTCGGTTGCGATGAAATGATGTCGTAGAGCGGCGTGAGGCGGAAGCGTCCGCCGGGCGCGAGCCGAATGCTGAAATTCTTGGCGTGGCCGTCGGTGGCGCCGAGCAGCCAGAATACGATCTGCGCTTTGAGAAAAGCTCTCTGGTCGGACTCCGGGGCGTCGCTGCCTTTCAGCAATTCCGAAATCTTGCGGATACCGGGGCCGCCGTCGGATTCGTATTTGCGCGCCGGCGGGACCGACATGGCCTGACAGCAATCCTCCTGCGGCAGGCGCAGAAGGCGCCCGTCCCGTGTCCAGGTCCGGTCGAAGCGCTCGATCACCAACACGCGCTTTCCGGCAAATCGATGATCTCGGATTTGGCGACAGGAAGACCGAGCGCGCCGACCAGCTCAAGACAAAAATGCTCATTCTCGACGCTGTTGGTAAGGTCGATGCCGTTCGGCAGCGTGCCGATCTGGGGTTTGAGAATGTGCGTGGTCGCGGTCGTGCCATGCGGCATGTGCCATTTATCGTTCCAGCGCAGCAGCGCGGTCTTCTCCTGCGCCCCCGCGAGCGAAATGCGGAATTCCTGATCAGGTCCGATCCCGAGCGGATTGCGCGCGAGGTTGCTGACGGTCGCGGCGATTTCCTGGTCGCTCATCGCGCGGGCATCAAGGGCCCCCGCCGTACCCGGGTCCGCACCTTGGGGCAGGAATTGAAGTGCGCCGACGCAATCGCGGCCGATCGCGGCAAGAAGGTTGTAGGCGTCTGGCCCGCCCGCGTGCGAGCGTTCGGCCACGCGGCGGCGAATGTCGTCGTTGTCGGGCAGGAGGTTGTCGAAGACGGCAAGAACGGGATCGCCGATATAGCGGTCCTCGCGCAGCGGAAGCGAAACCGAGACCGGAATGGCATTGCTCCAGGCCAGCCAGTCCTTGTCATATTTGAAATCAGTCGCGCCGCTGCTTTCGCGGCGAAGCCGTCCGACCAGCCGCGCGTTGAGATACACGTTCAGAGGCGCATGGGCAGGCGGCGGCCCATCAGAACAGCTCCTCGATGTCTTGCGTGGAGAGCTTGGTCCGCGGGCGGATCACCAGTTCGAGGTCGAGGGCAGTGAGCGCGTCCATGAAAATGCGCAACTGCGTGGCGGGCTCGCCGCTTTCCAACTTGGAGACGGTCGCCTGACGCGCGCGCATAAGATCGCCCAAACCGCCCTGGGTGAGACCTTTCCGGCGGCGGTAGCGCCGTATTCCAGCACCAAGCTGCCGGGGTGTGCGTGCGATGGTATCCATAGAGAAATAATACGCGATTGCGTATAAAATGCAAATATACGCATTTGCGTATTAAACAACAAATATTCGAGACTCACGTATATCTAGGTAAAATACGCGATTGCGTATGAAGGACGACACGGGTGACCATCCCTCTTTGGAGCATAGCGGGCTAGCGCGCCATGAAAGAGCGGTCCGGCTACGCTAACTAAACCGCCACGCCGATCCGCTTGATTTCCCATTCGAGCACGACGCCCGCGGTCTCCTTCACCCGCGCGCGCACGGTCTCGCCGAGGGTTTCGATGTCGGCCGCGGTGGCGCCGCCGAGGTTGATCAGGAAATTGCAGTGCATCGGGGAGACCTGGGCGCCGCCGATCTGCAGGCCGCGGCAGCCGGCGGCGTCGATGAGCTGCCAGGCCTTGTGTCCGGGCGGGTTCTTGAAGGTCGAGCCGCCGGTGCGGCTTTTGATCGGCTGGGTCGCCTCGCGGCTTTCGGTGATCTTGTCCATCTCGGCGGCGATCACGGCGCCATCGCCCGGCGCGCCCTGGAATACCGCCGCGGTGAAGATCACGTCGTCGGGGGCGCCGCAATGGCGGTAACTGTAATGCATGTCCGCATTGGCCAAGCGCAGGATGCGGCCGGCGCGGTCGACGCCGTGCGCCTCGACCAGCACGTCCTTGGTCTCGCCGCCATAGGCGCCGCCATTCATGCGCAGCGCGCCGCCGATCGAGCCGGGTATGCCGCGCAGGAACGACAGGCCGGCGATTGCGGCCTCCTGGGCGGCGCGCGCCACCTTCACGTCGGGCACCGCGGTGCCGGCGCACACGCGGTGGCCCTCCTCGATGGCGATCTCGCCGAAGCCGCGGCCGAGCCGGATCACCACGCCCGCGACCCCGCCGTCGCGCACGATGAGATTGGAGCCGAGGCCGATGACGGTGACCGGCACCTCGGCGGGAAGCTGCGCCAGCAGCGCGGCCAGATCCTCGGTGTCCTGCGGCGAGAACAGCACCTGCGCCGGGCCGCCGACCCGGAACCAGGTCAGCTCGGCCAGCGGCTGGTTGGCGATGAGCCGCCCGCGCAGGCCGGGCATCCGCGCGCGCAGTTCGGGGACGAGGTCAGGAAAGGTCATGCTGAGTTCGAGATGCGCTCATGAGAAGGGGATACTATCAATTGTGACGGCCAACACGACTAACTCCGCTCGAACCATCTTCGGGGATCACGCCGACCGTGAAAACAGGCAAGTACAGTGATCTCGTGTTGTGAAGCAACATAGATGAGGCCGTAGGGGAAGCGACGCAGCACCGCACGTCGAACTTTGGCCGGCACTTGGCCTTTGACGATTTGATGCTGTTCCGGATTACGCTCGATTGCGGCCATCGCCGCATCGACCGCTCGCATAAAATCGGCGCCGAGACCCTTGCCGCGGGATTCGTACCAATCGATAGCTTCCGCGAGTTCCGCTTCGGCCTCCGGCCGCAGGATGACCTTTCGATTCATCCAAGCCTGGACCAAAGCCTCGCGCGAACCTCTTCCCACGGGACTGCCGCAGAGGGATCGCGCGCGTGCTCAGCGAGCCGGCGCTCTATTTCCGCAAGCTGCGTTGCGGTCAGGCCAGGCATGGTTTCGGGTGACGCGCTCACGCTGTCCCACAGGTCTTCGGCGAGCTGGATTCGCTCGGCCGGCGTGAGTTCGAG
This sequence comes from uncultured Alphaproteobacteria bacterium, assembly GCA_963746235.1. Lineage (GTDB taxonomy): Bacteria > Pseudomonadota > Alphaproteobacteria > Rhizobiales > Xanthobacteraceae > JAJPKK01. The sequence goes on from CAVVCE010000059.1 coordinate 44,406, forward strand.
CAAGTCCGACAACAATGATTTGGGCTTGTTCATCTCTGCTCGCAAAAGGCCACCGAACCGATTCATGACGACTTGTAGTCTCGGCGACCTGCCGGGTTCCACCATCATGATGATAGCAGCGAATCGGATGATGGTCATGTTCGACGACAGACTGTGCCGACTCACCCGCCGGGTCGGAGACCGCGAGTTGGTGGCGGGAGCCGACAAATGCCACGACCGATGAGGGTTCGATTTGGCGGCGCCACCGCTCTCTCGTCCGGATGATGTAGTTTATCGCCGCAACAACGCGGTCAGCCAGGTTCTACGAAACAGGTTCTCGACTTGGTTCCTCCTCAACCTTATATTGCAACGATGACAAAGCTCCTCGACGAAGCGCTGGAGGCCGTGCGCCAACTGCCATCGCACCATCAGGATGACATTGCGCGCGTCGTCCTGCAAATTGCGGGCTCAGATCTGCCGTGCCGGTTTCCCTTTCACCGGAGGAGCGCGAAGCCATTGCGCGCTCCAAGGCCGCAGCTGCCCGCGGTGAATTCGCCAGTGACGAACAGGTGCGGGCGGTCTGGGCCAAGCATGGCCTATGAGGGCTGCGCTATACGCTGCCCGCTCTTGCCGACCTTGCGACGAATTTTGGATTACATCGCTGACCGGTCACCACAGGGAGCGGGTCGCGTCCAGGCCCGAATTCGCGGCTTGACCGATATGCTCCAGCGGTATCCGTTGGCCGGGGCGGTGACAGAGGACCCCACCGTTCGGCGGCATAGCGACGACGCCAATCGTACCTGATTTTCTACGAGGCAACTGAGACGAGGTCGTTATTCACGTGTGCGCCATGGTGCACGCGACCCTTCCAATAATCCGGGATCGGCGTGAGCGTCCGCCAACAACAATTTGGCCTTGTTCAGGTGGTCACTCCCAGAGCGACCAGCGATGACCCCTCACCCCGCCGCGTCCGCCGCAGCCAGCTCTCCCGGCAGCGCATAAGCCCACTGAGTGATGTTGCCGGCGCCGAGGCAGACCACGTAGTCGCCGGGCCGGGCGATGCCCTTCACCAGCGACGCCAGTTGTTGCGGGCCGTCGAGCGGGGTCACGTTGCGATGGCCCCGCGCCCGCATTCCCGCCACCAGGCTGTCGCGGTCGGCGCCGGGGATCGGCGCCTCCCCGGCCGGATAGACGTCGGCCACGATCACGCTGTCGGCGTCGTTGAAGCAGGTGCAGAACGGCTCGAACAAAGCGTGCAGGCGGGTATAGCGGTGCGGCTGCACCACCGCGATCACCTGGCCCACGGTCGATTCCCGCGCCGCCTTGAGGACGGCGGCGATCTCCACGGGATGGTGGCCGTAGTCGTCGATCACGGCGATGCCGTTCCAGGTTCCGGTCCGGGTAAAGCGCCGCCGCACCCCACCGAAGCCTTCGAGGGCGTTGCGGATCTGATCGTCGGAAACGCCGAGGTCGCGGGCGACCGCGACCGCCGCGGTGGCGTTGAGCGCGTTGTGGCGCCCCGGCATCGGCAAAGTGAGATTGTGGATGGTGTGGACGTCGGTGCCGGCGCGGTCGCGGAACACGATCGAGAAGCGCGAGCGGCCGTCAGCATGATCGAGCCCGGTCAGCCGCACGTCGGCCTGGGGGTTTTCGCCATAGGTGACGATGCGGCGGTCGGCGATGCGGCCGACCAGTATCTGGACCACCGGATGGTCGGTGCACATCACCGCAAAGCCGTAGAACGGCACGTTCTCGACGAAGGCCTGGAACGCCGCCTGCACGGCGTCGAAGGTGTGGAAGTGGTCGAGATGCTCGGGATCGACATTGGTCACGATCGCCACGTCGGCCGGCAGCTTGAGGAAGGTGCCGTCGGACTCGTCGGCCTCGACCACCATCCAGTCGCCGGCGCCGAGCCGCGCATTGGTGCCGTAGGCATTGATGATGCCGCCATTGATGACAGTGGGGTCGAGGCGCCCGGCATCGAGCAGGGCGGCGACCAGCGAGGTCGTGGTGGTCTTGCCGTGGGTGCCGGCGATCGCGACGCAGCTCTTGAGGCGCATCAGCTCGGCCAGCATCTCCGCCCGCCGCACCACCGGAAGCCGCTGCGCCCGTGCCGCCACCAGCTCGGGATTGTCGCGCTTGATCGCCGAGGACACCACGACCACATCGGCGCCGTCGACGTTCCCCGCCGCATGGCCGATCGCCACCGCAATGCCCTTGTCGCGCAGCCGCTTGACGTTCGCGCTCTCGGCGACATCCGATCCTTTCACGGTGTAGCCGAGATTGGCGAGCACCTCGGCGATGCCGCTCATGCCGATGCCGCCGATGCCGACGAAATGGATCGGGCCGATGTCGCGCGGCAATTTCATGGTGTCGCCCCCGTCAGCAGGTGAGTCCCGGCGACCGGCATAGCGCGCGGAACGCCAGCGGGGAAGCCCTCGGTAGGGCAACCGTGCCGAGGGCCGGACTTCACCTTATCGCGATCGGGGCGACCGTCGAGCTTCGGGGAGTCATCTTTATGCAAAACAACCCCATGCAAAGTAGAATTCCTTCCGCCGACGGCCGCGCTAAAAGCACGGCAGCTGTGGCCCGCGATCCCCGCCTCGCCCCCCGCCCCCTTTCAAGGAGAGAGAGAGAAAAAAATGTCTCCCGCGACCAAGCGCAGATGCTTTCTGACTCAGCAGTGCGAGGCGGGCGCAAACGAGCGAAATCTATTCGTTTGCCAGCGTTCGGAGCGCCTTCGTCTCCGCGGTCGTTAGCCGAAGGAGCACCTGTGGTGGATGAAAACTGTCTCGAATCGCCTCGAGTTGCTCTCTTGTGATCGGCCCGACGCGGCGGGCGGCGGCAAGAATGATTGCCACGGCTTCCTGTGCTCCACTGAAATATGCCTCAAATGACGCGTGATCCACCCCTGCACCGTTTCGATGTTTCTTCCAGATTGTGCTCGGATGACCCCGGGCAACATCTCGAATTGTTGCGATGCCGATCACAGCGCCGGTCGGACGGGTCGCGTAAATCCACAGCCTGGTGCCCAATGGCAACGCAGGGACTCGCCGTCTCAGTTCGATTGTCTTCTTGCCGGTAAGGATAGCGTCGGCATAGGTAGGATGGATAGAAATAATCGCGTCTGCCGCGTCAGGCACGTGACCACCCTAAATCCAGAATTACAGCTAAAGCAGCATTGGGTAACGCCGTGGTCGTTCGAAGGTTCGCTGCCCCTTCTGCGCCGATTTCTCGAAGCTTTTCAAGGGGTACCGGTACCGGAAAGCGCAAGAGATTGTCAAAGCTCGTAGCAAGCACTTCGGTCGATGCCGAAAGTGGGTCAAGGTCTTCGACAACAGCCCGGCGTAAAAGATCATCTGAGACCTGATCTTTCGCAACCACAGTGGCATCTACAATACGTGCCGCCGCCACGATCGCGCCACGCCCGCCGGATCGCTTTGATTCGTAAAATAGGATCGGTAGGCCAGGTCGCATCAGCGCCGCTGCACGCGGGCTGTTAAAATACGTTCTACGCGCGACAAAGGCTGCTTCGGGGCTGCCGAAAAGCGGAAGCTGACGGCCGGTGCCGAGAAGATCATCGGCAAAATTCCTTGCAATCGGCACAATGACACCGTCGCGACCTGGCCAAACCAAAATTGTCGGTCCGAGAGCATCCTCAAGGGCGGCCAATCTCGTCGTGACCAGCTTACCATCCGGACCATACACTACGAGTCCGGACTGCAAGGCTGCCGAATTGGGCGGCGTTTCGGGGAGCCGAAGCCCCGTCTTCCGCCGGGTCTGCCGTGCTATCGCCGCCCAAGTATCCACCGTCACAGGGCGCCCCAACGCCACCTTGATGAGCGTATCGGCCGCCCTTGGGACCGGAAGGAATCCACGAAGGGTCGCCGCGCGCCGAACCATAGTCTGCCCCGGTATCAGCGGCAGTTCAATTGTGATTGGCCCCGAACGACAGGCCTCTTCGCACTTTGTATCAAGGAGATGATCCGCAAAAATCTCGCATGCAACGTGATAAGGCCGAACATGCACCAGAACGCGCGCCGGAGAGTCGATGTTCGTCGGGCTGATAGAAACGCCAACCGCCACAATATCCCCCACCTCGAACACCGCCCGAGCATGCCAATGATCAAATGCGAGCCTTTCTGGAGAAAACTCAGAAATCAATGAAGCTGGAAGGTGAGAGGTCTCCAGATACTTCCGTACGTCATTCGCCGAAGCTGACTTCGTCGCACAATCCGTTCCCCTTAGGCGCGACACTCCTGGCAGTCCGCCGTCGACGGGCAGCAACTCCGCAAATTCGTCAAGCCCCACGACATCAATTCCAATTTGCTGCAACAATTGCTCACGCGCTGCTAGCAATTGCCCATCGCTTGTCACGTACCCGGATGCGCGGGCGAGCGCCGCCTCCGCCAAATGACGGGCATCACTTAGTGCTTGGACGCTACCGGCATTGGCCGATGGGGACGACAGAAAGACAATATTGTGGACGATTTCAGCTAGCCGTTCCGTTTCGCCGCGGTCACCGGCTGGGAGACGCGGGAGATGCCGTGCCAGCTTGAGAATTGGATCGACATTTTCGCCTTTCGAATGCCTTTCCAATTCAACAACAAATTCCGGAGCTACTGCCAGGCGAACTTGGTGAGCCAAGCCTGCCGCAATGATCCGTTCGGCAATCTGCACCCTTGGCCTACCCTTGTTTTTGATGACATCGAAAAAGACATTCAGATCAATGGCGTACAAAGGTGCTTGGCTCGCGCTGCGTTGGCGCAGACCGAGATCGATGGCGCGTTTTGATGTGGACCTTACCGGCTCAAGTACAGAGAATAAACTCTCTGTTTCAAGGTCCCGGGCACGAAGAATAATTGTGCGGTTGCGCGCTTGGCCGCCCTGAAGTGACCGCCGCGCCACGAACCCGTTGCGCTCATAAAATGCTTGCGCGGTGAGGAGGTCGGATGCGACGGCAGCGCTGATCGTCAGATAGCCTTGTGCTTCAAGTTGAGACACAAGTGCGTTGATCAGAGTTGACGCGACATGAGTACGGCGGTGCTCAGAGGCAACGACAATTTGCTGGATGCGAGCGTTCGGAAACACTCCGCTAAAAAGTATAAATCCGATCACCGCCGCATTGTCGTCGACGGTGGCGCACATTGCAGCAAGGCGGCGCTTTTCGATTGCCTCCCGGTAAGCGGCCTCCGGCAAAAATCCGAGTGCTTCTTTCTCGGCATCTGCAAGAGCCCAAATCGCCGGCAACTGCCGAAGCAGCGTTGCAGGGTCTCGCTCCACTCGGTACACCAAGCCCATCGCCTCCCCATAGTCGCGCGTCTGGAATACGACATGACAGCCGGAACCCGATTCATTATGCTAAAGACATGGCCCTGCTGGATATCCCATTAGGCACAATTGTCGCGAACGATCTACGACAATTGATCGATTCGGGTGCGGTGGAGTCGCTTTATGTCGACTACAAAGCAGCCACCTATGGCACAACCCCGGAACAACACCGCGAGTTTCTGGCTGACATTAGCTCTTTCGCTAATACTGCCGGAGGCGACCTGATTATCGGCATGATTGAGAAGGGCGGCGTTCCAATAGGCTTTCGTCCGTTTACCGAGTACCCTGAACCAGAGCTCCGCCGCCTAGACGACATGGCCCGCAGCGGCCTGCAACCTAGAATATCGAATTTGAAGATGCGAGCTGTACCCACGCCCGAAGGCGGCCATGTTGTCATTGTCAGAATTCCACACAGCTTCAATGGACCTCACCGCGTGATCCGTGACAACGACAATCGGTTTTGGGCGCGTTCATCCGCGTCCCCAAAAAAATTTGAACCGAACGTCGAGCAGCTCCGGCATCTATTCACCGATCCCCCTTACCTCGCCGATCGTATTCGATCATTCCGGACGGATCGACTTGCAAAAATAGGCGCTTGTGAATCACCGATCCCTCTCGCTCCAGGCGGCAAGATCATCTTGCATGTCATCCCGCTGCCGTCTTTCGCTGACAGCCGTTTTCTGGACATCGTCTCATCGGTGGCCGCGGGCTATCATATGCCTCTTCCTCTCGATGGGGCGAGCGGCTTGAACCAGCACAGCGTGAACCTTGATGGCGTCGTGAACTATGCGGGACGTTCTAACTGGAGCCCCATTTAGCTACGCTCAGTTCTTCCGATCCGGAGCGATAGAGGGGTTAGTGAGTTAGATCAGACAAAGCAGGGGAACCCCTACTTTGTGGGGCCTGCGTTTACAAAAAAGATTGTCTTCGCCGTGCGGCAATACATGGCCGTGCTGAAAGCATATGATGCTGGTCTTCCGCTTTATGTATTATTGTCGATGTATGACGTTGATAGTTGTTTATACCGTCACGCCCCGGAAGGCATGTGGATAGACACAGGACCTTTGCGACGCGATATCGTCGCTCTTCCCGAAATCTATATCGACAGCTTCGATGTCGACGTCCCCACGGTGATGCGGCCAGTGTTCAATATAATTTGGAATGCCTTTGGCTTCCTGCGATGTGATATGTACGACGACGGCGGACGGTGGAAGGGCGAGGCGTAGCGCTTCAGACCGCATTCCTATTTTGCCGTTCACGCCGCTGCCTCGATCCCCGCGACCTTCAGCACGACATCGGCGAGCCGGTCGGCGGCGTCGAGGATCCCTGTCCGCGTGCCGCGGCGGCCATGGCGGCGAGCTTGTCGGGCTCGGCGGCGAGGCGGGCGATTTCGGCGGCGAGGCGGTCGGGCGTGAACCGGGATTGATCGAACATGATGGCGCCGCGCGCCTTCTGCAGCAGCTCGGCATTGGCGCGCTGGTCCTGGTCCAGCGCATGGGGCAACGGCACCAGGATGGCGGGGCGCCCGATCGCCGCCAGTTCGGCCACCGTCGAGGCGCCCGACCGCGACACCACGATGTGGCTCGCGGCCATGCGGCGCGGCAGGTCGGAAAAGAACGCCTCGACCTCGGCGGGCACGCCCATATGCGCATAGGCGGCGCGGACCCGCGCCAGGTCCTCCTCGCGCGCCTGCTGGGTGACGTGGAGCCGCGCCCGCACCGCCATCGGCACCAGTTCCATGGCGGGCGGCACGATGTCGGCCATGACGCGGGCGCCCTGGCTGCCGCCGAAGGCGAGCACCCGAAACGCGCCGGTGGCATCCGGATAGGGCGTCGCGGCCGCTTCCACCACCACCGGCCGGATCGGATTGCCGGTGTGCAACGCCTTGGCGGCGAGCCGCGAATCGTGATCGAGCACGCCGGGAAAGCTGGTGGCGATGGTGCGCACCCGCGGGCTGAGCAGCCGGTTGGCGCGCCCGAGCACGGCGTTCTGCTCGTGGATCAGGGCTGGGATGCCACGCAGCCAGGCCGCCAGCAGCGGCGGAATGGTGGGGTAGCCGCCGAAACCGATCACCGCCGCCGGACGCAAGTCGCGCAGCAGCCCGAGCCCGGCGAGGACGCCGCCCGCCAGCACCAGCGTGGTGCGGGCGACCGCGACCGGATTGCGCCCGCGGAACGTGTCGCTCGGCACGATGTGGGTGGAGCGCGCCGGAAATGCGCCGCCGTAGCGGGTCGCGCGCTCGTCGGTGGCAAGGTCGACGGTGATGCCGCGCTTGGCGAGCGCGATGCTCAGCGCCTCCGCCGGAAACAGATGGCCGCCGGTCCCGCCCGCCGCGACGACGACGAGCGGCGAGCCGGCTTGCGGCGACGCCATCAGGCCGGGCTCCCCGCGAGCGCGGCGCCCGGGGTCGCCATCAGGGTGGCGCGCGGCTGTTCGCGGGTGAAGGCCAGCAGCATGCCCATGCCGAATGCGAGCGAGATCATCGAGGAACCGCCGTAGGAGATGAAGGGCAGCGTCATTCCCTTGGCGGGAATCAGCGCGAGGTTCACCGACATATTGATCGCCGATTGAGCCCCGAACAAGATGGCGAGCCCCGCGGTCGCGAACCGGGCGAACGGATCTTCATTGCGGATGGCATGGGACAGCGCCCGCAGCACAATGAAGGCGAACAGCGCGACCAGCACGAGGCAGAGCACGATGCCGAATTCCTCGGCCGCCACCGCGAACACGAAGTCGGCATGGCTGTCGGGAAGGATGCGCTTGACGGTGCCCTCTCCCGGCCCCTGGCCGAACCAGCCGCCGCGGATGAACAATTCGACGGCGGTATCGACCTGGAAGGTATCCCCGGAGGCCGGGTCGAGGAAGCGCTTGATGCGGCGCGCCACGTGAGGAATGGTCGCATAGGCCCCGGCGAGGCCGAGAAGGGCGGTGCCGCCGAGGCCGATCACCCAGATGAACCGCATGCCCGCCATGAAGAACAGGGCGCCCCAGACCAGCGCGATCAGCATGGTCTGCCCGAAATCGGGCTGCAGCACGAGAACGCCGAGCGCGCCGAGCAGGAGCATCAGCGACAAGGTGGTGGCGGGCACGTCGGATTTGCGGGCGGATTTCGGCAAACAGCCAGGCGACCAGGACGACGAAGGCGGGCTTGAGGAACTCCGAGGGCTGGATATTGACGCCGGCGAGCACGATCCAGCGCCGCGCGCCCTTGACCTCGGCGCCGACGAACAGCGTCGCGATCACCATGAGGAAGCTCACGATGAAGACGATGAGGGCGAGGCGGCGAATCTGGCGCGACGACAGGAACGAGGTCGCCAACAGCACGATCAGGGTCGGGATCAGGTAGAGAATGTGGCGGTTGACGAAATAGAAGGGATCGAGCCCGATCCGCGCCGCCACCGGCGGGCTCGCGGCGAGCGACAGGATGATCCCGCCGAGCATGATGGCGCCCAGCGCCGCCAGCATCAAACGGTCGACCGTCCACCACCATGCGGAAAACGGCGTACGTTCGGCGCGCGAAACCATCGGCGGGCTTCCTTTCGGGCTGACATGCCGGGCTGACATGCCGGGCTGACATGAGAGTCCTGCCCAAATATGGTTTCCAGCCTGTTAAGAAAGAATTTCGCTGCTCAATTTTGCTTGGAAGGCTCGGCCCCGCGGGGAACGACGATGCCCGGCAGCTTGCGGACGAGATCGCGAAACGCGTTGCCGCGCACCTCGAAATTCTCGAACTGGTCGTAGGAGGCGCAGGCCGGCGACAGCAGCACCACGGGGTTTTCCAGCCCGGACGCCTCGGCGTCCCGCGCCGCCTCGGCCACCGCACGGTCGAGCGTGCCGACGACGATATTCTCCGCTTTGCCCTTGAGCGTCGCGGCGAAGTCGGCGGCGGCCTCGCCCACCAGATAGGCCTTGCGGACGCGGGGAAAGAACCCCGCCAGCGGCACGATGCCGCCGCTCTTGGGCTTGCCGCCGGCAATCCAGAAGATGTCGCCGAAGCAGGCCAGCGCCTGCGCCGCGGAATCCGCATTGGTCGCCTTGGAGTCGTTGATGAACAGCACGCGGCCCTTGCGGCCGACCTCCTCCATGCGGTGCGCCAGCCCCGGAAATGACCGCAGGCCCGCCTGGATGGTGGGCCGGTCGAGGCCGAGCGCGAGCGCCGCCGCTGCGGCGCAGGCGGCGTTTTGCGCGTTGTGGCGGCCGCGCAGCGCGTCGATGGCGCCGAGCCGGGCGATCTCGCGTGGCGGTGCCGCCGGTGGCCTGCAGGATGCGGTCGTCCTCCACATAGACGCCATAGGCGAGCGGCCGGCGCACCGACACCCGCACCACCTTTCCGCCGGCCTGCTCGGCGCGGTCGGCGACCGCCTGGCACCAGCTATCGTCGACGCCGACCACCGCGGTGCCGCTCGGCTGCACGCCGTGGATCAGCCGCGCCTTCACTGCGGCATAGTTCGCGAGCGTGCCGTGGCGGTCGAGGTGGTCCTCGGAGAGATTGATCAGGATCCCGATCGAAGGATCGACGCTGGGCGCGAGGTCGATCTGGAACGAGGAGCATTCGATCACATGGACGCGGCCCATCCGCGGCGGCTCCAGCGACAGGATCGCGGTGCCGATATTGCCGCCGAGCTGGGTGTCGTAGCCGGCGCTCTCGGCGAGATGGGCGATCAGCGCCGTCGTGGTCGACTTGCCGTTGGTGCCGGTGATGGCGACGAACGGAGCGTCGGGCGCGTGGCGGCGCCGCTCGCGGCAGAACAGCTCGATGTCGCCGATGACCTCGACGGCCATGGCGCGGGCGAGGCCGACCGACCAGTGCGGCGCCGGATGGGTGAGCGGAACCCCGGGCGCAAGCACCAGCGCCGCGATCTTCGACCAGTCGAGTTCGCGCAGGTCGGCGGTCGGTATCCCCGCACTGGCAGCGTGGGCGATGCGGGCGGCACTGTCGTCCCAGCCCACCACGTCGGCGCCGCCGGAGAACAGCGCGCTGGCGGCGATCAGGCCGGAGCCGCCGAGGCCGAACACGGCAACTTTTTTTCCCGCGAAAGAGGTGATCGGGATCATGGCATGGGCTCGCGCTGCGTGATGGCGGGAGAGCGGGCGAAATTCACCGCAATTTCAGGGTGGAGAGCCCGGCCAGCGCGAGCACGACGGCGATGATCCAGAACCGGATCACGATCTGCGGCTCGGTCCAGCCGAGCTGCTCGAAATGATGGTGGATCGGAGCCATCCGGAACACGCGCTTTCCCGTCATCTTGAACGACACCACTTGCACGATCACCGAGACCGCTTCGAGCACGAACAGGCCGCCGATGATGCCGAGCACGATCTCGTGCTTGGTCACGACCGCGACGGTGCCGAGCAGGCCGCCGAGCGCGAGCGAGCCGGTGTCGCCCATGAAGATCGAGGCCGGCGGCGCATTGAACCACAGGAAGCCGAGGCCGGCCCCGAGGATCGCCCCGCACAGGACCGCGAGCTCGCCGGCGCCGGCGACGTAATTGACCTGCAGGTAATCGGCGAACACCGCATTGCCGATCGCCCAGGAAATCGCCGCGAAGCTCCCGGTCGCGATCATCACGGGAACGATGGCGAGACCGTCGAGGCCGTCGGTCAGGTTCACCGCATTGCCGGCGCCGACCACGACGAAGGCGCCGAACACCACGAAGAACCAGCCGAGATCGAGCACGATGTCTTTCAGAAACGGGAATGCGATCGAGGTCGCCATCGGAGCGCGGCCGATATGCGAGATGACGAGGCAAGCCGCGCCGGCGATGGCGAATTCCAGCAGCAGGCGGGTCCGGCCGGAAAAGCCGGCATGGGTCTGCTTGGTCACCTTCAGGTAATCGTCATAGAAACCGATCAGGCCGAAACCGAGCGTCACCCCGAGCACGACCCAGACATAGGGATTGGCGGGATTGGCCCACAGCACGGTCGAGACCACGAGGCCCGACAGGATCATCAGGCCGCCCATGGTCGGCGTGCCGACCTTGGTGATGAGGTGGGACTTGGGGCCGTCGGTCCTGATCGGCTGCCCCTTGCCCTGCTTCATACGCAGCATGGCGATGATGCTGGGGCCGAACAGGAATACGAAAATGAGCGCGGTGACGACGGCGCCGCCGGTGCGAAAAGTGATGTAGCGAAAGACGTTGAAGACCGAAACCGTGTCGGACAGCTCGACCAGCCAATACAACATGCAATCAGCCCCGCGCTCGCGCCGGCTCGGAGGCGCTTTCGGTGGAATGGCGGCGCACCAGCGCCTTCACGATCGGCCCCATCCGCGAGCCGGCGGATGCCTTGACCATCAGGGCATCGCCGCCGCGGATGGCGGCGAGGACCTGCGGTTCGAGTTCAGCCGCACTATTCGCATAGCCCCCCCGGGAGCCCGATGGAAGAGCCTGCCACAAGGAGGCCATCAGCGGACCGGCGCAAAACACCAGATCGACTTCGTTCTCGCCGATGGGATCGGCCAGGCCGCGATGCAGGTCCGCCCCGGCCGGACCGAGTTCCAGCATATCGCCGAGCACGGCGATGCGCCGCCCGCCCGGACCCAGCCGGGCCTGACCGAGCAGTGCCAGCGCGGCGCGCATCGAGGTGGGATTGGCGTTGTAGCTCTCGTCGATGACGAGGGCCGGGCCGTCCGGCAGTTCGAGCGTGATGCGGGTTCCGCGTCCGGCCGCCGGCGCCTGCCGCGCCAGTGCGAGTGCCGCGCGGGCGAGATCGGCGCCGCACAGGCTCGCGGCGGCGAGCACGGCGAGCGAGTTCATCACGAGATGCTTGCCGGGCGCGCCGACCTTGTAGGCGACGGGCACGCCGAGGATGTCCGCCTCGACCGCCGATCCCTCCGCCTGCAGCGCGTATTTGACGAGCCGCGCATCGGCGCCGGCGTTCTCGCCGAACGAGAGGATGCGGGTCACTCCCGCTGCAGCGGCGCGGCGCTCGAGCCGCCAGAAAATGCGGGTTGTCGCGATTGAGGAGCGCCGCGCCGCCGGGTTCGAGGCCGAGGAAGATTTCGGCCTTGGCGTCGGCAATGGCGGCGACCGAGGAAAAGAATTCGAGATGCACCGGCTCGACCGTGGTGACGATGGCGACGTGCGGGCGCACCAGGCGGGTCAGCGGCGTGATTTCGCCCGCATGGTTCATGCCGATCTCGAACACCCCGAAGCGCGCCGACGGCGCCAGCCGCGCGAGCGACAACGGCACGCCCCAATGATTGTTGAACGAGGCGGCGGAAGCGTGGGTCTCGCCATTGGCGCCGAGCGCCAGCGCCAGCGCCTCCTTAGTGGAGGTCTTGCCGACCGATCCGGTGACCGCCACGATCCCCGCGGCCGAGCGCGTCCGCGCCGCGGCGGCGAGATCGCGCAGCGCCGCGAGCACGTCGTCGACGATAACGAGCGGCGCGTCGTCGCCGAAGGCATTGCGACCTGCAACCTGATCCTCATGACGTTTCTCATGACGTTCCTTGGCGACCACCGCGAGGCCGGCGCCGGCCTCGAGCGCGGCGGCGACGAAATCATGGCCGTCATGGACGTCGCCCTTGATGGCGAAATAGGCTTCGCCCGGAGCGATGGTGCGGCTGTCGATGGAGATGCCGGTGATCGCCGGCGGCAGCGCGCCCGCAGCCTGCGCCCCGCGTGGCCGCTTCGATCGCCTTGGTCGTCCACAGCACGGTCGTCGATCCGGTCATGGATCCGGTCATGGGTCCGCCTCGGTCGCGAGCGCCGTCGCGACCGCCTCATGGTCGCTGAACGGCACGATTTTGTGGCCGATGATCTGGCCGGTCTCATGGCCCTTGCCGGCGATCAGCAGGACATCGCCGCGCTCCAGCTCGGCGACCGCGCGGCGGATCGCCTCGTTGCGATCGGGGACCTCGCCGGCGCCCGGCGCCGCGGTCATGATGGCGGCGCGGATCGCGGCGGGGTCTTCGCTGCGGGGATTGTCGTCGGTGACGATCACGCGATCGGCTTTCTCGGCGGCGATGGCGCCCATCAGCGGCCGCTTGCCGGCGTCGCGGTCGCCGCCGGCGCCGAACACCACGACCAGCCGGTGGCCGACATAGGGGCGCAGCGCTTCCAGCGCCTTGGCGAGCGCGTCGGGCTTGTGGGCGTAGTCGACGAAGATCGGCGCGCCCGCCTTGCGTCCCACCAGCTCGAGACGGCCCTTGGCGCCGGTGAGGGTTTCGAGGGCGGCGAAGACGGCGGCGGGATCGCCGCCCGCGGCGAGCGCCTGCCCGGCGGCGATGAGCGCATTCTCGACCTGGAACGCACCGACCAGCGGCAGGCGCACGCGATGCGTCGCTCCGGCATGGGCGATGGTGAGGTGCTGGGAAAACCCGTCGATGGCGCAATCGACCAGCCGGACATCGCGCGCGATCCGCCCGACCTCGATGACGTTGAGGCCGCGCCGGCGCGACCGGGCTGCAACTCGGCGGCGAGTTCATTGTCGGCGGCGACGACAGCCGCGCCGGCGGCGCTCACCAAGCGCTCGAACAGGATCATCTTGGCCTGGAAATAGGCCTCGATGGTGCCGTGATAGTCGAGATGATCGCGGCTGATATTGGTGAAGCTCGCAATGGCGACCCGCACACCGTCGAGACGGTGCTGGTCAAGCCCGTGGGAGGAAGCCTCCAGCGCGAGATGCGTCACGCCCTCGCCGGCGAGGCCATCGAGGGTGCGGTGCAGCTCGACCGGATCGGGCGTCGTGAGCGAGCCATAGACCTCTCGGGTCGGCGTCACCACGCCGACGGTGCCGATGCTCGCGGCTCGATGGCCGAGCCGCGCCCAGACCTGGCGCGTGAAAGCCGCGACCGAGGTCTTGCCGCTGGTGCCGGTGACGGCAGCGATGGTCGCGGGCTGGCGCGGAAAGAACTTCGCTGCGGCGAGCGCCAGCGCGCGCCGCACATTTGCGACCTCGACGAAGGCGACATGATCGGGCAGCGGGCCCGCCGGTGCGCGCTCCGCCATCACGGCGACCGCGCCGGCGGCGAGCGCCTGGGGCAGGAAGGCGAGCCCGTCGGCCTTGGTCCCCGGCACCGCCGCGAACAGGAATTGGCCCTTCACCGCGCGGCTGTCGGCGGAAATCCCATGGATATCGAGCGCGCCGAACCGCGGTTCGAAGCGTGCATCGCCGGTCAAGAGTTCGCGCAGCTTCATCGGTTCGCGCAGCTTCATCGGTTCGCGCAGCTTCGGGCGTGGCCGAAATATCTCCCGGCCCGGGAATCGACCGGGCCTAAACCGTTTACCGCGTCTCTTTGGCGGAAGCGAGGAGCAAGCGCTCGGCCGGCGGAAGATCGTAGCGCGGCTCGATGCCGAGCAGGGGCGCGATCCGCTCGATCACCTTGGCCGCCACCGGCACCGCGTTCCAGCCCGAGGTGGCGAAGCCGTGGGTTTCCGCGATCGCCTGCGGCTCGTCCAGCATGATCAAGAGGAGGTAGCGCGGCTTGTCGGCCGGCAGCACCGCCATGAAGTCGGTCATCAGTCGGGTCTTGGAATAGCGCCCGTTGATCACCTTCTCCGCGGTGCCGGTCTTGCCGCCGACATAGAAGCCTTTCACGTCGGCCTTGGTGGCGGTGCCCTTTTCCGCGTTGAGCCGCATCAGGTAGCGCATCGCGGCACTGGTTTCCGGCTTGACGACGCGCTTGGCCAGCGCCATCCCGTCGGCTTCGCTGCGCTTGAGGAAGGTCGGCGGAATGAGATAGCCGCCATTGAGGAGCGCGGCGACCCCCATCACCGACTGCAGCGGCGCCACCGAGAGGCCGTGGCCGAATGCGATGGTGACGGTGTTGAGCTCGCCCCAGCGCTTGGGGACGATCGGCTCGGCGCTCTCCGGCAGCTCGGTGCGCAGCCGGTCGAGCTGGCCGACCTTGCGCAGGAACGCCTTGTGTCCCTCGACGCCCACCGACAGCGCCATGCGCGCGGCGCCCACATTGGACGAATAGGTGAAGATTTCCGGCACCGTGAGCACGCGGTTCTGGGCGTGATAGTCGCTGATGCTGAAACGGCCGTAGCGCAGCGATGCCCGCGCGTCGAAGCTCGAATTGAGCGTGATCTTGCCGGTATCGAGCGCCATCGCCACCGTCAGCGCCTTGAAAGTCGAGCCCATTTCATAGACGCCGGTGGTCAGGCGGTTGATGCGGTTGGGATCGAGCGCCTCGCGCGGATTGTTGGGATTGTAGTCCGGCTCCGATACCATCGACACGATCTCGCCGCTGCGCACGTCGAGCACCAGCCCGGCCGCGGCCTTGGCCTTGAACTTCTCCCGCGCGGCCTGGAGCTCGTCGCGCATGGCGTGCTGGACCCGCAGGTCGACGGCGAGCTCGATCGGCGTCTGCTCGTGGTCGATGGCGAAACCGGCGCGGTGGAGATCGGCGAGGCCATGGGTGTCGACCCATTTTTCCATGCCGGCGATGCCCTGATTGTCGATATTGACGTGACCGATCAGGTGCGAGACCTCGTTGCCGTTGGGATAGACGCGCTTGTTCTCGGTGAGGAACCCGATCCCGGGAATACCAAGGCGATAGACCTCCTGCTGCTGCCGCGGCGTGATCTCGCGGCGCAGCCACGCAAAGCCGCGCTTCGAGCCGAGCCGGTCGCGCATCTCGGCGGTATCGAGATCGGGCATCACCGCCGTCAACAGTTCAAGGGCCTCGTCGGGATCGATGATCCGCCGCGGCTCCGCGAACAGCGACGGCGTCTTGAGATCGGTCGCGAGGATCTCGCCGTTGCGGTCGAGCAGGTCCGGGCGCGCGGTGGCGACGGCGTCGGTGGTGCCGCCATGCCGCGCGGCACGGGTGTCGGGCGCGACGGCATAGAGCACGAGGCGTGCGGCGATGATGCCGTAGACCACGGCAAAGCCGACCGCCGCGAGCCCGAGCCGCGCCTTGGTCTTGCGGGCACGATCGACATTGCGGCCGTACAGCAGCGACTGGAGCATGCGGCGATGCCACGGCGCCGCCGGCAATACGACGGGCGACGAATTCCGCGGCGATGGGCGTGTCGGCGTCGCTCATCGCGTCGCTCCGCCGGTTGGGGCCGGCACGCTGCCGGTCGGCGGCTCGACGGCGACGCTACCGGGCCGGTCGAGGGCGATCAGGTCGGACGGCGCCGGGGCGGGTTCGGGCGCGGCCGGCACCGGTTCGGGCCGCTCCGGCAGGTGGTTGAGCGTTTCGATCTGGGCGGGATCGATCTGCTTGAGCTGGAGATGGCGCTGCGCCAGGGCCTGGATGCGGGCGGGGCTGTCGAGCTGCGCCCACTCGGCCCGCAACGCCCCGATCCGGTCGCGCTCGTGCCGAATCTCGACGCCGAGCTTGGCGAGCCGCTCGGCCTGGAGCGTCGATTCGAATTTGATCTTGTAGACATGGACCGCCGCGATCACCAGCGCGGCGACGACGATGAGATGAATCAGCCGCACGGCGATCAGCCTCCCCGCAACCGGTCGAGCGATGCCACCAGCGGCGGCGTGTCCTGCGTCGCACGCGCCGGCGCAGCGGTGCGGATGGCGGCGCGCAATTTGGCCGAACGGGCGCGCGGGTTGGCGTCGACCTCGGTGTCTCCGGCGACAACGGGGCGGCGCGTGATCAGCGCGAAAGTGGCGGGCGGCGCCGCCGTCTCCGGCAGGTGGCGCGAGCCGCGCTCGGTGCCGCTGCGCGCCGCGAGGAAATTCTTGACGATCCGGTCTTCCAGCGAATGGAACGACACCACCACCAGCCGGCCGCCCGGCTTCAATATCCGCTCCGCCGCGGCGAGGCCGTCCGCAAGCTGCGCCATCTCGTCATTGACGAACAGGCGGAGCGCCTGGAACGTGCGGGTGGCCGGATGAATATCGCCGGGCCGCCCATGCACGACGCGGGCGACGATATCGGCGAGCGCGCGGGTGGTCTCGATCGGCCGTTCGCGGCGCGCCGCCACGATGGCGCGGGCGACGGCGCGGGAACGGCGCTCTTCGCCCAGCAGGAAAATGATGTCGGCGAGATCGCTCTCGCTGCGTTGCGCGATCACATCGGCGGCGGACGGACCGGCGCCGCCCATGCGCATGTCGAGGGGTCCGTCGAAGCGGAACGAGAAGCCGCGTTCGGGCGTATCGAGCTGCATCGACGACACGCCGAGGTCGAGCACGACGCCGTCGGCTGCTTCGATCCCGGTTTCGCGCGCGATGCGATCGAGCGCGGCGAATTCGCCCCTGACCAGTCTCAGGCGCCCGGCCGCGGCTTCCACCTGGGCCTGCGCCGCGGCGATCGCGGTGGGGTCGCGATCGATGCCGATGACCTCCGTGTTCGCCGCCGCAAGGATCGCCGCCGTATAGCCGCCGGCGCCGAAAGTGCCGTCGATATAGACGCCGCCATCATGTTCGCCGCCGGAATATTCGCCGCCCTTGGGGCGCGAGGTTTGCGATGACCTCGCGCAGCAGCACGGGGACGTGGCGCGCCGGCGCGCCGGCCGCCGCCAATGGCCCGGGATCGCCACCCGTCATGGCCGCAAAGCCGGCGAATCGGGCGCGTGATCCGGCCTGCGCGGAGGACCGGCCACATCCGGCACCGGCGCGGTCCGGGTGCGGCGGGAACGCGGGCGCGGCACCGCAACGCCACTGTTCATCATGGCCAACCCCATGCAACCAAAGGGAAAATGGAGTGGCTGGGGCTAGCACTTGCATGTTCTGGCGTCAATGAAAGGTGGGCCTCCGGCCGGACCTCGGCGCGGCTCAAATCAACGCTATTAACGACGGTTAAACTTAAGGAATCGTTGCCGTCCGCCGCCGCAGGTCCACCTCGCGAACCCACCGGGGGGATTTCATTTTTCTGCAAAACAACCCGATGCAAGTGGAACTCGGATCGTAGCCCGCATGGGAGCGAAGCGGACATGCGGGGACGGGCGTTCCCGGATTTCGCTCGCTCAATCCGGGCTACATCACGGCTGAGACCGTGAACGACAAAAACGACGCCCGCGCGCCGCGGCGGCGCGTACCGGGTTACACTGGCGGCATGAAAGTCTTTCCACCCGATTCCCGGCTCGTGCGTCATGTCAGGCCCTCGCCCAACCACGACCAGCGGGCGCCTTCGCTCGCGACCGACATTCTGCTGCTCCACTACACCGGCATGAAGAGCACCGCGGTGGCGCTGGAGCGGCTGTGCGATCCCGTGGCCAAAGTCTCGTCGCACTACGTCATCGACGAGGACGGCCGAATCACCCAACTCGTCGCGGAGGCACGGCGCGCCTGGCATGCCGGGGTCTCGTCCTGGGAGGGCGAAACCGACATCAATTCGCGCTCGATCGGCATCGAGATCGGCAATGTCGGCCACGATTTCGGCTATCCCGATTTTCCCGTTGCCCAGATCGATGCGGTGATCGCGCTCTCCCGCGACATCGTCGACCGCCGCCGCATCCGGGCCGACCGGGTGCTCGCGCATTCCGACATCGCCCCGGATCGCAAGGCCGATCCCGGCGAGAAATTCCCGTGGGAGCGGCTGCACCGCGCCGGCATCGGCCAGTGGATTGCGCCGAAGCCGCCATCCGGACCGGCGCTCGGCCGCGGTGATCGCGGCGATGCGGTCGCCGACCTTCAGGCGGCGCTTCGGCGTTACGGCTACGGGATCGAGGTGACCGGCATCTATGACGAGGCGACCACGGCGGTGGTGACGGCGTTCCAGCGCCATTTCCGGCCGGCTCGGGTCGATGGGCTCGCCGATCGCTCGACGATTGCGGCGCTGCGGGCGCTTCTCGCCGCACGGGACGGCGAACCGGGGTAGCCGTGAACAACCGGCGCGGGCCGCAAGATTACGCATCACGAAGCCAATTCTCGCGAAGAAGACCGTCTATGCGGGCAAACTCCCGCTCATTGTCGCTCACGATCGTATGACCGAGCGCGATCGTTTGTGCGGCAATCAGCAAATCGTTGCCGCCGATCGGTCTGCCAGCCTGTTCAAGCTGGGTGCGGATCTGGCCGTAAGCCACATCGGCGGGAGCCTCGAAGGGCAGAACGTCAAGGGCGCCAAGTACCGCTTCAAGCTGAATCGTCAGTCGCGGCGAGCCCTTCTTCGCAGCCCCGTAACGTAATTCCGCAGCGACGATGATGCTCGTGCAGACCTGCGCTTCATTAACTCGGCGGATGTGCTCGGTCACACGGCCCTGGGGGTTGCGGATGAGGTCGGAGACGACATTGGTATCGAGCAAATAACGCATCAAAATTCGACGGGCTCGGGAGTCGGGTCAGAGATCGGCGGAAAATCCTCGTCGAGCGGCGCCAGGGTTGCCAGCAGCGCCAGCAGGGACTTCGGCGCGGTTGGCTCGATGATCAGCCTTTCGCCCTCCTTTCGCATGATCGCATCCTCGCCCGGAAGCTCGAATTCGCGAGGAATCCGCACCGCCTGGTTTCGGCCGTTCTTGAAAAGCTTGACGTGTCGTTCGGGAATCACGGCCATCTCCATTGGCATATGCTGAAGCATATGCCAAAGTAAGTTAGCCTGTCCACCGCTGGTCGCAACATCACTCTCAATTTCAATATCCGCGAATGGATTCCATCAGGCGTCCGCCCTTGACGGCGCGCACTTCGCGCCCCATTGCTCCGGCATCAGTCGGCCGGACGGCCGCTCCGGCAACGGCCGAAAGGTCGCTGGGGAGGAAAGTCCGGGCTCCATGGACACACGGTGCCGGATAACGTCCGGCGGGGGCGACCCCAGGGAAAGTGCCACAGAAAACAAACCGCCACGGCGCGTTGCCTCGTGCAGCGTCAGCCGCGGCAAGGGTGAAATGGTGCGGTAAGAGCGCACCGCGTCGGCGGCAACGCAGACGGCACGGCAAACCCCACCGGGAGCAAAACCGAATAGGGACGGCGTGGGACGCATCGTCGCAAGGCGGCGCGTTCCAAGATAGGTGTCCGAATCCTGCCGTCCGGGTAGGTTGCTCGAAGCGCCGGGCAACCGGCGTTCCAGAGGAATGGCCGTCACGCGTAAGGCATCCGCCTTGCGCCACACAAAACCCGGCTTACAGGCCGGCTGATTTGTAAGGGGGCTCGGCGGCACCACCGCCGGGCCTCCGCCAATTTCGGCGACAGTTAGAGCGCGGGGACGCGGCGGCGGGCAGCTCCGGCGGCAGCGACGCAGGATCAAAGTACCGCACCGAAGGCCATCGCAGGCGGCGCTTACTGCTTTGCGCAGGTGAAGCTTGCCGCCTGGCCCGGCGCGCCTTCGCCGTCATAACGCGGGCTGAGCGGATACCGGCACATCGGGCGTAACGCGATCGTCTCGAACGGCGCCTGCTCTTGCTGACTGACCTGCATCAGGGTGCCGGGGGCTTTGCCCGAATCGACCCAGGCGTCCAAAACGCCGAGCAAATCGACTTTGGCCGGCACCGCCTTGCCGTCCCTCATGACACCGTTGCCCGGATGGTTCACGCCGGGCGTCACATAGAAGCGGACGAACTGATCGACCCGATCCTGGCCCATTTTGGCGACCACCGATTTGTAATAGTCGATTTCCTGCAGCACGCTGCGTTGATAATCGGCGCCGTTGCCTTTCAGGATCAGCTTGCCGCCGCGCGCTTGGAAAGCCGAAAGGTCCGGATCGGTGGTGTCGAACATTTCCGAAATTTCCTTGATCCGACCGGCGAATTTTTCGGGCGAAAATTGGAACGGGCTGAGCTGTGGATCGCGCGCGAAGAAATAGCGCACGAAACCGTCCGCATTGACCCAGGCGACCGATTGCACCTTCTCGTTGGTGATCGGGAATTGCGGCGCCTCCTTGCCGGTTATGGTGTCGACCATCCCGCCCGGCTGCGTCTCGCTGCCATAGGTCCATCCCGGAAAGGCCGCGACGCCGTTCTTCATCGCGAACGGATATTGGTAGGGACGGTGCACAAGCCGGTCGGCTTCGATCTGCTTGTCGGAAAGGCAGGTGTCGCCGGTGTCCGCGCCGTTGGGGCAGCGCAGCGTGCCCACATCGAACGTGCTCAGGCATTTTTCATAGGCGCTGATGACACCGTCCTCGAGACCGTCGAGCTTGTCGCAGGCGGCATTCACCCCATTCTGGATCAGCTTGACTTTGGCCGGGTTGATCCAGCCGCCTTCCCCTTGAAGCCGGGCGAGCTCCGCCCGCATCAGATTGCCGCCGGTGTAATTGGCCACCGGCACGACGCTCACGATGCCGTCGAAATCGGCCGGGAAACGCTGCGCCATCATCAGCGCTTCGCGCCCCCCTTCCGAACCGCCGAAGAAATAGATTTTCGCGGGCGCCCGATCGTAAAAGGCTCGCGCGATGCGCACGCCCGCGTCATGCGTCTTCTTGTACGCGGCGTAGGCCATGTTGACGAGCGACTCGTCATTCAGCGCAAAGGCGCGCGGGTGAGGAAGCTTCTTGTTGTCGTGGCCGGAATCGGTGCCCCAGGTGGCGAAGCCGCGCGCCACCGGCACCGGCGTGTCGCGGCGCGCGTCGCGCAGCGGCGCAAGGCCGGTGATCAGCACGCCGTTCGAGCCGCCGCCGCCATATTGCACGGCCTTGCCGTTCCAGTCGGCGGGCAGGTTGACCTCGAAATTGACCGGCGGCGCATTCGGGTCCAGCGGCTCGACCGCACCCAGCACCTTGCAATAATCGCGCGTCGTGCCGGGATTGAGCGGATCGGCGGGCAAGGTCGCCATCTGCGCGGAGGTTATCTTCGCACCGCCGCTGGGCAGCCCGATTTCGCTCGCCGGAATCTTCAGGTTCACCAAATCGGCGCAACTCACGGCCGCACTGGCAGGAGACCATGCGGCCGCTGCCGCCAGGATTGCCGCCGTGCTACTTACGAGCGCCGTTTTCGATCTCGACATGGGTATCTCCTGCTCAATGGTCCGGATTGGGCACATCATTTTGGAGCGCAGTGCGGCTTCCAGGTCCGCGCCGCTTTTGTGAACCATCCGTCGGCGACGGAACACTACCCGCACCGGCGCCTTAAATCGACGGCAAATTCGGGGCCACCTTTGCGCGCCCTGCGCGGTCCCGGCTGGCTCTCACCTTGCGTGCGCCGCTTTCGCGTTGCCGTAGGTCACGCGATAGATCGCGCCGTTCCAATCGTCGGAGACCAGCAGCGAACCGTCCCGCATCATCTGCACATCGACCGGGCGGCCGAGGTAATTGTTGCCGGCCAGGAAGCCGGTGAGGAACGGCTCGACCGACCTGACGCTGCCGTCCCGGTTGAGCTTGACCGCCACCACGTCGCCGCCGATCTTGACGGTCTTGTTCCAGGAGCCGTGGCGGGCGACGAAGATCGCGTTCTTGTAATCGGGCGGGAACATGTTGCCGGTGTAGAACCGCATGCCGAGCACCGCCGCATGCGGCCCCATCTTCGCGACCGGCGGGATGAACTCACCGCAGGAATGGCCCCAGCCGAATTCCTGGTCGGGGACATCGCCCTCGTAGCAGTAGGGCGCGCCGAAATGCTGCCCGGGCCCGGTCACCCGGTTGAGCTCGTCGCTGGGCAGCTCTTCGGAGAGCCAATCGCGGCCATTGTCGGTGAAGTAGAGGTCCCTGGTCACCGGATTCCAGTCGAAGCCGACGCTGTTGCGCACGCCTTGCGCCACCACCTCGGCGCCGGTGCCGTCGAGATTGATGCGGCGGATCTGGCCGTAGGTGTCGGGCGCGATGCAGTTGTTGCAGGGCAGGCCGACCGGGACATAGAGCCTGTTGTCCGGCCCGATGCCGATGAACTTCCAGCCGTTGGCCTCGTCCTTGGGCAGGTCGTCGTAGATGACGATCGGCGGCGCGGGATCGTCGAGATGGTCCTCGACGTGCTCGATCTTGGAGATCTGCGACAGCTCCGCGATGTAGAGCGTGCCGTCCTTGTAGGCGAGCCCGTTGGGCCGGTAGAGGCCGGAGGCGAGGATTTTCACCTCGGGCCGGCCGCCGCTGCTGACGATCGCATAGACCCGGTCGAGCAGGCCGGTGCCGGCGAATACCGTGCCCCTGTCGCCGACGCGGAGCGAACGTGCATTGGCGACGCCGGCGGTATAGACCTCGATCTTGAAGCCCCTGGGTAGCTTGAGCGCATTGACCGGCAGCCGGTCCAAAGCGGTCGGCTGCGACGGACCGGCGACCGGCGCGAGCCGCATCGCGGCTTCGGTGTCGGGGCGCCCCCTCAGGGGGGAACCTCGCGGCGGCGCCGGCATCACCGGCTGCTGGGGCGAGGCGGGGACACCGAGGCAAAAGAGCGCCGCGATGCCGGCGGCGGCCACAACGCAACGCTTCACGGTCGAACGCAACCTAGGCATCACACCTCGGCGAAACCCCGGACCGGCTTGGCATGGTCCCGAGGCGTTGCCGACGTCCCGGGCCAGACCATGCACGAAATCAGGATACGCCAAGATACCGGCGCAGCGATAGCGCCACGCCGGGTGCGGCGATCGATCCAGACGGCAGCCGCATCAGCGGCCGAAATGCTCCGCGCTTCAGTACAGCGGCGGGATCTGGCCGATCTTGAGCGGCCCGAGATAGGCGACGCCGTCGGCGAGGCGCAACAGCAGCGTCATCGCGCGCTGGCCCTCGAGCTCGGTCTGCTTGCCGCCGACCGCGGCAGCGCCGAGGGCCGCCACGCCGCCGCCGGCGGCGCCGGTATTACCGCGCAGCATGTTGCCGAGACCCGGCACCAGCCGGTCGAGGCCCGGCGCCAGCTTATCGATGTTGGCCTGCGGCAACACCTGCGCGATCATGCGGTCGACGCCCATGACCTGCAGCAGCTTGCCGAAATTGATGACGGTGAGGTGAATCTCGCCGTTGAGGGTGCCGCGCGGCGTCAGCGTGACCGCGCCGGCCGCGGTGGTGACCAAATCGCCCTGCTGGAACCGCGCATCGGTCAGCTCGAACCGGCCATTGGCCGCCTGCAGCTCGCGCAGCCTGGCGGCGACCGGCTTCGGCGAGAAATCCCCCAGTCCGCGCAACACGCCGACGATGTGGGCATCGGTCGGCACGGCGGCATAGCTGCCCATCGACGGCGAGGCGAAATGGGTGAAGTCGAGCGCGAAATCGAGCGCGGGATTTTCGGGGGTGGAGTTCGCGGCACGGCGGACATGAATCTCCATGTGATCGGCCGATGCCAGCGCGGAGCCGTCGCTCGTCGCGAAGCCAGGCTTGTCGACCACGAACGAAACCCGCTGCGACGACACCGGCAACCCGCGCAGGCTCGTCTGGGCGAGCGTCCACTTCATCGTCATGGTGGGTTCGCCGCCGAGCGGCGCCACCGTCATCGGCCCGGAAAGCTCGCCGATCAGCAGGGTGGGATCCCAGACCTGCGCGACCGCCTTGAGTTCGCCGGCGCGCAGCGTCGTCGCGGTGCCGCGATCCTCGACCAGCGGGTTCCTGCATTGCAATTCGATGCGGAACGGAAAGCCGCCGAAGCTCTCCTCGTCGCAGCGATAGACGCGCCCGGCATTCGCCTCGCGGCTGCGCCATTCGTCCAGCGAAGCCTGCGCCTTGGCGGCGGAAAAATACCAGAAGCCGGACCAGCCGGCCGCCAATAGCACGAGACCGACTGTAGGCAGGGCGATCAACCAGGGCCGCCAGGGGCCTTTGTGTTGCGCGGCCTTGTCCATGAACGTGCCATCTTGCCTGTTCACGCTGTCTCCTCGGGTTTGCTGCAAATCTTGCGCCGCCCCCAACCGGCTGTTAGGCGGGGAACCGGGGCCGCTGTCAACGCCCTTGCCGCAATTTAATGTAGATGCCATTTCCGGCCCCAATGCCCGTTTTTCCCGCTCCCACCAACGAAGATCTCTGGATATTCGGCTACGGCTCGCTGATGTGGCGGCCCGGATTCGCGCATCTGGAACGCATCCCGGCGCGATTGACCGGCCTGCACCGGGGGTTGTGCGTGTACTCCTTCGTCCATCGCGGCACCCCCGAGAAGCCCGGCCTCGTGCTCGGCCTCGACCGCGGCGGCGCCTGCCGCGGCATCGCCTATCGGATCGCGGCCGACCGGCGCGACGCAACAATCGAATACCTGCGCGCGCGCGAGCAGGTCACCATGGTCTATCGCGAAACCATGCGGCGGATCACGCTCGCCACCAACCCGACCCGGCAGGTCACTGCACTCCTCTACACGGTCGATCGCAGCCATCCTCAATATGCCGGGCGCCTCGATCTCGAGCGCCAGCTCCATCTGGTACGCCAGGGACATGGCCGATCCGGGGCAAACCTCGATTACGTCGTCGCGACGGTCGCGGAGATCGAGGCCCAGGGTTTCCGGGATGCAGGGCTGCACCTGCTCGCCGAACGGCTGCGGGGCGCCGGACGGACGCCGGATGGTGGACCGGGGACCTGAGGACGGTGGAGGTCACGACTTTGCCATCGATCTTCGGTGCCCTCTTCGTAGCAGGTGACCGCTTCTAACCCTCCCTTAATTCCGGCCTGATAGTCGTTTCGCGACGTATTCGCCGCAATTTTGCCGAGGACAAGCCATGGGCGCGATGCTCGACGGGGTGCGCAGCGGCGACTGGGTCACGCGCGAGCGCATGCGCCTTGTCGCGTTCGGATTGCTGATCGCCTTCGCCGCCGGCCTTGTCTACCTCGCCGGCACCGCGAACGGCCTCAACGACGCACTGGGCCGCCCGCTCGGCACCGACTTCTCCAACGTCTATGCCGCCGGCACCCTGGTGCTGGAGGGCCAGCCGCAGGCGCCGTTCGATCCGGCCCTGCAATACGCCCGCGAGCAGGCGATCTTCGGGGCGGCAACCCCGTTCTACGGCTGGCACTATCCGCCGTTCTTCCTCTTCGTCGCGGCGGCGCTGGCGCTCATGCCTTACAAGCTCGCGCTCGCTGGCATGGCAGGGCGCGACGCTGGCGCTGTATCTCCTCGCGCTGCGCGCGATCGTGGTCGGTTCGGGGCCGGGCACCTCAGTCCGTTGGTTTCGTCGCAAGCGCGTGGACCGGAGTTGATCCGCTCTGGCTCATCCTCGCGCTCGCGTTTCCCGCGGTGTTCATCAATCTCGGTCACGGCCACAACGGCTTTCTCACCGCCGCCCTGATCGGCGCCGCGCTCGTCAACCTCGATCGCCGGCCGCTGCTCGCCGGCCTGCTGCTCGGTCTCATCGTCTACAAGCCGCAATTCGGCATCTTGATTCCGCTGGTGCTCGCTGCCAGCGCGCGGTGGCGCAGCCTTTGCCGCTGCCGCTGCGACCGTCGCCGCGCTGGCGCTGATCACGACGCTGGCCTTCGGCCTGTCGGTATGGGACGCGTTCATGGCATCGACCCATTTCACCCGCATCATCGTGCTCGAAGCCGGCGAGACCGGCTGGCACAAGATCCAGAGCGTGTTCTCCCTGGTGCGGATGTGGGGCGGGCCGGTCGCGCTCGCCTATGCGGTGCAGGCGGCGGTCACGGTGATGCTGGCGGCGGCGCTGGTGTGGCTGTGGCGCGCGCCAGTCGATTTTTCGCTCAAGGCGGCGGCGCTGATCGTCGCCGCCTTGCTCGCGACGCCCTACAGCCTCGACTACGACATGACCGCACTCGCGCCTGCGATCGCCTTCCTCGCCGTCAACGGGCTGCGTCACGGCTTTGCGCCGTACGAGAAATCGGCGCTGGCGGCGTTGTGGATCGCGCCGCTCGTCGCCCGCAGCATCGCCCAGGCGATCCTGGTGCCGGTGGGCGTGCTGAGCATGGCCGCGGTGCTCGGCCTCGTCCTGCACCGCGCCGCACAAGAGACGCGGCTGTTCGAGCGATTAGATACATTCCAACATCCCGCAGGCTGAGACGGGATTCTCACGTGCGGCAGGCGTTTCGGGCAATATTATTCGCCGTCGCCGGTGCGCGACGATCGGCAGGGGCCGCCGCCGCAATGCAACGCGCCCCAACGTCGCAGTGCGGAGCCGCATTGAGGTCGCAATCGCTCTCATAGTGGCGGCGTGCCGGATGAAATTCGGCGGTTGCTTGTGGTCCGAAAACAACGTCTGTTGGGGTTTGAACAACAACTCTTGCGACTCGAAAGCGACGCCCCATCTGTCCGGGCGGGGCTCTTACGAAACAGATTGACGGAGCGGACATGCTGACGCTCTATTCGATGCAACGGTCGGGCAATTGCTACAAGGTACGGCTCGCGCTGGCTCAGCTCGACGTCGATTACCGTCTGGTGGAGATCGACATCCTGCGCGGCGAAACCCGCACGCCCGATTTCCTCGCCAAGAATCCGAGCGGCCATGTGCCGCTGCTCGAAGCCACGCCCGGACGCTATCTCCCGGAGTCCGGCGCGATCCTGTGGTATCTCGCCGGCGGCTCGCCGCTGGCGCCGGACAACCGCATCGACCGCGCCGAGACGCTGCAATGGATGTTCTTCGAGCAGCACAGCCTCGAGCCCTATCTCGGCGCCGCGCATTTCTGGCTCGGCCTTGTCAAGGGCGGCCGCGAGTTGCAGATGCATGCGGTCGAGGAGTGGATGGAGCACGGCTACCGGGCGCTGGGGGTGATGGAGAAGCATCTCGCGACCCATCGCTTCTTCGCCGCCGACCGCTACACCATCGCCGACATCTCGCTCTACGGCTATACTCACATCGCCAATGAATGCGACTTCGACCTCACCGGATTCCCCGCGATCCGCACCTGGCTCAAGCGCATCGCCGAGCAGGCGCGCCACATCCGGATGGATTGGCATCCGGCCGCGATGGCGATCGCGGAGTGAGGCCCGTAGGGTGGGCAAAGGCGCACGCTTCGCGCCGTGCCCACGCAGAGGCTTCAACGGGCACGCTTCGCTTTGCCCACCCTACGAGTTTGGGATTTCGACACCGCAGGACTGCCTCTAGTGTACTGACCCATTTATAGGATTCCCACGGGCTTGCAAATCAGATTTAACGACGGCATGCGAAACATCGATGCATGCCTGTACGTCAGGCCCAGTGACCGGACGACACTGGAGCGGCTTGTCGCCGATGGCAAGACGCCGCAGAAGATCGTTGTGCGCGCGCGCATTGTGCTGCTGTCGGGTTGCGGGCTCGGCACCAATGCTATCCAGCGCGAGGCTCGGGTGTCGAAGCCGACGGTTTGGCGCTGGCAGAAAGCCTACATGGACGGCGGCGTCGAGCGACTGCTCAAGGATAGGGGCAAGGGGCCACGCGCGGGCAAGAAGCCTATCAGTGCCGAAGTGCGGCTCGCGATCGTGACGCGGACGGCTAAGGAGAAGCCCAAGCATGCAACGCACTGGAGCGCACGGATGTTGGCCGAGGAGATTGGCGTCGGCCACACGACCGTGCAGCGCATCTGGAAGGAGCATGGCCTCAAGCCACATCTTTCGCGCCCATTCAAGCTATCGAACGATCCCAAATTCGCTGAGAAAGTGGTCGACATTGTCGGGCTCTACCTCAACCCGCCCGACAAGGCGGTTGTGCTCTGCGTCGACGAGAAAA
Source organism: uncultured Alphaproteobacteria bacterium (assembly GCA_963746235.1). Taxonomy (GTDB): domain Bacteria; phylum Pseudomonadota; class Alphaproteobacteria; order Rhizobiales; family Xanthobacteraceae; genus JAJPKK01. The sequence continues at coordinate 73,047 of CAVVCE010000059.1, forward strand.
GCCAAATTCAGGCGCTTGATCGCACGCAACCGGGCCTGCCGATGAAGAAGGGCCGTGCTCAGACGATGACGCACGACTACAAACGCAATGGCACGACGACGTTGTTTGCGGCACTCGACGTTAAGACTGGCAAAGTCATCGGCGAGTGCCTGCCGCGTCACCGCGCCAAAGAGTTCATCCGTTTCCTGAAAAAGATCGATCGGGCCGTAGAAAAGCACCTCGACGTGCACGCGATCTGCGACAACTACACGACCCACAAGACCCAGGAGGTGCAGGCTTGGCTCGTCAAGCACCCGCGCTTCAAGCTGCACTTCACGCCAACATCATCCTCCTGGATCAACCTGGTCGAGCGGCTGTTTGCCGAAATCACTCGCCAGCAAATCCGCCGCGGCGTCTTCAAGAGCGTCGCCGAACTCGAGGCTGCCATCGAGATCTGGCTCACCGAGCGCAACGCCAAACCGAAGCCCTTCAAGTGGACCGCCAAAGCCAATATCATCCTGGAGAAGAATGCACGCGGCAGGCGGGCGCTGGAAGAACATCTCGCGGCGGGTACTAAAT
>CAVVCE010000060.1:0-56337 GCA_963746235.1 uncultured Alphaproteobacteria bacterium
CCTCGGCTGCTTTCTTCCTAGTCAGTTTCTTGGTTCGACCTGAGGACCGTTTCTTCGTCCCGACCTGCCCTGGCCCGGTGACGCCGCGCACCGCCGTCAAGGATGGCCGTCGCGCCGACGGTGCGGCGGGCTCCGGCGCCGCCAGGCCACGCCTTGACGGCGGCGAGCACGGTGTCACGCTTGTGGTGGTCGGGACTGCCGCGATCTCGTCGCCCTGTGCGGTGTAGCGCGCAATCCGTCGCGGGCCGTGGAACACGGCGAGGGTGCCGTCGGGGTATTCGCGCACCTTGACGCGCGCCTTGACGTAGTGGGCGCGCGCCGTGCTGGCGGGCAGTTGCAGCCGGCGACTTTCATAGGCGACGGTGTTGTCGCGGGCCACCACCCGCTCCTCCTCGATGCACAGGGTCTCGGCGAGATGCGCCGGATCGGCGGCCACGAATGCGGTCTTCTCCGCGAGGGCGGCCGGCGTGGCGAAACGCGCGTTATGCGCCGGCAGGTAGGCGTCCCGGATCCAGGCATTGGCGGCATCGATCTCGGTGAGACCGGCCTTCGCCAGCTCCTTGATCAGCCGATCCTGCAGGGTGCCGAACATCCGCTCGCTGCGCCCGCGCGCCTGCGGCGAATAGGCCGGGATGTGCTCCACTCCCAGGTGCTTCAGCGCCCGGCCGACCTGGGTCAGCCGGCCCTTGTCCACCGGACCGTCCGCCTGCGGCGTGTGGAAGTAGTGGCTGCCGCGATCGGTGTAGAGGCTCGACGGCAGGCCGTGGGCGGTGAACACTTCAAGCAAGCGCCCGAAACGTCGATGCGGTGCCTTCTTCCTCGACCAGAAACGCCGAATAGATCGTGCTCGTCGCATCATCCATCGTGACGATCAGATCGAGCTGCGGCCGGCCCGCAAGCCACGCCGCCCGCGAGCCGTCCTGGTGCAGCATCATGCCCTCCCACGGCTTGCGCTCGCGCTTGCGGCGGTGCGCCCCACGCGCGCTCGGCGCGCTCCACCAGGCCCGCCGTGTGCAGCTGCGTCTTCACCCAGGTGTAGCCCCACCGGAAGCCGTGATCGCGCACCAGGTGCTCGTGGAAATGCTTCACGTTCCAGCCCCGGTACACATCCCCATACAGCTCCAGCATCCGCCGCGCATCGGCCGCCGGAACCCGCTTCGGCGACGGCTTGCCGAGCCGCCGGTCGACCAGCCCCTCAGCCCCGTCCTCCTCGTAGCGCCCCCGATAGCGCCGGAACTGCCGCTCCGACATCCCCAGCAACTCGCCCGCCTCCATCATCGACAGCTCGCCCGCCTCCCAGCGGCTCAACACATCCCGAAACTTCTTCATCCTGCGGTCCTGTAGCCACGCTGCCCGGTTCATCGCCCCGCTCCTATGCAGGGCCACAAAACCGGACAACTCGTCTGCTTACGGCATTGTCCGCGGTCCGGCTGTCGCGCGCCGGTTTGAAATCGGTGTCTTGGCGGCCTATAAGGCGGCCCTTATCCGATGGGACGGCTGTTTCCGCCGCCTGGCATGCGCCGCCACTGCATGCCCGGCCGGGATGGCTCCCCACGCGGACGACGGAATACTTGGGACGCAATACCTGGGACGCAATACCTGGGACGCAATACTTGGGACGCAATACCTGGGAACGAGGCGATGGCCGGACATTCACAATTCAAGAACATCATGCACCGCAAGGGGCGGCAGGACGCGGTGAAGTCCAAGCTGTTCGGCAAGCTGGGGCGGGAAATCACCGTCGCCGCCAAGTTGGGCCTTCCCGACCCCGCCATGAACGCGCGCCTGCGCGCGGCCATCATCGCGGCGCGGGCGGAAAACATGGCGAAGGACTCGATCGACCGCGCCATCAAGAAGGCGCAGGGCGGCGATGCCGAGGCCTATGACGAGATGCGCTACGAGGGCTACGGCCCCGGCGGCGTCGCCGTCATCGTCGAAGTCCTGACCGACAACCGCAACCGCACCGCCTCCGACGTGCGCTCCTACTTCTCCAAGACCGGCGGCAATCTCGCCGAGACCGGCGCGGTGTCGTTCATGTTCGACCGCGTCGGCGTCGTCGAGTTCGACGCCAAGGTCGCCTCCGCCGAGGCGATGCTGGAAGCCGCCATCGAGGCCGGCGCCGACGACGTGGTGTCGGGCGAGAGCGGCCACGAGGTGTTCGCCTCCCAGGATCATTTCGCCGAGGTGGCGAAGGTGCTGGAGGCGAAATTCGGCGATCCGCGCAAGGCCGGCCTCGTCTGGAAGGCGCAGAACACCATCGCGGTCGACGACGAAAAGGGCGAGAAGCTGTTCAAGCTGATGGAAATGCTCAACGAGCATGACGACGTCCAGAACGTCTACGCCAATTTCGAGGTGTCGGACGCGCTGATGGTCAAGATGAGCGCGTAGCGCGGCGGGATCGAGCGGGACCAAGCGGGACAACGGGACGCCGCGCCGGAATTCTCTCACCGCCCCGGCGGGGCCACATCGGTGGTCGCGAAACCGGCGCTGTCGAAGGCGCGGCGCACCGTGCCGTTGGTCTTGGCCTCCTCGACGAAACGCGCGGCCCAGTCGCGGGCGGCGGCGCGATTCTTCGGCACGGCGACGACCACGCCGGTCGACTGGACGGCGCCGTCGAGCAGGCGGCTGCCGGGCAACGTCTTCGCCAGATCCACCAGCGCATCGCGCCCCATCGCCAGCGCATCGAGCTTGCCCTGGCCCATGAGTTCCACGGCCGCTTCAGGCATGGCGAAGGTGGTGAGCGCGGCGTGCGTGAGCGCCTTGGCCACGGTGCGCGAGGTCGACGTGCCCTCGATGGCGCCGACGCTGGTCCCGGTCCGGTCCACGTCCCCCATGGTGCGGATGTCGGAGCCGGCGCGCACCAGATAGCTGCTCTCGTACACCACGTAGGACGGGCCCCTGGTCGACATATTTCTCGCGCTCGGCATCGGCCGGCATGAACGTGATGTCCCACGCGTCCTTGCCGGCGGCCGCGGCGATCCCGCCGGAATTCTGGTACTCGACGAGCTTCAGCGGCACGTGCAGCTTTTCCGCCGCGGCCTTCGCCAGCTCCACCGTGACGCCGCGCGCCTGGCCCGAACCCGGATCGCGCGTCGCCCAGAAGGTCGAGGCCGCCGGGCCGACCGCGACCGCCACCCGCAGCGCTCCGGTCGGCGCGATGTCGCGCACGGTATCGTCGAGCGCGATAGCCGCGCCGGTGAGACCGACGAACAAGGCGAAACCGGCAGCGACACTCTTGAGCGACATCGTCAGTCCTCCCGCGGCCATTCGAGACCGGTTGCTGGCGTCATTCCGGGGCCGGCCGCAAGCCGGAACCCAAATGACGGCATAGACTAAAGCGGTTTACGCCAAGTTTGAACCGCCGCCAATTTCTGTTCACCGCAGCTTTCCGCCCGCGAGGATCAGCGCCGCGCCCTTCTCGGCGATCATCATGGTGGGGGCGTTGGTGTTGCCGGAGGTGATGGCCGGCATCACCGAAGCGTCGATCACCCGCAGGCGGTCGAGGCCGAGCACCCGCAGGGCGGCGTCGACCACCGCCTTGGGATCGCTGTCGCGGCCCATCTTCGCGGTGCCGACCGGGTGGAAGATGGTGGTGCCGATATCGCCGGCCGCCTTCACGAGGGCGGCGTCGTCATCGCCCACGGCCGCGCCGGGCAGATGCTCCTGCGGCCGGAACGGCGCCAGCGCCGGCTGCGCCGCGATGCGCCGCACCGTGCGGATGGAATCGACGGCGACGCGGCGATCCGCGTCGGTCGAAAGGTAGTTCGGCTTGATCGCCGGCGGCGCCGCCGGGTCGGCCGAACGCAGGCGCAGATGGCCGCGGCTGGTCGGCTGAACGTTGCACACGCTCGCGGTGAAGGCGGGAAAGCGGTGCAGCGGCTCGCCGAAGCGGTCGAGCGACAACGGCTGCACGTGGAACTGGATGTTGGCGCGGTCGCGCCCGGGATCGGAGCGCGTGAACAGGCCGAGCTGCGACGGCGCCATGGTCAGGGGACCACGGCGCAGGAAGGCGTATTGCAGCCCCATGCCGATGCGGCCGGCAACAGTGCGAGCGGTATCGTTGAGCGTCTTTGCGCCGGTGACCTTGTAGATCGCGCGGAGCTGCAGATGATCTTGCAGGTTCTCGCCGACCCCGGGACGATCGAGCACGACGGGAATGCCGTGTTCGCGCAACTGCGCCGCCGGCCCGACGCCGGACAACAGCAGGAGATGCGGCGAGCCGATGGCGCCGGCAGCGAGGATGATCTCGCCGCGGCAGCGGGCGCGCCGCGTCCTGCCACCTCCGCTGCCCCCTGCACTGCCGCCTTCGTGGCCCCCTGCCCCGCCCCTGCCGTCTTGACGCCATTGCACCGCGACGGCGCGCCGCCCCTCGAAGGCGACACCGGTGACGAGGCACCCGGTTTCGAGCCGCAGGTTGCCGCGCGACAGCACCGGCTTGAGAAAGCCGCGCGCCGCCGACCAGCGCCGTCCGCGCTTCTGGTTGACGTGGAAATAGCACGAGCCTTCATTGTCGCCGGTGTTGAAATCGGGGATCGGCTCGATGCCGGCCTGGGCGGCGGCGGCGCGAAACGCCTCGAGCAGCGCCCAGCGCACCCGCGGCGGCTCGACCCGCCATTCGCCGCCGGCGCCATGGCTGTCGCTGGCGCCGAGGAAATGATCCTCGTGGCGCTTGAAGTAGGGCAGCACGTCGTCCCAGCCCCAGCCGGCGAGGCCGAGCTGGCGCCAGTGATCGTAGTCGGCGGCCTGGCCGCGCATGTAGATCATCGCGTTGATGGACGACGAGCCGCCGATCACCTTGCCGCGCGGATAGTTCAGGCTGCGGCCGTTGAGCCCCTCCTCGGGCTCGGTCTTGAACATCCAGTCCGAGCGCGGATTGCCGATGGCGAAGAGATAGCCGACCGGGACGTGATACCAGATCCAGTTGTCGCGCCCGCCCGCCTCCAGCAGCAGCACCCGCGTATCGGGCGCCGCCGACAGCCGGTTCGCCAGCACGCAGCCGGCCGAGCCGGCGCCGACGATGATGTAATCATAATCGCCTTCGATGGTTTCCTCGTCCATGGCGGCAATCTGCGCTGGCGGACAGGCAGGCGCAATATCATCCCAACAGCGTGCTCAGCCGCGCCCACACGCGCTTGAAGAAAGCGCCGATCCGCGCGATCGGCCGCTCCTGTGCCGGTTCATCCGGCGCGTCGTCGGCGAGATCGAGGCCGACGGTCGTGACGCGGCCTTTGGCGACGGCGTCCACCACCAGATGGATGGTGCCGAGAGCGAGCCGGTCGCCGACCTTGGCCTTGTGGTCGAGATGAGCGCCGAACCAATCGGCGAGCGTGGTTGCGGCGTCCTGCGGCGCGATGGCAAGGCCGTAGATCTCGCCGAGCGTGCCCAGGGTCACTTCTCCGGAGACGAAGAAATCGCCGAGCAGGCGCAGGTCCGGCACCGTCGGCGGCGGCATGTCGACGAAAAAACGGTCGAGCGCCTGGGCCTTTTCCGGCGGCGCCAGAAAATAAGCGTAGTCGCCTTCGCGGATCCCATCGGCCTCCGCGGCGGTGAGGACGTGCTGATCGCGCACCACCAGCATCAGTTTCGCCCATGACGGCGACAGGCGGCGGCGGAGATAGGGATTGTTGGCCCCCACCGAATAGCCGACCAGCTCGTGCTCGAGCTGGCCGGGCAGGTCGAGTTCGACGCGGCGCGGCGCAGGATCGGTGCGCGGCAAGGCGATATGCAGCGTCTGCGCCGCGGCCGCGATGGTCCAGCCCTGCACCAGCAGCGACACCAGCACCACCACGAAGCCGATGTCGAAGAACACCTGCGCATGCGGCAGGCCGACCAGCAGCGGGATCGACGCGAGGAAGATGCCGACTGCGCCGCGCAGTCCGACCCAGGAGACGAACGCCTTCTCCCGCCACGAGAAGCGGAACGGCGCGAGACACAGGAACACCGTCAATGGCCGGGCGAAGAACATCAGCGTCGCCGCAACCGCCAGCGCCGCCAATCCGTGCTCGAAGAGACGGCTCGGCCAGGCGAGCAGGCCGAGCAGCACGAACATGACGATCTGCGCCAGCCACGTGGCGGCATCGAGGAAGACGATGACCGCATTGTGGGCGCGGGTGGGCCGGTTGCCGACGGCGAGCCCGGCGAGATAGACCGCCAGAAACCCCGACGAGTGCAAGACCTGGGCGAGGGCGAACACCACGAGGGCGCCGGTGGCGACCAGCGGCGCATGCAGACCCTGCGGCAGGTTGAGGCGATTGAGCGCCAGCACGATCGCCCGTCCGCCGATGAACCCGACGACCGCGCCGCCGACGGCGTCGAGCGCGAGATCGTCGAGGACGGAAATCCAGGACTTGCCGCCCGGCAATTGCACGCCGACCAGCACGATGGTGAGAAAGATCGCAAACGGATCGTTGGTCGCGGATTCGATCTCGAGCGTCGCCCCCACGCGCGGGCGCAGCCGCAGCCCGCGGGAATGAATGAGCAGGAACACCGCCGCCGCATCGGTGGAGGAGACCACCGCACCGACCAGGAGCGATTCCACCCAATCGAAGCCGAGCAGGAACCGCGCTGCCGGCGCGGTCAACGCGGCGGTGAGCAGCACGCCGATGGTCGCGAGCACGAGCGACGGCGCGATGACGCTGCGGAAGGTCGCGAGCCGCGTGCGCAGGCCGCCGTCGAACAGGATCAGCGCCAGCGCCACCGAACCGACCAGATAGGTCGTGTGCACGTCGTCGAACGCGATCCCGCCGGGGCCGGATTCGCCGGCGAGCATGCCGACCAGGAGAAACACCAGCAGCAATGGCGCGCCGAACCGCAAGGCGACGAGGCTCGACAGGATGCCGGCCAGCACCAGCATCGCACCGAACATGATGGTGAGGCTTACGGCGTCGAGCGCTGCCATCGGTCGTTCCCGGGCGCAGGGAGCGCCACGCAGTCTGCAATCAGTACAGGATTCGGTGGAGATTCAATCGCCGAGATCGCGCCGCCTCCTTTCCCTCCCCGTTTTCGGGGAAGGTGGCCGAGCGTAGCGAGGTCGGGTGGGGCCGCGGGCACCATCGCGCGACGAAGAAAGATCCCACCCTGCCCTCCCCGAAGGCGGGGAGGGAAAGTGTTACCCATGTCGTCGGTCAGAACTGTTGCCCGTGTGCCCGGTTGCTCAAAGCTCGCTCCCTTAGAACGCGACCTTGTCGCCGCCCTTGAGGGCGAGGATTTCGCGGGCCTCATCGGGCGTCGCGATGGTGAGGCCGAGGCCCTCGACGATCTGGCGGACCTGCTTGACTTGTTGGGCGTTTGACGCAGCGAGCTTGCCGGGGCCGATCCACAGCGAATCTTCCAGGCCGACCCGCACATTGCCGCCCATGGCGGCGGCCATGGCCGCGATCGGCATCTGGGCGCGGCCGGCGCCGAGCACGGACCAGCGGTAGCTGTCGCGGCCGAGCAGGCGGTCGGCGGTGCGGCGCATATGCATCACGTCTTCGGGATGGGTGCCGATGCCGCCGAGGATACCGAACACCGACTGCACGAACAGCGGCGGCTTGACCAGGCCGCGATCGAGGAAGTGCGCGAGATTGTAGAGGTGGCCGATGTCGTAGCATTCGAACTCGAACCGCGTCTGGTTGCTCTGGCAGGTATCGAGGACGAATTCGATGTCCTTGAAGGTGTTGCGGAAGATGAGATCGCGGGTGCCTTCGAGATAAGGCCGTTCCCAATCGAATTTGAAATCCTTGTAGCGGTTGAGCATCGGGAACAGCGCGAAATTGATCGAGCCCATGTTGAGGCTCGCGACCTCCGGCTTGAAGAATTCGGCCGGCTTGACGCGCTCCTCGACCCGCATGGTGGGCGAGCCGCCCGAAGTGAGGTTGATGACCGCATTGGTGGCCTGCTTGATGATCGGCAGGAACGGCGCGAACGCCTCGGGGCGTTGGTCGGGCCGGCCGGTTTCGGGATCGCGGGCATGCAGATGCACGATCGCCGCGCCCGCCTCCGCCGCCCCGATCGCGGCCTCCGCGATCTGCTGCGGCGTGATCGGGAGATAGGGCGACATGGTCGGCGTGTGGATGGCGCCGGTGACCGCGCAGGTGATGATGACTTTGTTCGATGTCGCCATGTTCGATGTCGCCATGTTCGAGGCTTCCCCTGGATTCGTCCTGCAGCCAGCCGCGCCGTCCGAACCGGACCGATGCGATCTCCAAATATCTGATTTTACTGCGTTTCCTACCATGCTTGCGATCGGCGCGAGGGAAAATGGGCCAGCCAGCCGGTGCGGTCAACACGAGGTGCCGGGACTTTGAACCTTTCGGCGGCGCCCCGCTACCAATCCGTATCAGGCCCATGCCGGCCTACCGGATCAGGAAGGGGATCAGCCCATGTCCACCATCACCATGTCGACCGCCACCATGTCCATCGCCAGGAAAATCGCCGCCGTTGCGCTCGCCGCCCTGACCATGGGCGCCGTGTTCTCCACCGCCAACCAGGCCCAGGCGCGTGGTTTGGGTGTCGGCCTCGGCATCGGTCTCGGCGTCGGCGCCCTGGTCGGCGCGGCTGCGGCCTCCAGCTACGGCCCCTATTATGGCCGCCCGGCCTATGTGGTCACTCCCGGATATCGGACCTGCAATTGGGTCCGTCAGTTCGACGCCTACGGCAACTATGTCGGCAAGGCCTGCGTTTACTGACCGGCCCTTCCTAGACCGATCGATGCTAGCGCCCCCCATCCACCCTGCATCGATCCGGTAGGCCCGCCCGGGTATTCCCTGCCCGGGCGGGCCGCTTTTTCAGCGATTGCGTAGACCAGCCGGTTCGCACAATGTGACGCCGCATTTTTTCCTCGCGAGAGGAAAAGCGCGGCGTTTGTCGTTGTGGCGATGACGTCCTCGGGTGATTCGATGTGATCGGAATGTGCGCCTGATGCCGCTCGACCTCTCGCTCAACCTCGCGACGGTGCGCCGCCAGTGGAAGCTGCCCGCGGCGGTGGCGGCGGCCGCGCGCCACGGCTTTGCCGGCGTCGCGCCGTGGCGCGAGATGGTGCATGAAACCGGTATTGCCGAAGCCGCGCGCATCTTCGAGGGGAGCGGGCTGCGCGTCACCGGCTATTGCCGCGGCGGGCTGTTCGCGGCCGGCGGCGCCGCCAAGTTCCAGGACGCCGTCGACGACAACAAGCAGATGATCGACGAGGCGGCTGCGATCGGCGCCGAATGCATCGTCGTCATCGGTGGCGGGTTGGCGCCGGGTTCGCGCGATCTGGCGGCAGCGCGGGCGACGTTCGCCGGCGGATTGGCCGCGGTGTTGCCGTACGCGCGTGCCGCCGGCGTGCCGCTCGCGCTCGAGCCGATGCATCCGATGTATGCGGCCGACCGCGGCTGCGTCACCACCCTCAAGGAGATGCTCGACATCGCCGACGCGCTCGGCAATGACGGATTGGGCATCGCGGTCGACACCTACCATGTCTGGTGGGACCCCGCGCTCGCGCCGCAGCTCGCCCGCGCCGGCAAGCGCATCATTTCCCACCACATCTGCGACTGGCTGGTGCCGACGCGGCATCTCCTCAACGATCGCGGCATGATGGGCGACGGCGTCATCGATTTTCCCGCGATCCGCCGCATGGTGGAGGAAGCCGGCTATCACGGCATCCAGGAGGTCGAGATCTTCTCCGAGGATTGGTGGAGCCGGCCGGGCGACGAGGTGCTGGCGACCGCGGTGGAGCGATTCAGGACGGTGTGCGGGACGCAGGACGGACGGCGGAAGATCGAGGGCTGATCCGTTCCCCGTCCTCCTTCCTGTCTTGCGCCGCGCGCAGAAGCCCGATCGGGCGGGCGCCGGACGCCGCTATTCGGCGGCGGCCGGCAGTGCGACCGGCGGCGCTCCATGCCGCTCGACGACCGAGCGCTCGGGATCGAGCCAGAAGGCCCAAATCGCAGCGCCGAGGATGAGCAGGATTGCCGCGATGACGAACTGCGCATGCCAATAGCCCGCATCCGCGAGATAGCCGAACACCACGGGCGACAGCGCACCGCCGAAATTGCCGAACATGTTCATCATCCCGGATACGGTTCCGGAATACTCGCCGGCGGTATCCATGGGCACCGCCCAGGACGGACCGATGGTGCATTCGAGAAAGAACGCCGCTCCGGTCAAGCAATAGACAGCCGCATAGGCATCTTCCATCAGCGCAGCCAGCAGGATGAACCCCGCGCAACTCAACATGCCGGTGATCGCGACCGAGCGCCGGGCGAACCTCGTCCTGCCGGTCTTGTGGAGCAGCCAGTCCGTCGCCAATCCGCCTACGGTGTTGCCGATGACCATGGCGGAAAGCGGCAGAATGGTCAGCGAGCGAGCGACCTCGGGGGTGAGATGGCGGGCGCCGACCAGATAGGACGGCAGCCATGCCAGGAATATATAGAGGCAATACACATAGGTGAAATAGGCGCACATGATCGCCCACATGTTCGACGACGGCAGCAGCGTGCTCCACGGCACTTTCTTGCGGGGTGCAACCTGGTTGAGCCTGCCCTTGTCGTCGAGGCCGCGAATATATTCCAGCTCCGTGCGGTTCACCATGTCATGCTGTTCGGGCATGTTGCGGTAGAACGCATACCATGCAAGCGCCCAGAGAGCGCCGATGGCACCGCAGATGTAGAACGCCCAGCGCCAGCCGAGCGTCAATATGATCGCCGTGATGATGGGGGGGGCAATGGCGGCGCCGAAGCGGCTCGCGCTATGGGTAAACCCCTGGGCAAAGCCTCGTTCGCGCCGCGGAAACCACATCTGCATGGCGCGGGTTGCGCCGGGAAACGCCCCGGCCTCGCCGACGCCGAGAAGAAACAGCAGGATCATGAAGGCCGGCGCGCTGCCCGCCAACCCCACCGCTGCCGTCATGACAGACCAGTAGGCGACGAGGCCGGCCAGGACCGCCCGCGGGCCGAAGCGCTCGCTGAGCCAGCCGCCGGGCACTTGAAACAATGCATAGGCCAGGACGAAGGAGCTGAAAATCCAGCCCATGGTCTTTTGGTCGAAGCCGAATTCGGTGCGGATTTCCGGCGCCGTATTCGAAATGATGACGCGATCGAGATAGGTGATGAGGTACATGAGGCAAATCACGCCCAAGATGTACCAACGCCCATAGCTCGATGATTTTTGTCCGGCCTCCGGCATGGTGCTTTCCCCTCTCAGCGCAATTTTCTCGATTGGACCAATGGTTTCGGATTGCTCGCCGCCATTGTGCCGGTTTGGGTCCGCGCTGCAAGCCGAATTACGGACGACGAGCGCGTTGCGACAAGGTGCGCGATTCTACCGCGCCGCAGCGAGGCTCGCCGCGACACTCCTGGCGAGCACTTGCGCGACATGGATCGCCGCCCTGCCGGTGCCGTCCTTGATCTGGTGGCGGCAGGACGTGCCGTCGGCGACGATGATGGCGTCGGCAGGCGCATTGCGCACCGCCGGCAGCAGCGACAGCTCGCCCATGGCGAGCGACACGTCGATGGTCTCGGCATGATAGCCGAAGCTGCCGGCCATGCCGCAGCAGCTCGAACTCGATGGTCTCCACGGACAGCTCGGGAACCAGTTCGAGCACGGTCTTGACGGCGCCCATGGCGTCGAACGATTTCTGATGGCAGTGGCCATGGAGCATGGCCCGGCCGGCGATCGGCGCCAGCGGCAATGCGAGCCGGCCGGCGCCTGCCTCGCGGGCCAGGAACTCCTCGAGCAGGACCGCCCGGCTGGCGACCTCGGCGGCCCGGCCGTCCTTGACGATGGCGGGGATTTCGTCGCGGAACGAGAATAGGCAGCTCGGCTCCAGGCCGATGATCGGCACCCCGCGGGCGGCATAGGGCGCGAGCGCGGCAAGGGAGCGCTCGGCCTCGCGCCGGGCCTCGTCGACCCGGCCGACGGCGAGGAAGGTGCGGCCGCAGCACAGCGGCCGCGAGGTTCCGTCGGTCGGCGTCGCGACGTTTACGCGATAGCCGCCGGCGCGCAGGACCGTGACGGCCGCGCGGAGATTTTCCGGCTCGAAATAGCGGTTGAAGGTATCGGCAAGGAGCACGACCTCGCGGATTTCTTTCCCTCCCCCGCCTGCGGGGGAGTTCTCGGAAATCGCGGAACCAGTCGGTGCGCCAGCGCGGCAGGGTTCGGCGCGCGGAGAAATCGGCGATGCTTTCGGACAAGGCCGCGGCGCCGGGAATGACATCGCGCAGGTTGAACAGCCAGGCCAGCCGCGCCGCCACCGGCGCGTAGCGCGGCAAGAAGGCGACCAGGCGGCTATGCAGCGTGAGCCCAAGTTTTGCCGCCCGCGCCGCCAGAACTTCGATCTTCATGCGCGCCATGTCGACGCCGGTCGGGCATTCGCGCCGGCATGCCTTGCAGGAGACGCACAGCTTCATGGTCTCCGCCATCTCGTCGGAGGCGAGCGCGCCGGGGCCGAGCTGTCCGCTGATGGCGAGCCGCAGCGTGTTGGCGCGGCCGCGGGTCACGTCCTTCTCGTCGCGGGTCGCGCGGTAGGACGGGCACATGACGCCGCCGGCGAGTGCGCGGCAGGCGCCGTTGTTGTTGCACATCTCGACGGCGCCCTGGAATCCGCCGCCGACGCCCGGATAGGCCGACCAGTCGAGCGCCGCCGTCATCGGCTCTCCGTGATAGCCGGGGCCGTAACGGAAATTGGCGCGGTCGTCGAATTTCGGCGCCCGGACGATCTTGCCGGGGTTGAACAGGCCGCCGGGGTCGAAGCGATCCTTGACCTCCTCGAACGCGTGCACCAGGCGCTCGCCGAACATCGGTGCATGGAATTCCGAGCGCACCAGTCCGTCGCCATGCTCGCCGGAATGCGAGCCCTTGTATTCCGCGACCATCGCGAAGGCCTCCTCGGCGATCTCGCGCATGGCCTGCTTATCCTTGTCGAGGCGCAGGTTGAGAACCGGGCGCACATGCAGGCAGCCGACCGAGGCATGGGCGTACCAGGTGCCGCGGGTGCCGTGCTTCGCAAACACCGCGGACAGCCGCGAGGTGTATTCGGCGAGGTGCTCCAGCGGCACCGCGCAGTCCTCGACGAAGGAGACCGGCTTTCCCTCCTCCTTCATGGACATCATGATGTTGAGGCCGGCGGTGCGGACCTCGGTGATCGCCCCCTGCAGCTTGGGATCGAGCACCTCGGCGACGCCGCCCCATTTGGCGCCGGAATTGCCCCAGGCAAAGCCGAGATCGCCCATCAAGGCTTCGAGCTGGCGCAGGCGGCGGATGTTCTCGTCCCAGTCCTCCTCGGCGAATTCAACCAGCAGCACCGCGTCGGGGGCGCCGCGCACGAAGGCGTCCACGGTCGGGCGGAACATCTCGATGCCGCGGGCGAGTTCGATCATGGTGCGGTCGACCAGCTCGACGGCGATCGGCTTGAGCTTGACGATGTGCTGGGCCGCCGCCATCGCGTCATAGAAGCGGGCGAAGTGGCAGGCGCCGACCGCGCGCCGGCCCAGCAGCGGCCACAGCTTGAGCTCGATCTTGGTGGAGAAGCCGAGCGTGCCCTCGGACCCCACCAGGATATGGGCGAGGTTGTGCACCAGCGCATTGGGCGCCAGCGCATCGAGATTGTAGCCGCCGACCCGGCGCTGCACCTTGGGGAAGCGCGCGGCGATCTCGTCGGATTCGCGCAGCCCGATGGCGAGCAGGTCCTCCGCCAGCGGCCGCAATTTCGGGTCCGGCGCGGGATCGCGCAGGCCGGCGCCGACCGGACCGAAATGCGCCGCGCTGCCGTCCGCCAGCACCGCATCGATGGAGAGGACATTGTCGCGGGTAACGCCGTAGCGCAGCGACCGCGCACCGCAGGAATTGTTGCCCGCCATGCCCCCAAGGGTGGCGCGCGAGGCGGTGGAGATATCGACCGGGAACCACAATCCGTGCCGTTTGAGCTGGCGGTTGAGGTCGTCGAGCACGATCCCCGGCTCGACCACGCAGCGCCGGCCGGCGATGTCGAGATCGAGGATGCGGTTGAGGTATTTGGAGCAGTCGATCACCATCGAATGGTTGATCGTCTGGCCGCTCTGCGACGTTCCGCCGCCCCGGGCCAGCACGGTCACCTTCTCCGCGCGGGCGATGGCAATGGCGCGCTCGGCCTCGGCCATGGTGCGCGGGGCAACGACGCCGAGCGGCATCATCTGGTAGTGGGAGGCGTCGGTGGCATAGCGGCCGCGGGTGAAGCGGTCGAACCGGACATCGCCGGTAAGCTCGGCCTTGAGCCGCCGTTCAAGCCCCGGCGCGAGCGTCACCGCCATTGTCATTTTCTCCACCCCGCGTTTTCAGGCTGAGGATCGCTGCGGGGAAATCCGCCACTACATAGGTGCGCCACTACATAGGTGAGAGTGCCGCCGGACGCAAAACCTCAGGCGAGGGCTGCCCCAATGCGGGACCAATGCGGGACCCGAACGGACTTGACTGGCCGTTGCATTCGTCCTTCATGGCGCCCAGTTGCGTCGCCTCGCCGGTTGCAAGGATGGGGCGACGGCACTTTTTCCTCCAGAGGTCGAAGCATAGCCATGTCCAAGAACTCCTCCCGCACCGCCGGCCGTCATTTCCTGCAAATTCCGGGCCCGACCCCGCTTCCGGACCGCGTTCTGCGCGCCATGGACACGCCGATCATCGACCACCGTGGGCCGGAATTCGCCAAGCTCGCCAAACGCGCGCTCGAGGGCATCAAGACCATCTTCAAGACCACGAACCCGGTCATCATCTATACCGCGACCGGCACCGGCGCCTGGGAAGCCGCCCTGGTCAACACCCTGTCGCCCGGCGACCGCGTGCTGATGGTCGAGACCGGCCAGTTCGCCACCCTGTGGAAGAACATGGCGACCAAGCTCGGGCTGCGCCCGGAATTCATTTCGACCGACTGGCGCACCGGCGCCGACCCCGCGGTCATCGAGGCGAAGCTGCGCGAAGACAAGGCCCATGAAATCAAGGCCGTGTGCGTGCTCCACAACGAGACCGCCACCGGCTGCCTGTCCCCGATCAACGAAATCCGCCAGGCGATCGACCGCTCCGGCCACCCCGCCTTGTTCCTGGTCGACACCATCTCCTCGCTCGCCTCGGCCGACTACCGCCACGACGAATGGCGCGTCGACGTGACCGTCGGCGGCGCCCAGAAGGGCTTGATGCTGCCGCCGGGCATGTCGTTCAATGCCTTGAGCGACAAGGCGATCGCCGCGTCGAAGTCGTCCAAGATGACGAAGTCGTTCTGGTCCTGGGAAGACATGCTGAACGCGAACAAGATCGGCTTCTTCCCCTACACGCCGGCGACCAACATGCTGCATGGCCTCGTGGTCGCGGTCGAGATGCTCCATGAGGAAGGGCTCGACAACGTGTTCGCCCGCCACGACCGCTTCGCCGAGGCGACCCGGCGGGCGGTGCGGGCCTGGGGCCTCGAGATCCTGTGCCGCGACCCCAAATACTTTTCGCCGACGGTCACCGCCGTGCTGCTGCCGGAAGGCCACGACGCCGACAAGGTGCGCAGTCTGGCGCTCGACCATTTCGACATCTCCTACGGCATGAGCTTCGGCAAGTTCGCCGGCAGGTACTTCCGCATCGGCCATCTGGGCGACACCAACGACCTCACCATCCTCGGCGCGCTGGCCGGCACCGAAATGGCGCTCTCGCTGGCGGGGGTGCCGATCAAGAAGGGCGGCGTGCAGGCGGCGATGGACTACATCGCGTCGGTTCACGGTGGGGCGCAGCGCGCGGCGGCGGAGTAAATCGCGGCCGAACCGTCAAGACGGCGGCCGCGACCGCGATAAGGGACGCCGCCCGCGCCTATTCGCGCGTCCGGCGTTTCGACGATGATTCAGTTTCGTCCCCCGCTTGCGGCTATCGGATTCACACGACGACTTAGCGGTGTGGGGCCACCTCTCCCCGCACGCGCCCGCGTGCGGAGGCGGGAGGAGGACGGCGTTCGTTCACGCGAATTGAAGCGATAATTCACGCGACGAGTCCTTATCGTCATCGCCGGGCCGTCTCGGGCCATGGCCGGCGCGGGCTTGGACAATTCCGAAGGGAACGCGACCAAATCGTGACTGTTGTGTGATTTGCGGTTATGGTGGCCGATGTGCCGGTCCCCGTCGCGAAGGAGCCCCTCATGCGGAACGCACGTGTGGTTGCGGTCACGCAGGCCTGGAAGACCCTGATTGTGGCAGCCGTCGCGATTGCGCTCGGCGGGCCGGTTCGGGCGGAGCCGCTCGCCCTCGATGAACTTCTGTCGGGCGTCGTCCACATCAAGACCTTCATCAATCCGGACGGCCTGACCCGGGAAAATCTCGGCCGCGAGCGCGAGGGCACCGGAATCGTGCTCGATGCCAGCGGGCTCGTCCTCACCATCGGCTATCTCATGGTGGAAGCCTACGGCGCCGAGATCGTCACCAATGGCGGCCACACCGTGCCGGCCAATGTGGTGGGCTACGACAACGAGACCGGGTTCGGCTTGCTGCAGGCGATCACGCCGCTCAAGGTCCGGCCGATCGTCATGGGCAAGTCGTCGGAGGTGAAGACCGGCGATCCCGTGCTGGTCGCGGCCTTTGGCGGCCAAGCCGGCATGACCGCGGCCCATGTGGTGGCCAAGCGGGAGTTCGCCGGCAACTGGGAATACATGCTCGACGAGGCAATCTTCACGGCACCGCCGCACCCCGCCTGGAGCGGGGCCGCACTGATCAACCATGACGGCAAGCTGGTCGGCGTCGGCTCGCTGATCGTCGGCGACGCCTCCGGCAAGGGCGACGGCGTACGCGGCAACATGTTCGTGCCGATCGACCAGTTGCCGCCGATCCTCGGCGATCTCATTGCGGCGGGACATCCCTTGCAGCCGGCCCATCCGTGGCTCGGCCTCAACACCGACGATGTCGACGGACGCCTGGTGGTGAGCCGGGTCACCCCCGGCGCCCCGGCCGAAAAGGCGGGTATGCGGCGCGGCGACATCATCGTCGGCGTCAACGGCGAGACTCCGAAGAGCCTTCCCGATCTCTATCGCAAGATCTGGGCGCAAGGGGCGGCCGGCGCCAGCGTGTCGCTCGACGTGCTCCAGGGCCGCCTGCGCCGCCACTTCGACGTGCTGTCGATCAACCGGCTCGACCAGCTCAAGCTCAAGAGCACGTTTTGAGCGTATGCGCGCGCCGCTTGGGAGCGTGAACGCCTGGACGTGAACGCCTGGAAGCGTGGCGGGTCGGGTTCGCCGAGGTTTGGCCCGCAGCCATTGCGCGGCGGCGTGCCGCTCATTTAATCGCTCACTTAAAGTTGGGCGCTTTCGATCGCAGCCGCAAAAATAGCCTTGAGCTGCTGGTCGTAACGCCGCAAGTCCAACGCTGCAATATTGTTCCAACGAAATCTTTCACTCTTTGACGGCACCTATGACCGGATTCGGTCACCCCGCCGCATAAATTTCCTTGTGCAAGATATAAATCGTTCATATCCTCATATGGAGATTTTATAACAGCATAAGACCCATAACAGCATAAGACCAAGGAGAGGCAACCCGTGCGTCAGTTCACAATCGCAGCAGCAACCGTCGCAATCGCGGCTTTGATCTCAGCGGCCCCGGCTTTGGCCGATCGGCACGATGGCGGCCCGATCAAGAAGGATGGCCAGTGCTGGAAGCCGTCAAAGATGTCAGAAGGGTTGTTCGGCTTTTGGCAGGCCTGCCCGCAGACGGCCGGCAGCCCCGCATCCCAACGGATTCCTGGACGTCGGTCGTAAAACAAGCGGCTTTCGGTCCTGCTCCGGCTCCACGGTCTCCGTGGGGCCTTTTTCTGCCGGATGCCCGGAGCGTGCGGCCGTGTCTGCGCGGCGCTGTACAACACCGCCGGTAGCAATCCACAGGAATTTGCCCAACCTTGGACCGCTGATGAACGGCGACAAGCGGCAAACCGGCTCCAATACGTCCTGACTGAACCGCATGAGTTCGATACCGTGCGACAGAGCGTCGGCTCAGTGAAGGGAAAAGCGTCATGCGCGCACTTGCAATCGTCGTCGCCCTGCTGGTTGCGACCGCGGCGGCCGACGCCGCCGAGATCAACGCGTTCATCTCGACCGCGATCAAGGCGGCGACGGACGAATTGCTGCCGCCCTTCGAGCGCGCGACCGGCCACACGATTCGCGCGAGCTATGCCCCTTCCGGCGCGCTGATCCCCCGCTTCGATCGAGGCGAAGCCGTCGACGTCTTCCTCACCGACAGCACGGCGATCGACGAACTCATCAAACGGGGCAAGGTCGTGGCCGGCCGCACCGACCTCGCGCGCACCGGCATAGGGATCGCCGTGCGCAAAGGCGCGCCCAGGCCCGACGTGTCGTCGGCCGAAGCGCTCAAGCGCGCGCTGCTTGCGGCGAAATCCATTGGCCACGCTGCGCCCTCCGGCGGCAGCATCACGGCGGCACATATCCAGGGGGTGTTCCGGCGGCTCGGCATCGCCACCGAGGTGGCGCCGAAGGTCAAGCTCGCGGCCGGCGGTCCCAACGGCCGCGTCAGCGTGCTGGTCTCGAGCGGCGAAGCGGAGATCGGACTGCAGCAGGTGTCTGAACTCTTGTCCAATCCCGAGGTCGAGGTGATCGGCATGCTGCCGGCGGAGTTGCAGCAGATGACGATCTATTCTGCCGGAGTGACGACGAGCGCCAGGGAAGCGGAAGCCGCGAAGGCGTTGATCAAGGCCCTGACCGCGCCGTCCGCGGCAGTCATCTACAAGGCAAAGGGACTCGATCCGCCATGACCGGTGGAATCGTGCGCACACGCATGATTGCGCCCGCAGAGTGCCCACGGCCCGAGGCTCGGGATCTCTGCAAATGAGCGAGATCGAAGCCCTCTTCAGCGTGCTGCGGCAATCGGGAAGCGCCGATTCCGTTGCCGCCATCGAACGCGCGGTTCGCGACGCGCCCGATCGTGAGCTTTGCCGCGTCAACGTGCTGGATTTTGCCGCCAGGTACGGCCTCGACGAGGAGCGGGCTGTCGCTGCGTTCCTGCACGCCGCCCGGCTCGGCCTTTTCGAATTGTCGTGGAGCGTGCTCTGCCCCGGCTGCGGCGGCGTACTCGATGCGAACGCCACACTCAAGACAGTCACCCGCGAACAGATACGATTGCGCGTTGTGCGCCGCCGGCTACAAGCCGACCCTCGACGAGATGGTCGAGGTGACCTTCACGGTGAGCCCGCGGGTGCGCCGCATCGCCGGCCACGATCCGGATACGCTTCCCGAAGTCGAATATTACCGCCAGGTTTTCTGGAGCTCGGGTGTCGATTTGCCGGAGCCGTTGGGAGACAGCCTCGCCGCGTTCACCGTCAATTCGATCGAGCTGCCGCCCGGCGAAAAAGCGGTGCTGTCGGTGCAACTGCCCAACGATTTCATCATCATATTCGATCCGGTGACGCACGGAACGCAATTTCTCGATGTCAAGGGCGAGCCGACGCGCGAGCGTCAGGCGCTTTCGATGGTGTTCAACAAACTGAAGGCACCGACCGGGACGATCGCGATGCGACCGGGGCCGTTGCGGCTGTCGCTCGAGAACCGCACCGACCGCCGCGTGCTGCCGGCGCTGTGGATCGCCGCCGATCCGCTCCACCGTCTGCTCGGCAGGCGCAAGCCCTTCCTCACCGCCAAGCGCCTCCTCACCAACCAGACGTTTCGCGACCTCTATCGAACCGAGGATACTGGATATCGATCAACGGCTGAAGATCACCAGCCTCACGTTCCTGTTCACCGATCTCAAGGGCTCGACCGCGCTCTATGAGCGTGTCGGCGATCTCGTCGCCTATGATCTCGTTCGCCAGCATTTTCACATTCTGCAAGCGGTCGTGGCGGCGCAGGCAGGCGCGATCGTGAAGACGATCGGCGACGCGGTGATGGCAATATTCCCGACCCCGGACCGGGCACTCGCGGCTGCATTGCGCATGCGCGAGGAAATGGCACGCATCAATACCGAGCGCCAGAACCAGGATCTGCTGCTCAAGATCGGCATTCACGAGGGGCCATGCCTCGCCGTCATGTTGAATGAAAGTCAGGATTATTTCGGCCAGACCGTGAACATGGCTGCGCGCGTCCAGGGCCTTGCCTCGTCGCGCGCCATTTTGGCGACCAAGTCGGTGGTGGAGGATCCGAAGGCTGCGAAACTCCTCCAACACGCCGGCATCCAGCCGACGATGCAGCGCGCGGCGCTGCGCGGCATCGCCGACGAGACCACGGTGTACGAAATTCCCTGATTACGACAACGGGCCAATTTCTACGGCGTCGGGCGGCCGCGCCCCAGGGGGCCTGCATTCCGGGTTCCGCCTCGCGGCGGCCCCGGAATGACCGCCACAACTTCGGACGATCATGCTCTGGTTCATTCGATCGCGCCCAGTCGCTCAATACCTATGGCTGATCGGCAGTTCCTCGGCCGGGAACAGGGTGATGACGCGGCAGCCGGTGTCGGTGACCACGACCTCCTCCTCGATGCGGGCGGCGGAATAGCCGTCCGTGGCCGGGCAGTAGGTTTCCAGCGCAAACACCATGCCTTCCTTGATCTCGGTCGGGTGGGTCATGGAGATGACGCGGCTGATGATCGGGCGCTCGTGCAGCGCGAGGCCGAGGCCGTGGCCGAATTGCAGGCCGAACGCGCTCATCTCGTCGGGGAAGCCGAAATCCTGGGCTTGCGGCCACACGCTGCAGACCGTGTCGGTGGCAACACCGGGTTTGATCAGCGCGATCGCGCTGTCGAGCCATTCGCGCGCTTTCTTGTAGGCGTCGTGCTGCACCGGCGTGGCGCGGCCCACATTGAAAGTGCGGTAATAGCAGGTGCGGTAGCCCATGAACGCCTGCAGGATGTCGAAGAAGGCCTGGTCGCCCGGCCGCAGCATGCGGTCGGTGAAATTATGCGGATGCGGATTGCAGCGCTCGCCGGAAATGGCGTTGATCGCCTCGACGTCGTCGGAGCCATGCGTATAGAGGAACTTGTTGACCTCGGCGACGATGTCGTTCTCGCGCACGCCCGGCTTCAATTGCTCGTAGATGAGGTGATAGGCGCCGTCCACCATGGCGGCGGCGCGGTTGAGCAGCGCGATCTCGTCGGCCGACTTGATCTCGCGCGCCTCCAGCATCACCTGCTGGCCGTCCTGGACGTTGAGGCCCGCCTTCTGCAACTCGAACATCATCGGCGGCTCGATGATGTCGACGCCGATCGGCATGTCGGCGACGCCGGCCTCGCGGACCAGGGAGGCGAGTTCCTCGGCATGGCGCTTCATCAAGCCGAAGGCGGGATTGACGGTGCCGCGCAGGCCGATCAGCCCGGCCTTGCAGTTCTCCGGGGCGAGCCAGGGCGTGTAGAGCTTGTGGTGGACCGCCGCCGAGCCGAAGTCCCACAGGATCGGCTCGCCGGTGCGGGTGAGCAGCGCCCAGCGCGAGAGCTTGTCGCGTTCCCATTCGCCGATCTTGGTCGAGGTGATGTAGCGGATGTTGTTCACGTCGAACACGAGGAGCGCGCCGAGCTCGGATTTCTCCAGCGCCTGCCTGGCGCGGGAGAGGCGATAGCGGTGCAGCCGGCGATAATCGACCCGTTCCTCGAAGTCGACGCCCATCGGGCCGAGCGCCGGCAGCCCCCGCCCCCAATTGAAGCGCGGATCGATGTCCCCGGCGCGGATTTCACGCATCGTCTGATCCATGCTGGTCTCCCTCGCTCGTCGTTTATGTTTCTTGTGGCCGCGCGAAAATTTTTCGAGGCTGGTAGCCCGCATGAGCGAAGCGAGATGCGGGGCATTAACTGCCGGCTACGTGGTCAACGCGGCGGCTGTCCCGGATGTCGCTTCGCTCATCCGTGCTACATGTTCCGTGGTCAGCTCTCCAGGCCGGTCGGCACCTTCTTGTTTTCGCTGGCGAGCTTCATGCCGCCGGCGAGCGCCATGGTTTCCATCAGCGCCGCGAAATCCCCGGCCAAATATGTCTCGGGATCCTTCTGCAGGGTGGCAGCGCCGAAATGGGCCTGCAGCACTTCCCGCGCCGCCGCCGTCACCGGCATCGGCAGGTCGATCTCGCGGGCAAGCGCGAGGCCGAGGTCGAGGTCCTTGCGCAGCAGTTCCGGCGTGAAGGTCGTGGTCCAGTCGAGATTGACCAGCGCCGGCGACTTGTAGGCGGTGAACATCGAGCCCATCACGCTGTTGTTGAGGAAAGAAAGGAAGGCCTCGCGCGGCACGCCCAGCTTGTTGGTGAGCAGCGTAATCTCGATCAGGTTCTCGATCACCACGCCGAGCATGACGTTGTGGGCGATCTTGCAGATGCGGGCGAGTTCGCCCTCGCCCACATACGACACGCCGCGCGGGGCGAACACCTTCACCATCGGCTCGATGACGCGGAACGCCGCAGGCGGTCCCGATGCCACCGCGGAGAGCTTACCGGCATTGATGACCTTGGCGTTGCCGCTCACCGGACAGCACACGAAATCCACACCGCGCTCGCGCAGCCGGCCACGGATGGCGGCGGATTCCTCCACCGCGATGGTCGAGCAGTCGACGAAGATCGGCGGCACCTTGTCGGCGGTGCCGACGCCGTCTGCGCTGAAATAGACCTGCTCGAGGTCCGTGCCGGTGGATACGATCGAGAACAGCACGTCGACGCCGGCGAGATCGCGGGCATGATCCACGATCCTGCCGCCGGCCTTGGCGAGCGGCTCGGCCTTCGCCCGCGTGCGGTTCCAGATCGACACGTCATAGCCGGCCGCGAGCAGCCGCTCGGCCATCGGATAGCCCATCCTGCCGATTCCGATCCAGCCGATCCTCGGTTTGTCCGGCATCACGGCTTCTCCTGTGAATGCGCATCGGGGCTGGGCGCGAATGCGCCGCGATTTCAAGGCCGTTGCGGTATCATAGCCGCCCTGGCCCAGCAACGTCGCGCCACTCTCCGCATTCACACCGATTCGGCGGCTGCTACCGCGGCGAATTCCCGGGCGACATGCCGAGCGCCGCGATCTGCTCGCGCACCTGCGGCTCCGCGAGGGCGGCGAGGAAGGCCTGCACCGCCGGGCGGTCGCGATGGCTCTCGACGATGAGGAAATCATAATGCTCCGGCGCGATCGGCAGGAAGTCCAGGCCGTAAAGTCCCGCCACGGTCGCGATCGCGATGCCCCAATCGGCGCGGCCCTGCTCGACCGCGGCCGCCACCGCATTGTGCGATTTCGGCTGATTGGCATAGCCGGGCGGGCGGCGGCCGGCCAGCAGCCGGTCGATCAGGATGCGGGTGCCGGCGCCGGCATTGCGGCTCACCATCAGGCATGACGGATCGGCGAGCGCGGCGGCCAGCGCGTCCGGCGCGGACTTGCAGGCAAAGCGCGCATCGCCGGGCCGGAACACGAAGCCCTGCATGCGCAGCCAGCCCGGCACCAGGCCGATGCCGGGCCGGATCAGGTGACGGTTGTAGACCCCGGTCGTCGGATCGAGCAGATGGACCGGCGCGATGTCGCATTCGCCGCGCTCGACCGCGGTGACGCCGCCCATGCTGCCGACCGCGACGGTGCGGGCGGCAAAGCCCTGCTCGGCGAGGCGGCCGATCACCGCGTCGAGGGCGACGCAATGGCTGCCCATGATCACGATGTCCGGCGTGCGCGCGGCGCGGCCGATCAGCGTGACCTCCGCCTGCGCGCCGCTATCGAGCCCGGCGCTGAGCGCATCGATGGCGATGAAGCCGTCGGCCTGGGAGAACGACGTCACCGCGCCCGAGCCTTTGCCGATCGGAAATGCGACCGGCCCGCGCTCGCCCGGCACCAGCGCCACCAGCACGAATTCCTGCCGGCCGATTTCCGAGGCGATGCGGATCGGCACCGTCGCCGTCAGCGTCTGCGGTCGTCTGCGGCGGCAACGCGGCGCGGGCGCGGATCACCGGCGCGACGAATTCGTGGAAGGTGAAGATCGCCGAGGTCGGGAAACCCGGCAGCACCGCGATCGGCTTGCCGTCGACCACCGCGAGGCACAGCGGCTTGCCGGGCTTGAGCGCCACGCCATGGACCAGCACGCCCGGCGACCCCAGCCGCGACAGGATGCGATAGGACAGGTCGCCGGCGCCCTTGGAGGTGCCGCCGGACAGCACCACCATGTCGCACGAGGCGAGCGCGTGGCGCACCGCGGCTTCGAGCACGTTCTCGTCGTCGGGAAAGGCGCCCATGGGCACGGCGTCGCCGCCGGCCTCGGTGACCGCGGCGGCGACGATGGCGCCGTTGCTGTCATAGACCGCCCCGGGCGGGAGCGGCGCGCCGGGCGCTACCAATTCGTCGCCGGTCGAGAGCACCGCCACGCGCGGCCGCCGCAGCACCGGCACCTCGGCAAAGCCGCAGGCGGCGAGCATGCCGATCTCGCGCGAGCCGATGCGCTGGCCGCGCCGCAGCACCGTCTCGCCGCGGGCGATGTCGGAGCCGGCAAAGGAGACGAACTGCCCGGGGCCGACGGCGCGGCGGAACTCGATCGCCGGGCCGGCCTGGGTCTCCGCCAGTTCGGTGTATTCCACCATCATGACGGCGTCGGCGCCGCGCGGAATGGCGCCGCCGGTCGCGATCGTGGTCGCGGTCCCCGCGCCCACTTCGAGCGCCGGCGGATGCCCGCAGGCGATCACCTCGGCATTGAGGACGAGCTGTCGCGGCGCCCGGTCGGCCGCACCGGCGGTATCGGCGGCGCGCACCGCGAAGCCGTCGACGCCGGAACGATCGAATGCCGGCACGTCGGTCGGCGCCGCGAGATCGACGGCGAGCACGCGCTCGAGCGCATCGGCAAGGTCGACCATCTCGTCCGGCAGCGGGGTGAAATCGATCGCGGCTTCGAACCGGCTGCGCGCCTCGGCGGCCGGGATCACGTCGAGGAATTGATCCTGGCGCGCCGCTTCGCGCACCGCGGCGAGAAGCTCGAGGGCGGCGTCCTTCGGAAACGCGCGCCCGCCGCTCATGGCAGCGGCCTCACCGAGACCGTCGCGCCGGCCGGATAGCCTTCGCTCCCGGCGGGGATCAGGATCCATCCATCGGCATTGCCGAAGGCGGTGATCGGCAGATACCTCGCGGCGAGCGGCACCAACCCCTCGTCGGTGCGGCGCACCAGCACCATTTCGGTGAGCCCGACGGTGGACGCCACCTTGCGCGCCATCGTCGCGGTGGTGCCGTAGTCGTCGTCGGTGCCGCCGCGCAGCCGCGCCAGCAGCCCGCGCCCGACCAGTGAACCATCCCGCGATCGCGGCGTCGAGGCGCCCCGGCAGCAGCAGCACCGGCCGCGAATTGGCGATGCCGAACGCCGTCGTCTCTCCGGGCGACACCGCCACGCCATGGACCTCGACGGTACCGAGCCGCGCCAGCGTCGATACCGCGTGATCCTCGCGGCCGCTGCCGGTGCCGCCGACGATCACGAAACCGTCGGCATTGGGGCCCGACAGCAGCGTCGGCATGTGTGCGCCCGCGACCGCGGTCAAGGGCTCGCCGCCGTCCGCCGCGACCGCCTGGTTGAGCCAGGCGACCACGGCGTCGGAGACCGGGTCGCGGTGGGTGCGGGCGCGGCCGATCAGGAGGCGCGGCCGGCGCACCCTGGCGCTGCCGATGCCGAGCGCCCGCATGGCGGCGAGATCGCTCGCCCGCAGCCGCTCTCCGGCGCGGCGCAGGACCTCGCGGTGGCCGGCATCGGCGCCGGCCTGCAGCACCCCGTCCCCCGGCGCCACCGGCGCCAGCGCTTCGGCGACGCCGGCGCGCAGGACCACGGCATCGGTCGGAACCACCGCGTCGGTTCCCGGCGGCATCGCCTCGCCGACGTCGATCGACTGTGCCCCCGCCAACGTGGCCGGGGTATAGGCGCTGCCATCGGTGGTGACCTCGGCGCGCACCGCCCAACCGTCGATCAGCGCAAGCGGCGCCGCCGGCCGCTCGGTCGCGACCATGACGTCGTCGGCGAGCGTCGCGCCGAGCGCCACCGCCGGCTGGACCTGGCGCGGCAGAACCGGCTCGACGAGCCTAGCCATACGTGCCAACACGTCGGCGACGCGCATCAGGCGTTCGATGCGTTGGCGATCTTCCGGGGACGCGACCATCGCGTTATGTGGCGGGGGCCGGGCGTCGCGGTCAAGATGGCACTGCGGAGAAACCGCGACGAAGTCCGATTCAGTTGACGAAACAAGTGGATATCCCCGATGACCGCAACCCTGAAGGATACCGTCATCGACCTTCGCGGGCTCAAATGCCCGCTGCCGGCCCTGCGCACCCGCAAGGCGCTGTCGCGGCTCGCCCCCGGCGCCATGCTGGTGGTCGAATGCACCGATCCCCTCGCCGAGATCGACATCCCCAACCTGGTGCGCGAAACCGGCGACGCGCTGGAGGCCACGGGACGACAGGATGACGTGCTGGTGTTCCGGATTCGCAAGCAGGGTGTGAGAGTGGGGGGTGAGCGGCGATGACGCGGGCCGTGCTCGGTGACCGCAGCGGACCGCTCGCGCGGAGCGGGGCCGGGCTCCTCATCGGGCGGGCCGACTGACGTGGTGGCGCGCGTGGAAATCGCCAAGTGCGCGTAGCTTGCGCGCGACGCCAGCCTCAATGCGGAATGAGCGGCGGCCAACGGCGCGTGTCATTCCGCCTTGGCGCCGCGCCGGTCAGCGGCCCGATGCGACGAGACTGAACACGCCGCCTTGCGGATCGCGGCATTGCACGATCCAGCTTCCTCCCGGCACCTGATGGGGGCCGTTGAGGATCGCGCCGCCGCCGGCCTGCACGCGTGCCGCCGCCGCGTCGATCCCGTCGACATTGAAGTAGTACTGCCAGCACGGCGCCGGAACCTGCGGCGGCTTGCCCATCATGCCGCCGATGGTTTCGCCGCCGGCGGCGAAGAGCTGGTAGATGCCTATCGGGCCCATGTCGACATGCTCGGCCTTGGTCCATCCGAACAGCTTGGCATAAAAGGCGAACGCGGCCTCGCGGTCGCCGGCATAGAGTTCGCGCCAGCCGGCGGTTCCCGGCGTGCCGGGTGCCGGGGGTGGCCCCTGCGGTCCGGCCGCCGGCTTGAACAGGCAGAGCGACGCGCCGTGCGGGTCGGCGATGATCGCGAACCGGCCGACGCCGGGGATGTCGTCGGGCGGCGCGGTGGATGGCGCCGCCCTCCTGCTTGGCCTGGGCGGCGCTCGCATCGACATCGTCGACCGCGACATAGCCGATCCAGGCCGGCCCCGCACCGGCATCGCAGGCCTCTTTCGGCACCGCCATCAATCCGGCCACCGGGACCGCCCCGAGCGTCAACAGCGTGTAGGACATGTCGGGCATGCCGGAGTCCTGCGCGCCCCAGCCGACCACGCCGCGGTAGAAGGTTTCCGCCGCCTTGGTGTCGGTCGTCATCAACTCGTACCAGACGAACTTGCCGTGAGTGCTGGACATTTGCGATTGCTCCGGTTGGACGGGATCGGGGAAGAGCATTCAGGTTCGATTGGAGATTTGAAACGGATTTCCGTCGGGGTCCCTGCCTTCACAAAGATCGAGGCCGTTTTTGGACTTGACCTTGCCGAGTTTCGCGCCCCGTTTCACGAGGCGTTCTCGCGCCGCGGCCACGTCCTTGGAAAAGAACACCAGCTTCGGAGGCCTGCTGCCGAGTACGGACGTGCCATTGTGCAGCGCGACATTGCAGCCTCCAGCAGAGAACTCGATCCAGCCCGCCTCTTCGCGCATCTGAACGAGGCCGATGACGTCACGGTAAAACGTCGCCATACGCGGCATATCGGCCGTGAACATGACGATACGTTTGATCATCAGGTTCATATCCTCCCTCCTCATTGCAACAGCCATAACACACCGGATAAAGAATCCTCGCCCGCGGAGAAAGGCGTGGAGGCGTCGTCCGCTCACGCGCAAATATCCTTGTCGGGGAGCAAGGTTGCGCAGGAGACCGGAATGCGACAGGGGCGCGGACAGCATGCATACGCTTGAGATCGGCAACGTCACCATCACCAGCATCGTCGAGAGGGATGGGCCGTGGCGCCGGCCGGAGGACATGTTCCCGGCCTATGATCCGGAAATCGGCAAGCGGCACCTCGCGGAACTCGAGCCGTTCATCTTCGATCCCGCGTCGGGGCGGCTGGTGATCACCTATCAGACCTTCGTGGTCCGCACGCCCAGGCACACGATCCTGGTGGACACCTGCACCGGGGAGGACAAGGGCTATCCGCCGCCGATGGATTTTCCGAAAGCGCCCTGGCTCGACGGCTTCCGCGCCGCCGGCCTGCGCTTTGCGGACATCGACTACGTCTTCTGCACCCACCTGCACCTCGACCATTGCGGCTGGAACACCGTGCTGCGCGACGGACGCTGGGTGCCCACCTTCCCCAACGCGAAATACGTGTTCCACAAGCGCGAATACGATGCATGGGAGGCGGCGACCAGGCGCGGCGCCCAGCCGCCCGGCAACGTCTGGCGCTTCAATTGCGAGCCGGTGGTGGCAGCCGGCCAGGCGCTGCTGGTGGACGACGACTTTGCGCTCGACGACACGATCTGGCTGACGCCGACGCCGGGCCATTCGCCGTGCCACTGTTGCGTCAACATCGCCTCGCGCGGCCAGCGCGCCGTGGTCACCGGCGACCTCATGCATCACGCGCTGCAGTGCCGGGAGCCGGATTGGTCGACCGTGTTCGACTGGGACCGCGACCAGGCGGCACGCTCGCGCCGGCGTTTCCTGGGCGAGGTCGCGGGGACCGGCACTGTGGTCATGCCGGTCCATTTTCCGCACCCGACCGCCGGACGGATCGAAGCGGACGGGGCGCGGTTCCGCTACGTATTCGCATAAACCCCGTCGGAGCAGTGGATTTACACGGCTGCGCGTTCTACCATGCACGGTGGACGTGTACCGTTGAACGCTTCGGAATCAAAAAATCCAGGCAAGAATCCAGGGAGGAATCAATGCGAACAAGACGTCTCCTGCCGATCCTGACCGCAGGCTCCGCCGTCATTCTCTTCCAAATGGCGCCGCAACCCGCCGCGGCGCAAAATCCAACCGCCCTGACCGGACTGGTCTCCTCCGCGGCGGAAGGTTTGATGGAGGGGGTGGTGGTCACCGCCAAGAAGGCCGGCGCGAAGGTCTCCGTCAGCGTCGTCACCGACGCCCAAGGCCGCTTCAGCTTCCCGGCCAATCGATTGGAGGCGGGCAAATATCAGCTCGCGATTCGCGCCATCGGCTATGACCTCGCCCCAACGACGGCCGATGTCGGCGGCAATCAGAGCGCCACGCTCGATCTCAAGCTCCACAAGACGGCGAATCTCGCCAGCCAAATGAGCAATGCCGAGTGGATGGCGAGCTTTCCCGGCACCGATGATCAAAAGGCCTTCCTACTCAACTGCGTGAGTTGCCATACCCTCGAGCGCATCGCCCGCTCGACCCACGACGCGAACGAGTGGACCCAGGTGATCACGCGCATGATGGGCTATGGGGCGGTGAGCCAGCCGATCAAGCCGCAGCGCATGCTCGATGAGGCGCGGGCGGGAACGCCCGAGCAATACCGCAAGACCGCGGAGTACCTCGCCAGCATCAACCAGAGCGCGGTCAACCGTTGGGAGTATCCGCTCAAGACCTTGGCTCGTGCGACCGGCCGGTCAACCCGCGCCATCATCACCGAATATGATTTGCCGCGGCCGACGACCGAGCCGCACGACGTGCTCGTGGATGCGCAGGGAGCGGTGTGGTACTCGGATTTCGGCGAGCTCTTCATTTCCAAGTTCGATCCGAAGACGCTCGAGCTCACGGAATATCCCCTGAAAAAGTTCAAGGACAAGGCTCCGGTCGGCAATCTGTCGCTCGAGTTCGACAAGAGCGGCACGCTCTGGTTCGATACGATGTATCAGGGCTCGCTCGGAAATCTCGATCCCAAGACCGGGCAGATCAAATGGTACCCGCTGGCGGCCGAGTATAACGACAATCGGGTCCAACTGAACTTCGTCGGGTTGCGCCACGACGTGGACGGCAAGGTGTGGACCAAGAGCGTCGGCACCCAGGACATCTACCGCCTCGACCTCGCCAGCGACAAATGGGAGCGATTCCAGCCGCTCAAGGAACTCGCCAGCAAGCCGGCCTCGATCTACCAGGTCATCTCCGACTCCCAGAACAACCTCTGGATGGCCGAGTACCAGCGCGGCCATATCGGCAAGATCGACGCCAAGAGCGGCAAGGTCACGTGGCACGAGCTGCCGACCCCCAATGCGCGGGCACGGCGCATGGTGATCGACGACCAGGACCGCATCCTGCTGACCGAATATCGCGGCAACAAGCTCGCGCTGTTCGACACCAAGACGGAAAAAGTGACGGAGTGGCCGCTGCCGGCCCACACCTATCCGTATCGTGCGGCCATCGACAAGAACGGTGAACTGTGGACCGGCGGGATGCACACCGACCGCGCCGTGCGGCTCGATCCCAAGACCGGTGCGACCGTCGAATATCCGTTGCCGACGGAAACCAACATGCGCACCGTGTTCATCGACAATTCGACGACGCCGGTCACTTTCTGGACCGGCAGCAACCACGGCGCCGCCCTCGTCAAGGTGGAGCCGCTGGACTAGACGGCGTTTCCGAGGTTCGAATCATATCGATGCGATCGGACTTGTAGGGTGGGCAAAGCGAAGCGTGCCCACCCTCGTCGTATCCGCGTGGGCACGGCGCGAAGAGCGCGCCTTTGCCCACCCTACTGATTGGTTTCATGAAATCGATCCACTAGGCAGCCCGAACGACCGGTGAAGCGCCCTGCCCGTCGCGCCGATGGGGTGGGCCCCATCGGCAGCGTCTGCGTCGTGCGCCGCGATGGGTTTCGCAAGAAGCTCAACCCATCCTACCGGTCGGTTCCATGGAATCCGGCGTCCGCGCCAGCGCGGTCAGGCCGCTGAGCAGGCAGGCGAGGCTCGACGTGCGCAGCGGCATGAACGGCTTGGCCGCCAGCCGGCATTGCCGTTTCACCATGCCCATGGCGTCGTGGCTGATGCAATCGATCGGGAATACCGTGAAGTCGGCGCGGCTGATCAGGCCCGGCAGCAGGGTCATGCTGTGCTCGATGCCGCCGTCATGGTGGAGGAATGCGCCGCCGGCGCGTTCCACCAGGGCCTTGAGCTGCGGCACCTGATTGGCCCGGCCGCCGACATAGAGCACCGGCGCGCCGCCGAGGTCCGGCGCGGCGGACGCGTCTTGGCCCAGCCAGCCGTTGATCTCGACCTCGACGAGGGCGAGTTCGCGCCGCAGGTCCTCGCATTCCTGCGTGGTGTCCTGCCGGGCGCGCTCCGCTTGCGACTGCGCGAGCGCCGCCTGCTCGATGCGGCTCTCGAGGCGCTTGCGGTGCGCGATCTCGCGGCTCAGGCGCCGATCGAGGTCGATCAGCGCGTCCCTGGCGGCGCGGAGGTCGTCGTTTTCGTGGCCTGCCATCGCCGGAGCCTGCGCCAGCGCCCGGCTCAGGGCTTCGTTGAGCAGACGGATCTTGTCGTCGCGCGCGGTGAAGCCGTCGCGCAACTGGCGCTGCTGTGCTTCGAGCTTGGCGGACAACGCGGCATTGTCCTCCTCGAGCTGGCGCAGCCGGCGGATATCGGCGCGGTTGGCGGCGCCGACCATGTGGGAGAGCATGTGCACGTCGCCGAACGCCTGCCGCATGACGGCATCGGTCGCCGCCGGATGGCTCAGCGCCGCCCAATAGGCGCCGGGAATGTCGCCGCGCTTGACGGCGTCGTCCCACAGCCCGCGCAACGCGGTCTCGTCCTCGGCCTTGGCGAACTGCTTGATCGCCGCTTCGTGGCGGCGGTCGAGCGCCTTCTGGATCAGCTTGCCGCCGCCCTGCGCCCGGCCGGCGAGCGTCACGCCCTGCTTGTGCAGATCGTGGTCGCCGGCGGTGTCGGCGCCGTGGACGCCGAGCTTGATCAGCAGCCGGCGCAATTCCGCGCTCGAAAGGCAGGTGCCGATGATCGAGCAGTGCACGCTGTGGTGCATGTCGTAGATCGCCGTGCGTCGCTTGGCGGCCGGCGGCGTGAATTCGCCGATCGGCGCGTCGCCGGGCGCGCGCACCTTCATCGGGATCATGCCGCGCGGAAACGCCGGCGCGGCCGGCGGGCGGCCGGTCGAAAAAATGCTCGACAACATATCCGGAGCGCGAGACGACATCATACGTTATATCCAATTAGATACAACGGTTGTCGCACACATCGGCGATGTTGAAAAGAGGGGCGTTGCCCCGAACCGTTGGTTCCGGCCTGCAAGCGCGCGGCCGCCGCACCGCATGACGGCCATGACGGCTTTGCTATGACGGCTTGCCGGTGGTGCGCGCGCTCAGGGCGAGCAGCGTCTGCCCGACCTCGCTCAGCGTCGCCGGCGGCAGTCGCGAACATCAGCGACGCGGCACCGACTTCGAGCAGCAGGAAGGTCTGGTCGTCATCGTTCTGGCCGACATTGATGGCGCTGAGCGGCAGCGGAATGGCTCCGCTCGGCGGCCCCTCGAATTCCGGCCCCGGCTGCAGGCGCTTGGCCTCGCAGCTCAGCGCCAGGAGGATGCTGACCAGGTGCTGCACATCCTCGATGCGTACGCACAGGTCGACCGGACCCTGCGCGCTGCGCTGGATGCGCAGCCCGATCGCTTCGCCGTTGGGCGCGACCTCGCCGAATACGTCGATGACGAACGGAGGATTGCTCGTCACCGGTGTCTCGAGAGCAACCACCGCAATCTCCCGGGCGCGAACGGGCGCCTCATTTGACGAACTCGCAGAAGCTGCCGGCACTGCTGCGCGGCCCTCGTCGGTGCGACACAGGCGGCGATGTATTCGAAGATATATATCGGTTTGCGCAGGACTGGCAAGCCGGACCGCGGATTCCGGTCGGATTCCGGGTTTGCCGCGGCGTGGCGTCCTAAGGTGGCGTCCAGGAATGGCAAGGCTTAATGACAAGGCTTTGACGTGGCCATCGCGATTGATTTTGGCCGCGCTGCGCTTAGAAATAATCTAAAAAAAGCATCGTGATTCCGAGGTATGCAAGGGCAATCGAGGAGGAGATGATGACACGCCAGATGACCAGGACATTCGGCCGGGTGGTGGATGCGGTGATTTATGCGCGTCCCCCGGGATGGGCAAAGCCGGTTCGCCGGATCGGCTTCGGCGCTGCCGCGACCATTGTGCTCCTGGCATTCGTGTGCCTGGCACTCGTGTTCCTGTCATTCGCCGGCACCGCGAGCCGGGCACTGGCCGCGGATGGCGAGCGCTTCGAGGTCACCAGCATCAAGGCGGTGCGGCCGACCCTCGCCGACACCGTCGCCGCCCTTCAGCAACGCGACGTCGCACGCGCCAGGGCGGCTTTCGAGGCCTATGATTCCGCCTGGAACGGCATCGAGGTCTACATCAACACGCGCAGCAAGGAGCTGTACGACGTTCTCGAACTCAACTACCAGCGCAAGATCGCCAAGGCGCTGGATGCTGCGAACCCCGACACGGCTGCGCTACTCGCAGACGCCCAGGTCATGCTCGCCAAATATGACGAGGCGATCGGCCTGGTCACCAAGGCGGCGCCCCTCAATCCGCTCTATGACGACATCGCCCGGTTGCGTATCGTGCGCGCCCACCTGCGCGAGGTGATCCCGGCGATCAAGGCCGGCGACGTCGCCAAGGCCCGCAAGTCCTTCGAGGCATTCGACGACGCCTGGGACAGCATCGAAGACCTCATCAAGGCGCGTTCCGACGACAACTACGTCGCCATCGAGAAGGGCATGATCGAGATCGAGCAGGCGCTCATGCCGGACAAGCCGGACCCCGCCAAGGTCACGGCATTGGTGAACGAGGTCATGGCCAAGTACAATGCGAGCCTCGCCGAGGTGGTGAAAGAGGCGCGCAGCCGTCCGTAGAGCGCCATCGATCCGGATCGAACCGGATAGCCTTTGATTTTGATCATGATCCGGTCCGAAAAGTCCGCAACTTTTCGGGATCATGCGCGCGGAGGATCACCATGCTCGAGGAGAATCACATGGAAGCGCGCCGGGTGGGCGCCGATCATGTCGAGCTCCTGCGCCGCTGGGTCCTCGGGGTTCTCGTGCTCGGCCTCGCAGGAACCGTGACCGAGCTGGTGCTGTTGGAACACTACGAGCAGCCGCTGCAACTCGTCCCGCTCGTCCTGATCGTGGCGGCGGTCGCCGCGATCGCCTGGCAGGTCATGCGAAACGATGCCGCGAGCCTGCGCGCGATGGAGATCATCATGGTGCTGTTCGCGCTGGCGGGCGTTGCCGGCGTTGCCGCGCATTTCCGCGGTTCGGCGGAATTTCAGCTCGATCTCAATCCGTCCATGTCCACATGGGAGCTGATGGAGAAGGTCATGCGGGCCAAGGCGCCCCCGCTGCTCGCTCCCGGGATGATGCTGCAGATGGGGTTGCTCGGCCTCGCCTATGTGTACTCGGATGTCCGCCACAGAGCGCGAATCCAGCGTATGTTCGGATCGAAACCGGAGAAGGAGTGAGACGCCGTGACGACATCGCACCGCGCCACATCGCACCGCGCGATATTGCACCGCGCGATATTCCACCGGGCGACCCTGGCTTGCGCAGGCGCCCTCGCGCTGGCAGCGCTGCTGGCAAGCCCCGCCGGCGCCCAGGCCGGCAAGGCCCTGCTCGACCCCAACATGGCCGCCGAGGGCGAGCTGGTGCAACTGCCGCAGATGACGCCGGCGCTCGCCAAGGGGCTGATCGAGCGGCGCCCGTTCAAGAGCGTGGTCGAGTTGAACAAGTTCCTGCTGGAACAGAAGTTCACGCCGGACCAAGCCAAGGAGCTCTACCGCAAGGCCTTCGTTCCGATCAATTTGAACACCGGCGCGCGCGAGGAATTCATGCTGATTCCCGGCGTCGGCGCGCGCATGGCGGCCGAACTCGCGGAGTACCGGCCGTGGAAGACCTGGGCGCAGTTCGACAAGGAAATCGGCAAATATGTCGGCCAGCAGGAAACCGACCGGCTGAAGCAATACGTGTTCATTCCACCGGGCTGAGCATCCCGGGCGCACCCTGGGGCGCACCGGAGGCGATTGAGACTGCGAGGCCGGTCGCGGGTGGTGTCCGCCCGAATGGCAGCGGGACGCCGACAAAACACGTTGCAACGCGTCACAGCCGCGTTGCCCCTACAGCCCCGAATGGTGTAGCCTTGTTTCCAAGCTGCCAAATGGGGCGCACCGCGCACCCATCTCCATCGGCAGCGCGTGTTTCCGCTGAAACCGCAAAATAAAGTGCCAGGGAGGTGATGATGATCAAGCCCGTGCAGAAGCGCACGTTCGCCTACGGGGCGGCGCTCGCCCTCACCGTCGGAAGTATCGGCGTCGGAGTGTCCGCGTTACGCGGCACCGCGGCGGAACAGCCGATGGTGGAAATCCCGATCTTCGAGGTCGATCCGCTGTGGCCGAAGCCGCTGCCGGAGGAGGCGCTGCTGGGGATGACCATCGGCGTAGCGGTCGACGACCAGGACAATGTCTGGATCGTCCATCGCGGCGCCTCGACGCTCAGCCAATAACGAGAAGGGCTCCACGCTCAACCCTCCGGTCTCGATCTGCTGCAAATCGGCGCCACCGGTGATCGCGTTCAACCAGGCCGGCGACGTGGTGCACGCCTGGGGCGGCCCCGGACAGGGCTATGAATGGCCGGAATCGATGCACGGGGTGTATGTCGACTTCAAGGGCGATGTCTGGCTCGGCGGCAACGGCGCCAAGGATTCCCAGGTCCTCAAGTTCACCAAGGACGGCAAGTTCCTGATGCAGTCCGGCCATTACGGCAAGAATTCCGGCAGCAACGACCCCGAGAATTTCGGGCGCGTCGCTCAGATCACCGTCAATCCGAAAACCAATGAAGCCTTCGTCGCCGATGGTTACAAGAACAGGCGCGTGGCGGTGCTCGACGGCGAAACCGGCAAGATCAAGCGTTTCTGGGGCGCCTACGGCAACAAGCCCGACGACAGCCCGCAGGGCCCATACAATCCGACCGCCACGGCGCTGCAGCAATACCGCAGCCCGGTGCACTGCGTCGCCTTGGCGAACGACGACCTGCTCTACGTCTGCGACCGCCAGCATGATCGCGTCCAGGTGTTCAAGCCCGACGGCACGTTCTTGAAGGAGCAGTTCTTCGCCAAGAACACGCTGGCATCGGGCTCGACCTGGGAGATCGCATTCTCCAAGGATCCGCAACAGCGCTTCATCTACCTGACCGACGGGCAGAACGAGCGCGTGCGCATCGTGCAGCGCGACACCCTCACCGAATTGGCCGCGTTCGGCCGCGGCGGCCGCCAGCCCGGCGAATTCTACGGCGTGCACAGCATCGCCGTCGATTCCAAGGGCAACATCTACACGACCGAAACTTATGAAGGAAAACGCGTGCAGAGGTTCAACTTCAAGGGCATCGCCAAGGTGCCCGGCGGCGACCAGGGTACGCTGTGGCCCAAGCGCAGCTAGAGCGTGATCCAGAGATCATGATCCATTCATAGGGTATCGTGATGGCCGGGCTCGTCCCGGCCATTGCGATTCAGGAGCCGATGATGCGCACCTCGATCGTTCTGGTGACGGCGGTCTTCGCCGTGTTCGCCGCGTGGAGCGCGTCGGCGCAAACTTGCCTGCGTCCGAAATGGACGGAATGCGTGTCGTTTCCGAACGGCGGCCGGCATACCGGCGTGTCCCCCACGGGCGCATCGGTGCAGATCGACGTGCCCCCCGGGTCCGATATCTGCGTGATCACCGAATGGGAAGTCCGCGCCGAAACCTATGCTCAATTTGCGCGAAACGGGGTGCCGTGGTGGCCCGATCGCGACTGGGAAGTCGATGTCGAGACCTTCTGCTTCTTCAAGAATTGAGGTCGCGGAGAGGCGCAGGTGGGGGACGCAGGCGGGCTGCCCTTCCTGCGCCGGATGGTGTAGCCTCGCTCGCGAGCTGCCAGCGGAACGTGCCGTGGTTCCGGCGATTGACGGCAGCGGCAATGCCGGCGGCGGGCGTGCAGCCTTGAACGGATCGACATCGATCGGGGTGCGGTTTGCGCACCGGTGCGCGCATCTGCACCATCCTCGGTAGCGTTGCCGCGACAGAGAACGCGTCGTCATGAGACTTCCGCGCCGCCAATTCCTGCAACTCGCGGGCGCCGCTGCCGCGGTTCCCGCCCTTTCGCAGCGCGCATCGGCGCTCCAATATCCGACGCGGCCGCTGCGCTGGATCGTCGGATTTTCGCCCGGCGGCGGGGCGGACACGGTGTCGCGTATCATGGCGCAGTGGCTCTCGGAGCGGCTCGGTCAGTCCGTCGTCATCGAGAACAAGCCCGGCGCCTCCACCAATATTTCGATCCAGGCGGCGGTCGCCGCTCCGCCCGACGGCTACACGCTCTTGTACATCGCGGCATCGGCGGCGGTGAATGTCACGTTGTTCGACAACCTGCCGTTCAATCTCCTGCGCGACATCGCGCCGGTGTCGGGCCTCATCGATTTTCCGCTGGTGATGGTCGTCGGTCCTGCGGTTCCCGCCAAGACCGTTCCGGAATTCATCGCCTATGCCAAGGCGAACCCCGGCCGGATCAGCATGGCCTCGTTCGGCACCGGCTCCACGTCCCACGTCGCCGGCGAACTGCTCAAGACCATGACCGGCATCAGCATGGTGCACGTGCCCTACCGCGGCGAAGCGCAGGCGCTGACCGATATGATCGCCGGTCACATCGAGGTGATGTTTCCGACCCTGACGGGAGCGCTCGCGCACATCCGCTCCGGCGCGCTGCGCCTGCTCGCGGTGGCGGGAAAATCGAGATGCGAATTCGTGCCGGATGCGCCCACTGTCGGCGAGTCGGTGCCGGGATACGAGGCGAATTCCTGGTGCGGCCTCGGGGTGCCGCGCGGCACCCCGGCCGAGATCGTCGCGAGGCTCAACGCCGAGGTCAATGCGGGCCTTGCCGACCCCGCGACCCGCGCCCGGCTCGCGACGGCGGCGACCACGCCGATCTTCTATACGCCGGACGGCTTCGGCGCTTATGTGGCGCAAGAGATCGAAAAGTGGGGCAAGGTCATCAAGGCATCCGGCGCCAAACCGGACTGATCGGGGCGCCCCCGACACGCGCGCGCGTCGTCCAGGTACGCCCAAGCACGCCTACCGGACCGCCGCGTTTTGCGCCTATAATTCGCGCCGAGGAGCCGTCGCATGAATATCGAGATCAGGAATCCCGTCCGCGCCCCCACGACCCGCCTGGGAATCGTCGATTGCGACATTCACCCGCGCAGTTCGCTGGAAGACCTGCGGCCGTTCCTGAGCAACCGCTGGTGGGACTATCTGCAGACCTATGGCCGGCGGTCCCGGCACGGCTATGTCGCCGGCTATCCCTACCCCAAGATGACGCCGATCGCCGCCCGCCGCGACGCCTGGCCACCCGGCGGCGGCGCCCCCGGCAGCGACCTCGACTTCATGCGCGGGCAGCATCTCGATCATTACGGCATCGCGCACGGGATCATGAATCCGCTCCAGCCCTCCGGCCAGGGCGACATGAACGCCGAATTGAGCGCCGCGCTCGCCTTCGCGATCAACGAGTCCCAGCTCGAGCGCTGGCACCGCCGCGAGCCGCGGCTCAAGGCTTCGGTCATCGTCCCCTACGAGGACGCGGAAGCCTCGCGGCTGGAGATCCGCCGCCGTGCCGGCGACCGCAGCTTTGCCCAGGTGATGATGCTCAGCCGCTCCAGCGAGGCGCTGGGACGCAAGCGCTACTGGCCGATCTACCAAGCCGCCGTCGAGGCCGGGCTGCCGGTCGGCATCCATGCCTTCGGCTACAGCGGCTGGGCGATGACCAATGGCGGCTGGCCGTCATTCTATATCGAGGAGGTCTCGGAGCACGCGACTTCGGCACAGGCGGTGGTCTCCAGCATGGTGATGGAAGGCCTGTTCGAGCGCTATCGCGACCTCAAGGTGGTGATGATCGAATGCGGCTTCGGCTGGCTGCCGGCGCTCGGCTGGCGGCTCGACAAGCATTGGAAGCGCATGCGCGACGAGGTCCCCCATCTC
The DNA here is from genome assembly GCA_963746235.1 of uncultured Alphaproteobacteria bacterium. GTDB lineage: Bacteria > Pseudomonadota > Alphaproteobacteria > Rhizobiales > Xanthobacteraceae > JAJPKK01. The sequence goes on from CAVVCE010000060.1 coordinate 38,943, forward strand.
ACCCGGGCGCCCTCCGAATACATCCGCGAGCATTTCTACGTCTCCACCCAGCCGATGGAGGAGACCGAGGATCCGACCCATGTGCTCGATGCCATGCGATGGATCGGCTTCGACCGCATCCTGTTCGCCAGCGACTATCCGCACTGGGATTTCGACGATCCGGTGATGGCGATCCCGCCGAGCCTCGGCGAGGAACAGCGCCGCATGGTGTTCGCCGGCAATGCGCGGGCGCTGTACCGGCTCGATTGATGAGTTGCGGGCGGCGGTGCGGCGAGCCGCCATCTCAATCCCGACTTAAATCGATCAAAATCTTGTCTATGATTCCGCTGATCGGCGCGGGGGATGGCGTCGTCGTTCCAGCCAGGGGGAGGCCGTTTGCCCAGCTCCATCAGTGTGATGCGGACCATCGGCATTTCGCTGCTGGCGCTTGCCTTGCATTGTCTCGGTTCCACCGGGGCCGGCGCTCAATTGCGCGGGCTCGGCGCCGGAGTGCCGAGTGTCGGCGGCGCGGTCTCCGGGCTCGGGGGCGGCGCGGCGGGGCTGGGCGGGTCGCTTGGCGGGGCTGCGTCCGGGCTCGGAGGCTCGGGACTCGGAGGTTCAGGGCTCGGAGGCTCCGGCTCGCTACCGTCCCCGAGCCTTACCTTCCCGTTTCCGGGCCAGTCGACACCAAGCGACGCGGTCGGTGCCGCCGATGGTGCCCAAGGCACGGTATCCAACCTCGCCCGCCCGGCGCCGCTCAACACCGTCACCAATTCGCTTGCCGGCTCCGTCACCGGCGCGGCTTCGCGGACGACGAACACGTTGCTCGGTACGACCGGGAATCCGATCGGCCAGCTCGGCGCCGCATCCCGGCAGGTGCCGGGCACCGACCCGCGCAACCGCAGCGGCGTGCCGCCGGCCGGCGAGCGGCGCTACGTGGCGCGCGAGGTGGTGATCGGACTTGCCTCCGACATCTCCCCGCGCGTGCTCGACGATCTCGCCCGCCGGCATCGGCTGGCGCCCATCGAAGCGCAGCAGATCGCGCTGATCGGGACGACCTATCACCGCTGGCGGATCGGCGACGGGCGCAGCGTCTCCGACGTGATCCGCGCGCTGGAGGCCGACGGCGTGGTGCGGACCGCGCAGCCCAATTACCGGTTCACCTTGGCGCAGTCGCCGCCGGCGGCCGCGCCGCCCGCCGTGGCCGTTCAATACGCGCCGGAAAAGCTTCATCTCGCCGAGGCGCACCGTTTTGCAACCGGCGCGAACGTTCTCGTCGCCGTCATCAACTCCGGGATCGACACGTCGCATCCGGAAATCGCGAATGCCGTGGCGGGCCGCTACGACGCCGCGCCGGCCGGGCCGCCGCATTACCACGGGACCGGCATGGCCGGTGCGATCGTCGCGCGGTCGAAGATGACGGGAAGCGCACCCGGCGCACGGCTCCTCGCCATCCGCGCGTTCAGCGGCGACGGAGAGGCCGAAGCCACGACCGTGAGCATCCTCAAGGGCATCGATTGGGCGATCGCCCACGGCGCGCGGGTCATCAACATGAGCTTCGCCGGTCCCTACGATCCCGACATCTCGCGCGGGCTTGCGGCCGCGCGGCAGAAGGGGGCGGTGCTGGTGGCCGCGGCGGGCAATGCCGGACCGAAATCGCCGCCGCTCTACCCGGCGGCGGACAAGAACGTCATCGCGGTGACCGCGACGAATTCCGAAAACCAGTTGCTGCCGCAGGCCAATCGCGGACGCCACATCGCGGTGGCAGCGCCCGGGGTCGATATTCTCGTGCCGTCCCCCGGACGCGGATACACGCTGTCGACCGGCACCTCGGTGGCCGCCGCCGAGGTGAGCGGGATCGCGGCGCTCTTGATCCAATTGCAGCCCGCCCTGACCCCGGACGAGGTCCGGAAAATCCTGCAGTCGACCGCCTTGGATCTCGGGCCGAAGGGCATCGACGAGCAATTCGGCGCCGGGCTCGCCGACGCCCAGCGCGCGGTGCGCTCGCTCGGCGTGGCCGAAGCGCGCGCCGTGCCCGCAAGCCTGTTCGCGGAGCGCTGGCCCGAAATTCCGCCGACGCCGTTCCCGTCGCGGCAGTGAAGCATCATCCCGAAAATTCGCAGGCTGTTCGGGTGCACGCCTGCTTCAGGCAGCGGTCGCCGCCGGCATCGGGCATTGGGCCAGCGTCTTCTGCCACGACGGCAGCGCGCTCACGGCGGCGTACCAGCGCTTGATCTCGCCATAGCCCGCGACCGGCAGATGCGAGGCATCCGCATAAATCATTCCTGCGGCAAGGGAGAAATCCGCAAGCGTCAGCGTATCTCCGGTGACGAATTTCCGCCCCTTCAGTTGACCGTCGAGCACCTTCGCCAGCCGGTGAAATTCCTCGGTCCCCTTTGCGAGCGCGGCCATGTCCGGCTCATTGATTCCGCGAAGGGGCTTCACGACATATTCGAGCACGAACACGACGCAGGCGGGGTCCCAATGGGCGACGTCCCAGAACTGCCAGCGCGTGACGTCGAGCCGTGCCTTCTCTTCGGCCGGCAACAGGCCGCTCTGCGGTTTCTTCAAAGCGAGGCACTGCATGATCGCGTTGGATTCCCACAACACGTAATCGTCGTCCTTGAAGGTCGGCATGCGCATGTTGGGATTGAGCGCGGCATAGTCCGGCGTCATGTGATCGCCCTTGCGCGGGTCGAGCGCGCGCATGGTCCAATCGAGACCGAGATGGTTGGCGACGGCCATCACCTTGATGGCCCGCGGGCTCGGCGGAAAGACATAGATTTCCATGCTCATGGATGCTCCCTTTCGATTTTGAAACCGGAATTTGAAACTCGGATTTTGAAACCTGGATTCAAAGCGTTCGGCAGATGAGCCTCACGCCTCCGCTTCGGTCTTGAAGTGCGCGAGCATGCCGGGCCAGCCGCCGTCGACATCGCTACGCATCTTCTCGCCGGCCTCCTCGCCCATCTGCTCGAACTTGCGATGCTCCAGCTCGACCAGCGTCGCCTCCGGCCCGTCGGCGAGGAACCTGACTTCAACCTCGGAGCTCACCGTAAGATCGGGCTTCCAATTGCTGTTGATGTCCCAACTGACCACAAAGCGATGCGGCGGCTCCCACAGCAGTATCTTGCCCACATCGGCTTGCGAGCCGTCCTCGCCCAATTCGTACCAGCGCCCGCCGAGGCGGGTTTCCATGACCATCGCCTTCATCGGCACGCCTCCGATCGACCCCTTGTGCGGCCACCACCGGCCGAGCCCGGACGTGAAGACCGCAAAGGCGTGGGCTTGGCTCGCCTTGACGCGGATGCTCTTGCGCACCGGCGTGATGGTGATCGTCCGTGTCGTCATCCGCGATCCCTTTCCTGTTTTGCCGGGCGTTCGACTTCCGCCTGGAAAGCCGTCAGCGCCTGATCCCAGAACTGGTCGAGCCATCCCCGCAATGCGCCGAGCCCTCGGGGGTCGACGGCGTAGACGCGGCGTGTGCCCTCGGGCCGGTCGGTCACGAGACCCGCCTCCTTCAAGACCTTCAGGTGTTGCGACACCGCGGGACGGCTCACCGGCAGGCCACGCGCGATCGCGCCGACCGACTGCGGCCCCGCCTTGAGCCGCTCGAACACGCGCCGGCGCGTAGGATCGGCAAGTGCCGACAGTGCAGTACCGTAAGTCATTACTTACAGTAAGTCGATGACTTACGCAATGTCAAGCGTGCGGTCGGCCTTGGCGTGCCTTGGCGTGCCTTGGCGCCGCTTCGCGGCGAACCCGGAATGACACTCGCAAAGCGGCGCTCAGCAGCAGTCGGAAATCTCCGACGCCGCGAGCGAATCCATCAGCCAGGCGAACGGCAGGTCGTCACGGGCGACCTCCTGCACGGGCTTGAACAGCTTGAACTGATGCCGCCGGTCGTCGGCGGTCCAGAACGCCACCACCGTTTCGAGCGGCGGACAGCCCGGCAGGCCGCAGGCGATCTCCGCCACCACGATCGGCACCTCGTCGCCAAGCTTGAAGCGCTCGCGCGTCCAGGTCCGCACCCGGTCGAGCGCCTGCGCATGGGCGGGGCTGTTCCTGGCGAAGCCGACCCGACCGGCGCGCGGCGTCGGCGCCGCTGCGCTCCCCAGCGGTTTCGAATTCGCTCGATCGCCCGGTCCGCCATCTCGCCTGCGCCGTTCGCTCCTCATTCCCGACCCAAGATTCCGACCCAAGTATTCCCGGCCCAAGTCTACCAAAAAGCGCAAAATCCGTAGGGCGCATATATGGCCCGCGCCAGCGCTGCAAATTGGCTTCGGCCGCTCGGGGATGCTAGCTACCTCTCAACCAACATCCCTGGAGGAGATCGCCTTGGCTGAAACAGTCCTTGCTGCCGTACGCGTAGGGCCGAGCAAGACCGAGATTCGCGAATATCCCATGCCGGACATTCCGCAAGACGGCGCGCTCATGAAGGTCGAGGTCGCCGGCATCTGCGGCACCGACGTGAAGCTCTACAAGCATCCGCCGTCGGCTGCACCCGTCATCATGGGGCACGAGAACATCGGCACCATCGCCAAGGCGGGGCGCGAGTTCACGCGGCGCAAGGGCTTCAAGGAGGGCGATCTCGTGTTCGTGGAGCACTATGTCGCCTGCGGCAAGTGCGAGTGGTGTCATCTCGGCCAGTACCGCCACTGCGAAAACACCGACTGGCGCTACAATCCCGATGCGATCCGCTACGGCTACACCTCGGCCGAGCGGGCGCCGCATCTGTGGGGCGGTTTCGGCCAATACATCTACCTGCCGTGGAATGCCGTGCTCCATCACGTGCCCAAGAACGTCACGCCCGAGCTTGCCGGCATCGTCACCCCCATGGCCAACGGCATCGAATGGTCGCTGTTCGAGGGTGGCGTCGGCTATGATTCCAAGGTGCTGATCCAGGGGCCCGGCCAGCAGGGGCTCTCGCAGACGGTCATCTGCAAGCAGGCCGGGGCGTCCCTCATCATCGTCACCGGCACCTCGAAGGACGCGGCACGGATGGAGGTCGCCAAGAAGCTCGGCGCCGATCACGTCATCGATGTCCAGAAGGAAGACCCGCTGGCCCGGATCATGGAGATCACCGCAGGCAAGGGCGTCGATGTCGTGCTCGACTGCACCGCCGGCGCCGGAACGCTGCCGGTGCTGCTCGGGGTAGAGGCGCTCAAGCGCAAGGCCGGAACCATCGTGGTCCAGGGCGAAATGACGGATTTCCCGAATTTCCCGATCGGCCGGGTGACGGTGAAATACATCACCATCAAAAGCGCGCGCGGCCACAGCTTCAAGGCGTGCGAGCTGGCGCTGGCGCAACTCGCCTCCCACCGGTTCCCGCTGGAACTGGTGACCACCCACACCTTCGGCCTCAAGGACGCCGACTACGCCATCAAGTCGGTGGGCGGCGACGGCGCGAAAGACGTGATCCACGTATCGCTGCTGCCGTGGCGGTGATGCTTCTCCGCGCTTGGCGGAATTCCTGACCGGCCCTCATATCGGCGGCCCAGGGTCGCGCGGTCCGGTGTCCGGGCGGCTGCGCGCCAGCAGCCAGCCGGCCAAGGCGGCACCGCCCAGGATGACGAGAAGCTGCGTCCGGTCGCCGTTGCGGACGAGGTTGAGCGCCTGCTCCACCGCCTCGTCGGCCTTGCCGCCTGCCGGTGTCCGAAGGTTCGCGGCGAACTCGTCGAGCACCGGATGCCCGAGCTTCGCGTCCTTGGCGAACAGCGCCAGCAGAAAGGCCAAGGGATCGGCGAGATCGCCGGCCGCTGCGGCCGGCGGTGAGGCCACCGCCTCCGGTGCGGCAGGCGCGAAGGCAGAAGCCGCGGCGGCCGGTCTCGCGACATTCTCCGCGGCGTCGGATGCCCGCGCGCGGGACAATGATTTTCCCGCCATCAACGCGACGCCGAGTAGAATCAGTGCGGCGATGACGAGCACGGCCGCGACAATGGCGAGTGCGATATCCACCCCGTAGATGGCGGCCTCGGCCCGATAGAGGGCGATCAAACCGACGCCCATCGCCAAGGTGCAGAACAGGCCGGCGAACGTGGCGAGGGCGATGATGACGGCGGCGGTCAGCGCCGCATGCTTGGCGCGGTCCGCCACCTCGTCGACGCGCTGCTCGATCTGACCCTTCACCGCCGCGATCTCGGCGCGGACGTCGAGCCCGAACAGTTGCAGGACTTTGAACAGCATCAGCTTCGCCGTCCCCACACGCCGATCAGGAAGCCGATGGCGAGCGCGCCGGCGAGCGCGCCGAGCGGATTGCGGCGGGCCATCGCTTCGAGCTCTGCGGCGAGGCTCTTCGCCTGTTCGCCGGCCGTCGAGGCGAACTCCACGCCCTTGTCGGCGAGGCCGCCGGCAACGTCCTCGACGGTACCTCCGACGGCGTCCTTCATTTGGCCGGCCACGCTCGACGACACGTCGCGCAGCGGACCTCGCCGCCTCACTGCCCGCCTGGACCATGAACCTGGCCAGCGTGTCCTTGAGGCTGTTGAGGTCGTTCCGGATCGCCTGCAGGTCGGAAGCGGCCGCGGTCATCGCCTCGCCGGCGGCGGCGCCGATGGCATCCTTGCCGCGGTTGAGCAATTCGCTCACCGAGGCCGGCTTTGGCTCCTTGCCCGGCTGGGATTGGGCTTCCGACCGCGTGCGGTTCTGGTCCATTCGATGTTCCTTTCAGCACAGAAGATGGCGGAAGGCTCGCCCAGTGCCGAGCGCGAACTGCCCGTTCCGACAGCCGGATAGTCTACAGCCGGATAGACTTGCCGACAGCCGCATGGACTCGGGAGAACGGCGATCGGATGCCACCGGTTCCCGGCGAATATGGCGGGCGCGGCGCCGTTCCACAACCGGCGGCGGCAAAACGAGGGGGCAAAACGAGGGCTTGGCCGGCCATGGCGGTGGATTGGCGCAGGCTGTGCCTTAACTATTCCTCAAATGCGATGGTTTCCTCTGTGTCTTGCCCGGATAGGATGAGCCATGGGAACAACTGCCCGTCGAGGTGTGATGCCGACCGATTGGAATGCCCAAATGGAAACGGCGAGCCGCCGTATCGCCGAGCTTCAGGACAAGATCGTCGTCCAGGACGACACGCTGCAGCGGCTTTCGGCGGAAGGAGCCGATACGCAGATCGTCACCCGGATGCTCGACGTGTTGAAGCAGAGCTTGGAACGGGCAAGCATCTACAAGCAGTTCATCGAAACCCGGCTGGACCGGACGCCGGTGCGCCACAGCGGGCAGCGCGCATGATCCGACGCGGCTACTTCTTCTCCAGCATGGCCGTGCCCTGGCTCTGGACGGCGCGCTGGATTTTGTCGGCGATCTGGGCCAGCGGCCAGGGCAGCGTCACTTCCAGCCGGGCGTGATCCTCCGCCACCTCGACCGTGCCGTTGGCGGCTTGGCCGAGCGCCCTGACGCGGAACTGCAGGCGGTTGTCGGTCCAGGTCTCCTCTTCGATCGTGAAGACCTGCCCAAGCTTGGTTCGCACGGTTTCCAGCCCGGATTTCAGGCGGCGGGTCGCCTCGTCCCGTCCGAGCCGGTGGGGGACAGATACGATCAGGGGCGGGGGCATCGACAGGCTCCGGTCGGCGTGAGGAAAGACCTACCAACCCCATGTAGGCACGGCAGTTCCCGTTTTCCATCCGGAATGACCCGCCCGCAGCAGGTCCGCGACAACCTCAGGCGCGCCCGGCGGGGCGTCCACAGCGGGGGTTGCGCCAAATCTCCAGTCGGAAGATCGCGCGGAAAGATCGCGCAGGCTTGCCTGGCGCCGGGGCGCGGTCCAACATCGCCGCTGCGAAAAAAGGGGGAGCACATGCTGCGCAGTCTCGACCGGCGCCGGGAAAGCTTGGCTGCTCGCAAGGGGTAAGTTGGCTGCCATGATGGCTTATGTCTGGATCGCGATCGGGAGTGCGCTCGGCGGGATGGCGCGCCATTGGTGCACGATGGTGGCGACGCAATGGCTCGGCTCCAGGTTTCCCTGGGGCACCCTGTTCATCAACATTCTCGGATCATTCGTGATCGGATTCTTCTTCGCGCTCACCGGCCCCGAGGGTCGGTTCGACGAAACCCCGCTCAACACCCGGCTGTTCGTCATGACCGGCATCTGCGGCGGCTACACCACCTTCTCCGCCTTCAGCCTGCAGACGCTCTCGCTGTTCCAGGACGGGGCCTGGGGGCGCGGGGGCGCCTACGTCCTGGCGTCGGTGGTGCTGTGCCTGATCGCCGTCTGGGCCGGATATGCGCTCGCAGTCGCGATCAACGAGGCCGGGAAGTAAGCAGGCTTTTGCCGCAAGCTGCCGCACTCGATTACGATGGGGGCAGACCTGCGGATCGGTGTCGCGTCAGAACCAGCGCTCGTCGACGACGATGGTATCGCCCGGATTCAACAGGGTGATGACGGGCACGCGCTGCCGGGCGACGACGGCGTCGACCGGGCGGCTCAGCTCGGCGGTGGGGCGCCAGGCGCGCGGGGTGAAGCCGCCGGCGATCGCGACGGCGGTCTCTGTCGTCATGTTCGGCACATAGGGATATTGGCCGGGGAAGTTGACCTCGCCGAGGATAAAGAACGGCCGGTAAAGCTCGACCTCGACCGCGACATGAGGCTCGCGCAGGAAACCCTGCCGCAACCGCCCCGCAAGCACGTGCGAAAGTTCGTTCGTGGTCAGACCCCGCGCATGCACGGCGCCGATCAGCGGCATCGTGATGTTGCCGGCGGCATCCACAGCCGTAGCTATTGGTCAATCGTCCTGGCCGAACACCACCACCCGCAGCCGATCACCGGAATCGAGCGTATAGGGCGGGAGCGGTGCGCCGGACACCAGCGCCACGGGAGGCGGAGGCGGCGGCGGGCCGATCACCCCAGGACCAGGCCCGGCGAACGCCACGGGAGTGGGCCCGGCGAGGGCCACGGGAGGAGGCCCATCCGGCGCAGCCGCCCCCGGGATGAGGCGCGCGCAACCGGCGACCATCATCACGGCGAAGAGGACGAAGAGCGAGGCGGACGTGCCGCATGCGAAATCCGGCGGGTTGGACGGGCCTTCTTCCGGATTAGCGTTTTATGGTTAACAAACCCTGACCAACGGCCCCAGAATGGCAAAAATTCCGTAAACATGCGGCCGCCAGGTGCCGTTGCCGAGCGCTCGCAGGCGGATCAAATGAAGCCGTCGGGCGGGGCTCGCCCTGCCGTCACTCGCTCGAGGGGCGAGCCCGCGCTTCATCCTCGGACCGATAGCCCACCCCCATGCGGTCGGCGAGGGCGACGACGAGCATCGACATCAGGAAAACGACGTGGATCCCGACCAGCCAGCCGAGCTTGGTGGTGTCGTAATGGTCGATGTTCATGAAGGCCTTGAGCACCTCGACGGCAGAGATCGCCACGATCGAGGTGATCAGCTTCTGCTTGAGCCCGCCGAAATCGACCCGCGACATCCACAGCGGCCGCGCATCGACCTCGCCCTCGTTGGTGTTGATCTGCGAGACGAAATTCTCGTAGCCCGAAAAGATGACGATCAGAACGAGGTTCGCGGTGAAGACCACGTCAATGAGGGTGAGAACGCCGAGGATGACGTTGTTGGGATCCGGCGAGCACGAGTTCGGTGACGAAGAGCCGAACACTTTGAAGAAGTAGACCATCAGGATGAGAAGCGCAGCGACGAGGCCAAGATACAGCGGCGCCAGATAGCCAGCGGCTGTAGAAGATCGATCGCTTCGACGACCCGTATGATCTTGTCCATGTGGCGGCTCATGTCGCTCCGGCCTTGAAGACTCCGCCCCGTCAGCGACGACACGCGCTGCATCAAGTCGGCGCTTTATGCCCGCCGCCTCGGTTCGCAAGCGGTCGCGAGGGCCGACGCCCCCCGTGATCGGGCGCCCGACTTACGTCGGCGGTCGGGTGGTTACGCCGTCGCCGCCGCGCCGAGCCCGATCGGGCAACTCACGCCGGTGCCGCCGAGGCCGCAATAGCCGAACGGATTCTTGGCGAGGTATTGCTGGTGATAGTCCTCGGCATAATAGAACGGCGGCGCGTCGACGATCTCGGTGGTGATGGTGTCGTGGCCCTTGGCCTTGATCGCCTTCTCGTACATCGCCTTGGACGCTTCCGCGGCCTGCCGCTGCGCCGGCGAGGCGGCATAGATGCCGGAGCGATATTGGGTGCCGACATCATTGCCCTGGCGCATGCCCTGGGTCGGATCGTGGTTTTCCCAGAACGTCTTCAACAGGCGCTCATACGAAATCTTCTTGGGATCGAACACCACGAGCACCACCTCGTTGTGGCCGGTCTCGCCGCTGCAGACTTCCCGGTAAGTCGGGTTGGGCGTGACGCCGCCGGCATAGCCGACCGCCGTGGTGTAGATGCCGTCGCCCAATTCCCAGAACTTGCGCTCGGCACCCCAGAAGCATCCCATGCCGAACACCGCGGTCTCGAGGCCTTCCGGCCACGGCCCCTTGAGCGGGCGGCCATTGACGAAATGCTGGGATGCCGTCGGGATCGGCTCGGCGCGGCCCTTGAGCGCCGTCGCCGCGGTCGGCATCTCCGGCTTCTTCCTGGACATGAACATGGTCGGGCTCCTGACGGTACCGTCGTTCTTGACGAAAGAAGTGAATAGGCGCAGACGCGCTGATTTCGCATCCGCCGAGGCGCACTCGTGCATCACATCCCGGCCAGCCCGCGCCCGCCGCGGTCACGCCGCCGGGAGGCAGCGGTGAACATCTCTCGCGGTGAACATTTCTGTTTCGGAACGGTGGCCGACCCCCTATGCTCCCGCCCGCGCCCGTTCAGGCGCATCAAACCAAAAAATTTCGGCGGAGGAACGTCCATGTCCAGAGCGGTTATGTCCACAGCGGTATTTTCAGGGTTGCTGGCGGCGCTGTCGATGGCGCTCGGCGCCCCGGCCTTGGCGCAGGCGCCGCCGGGCACGCCGCCCTATGGCGAGACGATCAATCTCGAAATGGCCCGCAAGGCCGCCGATGCCGCGGCGGCGGAGGCGCGCAAGAACAACTGGTTCATGGCGATCTCGGTGGTCGGGCCGACCGGCGATCTCGTCTTCTTCGAGAAGATGGACAACACCCAATACGCCTCCGTCACAATCGCCCAGCACAAGGCGCGGACCGCCGCGATCTTCCGTCGCCCCACCAAGGCGTTCGAGGAGAACCTCGGCAAAGGCTTCGAATTCATCTACCAGATGACGCTCGACGGCATGATCGGGTCGCAGGGCGGCGTGCCGCTCGTGGTCGGCGGCAAGATCGTCGGCGCCATCGGCTGCAGCGGCGGCGCCGGGTCGCAGGACCTTCAGACCTGCATGGCTGGCGTCGAAGCGCTCAAGTGAGCGCGCCCTGCGATGGCGGCCGCGTCAGCGGTCGTAGCCGATCAGCGGCTGCTTCTTGCGGCCGATCAGCACCAGCACCGCCCCGATCACGCCGAACACGGCAAAGGTCGGGGCTGCGAGAACCCACGGCGAGAACTGGTCCCACATCGAGCCTTCCGGCAAAGCCGCTCGATGACCGGCTGCAGCTGCTGCAAGGCTCGCGGCATGGACGGAATTCCAGGTGTCGCTGAGCGGCGTATAGAAGATCGCGTTGCCGGCAATCGACTTGGTGCCGTCATAGACGAAGAAAACAAAGCCCACGGCCAGGAAGATGAGGCCGATGGCGCGAACAGAAGAAGCGGATCATGGCGGGCCGTCGCAAATCGGATGAGGATGGAGAGTGGCCGCTCCGGCTTACCCGACGCCGCGCAACGTTCAACTCGGTTCGAGTGCCCTCTCGGCGCGAGGCGCGCCCATTTCGTCGGCCTTCGCCTGCAAGTTCACCCGGCGCTTGAGCGATCTGCGGTCCGTTCCGGTAAGTTCCGCCGCCCCGCGGCACGAGGAGTAGCAATGGCTGCCAGATCCGCCTAAGGCCAATCACCGGCCGACGTTCACCGATCAGGAAGCGCTGCTGTTCCACAGCCATCCGCGCCCCGGCAAGCTGGAGGTGGTGGCCACCAAGCCGATGGCGACCCAGCGCGACCTCTCGCTCGCCTATTCGCCGGGCGTCGCCGATGCCGGTGCTCGCGATCGCCGCGGACGAGGCGTTAGGCGTTCGACTACACCACCAAGGGCAATTTCGTCGCCGTCATCACCAACGGCACCGCCATCCTCGGCCTCGGCAATCTCGGCGCGCTGGCGGCGAAGCCGGTGATGGAGGGCAAGGCGGTGCTGTTCAAGCGCTTCGCCGACATCGACTCCATCGACCTCGAAGTATCGTCGGAGGACCCGACCGAGATCATCAATTGCGTCAAGCTGCTGGGCAAGAGCTGGGGCGGCATCAATCTCGAGGACATCAAGGCGCCGGAATGCTTCATCGTCGAGCAGCGGCTGCGCGAGCTGCTCGACATTCCGGTCTTCCACGACGACCAGCACGGCACCGCCATCATCGCGTCGGCGGGCCTGCTCAACGCGCTTGTCTCTCACCGGCCGCGACATCGCCATCGACCAAGCTTGTCTGCAACGGCGCCGGCGCCGCCGGCATCGCCTGCCTCGAGCTGCTGCGGGCGATCGGCTTCCGGCCCGAGAACCTGATCCTCTGCGACACCAAGGGCGTCATCTACGAAGGCCGCACCGAGGGCATGAACCAGTGGAAATCGGGCTTTCGCGGTGAAGACCACGGCGCGCACGCTCGCCGACGCCATGAAGGGCGCCGACGTCTTCTTCGGCCTCTCGGTCAAGGGCGCGGTGACCAAGGAGATGGTGAAGGCGATGGCGCCGAACCCCATCATCTTCGCCATGGCCAATCCCGATCCGGAAATCACGCCGGAGGAGGTCGCCGAGGTCCGCGACGACGCCATCATGGCGACCGGCCGCTCGGACTATCCGAACCAGATCAACAATGTGCTCGGCTTTCCCTACATCTTCCGCGGCGCCCTCGACGTGCGCGCCACCACCATCAACATGGAGATGAAGATCGCCGCCGCCCACGCGCTCGCCGATCTCGCCCGCGAGGACGTTCCCGACGAGGTCGCCGCCGCCTATGGCGTGCGGCCGAAATTCGGGCGCGACTACATCATCCCGGTGCCGTTCGATCCCCGCCTCATCTACGCCGTGCCGCCGGCGATCGCGCGTGGCCGCGATGGACACCGGCGTCGCGCGCAAGCCGATCGTGGACATGCCGGCCTATCGCGAGCAGCTGCGCTCGCGCCGCGATCCGGTCGCCGGCATGCTCGCCGCAGGTTTTCGCGCGGGTGCGCCGCGAGCCCAAGCGCGTCGTGTTCGCCGAAGGCGAGGAGGAGGCGGTGATCCGCGCCGCCGCGAGCTTCGTCCACCAGGGGCTCGGCAGCGCCATGCTGGTCGGCCGCGAGGACCGCGTCCGCGAAACCGCCAAGATGGCCGGCATCGAGCTCGGCAACGGCATCGAAATCCACAATGCGCGGCTCTCGAAGCGCAACGCGGCCTATGCCGAGCATCTCTACGAGCGCCTGCAGCGCAAGGGCTTCCTGCAGCGCGACTGCCAGCGCCTGGTCAACCAGGACCGCAATCATTTCGCCGCCTGCATGGTGGCGCTCGGCGACGCCGACGCCATGGTCACCGGCGTGACCCGCAGCTTCTCCGGCGTGCTCGAGGACGTGCGGCAATGCATCGATCCCAAGCCCGGGCCATCGGGTGATGGGCGTGTCGCTGGTGCTCGCGCGCGGGCGGACGGTGCTGGTCGCCGACACCGCCGTCACCGAAATGCCCACCGCCGAAGACCTCGCCGAGATTTCCATCGAAGCGGCCGCGGTCGCCCGCAAGTTCGGCTACGAGCCGCGGCTGGCATTGCTCGCCTTCGCGACCTTCGGCCGGCCGCCGGGCGACCGTGCGGCGCGGGTGCAGGAGGCGGTGCGCATCCTCGACCAGCGCCGCGTCGATTTCGAATATGACGGCGAGATGGCGGCGGACGTCGCGCTCAATCCCGATCTGATGGCCGCCTACCCGTTCTGCCGGCTGACCGGCCCCGCGAACGTGCTGGTCATGCCGGCCTTCCACTCGGCGGCGATCTCCACCAAGATGCTGCAGGAGCTCGGCGGCGCGACGGTGATCGGGCCGCTGCTGGTCGGCCTCGACCGCTCGGTGCAGATCGTCGGCCTGGCGGCCAAGGACAGCGAGCTCGTCAACATGGCGGCTCTCGCCGCCTACGGCATCAGCGGGTGAGGCCGCGCCCGACGTAACCGCCCGTGACATGCTGGAGACGGACATGACCAAGCAAGCCCTTCGTGGGGTCATCGCCGCGATCGCGACCGCGGTCGACGACAACGGCGAACCCGATTGCGGCCGCGCCACCGCGCTCGCGCATTTTCTCCTGAGCAATGGCTGCGACGGCCTCAATGTGCTCGGCACCACCGGCGAGGCGACCTCGTTCTCGCTGGCACAGCGCAAGACGGTGATGAACGCCTACCGTGCCGCCGGCCTGCCGCTCGACGCGATGATGGTGGGAACCGGAGCGGCGGCGACCGCCGACGCGGTGGCGCTGACCCGCCATGCCGCCGAGCTCGGCTTCGCCGGCGCGCTGGTGTTGCCGCCGTTCTATTACAAGGGCGTGCCCGACGACGGGCTTGCCGCCTATATCGGCACCATCGTCGCCGCCACCGCGGACCGGCCGATCCCGATCTATCTCTATCACTACCCGCAATTGTCCGGCCTGCCCTGGCAGCCCCAATTGATCCGCCGGCTGCGCGAAACCCATGGCGCGCGCATCCTCGGCCTGAAGGATTCCTCGGGCGACATGGCCTATGCACGGGAGGCTGCGGCCATCGATCCCGGCTTTCATGTGTTTCCCTCCACCGAGGCGGCACTGCTGGAGGCGCGCGGCGGCGCCTTCGCCGGCTGCATTTCGGCGACCGCCAACCTCAATGCCGACCTCTGCGCCCGCGCCTTCCACCACGGCGATGCGGCGGCGCTGGAGGCGGCGGTGACGATCCGCAAGCTGTTCGAAGGAAGGCCGTTGGTGCCCGGTATCAAATCCCTGCTCGGCCACATCCATGGCGATCAGGCCTGGGCGCAGGTGATGCCTCCGCTCGCTGCCTTTTCCGCCGCCGACCGCGCGGCAGTCGTCGCCGGCTACGACCGGGTGCGGGCCAAGCGGGTGGCGTGACGGGCGCCTCCAGGCGCCCCAACGAGCGCGTTCCCGCCAACGAGCGCGTTGACGCCTTCCCACCACCCCACTATAAGCGTCGCCAATCCGGCGGCGGTTCACGCCGCCGCTGCTTTTTCCGCCCCTGGCGAGCAACGGAACATCGATGGCCAACACAAAATCGGCCAAAAAGGCCACGCGCAAGATCGCGCATCGCACCGAGATCAACAAAGCGCGCCGTACGCGCATGCGCAGCTCGTTGCGCACCGTGGAAGACGCCATTTCAAGCGGCGACAAGACGGCCGCCCAGGCGGCGCTGGTCGCCGCCGAGCCGGCGCTGATGCGCGCCGCCCGCAATGGCATCATTCACAAGAAGTCGGCGAGCCGGAAGGTGTCGCGTTTGACCCACCGGATCGCCAAGCTCGCGGCGAGTGCGGTCGCCTCGGGTTGAGCCGGATTGCGCCTCGTCGCCGATTCCGCTCTTGATCTCGGATTCTGTCCTTGATCTTGCCGGCAGGTCTGCGACTATCCGAGCCATCGCCGCTGTGAGGAAACCCGTTCGCGGGTATTTTCTGCGTCTGGGATGCGTTTGTGACGGGCACAACTGTGTCCCGCACGCCTCGGTGTAGTTGCGGGCGCAGTTGCGCCTTCGCGGCAAAATTTCCCGCGCGAACATTGTGTAAAATTGCATCACATAGTTGTTGCGATAATGTCACACGGTCGATGCAAAAGCGTCATGCGAGGCGGAACGCCCGTCAAAGCGCGATTTTCGGGCTCTTGCGGCCGCGGGCTACCCGTCCTAATCGCCCACGGAAATAACATCGATAACAAAGCGTTAAGAAGATAGTACGGAGTTGCGGTTGGAAAATTCCCTGCGGCCCGGACGGTGATGCTCGTTCCGTTTTGATCTCCGCGGTCGCAACGTGCACCACAGGGAGGCCCGGCACTCGGCAATTAAGGCTGCGAATTCAGACCTTTGCATTTGTTGGGCAGAACGGTCGCAAAACCGTTGCCGTGGCGTCAATGAGGGCGATCGATCGCGGCCGGATCAAGGCCGTTGCCTCACCGGAGCGGTACGTGTATTTTGATGGTCTATCCGGGGTCTTCGTCAGTAATCAGTTGCGTTCGGCTCTCATCGATAATGAGATGGCGAAGCTTTCTCCCAAAGGTCTTAAGTATAGTCGTGCGCAATTGAAGACTTTGAAGGATCAAAATCTGTGCTAAGTCTTTACATTGCCTAACGGCGGTCGAGGGATCGCGGGGAAGCCTTCGAATATCCGAAACGTTTGCTTCAAATGTTTCGAGATATATTTGCGGTAACAGCGGGGCCATTATGAAATTTCTGCGGCAAATTTTTGCGTCTGACGTCTCTGCGGTGGCACCTTCACTGTCTCACAGTCTGAGCGCGAAAGGCGCCGGATTTGTAACTTCACCGCCACAACCAGCCGTTGGCGAGCCACAGTGTGGGGCGGGCGGAACGGACGATTCAAGCGGCGTCTCCCGCGTCCGATGAACCCCATCATTTTCGGGCGTCAGCCGTCCGCATTGGCGGACAGGCCGGCGTCGCCGTCTCCGGTCACCGAATTGCCGCGTCCGTATCGACGCCGAGATCCCGACGAGAAGACCGCAATGCCGGACGTTCCCGACGAATGCTGGTCTCGCGTGAAGGAACGGCTCCGCGCCGAGCTCGGCGAGGCCATCTATACGAGCTGGTTTGCGCGCATGGAGCTCGAGAGTCAGGAGCTCGATACCGCCCGCATCTCGGTTCCCACCCGCTTCCTGAAGAGCTGGATCCAGTCGCATTACAGCGAGAAGCTGCTGGCCTGCTGGCAGGCCGAGCGCCCGACCGTGCGGCGCATCGACCTGTCGGTCCGCTCGGCGGCGACCCGCACTGCGCCACCCTGCGCAACGGCTCCGGCCGATGCGCCTGCGGAGAAACACGACCAGGCCAAGTACAGGGCCGACATCAAGGCGCCCGCCTCGCCCGGCTCGCCCAGCCATGATTCCCATGGCGGCTCGCCGCTCGATCCGCGGCTGACATTCGACACCTTCGTGGTCGGGCGCTCCAATACGCTCGCCCATGCCGCCGCCAAGCAGGTGGCGATGGGGCGGCGCGCCGACCCGGTGATGTTCAATCCGCTGTTCATCCATGCCGGGGTCGGCCTCGGCAAGACCCACCTGCTCCAGGCGATCGCCTTGAAGACCAACGCCAGCGGCGAGCGCACCGCGCTCTATCTCACCGCCGAGCGCTTCATGTTCGGCTTCGCCTCGGCGTTGCGCAGCCAGACCGCACTCGCCTTCAAGGACGCACTGCGCGGCATCGAGGTGCTGGTGATCGACG
>CAVVCE010000061.1:0-15586 GCA_963746235.1 uncultured Alphaproteobacteria bacterium
GCCGCCTATCCGGCCCAGATGGCGATCAAGCTGATCCTCGACAATCATTCTGCTCATATCTCCAAAGAGACCAGAGCCTGGCTCGCCGGCCAGCCCGCACACCGCTTCGAATTTACTTTCACTCCTAAGCACGGCTCTTGGCTCAATCTCGTCGAGGGCTTCTTTTCCAAACTCGCCCGCTCCGTCCTGCGCCACATCCGCGTCGCATCCAAGCAGGAACTCAAGGATCGCCTCTTGGCCGCCGTGGATTATTTCAACGGCGATCCCGTCGTTCACACCTGGACCTACAAGCTCGACAAGGCCGCATGATATGATTCGAACTTCAAAATCGCTGGTCTAGGTATTTACACCTGGGCAATAAACCGGTGGCCAGCATGCCGCTGATCGCCGTATGCAGTCCGGCTGGGCTGGGGTTGTTCTGGTCGCAGAGCACGTGCAGCACAGCGATATCGATACGACCCGCAAGCACTACATCGTGCCGTCAGTCGAGACCTCCGGTGGCGAAGGCCAGGGTCGCGCGTCGGAACAAAACCCGAAAACAGGTTTCAAACGGGCTGCGATCTGGGAGCTGCTAAGTGATTAAAATATCAATGGTACAGCTGGGGGGAGTTGAACCACCGACCTCCTGATCCACAGTCAGGCGCTCTAACCAACTGAGCTACAGCTGCACGAAGCGGGCCGAACCTATGAGCAAGCCCGGTTTTTGGCAAGAGCGAGTCGAGCGACAGGGCGCGTGACCCGCAAAGCCGCCATTGCCGCTAGGCGGCCGTGGTCGGACAAGGGCGCGCGGCGGGGGACAGGCGGGCAGGGCACGCGGCCGCACGCAAGAAAAAGCCCGGACGCGGGTCCGGGCTTCGGTCAGATATTGCTGCGCGCGGGCGCACGGCGTTTCGGGCGGCTTTCTTCAGGCAGCCTTCTTCAGGCTGCCTTCTTGGCCAGGGTGGAGAGGCCTTCCTTGATCGGCTCGGCGGTCGTGGTCGCGAGCTTCTGCGCGAGCGCAGAGAGTTCGCGCGCCTGCTCGGTGATCGCCTCGATCTGCTTGCGCGTATGGGCGGTCGAAATCTCCACCATCTGGGCCATGGTCCGGGCGCCGAACAGCTCGGTGGCGAAATCGAACGCCGCATTGCTGTTGGCGCGCGCGGCCTCGATCACCTTGAGGCCGTAATCCGAGGCGCCCTTCGAGGCATTGGCGTAGGTGTGCTCGATCATGCCGGTTGCCTCTTCGGCAGCCGTCTTCATCTTGGCATAGGTGTCCTTGGCCTGGACGATGCTCTTCTCGGCCATTTCGCGGAACGCAGCGGTGGCCTCGGTGGCGGTTTTCTCGAACTTCGGAACATCCATGAAGGGAAACTCCGGCTTGAAGCCGGGGATAGGGGTGGTTTCTTGCATGACACAACCTCGATTTGGCGGACAGTCACAGACGCCGGAGGGCTCCGCCATGGGCGATCCCGGGCGCTCGAACGACGCTTGCTCCGGAGGCGGCGAGCCGTTCCCGCAAGCTCTACCGCATATATATCACGTAAATAATGCAGTGCAATAAATATTTTGCAGTGCAGCAATTTCGGTCATTGCCTACCGGTCCCGTCATGGCGAACCACGGCGGGGCACCTAGTAGTCGCGACCCGTCCGCTTGGACAAGTCATCCAACTGCTTCAACAAGTTAGTGGACCGGCTCTTCCCAACATCTCGGCAACCGGATGGGCGTCAGACCACGAGCGGCCACCCTATGGCCCACCCTGTTGCCCCTTGTCGTCAGGGCTTCGGCGGTACGGATTTCACGGCGATCTTGGATGCGGCTTCGCTGAGCTCCTTGGCCTGGGCCGCGAGCTCCTTCATCTGAGCCTGAACGAATTCGGTCTGCAGCGCAATCACCTGCTGGATGTCCTTGGCGTGCACCAGGCGGTCGGCAAAGGCGAACGTATTGGCGACGTTGCGCTCGGCATAGCTCATCGCCTTTTCGCTGACATCCTTGGCGCCGGCCTGCACGGCCTTCGCGTGGCCCTCGAATTGGGACACCGCCTGCTGGGCTGCGCTCATGAACGTGTTGAACGCCACCCGGGCCTGCTCCATGCTCTTTTCGGTCATGGCACGCAGATCGGCGGGGACTTCGAAGTGGGGAATTCCATCCTTGTTGTTCATGGGGCACCCTTTGAAGGTCGAATATAGCCGAAATTTGCAACGGTATTGCGGCACGGCCGACAACAAAATGCTACCGCGGTTTTGCCTTGGCTAGCAAAAGATTTAGCCTCGTTTGAAGATCATAAGCTGCGTGCGCTCGAACGCTCGGCGCGCGCTCGCGGCGGCCGATCTTCAAGTGTTAAGGTTAGCTGGAACTGACCGGCCTCGATCGCCCCCGCGGCGTGGACGGGGCGGCCGGCCCGCATTACTAAGAATTGCTGCAAATTGCGCCATTCCCTTCGGCGCGCTCGACGGTGGCGTGAATTTCCATGGACGAGACCGTATTCGCCACCGCATTCACCTCCGTCTATCTCGGGGATGCCCGGCTCGCCGCGCATGCCACGGGGGTGATCGCCGTGTGGCTGTGGAGCGCCGATGGCGCCCGCATCCTGTGGGCCAATCCGGCGGGCTGCGCTGCGCTGGGCGCGAAGACCTCGCAGGCATTGCGGGAGCGTGAGTTCGCCATCGGCGATCCGGGCCGCGCCCATATCGAGCGGCTCGCCGAAACCCTGCCGGAAGGCGGGGGCGCCAGGCTGTTTCGCCTGCGCGGCTTCGCCGGTGCGGCATGGCGCTCGCTGACCTGCTCCTGCGCGCGCTTCGATCTCGGCCGCACCCGGGGGATACTGGTGATTGCGACCGAACCCGTCGGAGCGGAGTTGCCGCTGGCGGAACGCGTGCGGCGGCTCGGATTTTCCGAATCGGCGGACATCGCGGCCTGCGGCCCCGACGGGGCGGTACTGTTCGCCACTGCTGCGGCCGAGCGCCGCCTTGGCGGGGCGCGCGGGCTCGATGCTGTCGGTGCGGCAGCGCTGGCCGCCGCGGCGCTCGCGGCGGGCCGTGCCAGCGGCGATACCAGGATCGGTGCCGTGGTCCTGCAACGGATCGGCAGCGGCGCCAGCACGGTGCTGCTGGCCGGGTTTTCCGATCCTGTGACCAAGCCGGCCGCCACCACGCCGGCGGCCACCTCGCCGCAACCGCCATCAGCGACCGCGCCCGAACCACGGAGCGGTCCGGCGCGGCGCCGGCACCCCCTGCGTTTCGTCTGGCAGATGGACACCGCCGGCCGGTTCTCCCTCAGGTCGGAAGAACTCGCCGGCATCATCGGCACCGGAGTGGAGATCGTGTCGGGGCGGCCGTGGTCCGAAATCAACGCGGAACTCGGCCTCGATCCCGCCGGGCGCGTCGCCCAGGCCGTCGCGTCGCGCGAGACCTGGAGCAACATCACGATTTCCTGGCCGATCGAGGGCAGCGACGAACGGCTCGACGTGGAACTGGCGGGCCTGCCGTCGTTCGACCGCAGCCGCAATTTCCTGGGTTACCGCGGGTTCGGCGTGTGCCGCGATGTCGCCCATATCGAACGCCTGGCGGCGACGCGGCAGCGCGCGACCCTCGCCGCGGCGTTGCCGGCTGGGTCCGCGCCCCCGCCGCGATCGCGGGAGCCTGCTGGCACGGAGGCCAAGACGTCTTCCCGGGAGGTTCCGGCTTCCCCGGAGGTTCCGGCTTCCCCGGAGGTTCCGGCTTCCCCGGAGGTCCCGGCTTCCCCGGAGGTCCCGGCTTCCCCGGAGGTCCAGTCTTCCCCGGAGGTCCAGTCTTCCCCGGAGGTCCAGTCTTCCCCGGAGGTCCAGTCTTCCCCGGAGGTCCCGGTGCCGGCCCCGATCGCACCCAACGTGGTGCGGTTTCCGGGGGCGGGGGCATTCGCGGACCTCAAGGTCGCGGCGCCGAACTCCCCGGCGCTCAGCGCCGGGGAGAACAGCGCGTTCCACGAGCTTGCGCGCCAATTGACCGTTCGCTTGCAGACCGACCCGGGACCGGAGGGATTACGCCCGCCAATGCCCGAAAACCACTCGGTCACGGCGCCGGCCGGGCGGCTGTCACCGGCGGCCGCGGTTCCCGCGCGCGCCGCCGCCTGGATGTTCGATGAGGCTGGGCCGGTCTTTGCGGCGAACGACCACCCGCTGCTCAATCGGTTGCCGGTCGGCATCCTGGTCTACCGCTACGAGGCGCTCCTGTTCGCCAACCGCGCCTTCCTGGCATGGACCGGCTATCCCGATCTCCAGGCGCTGATGATGGCGGGCGGATTGGATGCGTTGTTCCTGGATGCCGGCGTCGGGGCGCTCGCCGACTCCGGAGAGGGCGGCAGGCGCCTCGCCGTCGCCACCCGCGACGGCGACACGGTGCCGGTCGAAGGCCGGCTGTTCGCGATCCACTGGGACGGCGAGTCCGCCTTCGCGGTGATGCTGTTCAAGACCGCCGCCCATGAGCAGATCCGGGCCGCGGAGGCGGCGCTGGGGCGGGCCGAGGCGCAGTCGCATGAACGCGCGATGCTGCTCGATCAGGTCGCCGACGCCATCGTGGTGGTCGACCGCGCCGGCACCGTCTTGTCCGGCCATGGCGGCGGCAAGGCGTTGTTCGGCCGCGGCGGCCATGGACCCGCCGGTGCCGCCTTCGAGAGCCTGTTCGCACCGGACGCCCGTAGCGCGGCGGCCGCCCAACTCGCCCGCGTCGTCCGCGACGGCGGCACCGCGAGCGGCGAGCTGACGGCCTTGGCCGGCAGCGGCGAGCTGCGGCCGATGATGGTGACCATCGCGTCGATCGAGAATGGTTCCGAGCCATCCGGTCCGCAGCCACCGGGGCCCGGGCGGTTGAGCGTGGTGCTGCGCGACATCTCGGTGCACAAGCGGGCGGAGTGCGCCGATGCCGTGGCGCCCCTGCCGGCCAAAGCCGCCGCGCTCGACAAGGCCAAGGCGCTGGCCAAGCTGTGTCACGACGCGCGCAGCCCGATCAATTCGATCCTCGGATTCTGCGACATCATGCTGGCCGAGCGCTTCGGCCCGATCGGCACCGACCGCTACCGCGAATATCTCCGCGACGTCCGTGCGTCGGGCGCCCAGGTCATGTCGCTGCTCGCCGACGCCGCCGAACTCGCCGAGATCACGGCCGGGACGCCGCGCCTGTCGCCCGTCCGCATCAGCCTGAACGACGTCGTGAACGCCTGCGTGACCGAGCAGCAGGGGGCGGCCAACGAGGCGCGGGTGGTCATCCGTACCGCCCTGTCGCCGGGCTTGCCGCCGATCGTCGCCGATGCGGGAGCGGTGCGATCGATGATCGTCGGCCTGCTGGGGCATGCGCGCCAGACCACCAGGCCGGGCGGACAGGTGATCGTCTCGACCGGGCGCTCGGCCGAAGACCTCGTCGTGCTGCGCGTCCGCGACAACGGCGAAGGCTTGAACGAGAAAGCGATCGAGGCCGCGCTGCAGACGGGCCCGCAGCCTCCTTCCGACCCCTGGGATGCGGGCACTTGGGATGCCGGCGCACGGGCCGCAGGATTGACGCTCGCCAAGGCGCTCGCCGAGGCCAACCATGCGCGGTTCGCCGTCACCAGCAAGCCGAACCAGGGCTCGCTGTTCGAGGTAACCTTCACGACGAGGCCGGACAGCGCGGCGCCGGTCCTGCGGGCCGCCGGCGACGACGCCGGCGTGAAGCCGGCATGAAAACCGGCGTGAAAACCGGAACGAAAACCCGGACGAAGCCGGTGGACGGCAATCGATAATATTAGCAACCGCGTGGAAATCGGTTAAACTCAGAGCGATGTGCCCGCGGTCCGGGCGCAAGTGCGGAGGTGAGCATATGAGTAACCTGACCCGCCGGACATTCACCATTGCAGCCGCCGTCGCCGCGGTCCAAGCGCTTCTGGGGACAGCGGCGCTTCTGGGGACAGCGGCGTTTGTGGGGACAGCGGTGCTTTTGGCGACAGCGGCGCGGGCCGCCGAGGAGGTCGATCTCCTCCTGGTGCTGTCCTCCGACGTATCGCGCAGCATCGACGCCCCGAAATTCAAGCTGCAGCGCGACGGCTATGCCGCGGCCATCGTCAACCCCCGCGTCATCCAGGCGATCCAATCCGGTGCGCTCGGCAAGATTGCGGTGTCGTTCGTGGAGTGGTCGGGGGTCGGCGCGCAAAAGGTGGTCATCGACTGGACCATCATTCGCGACGAGGCCTCGGCGAAGGACTTCTCCGCCCAGGTCATCGAAGCGCCGCGGGCCTTCGCCGATCGTACCTCGATCAGCGGCGGCATCGATTTCGCGATGGCCCAGCTCGCGCGTTCGCCGTTCCAGGCCAACCGCCATACCATCGACGTATCCGGCGACGGCACCAACAATGCCGGCCGCGACGTAAGCGATGCCCGCGACGAAGCGCTGGCGCAGGGGGTCACCATCAACGGCCTCGTCATTCTCAGCGAGCGGCCGATGTCGTGGAACGCCGATCACACCAATCCGCCGGGCGGCCTCGACAGCTACTACCGCAGCAACGTGACCGGCGGCCCCGGCTCGTTCGTCCTGGTGGCCGAGGATTTCAACTCGTTCGGGCAGGCGATCCTCAACAAACTCATCGCCGAGATCGCGGCGAACGCGTTGCCCAAGCACGCCCGCGCCGGTGACGCCCCGGATGACTTCACGAAACTGGCGCAGGATCAAGGCGATTAGAGCGCGCTTGGGGTGGATCGTGTCTCGGGATCGTACTCTGGCGTGTGGTCGCGAAAAGGTGCAAACTCTTTCGATCAGGTCATCCGCCGATCAGGTCATCCGCCGATCAGGTCATCCGCAATGTAAAAGGTTTAGGGCGCCGTCCGATCGGACTCGAGCGGGTCGTGCCTTAAAAAAGTTGGCGAGAAAAAACGGAGGAACTAGCAAGATGGGTACGAAAAAAGTCACGGGTACGAAAGCGTTGTATTCAGGTGTGGCGGCGATCGCCCTTGCGGTGCTCGTGGTTGCCGCGCCGGCGCCGGTCCAGGCTCAGCAGAATGCCGCGGTCAGCATCGGTGCGACCGACCTCGGCGGCGTGGTCACCGGGCCGAAAGGGCCGGAAGCCGGCGTTTGGGTGATTGCGGAAACCGCCGATCTCCCCACCAAGATGGTCAAGATCGTGGTGACCGACGATCAGGGCCGCTACGTGATGCCCGATCTTCCCAAGGCAAATTATACGGTGTGGGTGCGTGGTTACGGCCTGATCGATTCGCCCAAGATCACCACCGTGCCCGGCAAGATCGTCAACCTGACCGCGGTCCCCGCGCCGAGCGAAGCGGCGGCGGCAGAAATATATCCGCCGGTCTACTGGCTCTCGATGGCCAAGATGCCGGAGGCGAGCGAATTTCCCGGCACCGGGAACGATGGCAACGGCATCAACCCGAAGATTCAAAATCTGTCCCAGTTCCTGTCGGAGTTCAAGACCGACGGCTGCTTCCACTGTCACGCCATCGGCACCAAGGCGACCCGCACCCTCTCGCCCGCTTTGGGCGACTTCAAGAACAGCGAGGATGCATGGTTGCGGCGGATCCAGTCCGGGCAGGCCAGCAAGGACATGGTCGAGACCATCGAGCGGTTCGGGACCTTCCGTGGCGCCAAGATGCTTGCCGACTGGACCGATCGGATTGCGGCCGGAGGAGTGCCGGCGGCGAAGCCGCCGCGCCCGCAGGGCCTGGAGCGCAATGTCGTCATCACGTTGTGGGACTGGGCGGGGCCCAAGGCCTATCTCCACGACGAGATATCCACCGACAAGCGCAATCCCACCATCAACGCCTACGGGTCGCTCTATGGGGCGACCGAGAACAGCACTGATTTCGTGCCGATCTTCGATCCGATCAAAAGCGTCGCCACGACGGTGAAGCTCCCGGTCCGCGATCCGAAGACCCCGTCGGCGATCAACAACGTGATGATGGCGCCTTCGGTCTGGTGGGGCGAGGAAAAGCTTTGGAACGCCCAAACCATCCCCCACAGCCTGATGCTGGACGAGAAGGCACGGGTCTGGTTTGCGGCCAGGATCCGTCCGGGCGCCAATCCCGATGTCTGCAAGGCCGGATCGGACCATCCTTCGGCGAAGGTGTTCCCGATCAACGCATCGAACCGCCATATCGTCATGCTCGACCCGGCGACCAATAAATTCACGACGGTGAGCACCTGCTTCCCGACCCACCACGTGCAGTTCGGCTTCGACGCCGACCGCACGCTGTGGACGAGTTCGGGCGGCGTGGGCGCCGCGGTGCTCGGCTGGATCAATACGAAAATGCTCGAGGAAACCGGCGACGAGATGAAGTCGCAGGGCTGGACCCCGTTCGTTCTCGACACCAACGGCAACGGCAAGCGTGACGCGGGCTACGTGGAGCCCAACCAGCCGGTCGATCCGACCAAGGACAAGCGCATCCGCGTCGGGTTCTATTCGATCGCGCCGAATCCGAAAGATGGCTCGATCTGGGGCACGGTGACCGGGTTCCCCGGGTCGGTCGTGCGGGTCGATCCCGGCTCGAACCCGTCCGAGACCGCGCTCGCGGAAATCTACGAGGTGCCGATGCCGGGTTTCTCGCCGCGCGGCGGGGACATCGACAGCCAAGGCGTCATGTGGTCCGCGCTCTCGAGCGGGCATCTCGGCTCCTTCGACCGCAGCAAGTGCAAGGGCCCGCTCAACGGCCCGACCGCGACCGGCAAGCAGTGCCCCGAGGGCTGGACGCTCTATCCGCTGCCGGGACCCCAGCTTGGCGGCGTCAACGCCAACGGCAGCGGCGAAACGCCTTACTACGCCTGGGTCGACCAGCACGATACGCTCGGCCTCGGCAAGGACGTGCCCATTGCCACCGGCAATCAGAACGACTCGCTGATCGCCCTCAAGGACGGCAAGCTGATCAACATGGTCGTGCCCTATCCGATGGGCTTCTGGGCCAAGGGCCTCGATGGCCGCATCGACGATCCCAGCGCCGGCTGGAAAGGCCGCGGCGTCTGGACGAACACCGGCAACCGGACCCCCTTCCACCTCGAAGGCGGCAAAGAGAACTCGCCCAAGATCGTTCACTTCCAGATGCGCCCCGATCCGCTGGCGAGGTGAGCGAGCCGATTGTTCGACGACGGCCGCAAGTCGGGGTCACCCGACTTGCGGCGATACGTGCGGTCACTGCAGCGGACTGGCAGTCGCGACGCCGGCGCGCATGCATGCGCCGGCGAACCATGGCTTGGCGAACCATGGCTTGGCGAACCATGGCTTGGCGGACCATGGCGCGGCGAACCACGGTGCCGGCAAGCCGTTCTGGTGTGCGAAACATTGTCCTATCACCATCGTCTTGCCACTGCGGCACCGTTGCGCGAGCATAGGCGCTCGGGCTGCGACGATGTCCGCCCCTGATCTGCCGGCTTGCGCAGTCCAATGATGATCCCGGAGGAAACCATGAGACACCTGAGACTGATCGCAACCGCGATTGCCGTGTCGGCGCTCGCCGCCGGCGCGAGCACGGCCGGCGCCGCCGAACAGCAGCTCAACCCCAAGGCCATGACCATCAAATTGCCCGATCAAATCCCGTGGAAACGAAACACTGCCGGCACCAATGAGGTCGCCGTTTTGTATGGCGATCCCGCCAAGCCGGGCCTCTACGTGCAGTTGTTCAAATGGCTGCCCGGCAATATGAGCCGGCCGCATTGGCATCCCAACGACCGCGCCATTACGGTGATCAAGGGCACCTGGTGGGTCGGCACCGGCGAGAAATTCGATCCGGATTCCACGGTCGCGATTCCGGTCGGCAGCTACGTGACCCATTTCGGTAAGGAGATCCACTACGACGGTGCCAAGGACGCCGAAGTCTGGTTGCTGATGTCCGGCGAAGGGCCGGAGACCGCGACACCGGCATCGACGCCGCCGCCCGCCCATTAGGCGATTGCCCAGGTTTGGGGCGTACACCCCTCGGGTTCGACTTAGTGGCATGCGGGCTCGTTCCGCCCATCCGGCCTGCAGGGAGCTGTGCCAGCCTCGCCGTGACGCTGGCACGGAGGATGCACGTTCTCCGGTGGCGGGCGCCTATGTCGCCGCCAATGCAGCCATGCAGCGGTGCCGCGCGTCGGGGATGGGCTTGATCGCGTTTCCCTCGCTCGGCTAGAGCTTGATCCCGAAAAGTTGCAGACTTTTCGGAATTTTAGGGTCGGACAACTGGGAGAGGCGGGTTCATGAAGAAGGTCTACCCCGATGCGCGGGCGGCGCTCGCCGGCGTCCTGAAGGACGGCATGCTGATCATGTCCGGCGGCTTCGGACTGTGCGGCATTCCCGAGACGCTGATCCTCGCCATCCGCGATTCCGGGGTGAAAAATCTCACCGTGGTGTCCAACAATGCCGGCATCGACGGCATCGGCCTCGGCGTCCTGCTCGACACCCACCAGATCAAGAAGATGATCTCGTCCTATGTCGGCGAGAACAAGACGTTCGCCAAGCAGTACCTGGCCGGCGAGCTCGAGATCGAATTCAATCCGCAGGGCACGCTCGCCGAGCGTATTCGCGCCGGCGGCGCCGGCATTCCCGCCTTCTTCACCCGCACCGGCGCCGGCACCGATATCGCGCGCGGCAAGGAAGAGCGCATTTTCGACGGCGCCGCCTACATCTTGGAGACCGGCCTGGTCGCCGATCTTGCCGTCGTCCATGCCTGGAAGGGCGACACCGAGGGCAACCTCGTCTATCGCAAGACCGCGCGAAACTTCAATCCGATGATGGCGACGGCGGCGCGGATCACGGTGGCCGAGGTCGAGCACCTCGTCGAGCCCGGCCAGATCGATCCCGAGCACATCATCACGCCCGGCATTTTCGTGCAGCGCATCGTTCATGTGCCGAATGCGATCAAGCACATCGAAGCGCGCACCACGCGCAAGCGCGCCTGAAAGGAGCCCGATCATGCCCTGGACCAGAGAGCAGATGGCCGAACGCGCCGCGAAGGAATTGCGCGACGGCTTCTACGTCAATCTCGGCATCGGAATTCCGACGCTGGTCGCGAACTACATCCCCGACGGGATGAACGTGCAGTTGCAAAGCGAGAACGGCATGCTCGGCACCGGCCCGTTCCCCTATGAGGGCGAGGAGGACGCCGATCTCATCAATGCCGGCAAGCAGACCGTGACGGAATTGCCGACCACGAGCTATTTCTCCAGCGCCGACAGCTTCGCCATGGTCCGCGGCGGCCACATCGACCTTTCGGTGCTCGGCGCCATGCAGGTCGCCCAGAACGGCGATCTCGCCAATTGGATGATCCCCGGCAAGATGGTGAAAGGCATGGGGGGCGCCATGGACCTCGTCGCCGGGGTGAAGAAGGTCGTGGTGGTGATGGAGCACACCGCCAAGGACGATTTCAAGCTGCTGCACAAGTGCAAGCTGCCGCTGACCGGCGCCGGTGTCGTCGACATGGTGATCACCGACCTCGGCGTGTTCACCATCGACAAGAAGGGCTCGCACGGAATGACCTTGATCGAGGTTGCGCCCGGCGTGACCAAGGAGGAAATCCGCGCCAAGACCGAGGCGGACTACGCCGTCTCTCCGACGCTCGGCTAGAGCGTTTCGTTTAACGCCGTGCCCGTAGCGGGTAGAGCGACAGCGAAACCCGGGTGCGGTGTGGGCGGGCGAGGCCGCCCCCGGGGTCGCTGCGCTCGCCCGGCTACGGACGACTTGGCGGCCCCGGTGGACTTGCAGACCGGTCACTCCAGACTTGGGCGGGAATGGTCGCGGACCGGCCACGAAAGCGTCACAGAGCTAATTCAGGTTCCGGCCGTCGGGGGGCGCCGGAATAGTCCAAAAGTTTGATCAAGCTGGACGAACGCCGGTGGACTGCCATCGTCCGTGCCGTTAGTAGAACCCACAACCCGCTTAGACCAGCACCTGGCCTTGGGTCATTCCGACGACAACTCGGGAATGTGCCTTTTGCAGTCTGCGCTCTGGCGGCGAAGATCGGATCCATCGGCTTGAAGCGATTCGTCCTCCTGATTGCGATCGCCGTCGTGGCCGGCGCCGCCGCGGTTGCGGCGGCGAGGCACGTCATTCCCGTCGATACCGTCAGCGAGGCGGTCAAGAGCGAGATCGGGGCGGTTACCGGCCTCGATCCGGTGCTGCGCGGCGCGGTCTCGATGTCGGTATTCCCGGCGCGGACGATGACCTTTTCCGATGTCGTGCTCGGAGACCAGGCCGCCGGCGAACCTGCCGTCGCCGTCAAGGAATTGATCGCCAATCTGCGTTTGCTGCCGTTGCTGGCCGGCCGCATAGAGATCTCCGACATCACGCTGGTGAAGCCGCGCATCGCGGTCGAGATCGGTGCCGACGGCCACACCAACTGGTCGCCGCTGGTCGATACGCTGGCGCGCGCGCTGCAGCCGAATGCCGACCACACCGACCGGGTGCTGTCGTTTTCGGAAATCCGCATCAATGACGGCGTCATCGTGGTCCGCGATCCCGCGCGCGAACTGACCGAAACCCTGGAGGGCGTCGAGCTTTCGCTCGCCTGGCCTTCGATCGCCAAGAGCTTCGCCGCCACCGGCCATTTCGACTGGCACAGCGAAACCGTCGAAGCGAGCCTCGGCATGGCGGATTTTCCCAAGGCGCTCGCCGGCCGGACGTCGGGTCTCAAGTTTCGCTTCAATTCCGGCCCGCTCAAGGCCGCGTTCGACGGCGCCATGAGCTACGAGCCGAGCCTCAAGGTCGACGGCACGCTCGCCGCCGACGCCGCGTCGCTGCGCGCGGCGCTGCGCTGGACCGGCGACACCAACCTGCCGGAGGGAGGACTGGGGCGTTTCGCGCTCAAGGCCACGGCCGCGGTCAATGGCGGAACGATCGCGCTGTCGAACCTCAACGCCGAATTCGACGGCAATGTCGCCGAAGGCGTGGTCACCTATACGACCAACGGACGCCGGCTGCTGCAGGGCACGCTCGCGGTCGAGAAGCTCGATCTCACCCCCTATGTTTCGACGATCCGGCTGGTCGCGGAAAACACCAGGGACTGGGACCGAACCCGATCGCGCTCAACTGGTTCAACGGATGGGACGCGGATCTGCGCCTGTCGGCAGCCAGCGTGCGCTTCGCCAATGCCCAACTCGGCCGTACCGCGGTTGCAGCGACCATGCGGGCGGGCCGGCTGGTGGTCACGATCGGCGAATCCCAATCCTTCAACGGCCTGATCACCGGAAATATCGCGCTCGCCAAAACCGAGACCGGCGCCGATTTCAAGACGCAAATGCAATTCGCCGACATCGATCTCGAAAAGGTGATGACCGAGCTGTTCAGGATTCGGCGCGTGGAGGGCATCGGCAATATTTCCCTGGAGATGGAAAGCACCGGCCCCAACGTCCAGGAACTGGCGCGCAACCTCAACGGCAGCGCGCAGATTTTCGCCAAGGACGGGGCGCTGACCGGAATGAATGTCGAGCAGTTGCTGCGCCGGCTGTCGCAGCGCCCGCTGTCGGGCAGCGGCGACTTCCGCAACGGCCGTACACCGTTCGACAAGCTCAACATCGCGCTGCAGATCGTGCAGGGAACCGCGACCATCGATGACGTTCGGCTCGAGGGCCCGAACGTCAAGCTCGGGCTGACCGGCACCACCTCCATTCCGGCGCGCGATTTCGATCTCGCCGGCACCGCCGGCCTGATCAATGCGGCCGCCGATGCCAGCGTCGCCTTCGAGCTTCCTTTCGTCGTCCAAGGCCCCTGGGACGATCCGGTGGTTCTGCCGGACGCGCAGACCCTGATCAAACGCTCTGGCGCCGGGGCGCCGTTGCTCGATGCGGTGCGTGACCGCAAAACCCGCAACGGGCTCGAATCCGCGATCCAGCGGTTGACGGGGCCAGCGCTGGATCGCGGTTCGCGCTGATCGCTGACCCGGTACGACGCGCGGCGCTCTCCCGGCCGCGCTCCGCGCTTTTGCCGATCAGGGAGGCCGCAACCACCGCGATCGCGACCACCGCGATCATGATGGTGCAGATCGCATTGATCTCCGGCTTCACGCCGAGCCGCACCTCCGAATAGATGCGGATCGGCAGGGTCGTGGCGCCGGGGCCGGTGGTGAAGCTCGCGATCACGAGATCGTCGAGGGAGAGCGAGAACGCCAGCAGGAATCCGGCGATCACCGCCGGCAGGATCAGCGGCAGGGTGATGGCGAGGAAGGTGCGGCCGGGCGGGCAGCCGAGATCCATCGCCGCTTCCTCGAGGCTGCGGTCGAAGCCGGCGAGCCGCGACTGCACGATCACCGTGACGAAGCACATGGTCAGCGTGGTATGCGCGATGATGACCGTCATGAAACCGCGGTCGAGACCGATGGCGACGAACAGCAGCAGCAGCGACAGGCCGGTGATCACTTCCGGCATCACCAGCGGCGCATAGATCATCGCGGAGAACGCGAAGCGGCCGCGAAACCGCTCGACCGGGCGAGCGCAAGCGCCGCCATCGTGCCGAGCACGGTCGCCAGCGCCGACGAGGCGAGCGCGATGCCCAGCGAGGCGAAGGCGGCGTCGATCATCTCGCGGTCGTCGAGCAGGGCCACGTACCAGCTCGTCGACCATCCGCCCCACACCGTCACCAGCCGCGAGGCGTTGAAGGAATAGATGACGAGGATGACGATCGGCGCGTAGAGGAACGCGAGGCCGAGGCCGAGCGCCGTGAGGTTGGTCGCGACAGGCGGCGCATGGTAGCGGCCCTCGACCCCGCGCGCCTGGAGGTGCTGGTAGATCGCGATCGGCGCGACGAGCAGCACCACCAGCACGACGGCGACGGCGGAGGCGACCGGCCAGTCGCGGTTGGCGAAGAATTCGGTCCACAGGGTCTGTCCGATCATCGAGGGTGTCGGAGCCGCCTAGCAGATCGGGAACGACGAACTCGCCGACGATCGGGATGAAGCACAGCAGCGCGCCGGCCCGAGGCCCGGCAGCGCCAGCGGCACCGTCACCACCCAGAACGCTTTCCAGCGCGGACAGCCGAGATCGGCGGCCGCCTCGAGCAGCGTCGTGTCGAGCTTTTCCAGGCTCGCATAGAGCGGCAGGACCATGAACGGCAGGTAGGAATAGACGAGGCCGATATAGATCGCGGTGTCCGTCGCGAGCCAGGTCGCCGGCTGATCGATGAGACCGAGCGCGGAAAGCGCCTGGTTGAGCAGCCCGTCACGCTGGAGGATGTTGATCCACGCATAGACCCGGATCAGGAACGACGTCCAGAACGGCAGGACGATGAGCATGATCAGCAGCGGACGCAGCCGGCGCGGTGCGCGCGCCATGGCGTAGGCGATCGGGAATCCGGCGACCACGAGGATCGCCGTCGCGATGGCCGCCACGGTGAGGCTGCGCAGGTAGGGGAACAGGTAGAGGTCGTCGGAGGCGAGCGTCGCGTAGTTCGCAAGCGACAGGCCGGCGAGGAAATCCTTGAAGCCCTGCCAGCCGGCCGGGATGTCGAACACCGGCAATGTAGGGCGGCTGCGCGATCGCCGTCTGCGACAGGCTGATCTTGAGAACGATCAGGAACGGGACCAGGAAAAACGCGATCAGCCACAGGTAGGGAGCGATCACCGTGACCTTCGGCCAGCGACCCGGAACCGGGACGCGTCGATCTCTATCGGGATACCTTTTGGTACACCGTTTCCGAAGT